>DATDOV010000059.1:0-76105 GCA_035293105.1 Blastocatellia bacterium
CGCTCGCGTACACGTACCCTCGAGTCTTCTGCCCCTGCGCGTTCAACTCCGTCACCACCTGCCCGCCAAGCAAGCTCGACCTCACGTAGTAGATCGTGCTCGTGTGACTCGGCCGCTGCTCGATTCGCTTCGCCGGCTGGCCGTCCCCATCGTAGGTTTGACTGATCGTCGCCGTCCGGCCATCGGACGTTTGGGAGCTGTTGATCATCTCTCCCGCCGCATCGTAGGTCGAGTCGGAGATGTTGGTGAAATTTTCGACGGCATGAACCACGTTCCCCGCCGCGTCGTACTGCCAAGCTGGATTGCGATCATTCGCATAGGTAGCAGTCGTAGGAAGCGGCGTGAAACTCCAAAACCGGTTCGAATGCATGATCACGTTGTCCCAAACGTCGTACTGACGCGGTACCGCAAGGAGAGGCCTGGCTTGACTTCGTTGACATTTGATCTGCAACCGCTGACTCACCATATGGGCACAATGGGATTTGATTGGGGGGTTCGCGGTGGGAACGGATGGGAATAGGCGGATCGAAGAGTCCATTTCGCGTTTGTCGCCGTCGATGGCGCGATCTAGGTACGCAATTCATGTGACGTGCTTCATCTTCATAGCCTCTGCGCAAGGGCATGCGAGTGAGCAAACGAACGGATAGGGATCGCGACGTTTCGAACTACGAATCGCCGATTGAAGCGCGAAGCTCATCGAGGAAGCACCGCCGGGTTTGACGTGAGGCCTCCAAAAGATTATTTTCCTCGTATGTCATCAACGGCGGATCAACTCGAGCAAGAGATCAGGTCACTCCCCGACATCGAAAAGCTGCGGCTCGTCGATGCGATTCTGGCTGATCTGGACAGACCCGATCCGGAGATTGATCGCATCTGGGCTGAGGAGGCGCGAAAGCGCTGGGATGCCTACAAGGCGGGTCGCCTCCGGACCGTTTCCTACGAAGAAGTCATGTCCAAGTACCGCGACCAATGAGAATTCGATTCCTCGAGGCAGCGCAGCGAGAGGTTGATGACGCTGTAGCGTGGTACAACGAGCGCGAGGAAGACTTGGGTCGCGATTTCCTCGACGAACTCGACAGGGTTATTCGCCGCATTAAGTCCTTTCCGTTGGCTTCAACTGAGATCGAGCCTGGAATCCGAAGATGTTTGTTCGCCCGCTTCCCATACGGCTTGATCTACGGAATCGACGAAGACCTGATCATCGTCGTAGCGGTTTCTCACCTTCACCGACAACCACGATATTGGTTTGATCGGCTCTAGGCTGACGCGATCGTTGAGACGAAAGTCACGCATCAGTTAGGAAGCGGTGGCGCAACGTGCGGTAGTCCGATTCGCTGATAACTCCAGCACGAACTTTTCCCGCGAATACTGACTGGATTTCGCTGACGCGCAGGCGTGAAATGAAGTGACGGGCGCCAGGCTCCTTTAGCAACTGCTCAACCCTCGGCGTCCCGACCTCATAATGATAGTTCTTGCCAAGAGCGCTGGTGTCAAAGAAATAGTCTGGCATCTCCTACTCGTGCCGCTCCGCGATAAAGTCGGATGTCATAGAGCCCGGTATTTTCGACAGCACCTCTCTTACTGCGTCCAGCTCTACTGTTTCATCGCACTCGGTGTCGCACAATCGCATGCATTCGGTGTCCAGCCAGTCCTCATCGTCCGGCGACGTCACGTCATCGGGCAGAACAATGCTCACACGCTGATGGTCGCGCAGCAGTAGCGGTTCCAGCGGGCGCAGCACGCCGTTCTCATAGATGGCTTCTATTCTCTTGCTCATAATGCAGACATTGTATAGCACCTTCGCTGCGACTCATATGCGAATTAGAACGCAAAACAAACGATGTCGCCCTCGTAAGCCGTTCCGTCGTTGCGCCTGCTCGCTCGATATGATAACTTTCCTGCCGTTGTATTCCGGAGTATCAACATACGCAACTCGCTGACAACAACTCGTGACCAGTGGAACTCGATCACCCAACTGACGCGCTAGCACCACGTAGATGACGACCTGGATGCAACCGATTCTGCGGAAGGACCAAATGAAGTCGCGCTGGTCCCCTGTGCTCCTGACCATCCTTGCCCTGATCCCGCTCCAGTCTCGCTCCTTGGCGCTCCAGACCGGCAACGACGACCGACTCCCGCTGGTCATCCTCAGGGGAAGAGTTTCGTGCGTGACGGGGGAAACCACGCAAGAAACCCGCGCACAACAAACCGGCGCGTTGCTGGCGGTCAACGATTGCTCAACTGCGGGCACCCGCTACGAGTTGAGTATGTCATCGGGCGTGGTCTACTCGTGTTCGCCGGCCGATGCGATGACGGCGATGTTCTCCGACCCCCGAATCCGCGAGCGTGAGCTTCAAGTCACCGCCCGCGCAAATGCGTCGAACGAATTGGAGATAATCAAGATCAGAGCCGTCCGCGACGGCAAGCTCTACGACGTGTTCTACTTCTGCGACGTTTGCAATATCACGGCCTACGCTCCCGGCCCGTGTGCCTGTTGCCGCCGGGAGTATGAACTCAAAGAGGTACCCGCTCAGATTTCCGACCTCGGACTCCGCGACGCCGAATCCGCCAAGGACCATCCGTCACCTCAAACGTGACCGAGATCGAACCTTGCTAAGCTCGGCAGCCACGGCAGTACGAGAGCCATAGGAGGCGAAGGATGAGTGATGAAGAGAAAGTGAAGGAGAAGGACTCGGGCCTGTCGCGGCGTAAGTTCCTCAAGGTGTCAGGCATCGGGCTCTCGGTGCCGCTCGTGATGGGACATCGCGTCATCAAGGTCGCGGGCCAGGAGGTCAAACTCTTCGGCCCGGGCAAGACGCCGATCACCCTGGCGATCAACGGCCGGAAGATGTCGGCTTCGGTCGAGCCTCGTGTGACCCTGCTCGACGCGCTTCGCAACGACCTCGACATAACCGGAGCCAAGCGCGTGTGCGACCGCGGCACCTGCGGCGCCTGCACGGTCATAATGGACGGCAAGCCCGTCTACGCGTGCTCGGTGCTCGCCATCGAAGCGCAGGGCAAGGCTATAACCACGGTCGAAGGGCTCGGCGAGCCCGGCAAGCTCCATCCCGTTCAACAAGCGTTCGTCGACAACGACGCCCAGCAGTGCGGCTTCTGCACGCCTGGCTTCGTCGTCGCGTGCAAGGCGTTCCTGGATAAACACCCCAACCCGACGCTCGAACAGGTCGAGAAGGGCTTGGGCGGCAACCTCTGCCGGTGCGGCACCTACGTTGGCGTGCGACAAGCGGTCCTGCAAGCGGCAAAGGCACAGCGAGGAGGGCGGCGCAATGGCTGAGTACAAATGGCCCGATGCTGACAAGCGAACTCTGATCGGTAAACGAATATCCCGGCTCGACGGCCCGCAGAAGGTGTCAGGAAAAGCGAAGTACACCTTCGACCTCAATCGCCCCGGAATGCTGTTCGGGAAGGTGCTTCGTTGTCCGCACGCGCACGCGAAGGTCGTGAGCATCGACACCGGCGACGCTGAACGCATGCCCGGCGTGAAAGCGGTCCGAGTGATCGCCGCTGCGGGAACCGAGCTGCGCTGGCAAGGAGCGGAAGTCGCCGCCGTGGCAGCCGTCGATGAACCGACCGCCCTGGACGCGATGCGCGCAATTAAGGTCAAGTATGAGAAGCTGCCGCATCTTGTCGTCGATAATGACGTGCAGGCTGCCGGCACCAACGCCAGACCGACCGCCGCTACAACGACGGGCGACCCCGACAAGGCGTTCAAAGAAGCCGAAGTCGTGAGCGAAGGCGTTTACGGCATGCCGGTCATCACCCATTGCTGTCTCGAGTCTCACGGTTCGGTGATGGAGTGGGAAGGTGAAAAGAACCTGCTCGTTCACATCTCAACTCAGGCGATCACCAACATCGCGCCTAATCTGGCCGGACCGCTCGAGACAACGGCGACCAGTATTCACGTCCATCAGGACCACATCGGCGGCGGCTTCGGCAGCAAGTTCGGCCCTGACGCGTGGGACGTTGCGGGGGGGCGTCTCTCGAAGGCCGCGGGAGGCAAGCCGGTTAAAATCATGCTCGAGCGCGATGCCGAGTTGATGGTCGCCGGAACCCGGCCCTCGTCGTATGGGCGGATAAAAGTCGGAGCAAAGAAGGACGGCCAGTTGGTCGCGTGGCAATCAGAAACATGGGGTTCAGGCGGTGTAGGGGGAGGCGGCTCGCCTCCGGTGCCTTACATCTTCAACATCCCGAACCAGCGCAAGCAGCACACTGCAATATCCAACAACGTGGGCGCCTCGCGAGCGTGGCGCGCGCCGAACCATCCGCAAGCCTGCTTGCTGACGATGAGTGCGCTCGAAGACCTCGCGGCGAAGCTCAACATGGACCCGGTCGACCTCTTCATGAAGAACATCGCGCTGACCGGCGCCCGCGCCGATGTTTACAGCGAGGAGCTGAAAATCGCCGGCGAGTTGATAGGGTGGAAGAAGAACTGGCACCCGCGCGGCGACAAGACCGCGGGCGCGATGAAGCGCGGACTCGGCGTGTCGATTCACACGTGGGGCGGCGGCGGTCACGCGAGCGACTGCGATCTGACGATTCAGCCCGACGGTTCCGTCGAGTTGAAGATGGGAACGCAGGACCTCGGCACCGGCACCCGCACGACGATCACGATCGTCGCGGCTGATACGCTCGGCTTGCCGCTGAGCGGCGTCACTCATCTGATCGGGGACAACCGCTATCCGGCATCGGGCGGATCGGGCGGCAGCACGACGATCGGCGGCGTTAGCGCCTCGACTCGGCGCGCGGCGCTCGACGCACTCGATCAACTCTTCGCTAAGGTCGCGCCCGCTCTGAACGCACAGCCGGCGGATCTGGAAGCCGTTGGCGGCGCAGTTCGAGTTAAGAGCGATCCTTCACGCAGCATGACCTGGGCGCAGGCGTGTTCGAAGCTGGGAACGACGCCCCTCACCGTGCGCGGCAAGAATCCCGGGCCGGGCACGCTCACGAGCCAGGGTGTAGGCGGCGTCCAGATGGCGGACGTTTCGGTCGACGTCGAGACCGGCGTCGTCAGAATCAACAAGATCGTCGCCGTTCAGGACTGCGGCTTGATCATCGATCTGAAGACCGCGGAAAGCCAGGTCTACGGCGCGCTGATCATGGGAGTCTGCTACGCGCTGTACGAGGAGAAGATCATCGACGCGAAGACCGGCCGCACGTTGAACCCGAACATGGAGTTCTACAAGCTTGCGGGCATCGGGGACATCGGCGAGTTGGTCGTCCATATGATGACGGGGAAGGGATACGATGAGCGCGGCGTGATCGGACTCGGCGAGCCGCCGGTCGTGTCGCCCGGAGCCGTGATCTCGAACGCCGTAGCGAACGCCATCGGCGTGCGAGTCCCGATGATCCCGCTCACTCCGGATCGCGTCCTCGACGCGCTCGAAAAGAAGGGAGGCAACAATGCGAGCATTTGAATACGCCAACCCTGGGACGAAGGAGCAAGCGGTACGGCTGCTGGGCGATTCGTGGGGCGACGCGGAAGTCCTCGCGGGAGGAACGGACTTGCTCGCGCTCATGAAAGACGATGTCGTGGCGCCCAAGCGGCTCGTGAGCCTGAAAGACATCGCCGAGCTCAGGGGCATCAGGACCAGCCCGACGCTCGGCTTGCGAATAGGCGCGCTGGTGACCATTCAAGAGTTGCTGGACAATTCGCAAGTTCGCCGCAGTTATCCGGCAATCGCGCAGGCGGCAGAAGGCATCACCAGTCCGCAAATTCGAAGCTTGGGCACTGTCGGCGGCGACCTCTGTCAGCGTCCGCGATGCTGGTATTTTCGCGCGGGGTTCGGACTGCTGGCGAGAGACGAGAACGGCGACGCGCTCGTGCCAACCGGGGAGAACCGCTACCACGCGATTCTCGGAAACGGGGGGCCGGCGTACTTCGTGAACCCGTCGAGTCTCGCGCCTGCGCTGATCGCGATGCGAGCGACGGCGAAGGTCTTCGGGCCGAAGGGCGCGCGCGAAGTTGCCCTCGAGAAGTTCTTCCTCGCTCCCGGCAGCGAAGGCGAGCGCGAGTACGATTTGAAGCCGAACGAAATCGTAACCGAGATCGTCGTGCCGCCGCTCGGCCTTGCAAGGAGTGCGACCTACGAGGTGCGACAGAAGATGGCGCTCGACTGGCCGCTTGCAACCGCGTCGGTTGTCATCAGCCTAGCGGCGGGCAAGGTCAACTCGGCTCGCATCGTGCTCGGACATGTGGCGCCGATACCGTGGCGATCCGAGGAAGCTGAGCAGGCGCTGATCGGCAATGCCGTCACCGAGGCCGCTGTGGAGGCGGCGGGTGCGGCGGCCGTGTCGATGGCGAAAAGTCTCGGACGAAACGGACACAAGATCAGGCTTGCGAAGGTAGCGGTGAAACGGGCGATCCTCGCAACCGCCCGGGGAGGTGCGCGATGATTACCGAGGCCGAACGTTTCGACGTGAATCGTCCCGACTTGTGCCAGTGCCTGCGGTGGAAAGGAATGTTCTACGAGGTCGAGCACGACCCGACCGTCCCGCGATCCAACGACGGTCTGTTCTGGTGCATGTACACTCAGAATTGCATCGGTCCGGACGGACAGTTAGCTGAGCCCGGCACGTGCTCGTCAACTGAACGGGCGTGTTGGGGCACGGGACGAGTGTAATTGTCTCGGGACGAATTGCAGTTTCTTGACGAAGGCTGACGAGGGCGATAGATTCAACGACGTGGCCCCGTACGGCCCATCTGGCTTCCAGACTGTAGGAGGAGTAGACAATGCGGAAGTTTTTTCTCATCGCAGCATCATGTCTGAGTGTGCTGATCATTTCAGCAGTCGCTCAGGCTCAGACGATTGTCGGAGATTATGTCGAGACGCGCAGCGCCGACGTGTGGACCGGCCCGTGTGTCGCTAACGGAGAGGTCAACCTCACCGGCGACCAGGCGATCCTTGCGTGGCGGGTGACCAGGGGAACGTGGAATGGCGTCGCGCTCGATGGTCTCAGCGTCGTCGGCGTCGTCAAGGCAGGCGCGACGCTCGGCGATCCCTATACGAACCCGTATCCCGCGAAGGCGGTGATGATCGTCGATCAGAAGGCGGACTGCGATCAACAGCAGGCGCTCGTGAGCTTCGCCCAGAAGATGGCGGGCGAGTTGCTCAGGAACGTTGTGCGGGTCGAAGTTGCGCCGATCAAGATCGAGGTCACTCACGATGGCGGCCATTACGGCAAGGTGACCATGCGCGCGGGTAACCTTGCGGGTATCGAGACTCGCAACATCACGGATAGGGACCATCTCTGCGGCAACGAGACGACCTTCTATCCGCCGCTCGCGGAAATGACCCATTCGATGGCTGCTGTCGCCGAGCTCGATCAGTACAACGGGCCGGACCTCGGCGTGACGTGGACGTTGAACGGCAAGCGCAGCGCCTTTGTCGGCAGCTTCCAACGGTGAGATGGTCGTTCACCGCGACGGCGGAAGCCGGGGAACGTGATGCGTGAACTCGTGATCCGTGAGGCACGATTTGCGACACGTGATTCGCGAGCGCGGCTGCCACTCGGGTGAAGCTGCACTTTGCAGTCACGAATAATCCGTCGCTCGTTCGCCCCACGCATGACGCGTCGCGCATCACGTTTTGTGTATCGCCGCTATTGCGCTGATGTTCAGAGTTCAAGCTTTAGCTTGCTTCGTCCGAAAACGGCAACCCAAAGGTTGAACTCACAACGTTGGCCGTCTTCGAAATGACGGACTACGATGGCGAGGACTGTGTGGTGATGTTGAGGAAATGTCTGGCGCTCGCGGTCCTGATCGCAGCGCTGTCTGTTCCGGCGTTTGCCGACGGCGGGAAGGTTGAAGCGACCGGCGCGTTTGCTGATCCGAGCGCGTCGGAGTCCGTCCGCAACGCACTCGAGCCGAAGGGTTATCGTGTTTCGCTCGCGGACGGCGTTGTGTTGTGCGATGTTTGGCTCCGGAACGGCGCACCGATTCGGGCCAAGACTGATGTGTCGGGCGCCATCTACACCGAACTGGCGGATTCGACTCTGATCGGGGTTGTCTCGTTCCCGGCGGCCACGAAAGACTACCGCGGACAGGTGATCAAGCCGGGCGCTTACACCTTGCGCTACGAGTTGCACCCGACTGACGGGAATCACATGGGCATCTCGTCATTTCGCGATTTTCTCCTGCTGACGTCGGTTGCGCTCGATCAGGCGGTCGACACCCAGTTCAAGTTCGAGGAACTCACTAAGTTGAGCGCGAAGTCGAGCGGCACGAACCACCCTCTGCCGTGGAGTCTCGTGCTGGTCGAGGGCGAGAAGTCTTTTCCGTCGGTGATGGAGAACGAGGCCGGTCATCTGGTCCTGTTCGCCAAGCTCAAGACGCAAGGCGGCGGAGAGCTGCCGATCGCGATCGTGGTCAAGGGCGTCGCGGAGCAGTGAAATGGCTGCTGCTACGAAAATCAAACTCTCACTCGTGCTTCTGTTCTCGGCGAGTCTTTGGTTCGGAGGCTCCATGGCCGGCCGCGCCGATGCTTCAGCCGTGAACGCTGAGCCCTTTGCATTCACTCCGCCTCTCGGCATTCCCGCCGACGTTTGGGCTTACTACATCCCGAAGGACAATCCGTTGACTCAAGCCAAGGTCCAGCTTGGCCGTGAGCTGTTCTTCGACAAGCGACTGTCGGCCGACGGGAGCGTGAGCTGCGCAAGCTGTCACGATCCCACCTTCGCGTTCACCGACGGGAAGAAGGTCGCCGAAGGCATCGCGGGCAAGCGCGGCCCTCGCAATTCGCCGACGCTGCTCAACGCGATGTTCAACTCGAGTCAGTTCTGGGACGGCCGCGCCGACAGCCTTGAAGCTCAGGCGATAATGCCGCTGACGAATCCAATCGAGATGGGCAACGCCTCGCACGAACAGGTAATCGCCCGGTTGCGCGAGATTCCCGAATACGCGCGCGGGTTCAAAGAGGTCTTCGACGGTCCGGTGACGATCGGCTCGCTCGCCAAGGCGCTCGCCGCGTTCGAACGGACGCTGGTGTCGGGCAACTCTCCCTTTGATCGCTACATCGCCGGCGACCGCGCGGCGATGGGCGACGCGGCGCTGCGAGGACTCGGCGTGTTTCGCGGCAGGGGCCGCTGCACGGTCTGTCACTCAATCAATCCGTCTTTTCCGTTCCTGACCGATCAGAACTACAGGAACACGGGAGTAGCCGCGGCGTTTCCGGGTTTTGATGGGTTGCTGCGGCGGGCGATCGAGTTGGCTCGCGGCGACGCGGCTTCCGAGATCGAGCGGCTTGGCAACGAGCAGGGCGGCGCCGAACTGGGCCGCTTCCTCATCACGGGGAATTCGCTCGACATCGGAGCGTATAGAACGCCGTCGCTTCGGAACGTCGAGTTGACCGCGCCCTATTTCCACGACGGGAGCGCGGCGACGCTGCTCGATGTTGTGAAGTTCTACGTAAAGGGCGGCATCGACAATCCGGCTCACGATTGGGAGCTTCAGCCGGTTCCTCTGACTGATGAGGAGCAGGCGGACCTTGTGGAGTTTCTGAAATCGCTAACGAGCGACGAGGCGCGCCGAACGGCGTCTCAGTGATCCTGGCCAATCCGAAGCTCCACTCTCACACTAAGTCCGTCATGCCGCTTCTTCGAGCGCGGGACCTGCGATCAAGGCGGGGTGTCGCCCACCGTAACCTCAAGGATCACATCGCGATTCGGGCCGGTTGCGACAGTGACGGTGATCCTGCTGTCTTCGATGTGCCACTTCGACGTCAGGTACTGAGCGACGGCTTGGGCTCGCGCCTTTGCGATCTCCTCTCGGTCTTCGGGGCTGACAATAATCTCCAGGAGCAGCGTTGGCTCCCGTCGAAGCGCCTCGCCGACGCGATCCAGAAGAACGGCGTGCGCCGGTTGCACCGTCAATTGGTTTCGCCCGAACAGCAACGGCCCGAACGATGAATCGGTTCTTGCGAAGTCTACTCTGGCGGTTGGATAACTCAAGCGAGTTCTTATGTCTTCGACGATCAGGCTCCGCGCGTCAGCTTCTATATCGCGGTCGCCCAGATAGCTTACGAGCAGGTGCATCGGCTCAGCCCCGCTGGTTGTTACGCTCAAGTCAATAAGCCGGAAGTCAGCAGGCAATCGCAGGCCCCGGAGGGTTGATTCAATTCCTTGCCTGAGGTTCGCCTCCAGTTGTGCAACGGTTGGCGGGGCCGGAGCTCGCCTTTCCCTCCTCGCCTCTGACGCAAGCTCGCCGGATGTGGTGGGAATCTCGATCAGTTGTATTTCAACCGCATCAGGGATCCTGTTCAGACGGTCGGCGAGCAAACGAGCGTAGTCGTTTTTTTCGGCGTTGGTAACAGGCTTGTTGGTGAATACTCGAATCTGAAGATGCAGCTTGTCGTCTTGGTGCCCGACCGATAGGCTATCTATGAACGAGCGGGGTCCCCCGTCTGCTGTGCTCCCGAGATGACGCTGCCAGAGTTCGGTCGCCGCACGGCGAACGATGTTTTCCTGTCTCTCCTTGGCGATCTCGCGTTTGAGTCTTTCGAACGATTGGGCGAGGGGGATTAGGACTAACAAGACCGGGATCAAGATCAGGAGGAAACGGCCGGGGAGACTGCCGATCTTCTTGAACCGCTCCGAAACCTGCCACCGGCCCAAAGCGTTCCGAAACCAGACGCTCTCTCTGTCGTCGTTGCGCCACGCTTCAATGTGTGCCTTAACTGCATCGGTATCGATATGCAATAGCAGGAACACGACCATGGCTGTGAAAGTGATCGCAACTAGGTTCGTGAGGAACAGCAGGCCACCACCCCACGCCACTCGCATTCCTTCCGTTGCGTTCAAGGTGAAGGCGACCCCAATACCGTAGCCAACCACGCCGAGAGGCGGCATCAGCGCAACGGCGATCGCGACACCGGGGATCGAAGTCACGACCCCCTTAAGCTCTTTACAGGTCGCTACGGAACCTATTGCGCCGGAGAAGAGCGCGACCATCAAGTCCAGGGTGTTCGGCTGAGTTCTCGACGCGATTTCATTGGTAATCTCTTTGAAGGGAAGCAGGCCCACGAGCAACACCGCAAAGCCGACCGCAACTGCGCAACTCAACACAAGATTGACCAACGCTCGGAGTCCTAGAATCACATCGCCAGTTGCCAGCGCCAGCCCTCCCGCCAATATCGGTCCCATCAACGGGGAGATGAGCATTGCGCCTATGATAACGGCCGGGCTGTTCAACACCAGCCCGAGGGTGGCGATACCGGATGCAAAGAGTATCTGCAGCCAGTAGGTCGCGTCTAGAACGGTGGCCGCGCTGGATAGGTCGGCGTAAATGGTCTGCTTTCTTTCCGGGCCTGCCCCGAGGTGGTCCGCAAACCAATCGCGAATGCGGGCCGTATGCGGTCTGGATACGCTAGTTTTTTCATCCGTGGTCATACTCCTCCTGATTGTAAGCGGTTTGGACGGCAAAGGGGGATCGTAACTCGAGAGCGTGGACCTGGGGGCCGAGCAGAAAAGGGCGAACTTAACTGAGTTCATATTGTCCTGCGGTTCATTTGGCTGAGACATCCCCAACGCACATTTACTATAGTTGAGGGAGGTCGGGGCTCCGGGCTCTCGGAGCCGTCACACGTCCCGCTTCCCGGAAGATTACTCAAGCAGTCGACACACCACCCCATTCCACGCCGCGGGGCCGTCGCCTTCGACACGCGCCACATCGACCAGACTGATGTCTTTCCAGTGTCCGTCGGGGCTTTGAAGAAGGTAGGGCAAATCAACGGTCGCGAGCATTGGCTCATCGTTCGCGCTGTCTCCGATGCCGGCAGTCAGCACATCGCCGAATTCGGTTCGAAACAGGCTGGTGACCAGCTTGACCGCCCTTCCCTTGTCGACATTCGAGGATACGACAGTGTGGAACCGACTGCCCCCGATGCACGACAATCCTCTAGCTTGTAGCGCCTCGAGAAAGGACCCAATCTCCTCGGCCGACATCTCGCAGACGATGGTCTCGCTGTACTCGCGGCTTTGGGCACGGTGCGCTGCTGGAGGGTCGAGGTCCGCCAGGCGGCAAAGTTCTTCGAGCGGGATTTCCCCTAGAGCCTTGAATCGCGCGCGCGTCTCCCGTCGAACGGCATCCAGCGCGCCTTTTATTCTCTCGGCTGATTCGCCCAGTTCGATCACGTCGTGGCCGTCCGCCGTTTGCCGGGGCGCGTACGGATGGGCGAAGTAGTTTTCGGGGATGACAATGGCGCTTCCGTTCTCGACTATCATAGGTTCTCGAATGCCAATCCGCTCCTGATAGTACTGCTGCTCGACGCGGGTCTTAGAGGAACAGAACACGAGCGGCACGCCTCGCCTGATAATTCGCCCCAGCGCCTCGATCGCCGGCAGATATGAGTATGTCTTGAGGTCCAGGAGGGTACCGTCGAGATCGGTGAATATGACGAGTTGGGGTTCGCCCATGGCCGGACACTTGTCACACCACGGCGTTTCCGAGGATCGCCGCGAAGGGCTGACGCTCTATCGCTTCAGCAAACATGTCAGGGTTGATGCCGGCCAGCGCGCGGTACCGAGATATCTGAGCAGGCTCTTCATGACGCCCGATGAGCCGGCGGCGACGCATTTCAACCAGGATCTCATGCTTCAGGGTTTCAGAAGCCGCAGTCGAGTGGTAGATGGCCTGCAGGGATGAGGAGATCATACTCTGAACGTGGCTCTCTCCCTTTGAAGCGTGCAGATGCGGATTGCGCGATTCTATCTGATAGACATCGATACCTTGCTTCATCACCTCTGGATGGGGGCTTTCTTCGACCCCGCCGAATCTCTCGATAAGGTTGATGAAATGATAGGGCTCTATCGCGTAGCCGGACGCATAATCGAGCAGAAGCGCAAGGTTAGTTGTAAGAGCGTGCTCACCCGCGTTGCCCGTCTTGATTACCTCGGTCTCAAAACCCGTGTGATAGCTTATGAGTCGGTTGAGATAGTCATTCGTTATTACGGACGCCCGCCCATATTTGACGAAGTAGAGGTTGGCTTCAACTACCTTGGGTTTGCTGTGCCACAGCATTCGCACCATCGAGTAAGGAGACTGGCTGAGAGCGAAGCCGGTGGCATACGCCCGGACATACTCGAAGACCGCGCCGGGGATGTAATTGTCCGCGTCCACGAAGCCGATGTATTTCTTCCCGGCGAGCCGCGCCAACATCATCCCAAGTATCATCCCCTCCGCCTTCCCATCCTTGATCAGGCCAACGTCATCCAGGATTTCCGAATAGCCCGTCGCTGCGAAAGCGGCGGCAATCGCCGGGTCTTTCTGATGCACGACAACGACTGGCTTTTTTGTGAACGTGCAGAAGTTCTCAATGGCGTTCCTCTCCATGTTATAGCGGTCGACCGGCTCGCGAGGGCTGTTCGACACCACGATGGTGAGGCAGGGGTGAGGGATCGCGAACAGTATCCCCTCCAGCAGTCTCAGCCGTTCATTCTTCATCGGCACGATTATGGCCATCTGCTTTTCTATCCCGTTGATGGTTTCATACGGGACCTGTCGGATGACGAAATGTGACTCGTAGGGCAGCGAGTCGGTAGAAAGCCCCGCGTCCAATTCGTAGACTTTCTGAACTCCGTAGAATAGATTGGCCCCGAAACGTTGTGCTTCGCGAGGCAATTCGATTCTCATACGCGGCTTCCTTAAAACGATTTTGCAAACGGCATGAGTAGACACCGGGTCAAACAACCGTTCCAAGTGTATCAGGAAATCCCCGCCGGACCGATGAGTAGCTTGCACGGGACGCAGTCGCAACAGTTTCACAATGAGTTTCGGCGTGAATCGTCTCGCGTACCTGCGCATCTGACGGCGGCTGCCCCACTCAATCTGCTTTCGGCTTTTTTCTTAGCAGGCCTTCGTAGTAATGAACGAGGTACTCTCCGGCGCGTTTCCTCGTTCTGGACCAGCTCACCGCTTCGCCGATCTCCTCGAGCTCATCCTCCATCTTCTTCGTGATGTAGAGCTGCCGGTTGAGCAGCGCTGAGATGCGGCTCTCGTTCAACTGGCGGGTCAACGAAGCGACTTCAGTCTTCGCTTTCTGCAACTCGACCATCTTGAGAATGTTCTTCGAGGCGGTCCTCTCAATGTCATCCTCTACCGTGAAGACCGCCGCTTTGGCTTTGATCAATTCGGCTTCGAGCCTCGCCGCCCGGTCTCTTTCGGCCTGAACTTCTTCTCTGGTGACTACAGGGGGAAGCTCGCCTTCCGCCTTCTTTTCCCCCGGGGGAAGCGGAGGGAGCACGCGGTTGACATCTGAATGCTGGGCGTCGAGTTGTAGTCGCGGCGAGACCTTCAGCTTGAGAGTCAGGATCTCCTTCTGACGCGCTTCAAACTCGACGGCCCCATCAACGATGTTCGCCTCGTCCCTTTCTTCCTCGTTGAGGTTGGTCCTGAGGGCGAGATCGGCGGGCCAGTACGATTCCAGCCTGCCGCGAACTGACCGCTCGGTCGTGTTGAAAACTCTCACAATCACCCCATCGCCATCTTCAGCCCGCTTGAGCGCGCTGAGCCTGAAAGCACCGGCGGGGTCCTCGCTCGCAAGCGAGAAGAACGACATTTGATCAGGGAGGCTGCCGGGATCGGTCTTCAAGACCGCTCTCAACTTCAGATTGTGAGAGAACGCCTGAACGTGGGCTTTCTCCTCGGGCCAGTCTCCGCTGTGAGGAAAGACGGCGTAGTGAAACACATGCTCACCCAGACATTGCGCCTCAGGCGTGAATATGTGCGGGCCGACATCACCCACGCGCGTCAAAAGGTCGGAACGAGCCAGCCACCCGACCGACCTAAGCAGGGTCAAAGCTATAGTCCCGTTGTCGGGTAGGATCTCGAACTCGGTCACTCGGCGGCTGATAATCGCCATCCCTCTCTCGCCGTCGTTGTAGTCGACGAAATTTTGGAACGGATGCGTGTTGACGGGCCTGGTGTACCTCCCCGCGAGCATCAGCTCCCGGAATCGTTCGGACAGTCGCTCAGGAGACGGCTCTTCAGCTATGGGAAGCCGCGCCACGTCGAAGGGCTCTTCTGCAAAGCAATGAGCCGCGCCCAGGCCGGTCGGAAATAGCACCCTCAAGCGGTGGTCCTTGGCGACGTTCTTAAGAATGGTCTTTATTTCCACGCGCCTCGCGCCAGGCGTCAACTCGACATAGGAGATGATGTGCAGGGTGCGCGTGTCCGAGCTGCGGGCCTTTCGGTCCGGGGCTAGTTGCTCGGGAAGGTCGAGCGTTATCTCGACGCGGAACTTTGCCATAAGCGGGCCCGGCTCGACCATCGTGATCTGAGCTTGCCGCCCCTTGCTAGTGAAGATCGTATCCCGTTCGGGATACGAATAATCATACGTGTCGCCTGCGTCTCCGCCGTCTTCAAAGCAGCCGAGGTTGTCGTAGGCTCGCCCGCTCTGCTTGTGGGTCACCATCATGCTGCCGTCGTCGTTGATGCGGACCTTCAGGAATTCATTCTCGAGCGTTCTCTCCTCAGCCGACGCTGTGACCGCCGGACAGCTTTCCCGCGGTTCATCAAGCGGGACGAGGTAATAGGTCTTGTAGCCAAGTTCCGGGACCGATTCGGCCAAAAGGTACAGGTCTATCCGGTTTCCGTCCTTTTTCCTTACCTGGATCGGCGCTGTCTTTCCTCCACTGTCCTTGAAGGAGAAGGATTCCGCACCGTGAGGCACTTCCAGGGAGAAGCCAATAACGTCGGAGCGCTCGCGAGGCGACGGGTTGAAAACGATGATGGAAAGGAGAGAATCGAAACGGGAAGCGTCGACGGAACTGGCGATCGTTCGGAGACTCTCGTCGGCTACGTCTGTTGCAATACGGAACACCTCCTCAAACCGCGCTTCCATGTCGCGAGCGATCGGGTCCACGCTGCAACCGCACATATCGTCGTGCGCGTGATTGAGCAGGAGCGTCTTCCAGGCCTTTTCGAGCCGGGCTTTCGGGTAGTCCACGCCCAGAAGCCATGCTACGGTGGCGAACGGCTCGGCCCATCGCTCGAGCTCTCTCTGGCATTCGTTGTTTAGCAGCTTGAGATGGTTGCGGCTCGAAAAGACGCCTTTCAGCACAGGCATATATTTTCCGCTGTATAGATAGCCGCGCAGAGTCGGCAATTGCGGATTGGCCCGGCGTATGGCGTCGATGTATTCGGAAGGCGTGCTCTGCCGGCAGGTGATGTTCTCATCGACTGAGCTGTTGAACTCTTCGATTATCGGCAACACGTCGTCAGGCCATGGGACCTGTTCGTACCCGTTCATCAACAGAACGTTCGGCGTGGTGGCGAAAGGGCGAAGCGCCCTGACCTCCGTGAGTATGCGCTCGACGGCTATTTCTCTCGTGAGCGAAAGCACCATCGCGTTGCGATAGCTGTTAATCAAGTAGATGGCAAGGACGCTCGACCCGTCGGGCGATTCCCAGAGGAATTCCGACTTCAGTTCATCATCCTCCATCGCGACGCCGCGCCACACAAAGACGCCGTCGATCCCAAACCCCCTGAGAATCTGCGGCGCCTGAGCTATCTGCCCGAAGTTGTCGAGCATCCACCCGGCTTTCATCACGCCACCCAGTTCGCCGGCGATTCTATGGCCTATCATGAGATTGCGCACGAGAGCCTCGCCTGTTACAAGCGTCCAGTCAGGCTGGAGGTAGGCCGGGCCCACGAGCAGGCGACCCTCACCGACATGTTTGCGAAGTTCCTTCTCTTGCCTGGCGGCTTCTTCGGCCGACAACTGAGCAAGGTAGTCCTCGACAATCAGCGTTTGGCCGTCCAAAACAAACCGATAGTCGGGCTGGTCCGCGAGGGTTCTAAGCAGATTGTCGAAGAACCCTATGAGCCACCTATTGGTGTAACGGGCAGTGAATATCCACTCCCGATCCCAGTGGTTGTGAGATACGAGGTGGACGGTCAAGGGCTGGTCATTCCCGGTCGTCGTATGGAGGTCCTTAGCCGCAGTTTTCATCGCATACGTTCCAAGCATCCCACCGAAAGTCAGCAGGGCTCGGAGCAGGATTCTATATCAGAGTTAGGACTGCTCGTAAACGGGCCTACGACCGGCCCCCTGTTCGCTCCGTTCATACGTGGCGAAATCGGCCGACGATTTCACAACGGGGCTAGCGGCCAGAAGCGCGGGATCAGCAACAGGGCCAACACTGCCAGGATCAGGTCGAGCGCAATCCCCATTCTCACGAAGTCCCTGAATCTATAGCCGCCAGGCCCGTAAATCATCAGACTGGTCTGATACCCGATCGGCATCGCGAATGCCGCCGAGGATCCAAACGTGACCGCAGCAAGCAGCGCCATCGGATTGACTCCCATCTTCGCGGCAATGGAGAGCGCTATGGGAGCAAGCAGCGGCACCGTTCCACTATTGGACATAAACTCCGAGACCACCAGGGCGACAAGAAAAAACGCCACCAACACCACGAACGGACTGGCTACGACATGCAGCCCTGCCAGTGCGCCGGCGAGTGCAGTAGTGATTCCCGTTTTCTCTAGCGCCGCACCAAGCGCCAGCGAGCCCGCAAGCAGGCATACAATACTCATATCGATGGCTTGGTAGGCCTCGCGAGGCCGCAGACATCCAGTGAGCATCAGCAACACACACCCGGCAGTGGCAGCGGTGACGATGGGCAGGACCCCGAACGATACGATGGTGACAACAGCAGCCAGGGTAGCCAGCGTAATGGCCACCCTTCGCGGACGCTGGTCGGGAACCGACGGCGTGCCGATGACGAGGAACCCCGTCGTTTCGGCCAGCGCTTTCAGTGCATCGTTGGCTCCTTCCACGACGAGGACGTCGCCGGCTTGGAGAGGAGTAGTAGATGGCCGGCCCTTGGGCTTGCCGCGACGACGGAGGGCCAGAACAACCGCGTCATAGCGCTGGGCGAACCGAGCCCCCTTTAGCGTCCGGCCAATCAACCCGGAAGGGGTCAAAACCACGACCTCGGCGAGCGGCAGTCTCTCCCCGGCGGCACGCGGTGGCGTCACGCCGGCATCTTCGGAAAGCGGCGCTCCGGTCATCCCCATTTCCTGAGTGACATCTGAAGGGGGTATGGGCCGATTGAGCGAGTCCTCTGTCGGTCTGTGCAGTTCCAGGCCTTCGTTTCCCGCAAGCTTCAGCACAGCCTCGAGGGGCCCACGCACTCGCAAGGAGTCGCCCAAAGCGAAGTGGAGATTGCGCTCATCCAGCCTCACGTCGTTCCCGTTGCGCACGAGTTCCACTAACTCGACATCATGATCGCGCTGAAAGCGTTCGGGTCGCACCAACTTCCCGACCCACTCCGACTCCGGACGCACCAGGAACTCGACTAGGTAATGCGAGGCGGTATCGATCGCCCCAAGAGCTTCCGGCTTATTTGCGGGGAGAAACCAGCGCCCAACGATGAGAACATAGGCGAAGCCAGCGAACAGCATCGGAAGACCCACCTGACCCAACTCGAACATCGAAAAGCCGGGCAATCCCCGCGACAACGCGTACTCATGCGCAACCAGGTTCGTGGATGTGCCGATGAGAGTACACATACCGCCGAAAGTGGCTGCGTGTGACATTGGCATAAGTACCCTGCCGGGACTTGCGGCCGTTCGGCGGCAGACCTCAAGCACTACCGGTATAAAAACGGCCACCGCAGCCGTGTTGTTGATAAACGCCGACAACAGGGCGATTGCCGCCATGATGACTGCCGTGAATGCCAGTTCCCAGCGGCCAACAGGTGCGAGCAACCGCCGCGCCAGAAAGCTAAGCGCGCCGCTGTGCGCGATTCCAGCCGACAGCACCAATACGGCGGCCACTGAGACCGTGGCCGGATGGCTGAAGCCCGAAAACGCCTCAGCCGGAGTCAGCACTCCCGTCAGCAGCAAAGCGAGCACCGCCAGCACCGCCGTCAGGTCCGGCGATAGTCGCTCGCTGATGAAGCCGTAGACCGCCCCCGCCAGGATGATCAGGGTAAGGACGGCTTTCACGGTATCCGGGTTGAACGAATCGTCCGGCATTATTGATCACCCGAGAATCGCTCAGCGGCCTCTATGATCTGTTTGGCCGCCTCCTGGTGGCGCGATTCTAATTCGGCGGCAATGCGCTCAATGACCGCCAGTTCATCGCTAGAAATTCTGTTGCCGAATCCGAGGATACCTCCGGAGGCTGAGGCCACGTTCGTGCAGAAGTGGACCAGACTGTTTCTGCCGGACTTCTGCTTTTCCTTCGGCAGCATCTGCACCAAACGGTCGATGACCCCTAGCGTTTGAGCGAAGAACTCCTCTGATGGCCGCTCGTCGAGCCACGATACGAGTTGTTGGTGGACTCGGCTGCCTTCCCTGACGCCGACCAGCCGGGATGCTTCCAGAATGATCTCACGTTCATCTGAAGTTACGCTTCCGCTGGCCCATGCAACCTCGACCAGAGGCACTAAATAAAGCAGCCTCACGGTCTCCCGCGTATAGCCCATCTCTTGTAGCGTCGTCAATATCTCCTCGTCCGTCGTTCCTGTGATGTTGGCCAGCGATTGGCGCTCGGCCTCCTGAGCTACGCGGCGCCGAATCTTCTCTACCAACTCCCGCTCTTTGTTGCGAAAGTACTCCTCTTCCTTCGCCCGTTTTAGATCCGATAATGCATCTTTGCCAGACATGATCTCCTCCGTGACCAACGACCCCGTCATCCTATCTCCTCTCGAAGCTCGGTGTCGTACTCGGTAGGCTGAACGCGTACTTGCTCATTCGAGAAGGCGAGCTTGATGAAGGGCGGCGCGGCGAGAGTCGTCAGGACCGACATCGCCAGCACGATTCCATACACGCTGTTGCCCACTGCCGCCAGCGACAGACCGATCTGCGCGACGACGATTCCGACTTCGCCTCGCGGGATCATCCCGACGCCGACTTGGACGGCACGACGCCGGCCCATCTTGAGTGCGCCTAGTCCACACCCGACCAGCTTTGTCACGATCGCAAGCACCACGACGATCGCCAACAGGACGAGCACGTTACCCGAGCGAAAAATCGAAACGTCCAATCTCATCCCGATATTCACGAGGAAAAACGGCGCGGTGAACTCGGTGAGCGCCTGGGATTGCTGGTGTAGCTCCGTCCCGTCGGTGGCCTCGGAAAGCGCGACGCCCGCAAGAAACGCGCCGATGATCCCGGCTATACCAATCAAACCGGCGACCGCCGCCAACCCAAAGCAGATCACAAGCGCGAACGCGAGCACGGAGTGGCTGATCTTCATCGCGCCGACCGGCCGTTTCATCCGCCGGACGATGCGCGAACCGAACACAACGGTCAGTACACTGAAACCGATCGCCAGCGCAGCGGTCATCGCAATGTGCAGATAGTCCACGCTGCCGGACGCCAGGCTGCTCACCACCGCCAGCACCAGCAGGCCGATCACGTCGTCAATAACCGCCGCCGCCATTATCACCCGGCTGGCCTCGGCAGTGATCAAGCCCAAGCGCGACAGCACGCGCGCGGTTATACCGACCGAAGTCGCTACCATCGCCGCGCCCAGAAACACCGCCTCCAGCCACGAGTAGCCCGGCCAGAGCGAGAGCAGCCCCCACCCGGCGAAGAACGGGACCACAACTCCCAGCACCGCCACCAGCGTGGCCCTCCCCCCGACTTTGAAGATATCGCTCGGGCGCGTCTCGAGGCCGACCGTGAAAAGCAGCAGGACGACTCCGATCTCCGCGAGAGCGTCGAAAACCTCCGTTGGCTGCACAAAGTTGAGCAGTGCCGGCCCGATGACTACTCCCGCGAGTATCTCGCCTACCACCGCTGGCTGGCGGAGACGCTCGAAAAGTTCCGCCGCCAGCTTGGCTGCGAGGAGCGCCACGAATAAGGCGAGCAGAACCTTGCCATGATCGGCGGCGAACAGAATCAAGGCTGGATAATCCATCTTTTAACCAATCCAGACTCTCATGAGTCTCCCAGGACTGTTCATTCTTGATTCCCGGTCTCGCCCCGGTCAAGCGGCTCCTTGGACACTGAGCCGGTTCGACAAGTAGGCCGGCCCGGCGCGATGACCGGACTTCACCCAGCGTCGGGTTCGCGTTAGACTCATCGACGCTAAGGACCTGAGATCACGCACGACTTACGGGAGGTATTATGATCGCTCGCATCATGGTGTGCTTGTTAATAGCAACGGCAATCGCGATAAACGGCCTCGCTCAGGAGGGCAGCGTTTGGGCCACCAGGAAATCCGGCTGGCAACTGCTTCAAGGCGACCAGCGCGCCGAGGTCACTCAGTTCGCCGAGAACTATAAAACCTATCTGCGCCTCGCAAGGAGCGCCCTCTCTTCAACGCGAGAGGTGGCGCGAATGGCGGCGGTGGGCGGCTTCGCTGAGTTCAAGGACGCCTCGCAGGTGAAGCCCGGCGCGCGGTTGATCTTCAAGGGCCGCGACCGCGCGATCATCCTCGCCGTCGTCGGCTCGGAACCCATTACGAACGGCTCGCGCGTAATCGGCACCCATCACGACAGCCCGCATATCGACCTGAAGGCCCGCCCCGTTTATTCCGCAAACGGGTTTGCGCTGTTCAAGACGATCTACTACGGCGGCATCAAGAAGTACCAATGGGCGAATCTTCCGCTCGCGTTGATCGGGCGCATCGACACGACCGACGGCCGCACGGTTGATGTGTCAATCGGGCTGGTCCCCGGCGATCCGGTGTTCGTCATCCCCGATAATGCCCCGCACTCCGACACCGAGTTGCGCACTCGCACCTACACGACGGTGCTTGCGGGCGAGGAACTCGATCCGGTTGCGGGCAGCATTCCGGGCGCGGATTCTTCGGTTGCCGCCGAAGTGATCAAACATCTCACCGCGACTTACAACATCAAGGAAGAGGACCTCGTATCGGCTGAGCTTCAGCTTGTGCCCGCCGCCGAGCCGCGAGACGTGGGAGTGGATCGGGGGCTCGTCGGCGCTTTCGGACAAGACGACCGGCTGTCGTCATTCTGCGCCGCGCGAGCGATCATCGATGTGAAGGGGACGCCTCGCTATACGTGCGTGGCTTACTTGTCGAACTTCGAGGAGGTGGGCTCGGTCAACAACACCGGCGCGGCGTCTGAGTTCTTGAACTCCACGCTTGCCGAGATGGTGAGCGCCCGGCGCGGCCCCGCCTATAGCGATCTTGATTTGCGCCGCGCACTCAGGAACTCTCAGGTGATTTCTGCTGACACGAACGACGGCATCAACCCGATCTTCCCGCAGACGAGCGAGGCGTCGAATGCCGCGAGGCTTGGGTATGGGGTGACGATCAAGCGCTATGGCCGGGGCTTCGACGCGAACTCCGAGTTCATTGCGCGGGTGCGCAGAATCCTCGACCAGCACTCGATACCGTGGCAGACGCAGACGCCGAAAGTCGATGTGGGCGGCGGGGGGACGATCGGCGGTTTTCTATCAGCGAACGAGATGGAGGTGATCGACCTGGGTGTGCCGCTGCTGTCGATGCACGCGACGTTCGAGATGTCGTCGAAGGTTGATGTGTGGAATTTCTACCGCTTCATGCTGGCGTTTTATCAGGCGTAGGTTTCTCGCTTCGATCGAGCCGCTCCCGGATGAATGGCGCAAGCGCTTCACGAAGTTCCAGATCGGAGAGCGCGTACTCGACGACCGTCTTTATGTAGTTCAACGGGTCTCCGATAGTGAACCACCTACCATCACGAATCGATTCGGCAACGATCTTCCCGCCCCGCCGCAGATGCTCTCGAAGCGCGTCCGTGAGCCACAATTCGTTTGATCTGCCAAGCGGAATCTCCGTCAGTATCTGAATCACGTCGGTCGATAGCAGGTACCTTCCGAAGATCGCGAGGTTCGATCTTGCTTCGCCGGGCTTCGGCTTTTCTACTATGTCGTCGATCTCGCCCTGCTCTTCGCCTTCCTTCAGTTGAGCAATCCCATACCGCACGACGTCCTCCCAGGGGACCTCCTGCGTGCCAACTGCGAGCGCCCCAGTTCGGGAATGCGCTTCGATCAACTGACGCGTGAACGGCGTGTCCGATTTGATGATGTCATCGCCGAACGCATACACAAATCCCTCACCGTCCGGGATGTGTGGGCGCGCGACGACCAACGGAGTGCCATTCCCGTAGGGACCGCGCTGGGTCTCGAAGATCAGTGCTACGCCCGAGAGTTTGTCGATGAATTGGTCGAGCTGCTCGTAAACGCCGCGCGGAGGCAGACTCGACAGGTCATACTGGCGGCGCAGCGCATCGGAATTGGGACCGGTGACGATGATGATTCGCTTGAGTCCCGAGTCGATGAACTCCTCTACGATGAGTTGAATCGCGGGTTTGTTGATTATGGGCAGGAGTTCTTTGGGGTAGCCGATGGTAACAGGCAGCATCCTGGTGCCCGATCCCGCTGCGGCTATCACTCCCGTTTCCACCTTCATACGTTCATCCTATCCACGAAGCACACGAAGCAGCTCGAAAAAGAAACAGGGAGAGAGAAGCACGAAATCGTAGCGTAGGCGAATCGAACCGTCACCGCGATTCAGCCATCCCTCTACCTTGCACGTTCCGTCCGAGTTGTATCTTCGTGTTCCTCTGTGTCCTTCGTGGATGATTCTCCCCGCCGTCAGAATAGCGCTTTGTACACGCCGCCGTCGATTTGAATCACCGTCCCCGTGATGTAGCTCGCGCGCTCGGAGCAAAGAAACGCCGCCATCGCTGCAAACTCCCTCGGGTCGCCGATTCGATTCATCGGAGTCGCGGCGGCCCAACGCGCGTACACGTCTTCAACCGTCACGCCTTCGTTCTCCGAGACCGTAGCTGCCAGTCTCTTGAGCCTCTCCGTCAGGTGGTAACCCGGGCACAGCGTGTTGGCGGTTATTCCGACATCGGCGACTTGTTGAGATAGGCTCTTCATGAAGCCGAGCACACCGGCGCGCGCGGTGTTTGAGAGAATGAGATTCTCGACCGGCTGTTTAGCCGCAATCGACGTGATGGCTATGATCCGTCCCCACCGCCGCTCTCGCATGTGCGGAACGGCTTCGCGGCAAAGGTTGATGGTGCTCAAGAGGTTCAATTCAATCGCGGCGCGATAATCGGTCGCCGAAAAATCTCCGAACAAACCAGCCGGCGGCCCCCCGGCGTTTGCGACAACGATGTCGACGCGGCCGATCTTCTCCTTCGTTTCGCGGATCAGATTGCGGACCGTTTCCTCGTTGGTCACGTCGCCGGCGAGCGAAAGTACTTCGGCGCCTGTTGCTGAGCGAATCTCTGCGGCTGCGGCGTCGAGTGATTCGGTATTTCGCGCGTTGATCGTGACGCTCGCGCCCTCAGCGGCCAACTCGAAGGCGGTTGCTTTGCCGAGACCGCTTGAGGCCGCAGTCACGATGGCGGCCCTGCCCTTGAGTCCGAGGTCCATTCGTCACTTGCCTCGCAGGTAATCGGCGCGACCTTCGATCCAATCGCTGCGCGGCGGTGAGAAGACATCGAATACGTCGCTGTCTTCGAGCGCCTCGGCGCTGTGGGCTGAGAAGGCCGGAATATGAAGCGTCTCGTTGGCGCGAACCACGATCTCGTTGCCCTCGACGACGAACTTGAGCGCGCCGGTGATCACCGTGGACATCTGCTCGTTTTCGTGGCTGTGCGCCTGGACCAGGCAACCCTTCTTCAAAAAGAACCGCGCGAGGGTAACGCGATCCCCGGAAAGATAGCGCCGGGTCAGCAGATCAGTGATTGGTTCTGCCTCGATGTCGTCCCATCTGTAGAGCTCCATCTGTCCTCCAACCTTTCAAGTTACTCATCGTTAGATCATTCAGAGACTGAAGTCCACCACCTCTACGAGGTGGGACGACCGCTACTCGGTCGATCACACACTGACGTCTGTGCTACTTCGATTCGCATCACGGCGGAGTCGGCTTCAATAAAGCCATTCTTGACGTAGAACCCGCGCTTGTAGCTCTCACGCGCGCGATTTGTTTCAAGCTGAAGGCGGCGAGCGTCCAGTCTCGCTGCGAGGCGCTTTGCTTCATCGAGCAACGTCCGGCCCACTCCCAGCCCGCGCGCGTCGCCCGCGACGACCAGTTCATCAAGCGTCACGATCTTTCCAGCAAGCCTCAGTTGCGGACGGTGCGAGATCGACGCCAGCGCGACGACGCGACCGTCCGTAAGCTCGGCGACAACCAGAACCATCTCTGGATGTTGAAGCACTTCCGCAAACGTCGCCGCAAACGCCGCGCGATCGAGCTTGGGATAGCCGAGGCTGCTCGTCAGATCGTAGGCAGCATCGAAATCCCCTTCAGCCGCCTCGCGAATCGTGAAGTCCTGTACTCTCATCGAATCTACCCCGTAGTCCGGCATGCGTGGTTCGCGGTTAGAAGTCCCGGTCCACACTCAACTCGCCGTCACCTGGAGGCCCAGTCTCCCGACAACCAACTACGAACTACGAACCACAAACCACAAACTACAAACCACAAACCACGCACTCACCAGACGGCCACTCCGTGCTTGTAACCCCAGTACATCAGCAAATCCACATCAGCCGGAGCGTGACCCATCATTCGCAACATCATGCTGACCTGTCCGCGATGATGCACGTTGTGATTCGCGGCGTGCTCCATCAGCTCGCCGAGCGGCAAGGAACGGGCCTCGCCACGTTCGTTCGGGTAGACGACCATTCGCTCCAAGTCATCGTCCGTGAGAGATGCTAAAAACTCTCTGTCCGCCTGCTCGATTCGGTCCCACGTCTCTTTGATCGACCCGAGGGTCGGAAAGTCATCCGGGTTCAACCGGGGACCCCGTTTCAAACCGCCGCATCCCCCAAGCCAGCCCCACTGCGCGCTCATCATATGAACGAGCGTGTTCCTGATCGAGCCGTATGCGCCACCGACCTCTCGGGTGAACTCCTCGGGCGTCAGCCGTTCGAGGATCGGCATCAACTGATCGTTAGCCCATCGGTTGTAGTCGTAAAGCCGTTCAAGGTCTCTGAGCTGCATAAGACTCCTCACCATCAAGCTGCGATTGAAAGCGGGCGAGTTCCCTCGTCATTCAGCGGCCACTTCTCGGACCTCCGAACCCGCTCGCTTCAGGTCTTCGAGAACTCCGCAAGAAAGCTGCTGATCAACTCGAGGCCCGCGCGAAGATGCTCGGGGCGATCGCCGATCCCGATTCGGAGATAGTTGCCCATCAGGAAGTGGGCGCCCGGCACGATCAGCACGCTCTTTTCCTTCCGCAATCTCTCCACGAGTTCGATCGACTCAATATCCAGGTTATAGCGCACGTAAGCGATTGCGCCGGCTTCCGGGTCTCTGAACGAGAACAGCCCGCCCTGACCGTCGACCCATTCGCGCAGCGTTGGGAGATTCGAACGGATGATGCCTCGCGTCCGTTCAAACAACCTCTCGCGGTTTTCGGGTTTGAGCGCGACTCTTGCGAGCGAATCGCTCGTCGGTCCCGGCCCGATCGTCGTGTAGTCGTGATAAGCCCATGCTCGCACCGCAATCTCAGACGTCGACACAACCCACCCGATTCTTAAGCCCGGCAGGCCGTACGCCTTGGATAGGCCGCTGGTGATGATCGCCTTCTCGTATCGACCCCAGAAACTCGGCGTCAGACCTCGGCGTAGCTCGGCTCCGCGATACACCTCGTCGGCGAGCAGCCACGCGCCGGCGCGCCTCGCCGCGTCGACGATTCTCATCATCTCTTCCTCGCTGAGAATCGCGCCGGTCGGATTGTTCGGATTGCAGACGGCGATGAGCCTGGTCTTGCTCGAGACCGCGCTTTCCAGTTCGTCGAGACCGGGCGCCCAGCCTCGATCTTCTAACAGGTGAAACGGTTTCACGTCGGCGCCGAACGACCGAACCAGCCCCCAGAGCTGCATGTAGTTGGGCATCATCATCACGACTTCATCGCCCGGCTCGGTGAGCATCCAGCTCACGAGAAAGTTCGCCTCCGCCGTTCCCGTCGTCACCGTGACGTTGTCTTCGGTCGCGCCGGGATAAGTGGCGGCGATCGCCCTTCTCAACTCAACGGTGCCGTTCGACTGGCTGTAGCCCAGTTCCGTTCGGAGCAATGCCCGCCGCGCTTCCTCATCAGGGATCAGCTCGCCGATCGCGACCGGGTGAACCCCGCTCTCCGAGAGATTAAACCTGACGATGTTCTCCCAGGTCGATTGCATGCGCTCCATTTCGAATTGTTCGAGCTTCATTCTCTCTCCTGATATGAAAGTTCTCTCCGGCCGGTGAACGGTCGATCAGCATAGAGTATGAGGCGAAGGTTTTTCAATCACACGAGAGGGACCGGGGGCCGTCGAATTCCACATAGCACCCCGCTGGGGTGCGCATTGCGTTCTACGCGTTCTCTATACATTCAACTCCTACGGAGTTGCGGCGCAAACGACGCAGTCTGCGCCTACTCTTGCAAAAAGCCGGTGGTTCCGGCGTGCAGGATTGACCCGTATACGCACCAGAACATCGCAGAACTACCCATCCGAACGACGGGACCCCTGAGGCGCTCTGCTATAATCAGCGGGCACTCAAGCCGGGGAGGAATCATGAAGCTGGTATCGATGAAGCTGGAAGGGGTGAATCGCGCGGGTGTGGTCGTCGGCGCAGAGGTCGCAAACGTGACCGGTCTGCTTGCAATGTCGAATCAGGGAAGGGCCGGAGCCCGGACATTCGAGGATGCTCTCGACGTGCTGCGCGGGCCGTCGCTTGTGGAAGCAAGCATGAACAGGCTCGCTCGCGATCACGGCTTTGCGGCCCAATGCAGAGAAGCTCGCGTTTTGATTTCGCTCTCGGAGGTAAAGTTGAATCCGCCCGTGCTCGAGCCGGGGAAGATTCTAGCCGTAGGATTGAACTACGCGGCTCACGCTGCTGAGCAAGGCGGCCAGCCTCCCGAATTCCCGCTCATATTCACGAAGTGCGTCACGGCGTTGCTTCCGCCCGAAGAAGCGATCCGGCTGCCGCGCGTCAGCGACGAGATCGACTACGAAGGCGAGCTGGCGGTGGTCATCGGACGCGAAGCGAAATCAGTACGGGCCGCGGAAGCGTTCGACTACGTTGCGGGTTACACGATCATGAACGACGTGACGGCTCGGGACCTTCAGCGGCGCGAGAGGCAGTGGACGCGGGCTAAGGGTCTGGACACGTTTGCGCCTTGCGGGCCTTGGCTGGTGACGAAGGATGAAATACCCGATCCTCACGCGCTCGACCTGGAACTCAGAGTCAACGGCGAATTGCGGCAGAAGTCAAATACGAGCGATCTCATCTTCAAGGTGCCCGAGTTGATTGAGTTCATCTCGCAAGACCTGACGTTGCTGCCGGGCGACATCGTCTCTACAGGAACGCCGTCTGGCGTGGGAGTCTACCGCGACCCGCCGGTGTTCTTGCGACCGGGCGACGAGATCGAGATCGAGATCGGTCGAATCGGCAAGCTTCGCAACCCCGTGGGTGTTGGATAATCGTCGGTCCGACGATTTGGATCAGACCGCGCAACCTCCGATGAGTCACAGGTCAGGAAGGCGAGGTCGCTCCCGCCGGGCTCGAGGCGCTGAATGCTGATTGCCCCTTAGTTATCGGGCGCTTGGCCCGCCTTTCCCGCGTCAACGTTTTGCGACGCGGCTGCCTCATGATCCTGCGCGCGCGCGAACTACCCGACAGGCGGGCGCTTGCGATGCCAGTCCGTATGCTGTTGGAACAGACGGGCCGCGGCGATCACCTTCTCTTCGTCCATCGCGCGGCCGACGAACTGAATCCCAACCGGCAGTCCCTTCGCGTCGAACCCGCACGGAACACTGATGGCCGGGAGCCCGCAGAAGTTCCCGATTCCGCCCAACGGGTCGCTGAAGTCGAAATCCGTTTCGAGATTTGCCGTCAGCGGCGAAGCCGTCACCGGCAGTGATGCGGCCGCAATCACGTCGAACTCATCGAAGACTTCATCCATCTTCTTCTGCAACACCGCGCGAATCCGCAACGCTCGAACGTAATCCGACGCCGGGATGCTTTGATTGACGTAGCACGCGACTTTGCCCAGCGGGTCGTTGAGCTCCGCAACACGACCCGATTCGATCAGCGAGCTGAAGGCCGCCGCGCCCTCGACCGATATGACGATCCCCGCAGCAGGCTCCCACGGCCCCTCCGGGAGCTTCGCCTCGTCGATCCTCGCGCCGTGCGCTCTCAGAACGTCGACCGCGGCGTTGACCACCTTGTCGATGTCCGGCGGGATCTTCTTCCACGCGTTCGAGAGCCAGCCTATTCGCAAAGGCCGCTTCGATGCGGCGGGCATGCGTTTGAAGACGGCGTCAGGAAGCGAAGTCGCATCTTCGGGGTCGTGTCCGGCTATATGGGAGAGAACAACGCCGCAATCATCCGCTGTTCGTCCCATCACCCCAATCTTGTCCATGGAAAACGACAGCGCCATCCCGCCGTGCCTGCTCACGCGTCCGTACGTCGGCCGCAACCCGGACACGCCGCAGAACGCCGACGGACACACGATCGAGCCCCACGTCTCCGTGCCGATCGCGAACGCAGCGAGCGCCGCACTCGCTATCGCGCCCGATCCCGATGATGATCCGCACGTCCAACACTCGGTGTTCCAGGGGTTCTTCGCCGCGCCGCTGATTGACGCCGAGGCGAAGCGGTAACCCATCCCGCCCGCAAGCTCGATCATCGCGGCCTTACCTATCAACACTGCGCCCGCGTCGCGCAGCTTCTTGATCACCGTCGCGTCGTAGTCGAAAGTCTGCCCGGCGTAGGGCCGCGCGCCCCACGTCGTCGGATAGCCCTTGACCGCGAGCAGGTCCTTCGCGGCATATGGAATTCCGTGCAGGGGACCGCGATACTTGCCGGCGCGAATTTCACGCTCGGCCTTGCGCGCTTGTTCGAGAGCAAGATCGCGAGTGATGACGGCATAAGCGTTGAGCTTCGAGCCGAGGCGCTCGCTGCGGTCGAGGTAGGCTTCAGTCAACTCGACGGGCGACAGCGCGTGAGAGCGTATCCGCGCTCCGAGTTCTCTCACGGACAGGTAGAAGACGTCCTCATTGATCATGGTCGTCTCCTCCCCCGATATGCGCGAAACGCTGTCGCCGGCTCATTGGAGTTGTCCAGCGGGAACGCCGCCATTGCCTCGGTCGCTTTCTGAGCCTGAGCGACGAGTCTTCTGACCTCCGCCTTCTGTTCGTCTGATAGGCGGGCTCCGTACTTAGCGAGAATGCTCTGGACCTGCGCCTCGCCGGCCGGCGACAAGGCGGCGGATTGAAGCGGGGGCTGGTGTGATCGGGCCGATGTGGTCGCGGTATTCGTCTGCGGTATCGCGGCAGAGGCAGCCAGTGCAGCTACCGAACCGGCGAACTCGCGGCGGGAGAGCACGGCGCTGCCTTTTGATTCCGGTGTTCGTCGTTTCATTCAAGGATCTCTCCTCCTGAGGTTGCGCTCACCAGAGCGGAGGCGAGATGGTAGCACCGGATGCGGTCAAAGTCATCCTGCGGCAACTCGTCTTCAGGAATCTTGTGCGGGAAGACAGATGAGGAGGACACTGGGCGGCCCGCTACGGGCGTTCAGAGTACCGACTTTAGTCGGGTCTTCGCTTTCCTGCCGCGCGCCCTTAAGCCCGCCCGCCAAGTCGCGACTCTAACTTTCCTTGCTCTTCTCGGTCGGCTGTTTCCTGTAGAGGTCTTCGGGTTTGGTCGATGCGGGCAGCGTCTCGACTACCATGTACTCCATGACTTGAATGCGGATCGAATCGCCGAGCGAGTTAATACGCGGCATTTCCCACAGCCGCCCGCTCCAGGTTGCCAGGTCGAATGATTCGGGGTCATTAGGCGCCCCACGAATTCGTATCCAGGCTTGTTCACCCTTCATCATTCCTGCTCAACTGCCCGCGCATCGAAGCGAGTGATCTTGCCGGCTGCACCGCGATAGGGGCCGCAGTCTCACGAACAAGGTGCCACACTTCGACTCGCGATATCAAGGAAGGGGCGGAAGCCGCACGGGCGTTGCTCGGTTCAGATCACGGTGGTGACAATCTCGCGGATGCTGCGCTGGAGCTCGGCGTCATCGGTTATCGGACTGCTGATCGCCACTTCGCAGGCGACGTGAGGGTGAATGCCGCGGCTCACCAACTGAGAGGCGTAAACGAGCAACCGAGTTGACACCCCTTCTTCGAGTCCGTGGCCTTTCAGATTGCGGACCTTCTCGCCGATCAACACCAGATCGCGGGCGGTCTGACTGTCGATGCCGCCCTCGTGCATCAGTATCTCGATCTCGAGGTTCGCCGGAGGGTAATCGAACTCGAGCGCTACGAAACGCTGTCGAGTAGATTGCTTCAGGTCTTTGAGCACGCTCTGATAACCCGGATTGTATGAAACAACGAGCAGGAATTGATCGGGAGCTTGAAGCAACGTTCCGCGTTTTTCGACCGGCAGAATGCGGCGGTCGTCGGTGAGCGGATGAATCAGGACGATCGTATCCTTGCGAGCCTCGACTACTTCATCGAGGTAACAGATCGCGCCGTGTTTGACCGCGGTCGTCAGCGGGCCGTCGTGCCAGACTGTCTCATCACCTTCCAACAGGAAGCGGCCGACGAGGTCTGTGGCCGAAAGGTCCTCGTGGCACGCGACGGTGACGAGCGGGCGGCCGAGCCGGTATGCCATGTGCTCTATAAACCGCGTCTTACCGCAGCCGGTCGGGCCCTTCAGCATCACCGGCAGCTTGCCTTGATACGCGGCTTCGAAGAGTTCGACTTCGTTGGAGACCGGCAGGTAGTACGGCTCGCGGGTGATGACGTGCTTCTCAATTGCCTGTTCCAGGCCTTGCTGGTTTGCGGTCATATGACTCCGGGGAATTGTGGATTTTAGATTTTGGATTCTCGGTTTCCGATTGGGCGCGTCCGCGCCGTTGGGTCGCCAATCAGGAAGCCCGAGCCCGGGCTGCTATCCTTAAGAAGGCACAATCCAGAATCCAAAATCTAAAATCCAAAATTGCGAACTCCAAAATCGCCAAGTCGTTTTCTGTCGTGTATACTTTTTCTTCTCGCGACCGATATTATCAAGTGACGGATGATAGCACCCGGCTCTTGGGCGAGCCAAGCGCGTGCCCGGCCGACACAGGAAGTAACGAAGAGCGACGACGACAATGACGGTAGCAGTTGCAATGAGCGGCGGCGTGGATAGCTCGGTAGCGGCGGCGATTCTGCGCGAGCAGGGGCACGAGGTCGTCGGCTTCACGATGCAGTTGTGGAATCAACGCCGCCGGCGTGGTCCGAACGGCGAGCCTCAGCCGTCTCGCTGTTGTTCGCTCGACGACGTCTATGACGCGCGCCGCGTCGCCGAAGACCTCGGATTCCCGTTCTACGTCGTGAACCTTGAAGAAGAGTTCGAGCGCGGAGTCGTGCGCCCTTTCGTAGAGGACTACCTCGCGGGCCGCACGCCGATCCCCTGCGTTTCGTGCAACTCTAAGCTGAAGTTTGCGCGGCTGGTTGCGCTCGCCCGCAACGTTGGCGCCGAGCGCGTCGCGACAGGCCACTACGCTCGCGTGGAATACTGTGACGATCTCGCGCGATTCATACTGAGGAAGGGAAGGGACGCGTCGAAGGATCAGTCGTACTTTCTCTTCGAGATGACGCAGAAGCAGCTCGAACGCGCCGTCTTTCCACTTGGGGACATGACAAAGACTGAGGTTCGAGACGTCGCGCGCCGATTGGGTTTGGAGACCGCCGAGAAGCCCGAGAGTCAGGAGATTTGCTTCGTGCCCGATGGCGATTATGCGCGCTTCGTCGAGGACTACTCACGATCCGAGATGGGCCGGGCGGCGGCTCTCGAAGGCGAGATCGTGACGGCCGACGGACGCGTGCTGGCCGAGCACCGCGGACTGCATCGATACACAATCGGGCAACGCCGCGGGATCGGTGTGGCTTCGGGCGAGCCGCTCTACGTCGTCAGAATCGACGTTCCGCGTAATCAACTCGTCGTCGGCAAGCGAGGTGAGTTGATGAGCGAATCGCTGTCTGCAACCGGCGTGAACTGGGTTTCCATTGCGCCTCCCGACAAGCCGGTCAGGGCCCGCGTGCGGATCAGGTATCGCGCGGCGGAAGCGACGGCGACGATCACGCCGACCGGGACGGCTGAGGTGCGCGTGAACTTCGATGCGCCACAGCAGGCTGTGACGCCGGGACAGGCGACGGTCTTCTACGATGGCGACTTGGTTCTCGGCGGCGGATGGATAAAGGGAAACGAAGAATGACAATACGTGCGTTCAGAGTACCGACTTTAGTCGGCTCGGTTTGCATTCCAGTAGTTCAAGACCCGATTAACGTCGGTACTCCGGGGTCTCTGCTCGGAAGTCGGCAGGATGACCGATCGCCTCTATGAATATGATTAGGACACGTGGAACCAGGCTTGGATTCGCGCTGCTGGTTGTGATCTCGCTGGCGGCGTTGGCGTTTGCCCAGGGCAGCGACCGTGTAGTGAAGGCTCGCGGCGTCGTCTCGGTGGACGGGGTAAGGCCTGGCGACAAGTTCAAAGTCGCCGTCGCTCTCGAGATTGCCGAGGGCTATCACATCAACGCGCATGTTCCATCACTCGATTATCTGGTCGCGACTGACGTCAAGTTCGAGCCTGTCGCCGGGCTTCGTTTGAGCGAACCGATGTACCCGTCTGCGAAACAGCGCGCGTTTGTATTCTCACCTGAGACGCCGCTCGCAGTGCATGAAGGGACCGCGGTCATCACCGCCAACGTCGAAGCCGACGGCTCCGTGCAGCCTGGGCCGGTGACGTTACGCGCGTCGGTTCAAGTGCAAGCCTGCAACGATTCGCAATGCCTCGCGCCGGCTACGGTGAACGTCGAGATTCCGATCAAGGTCGTAGCGGCGGGTACACAGGTCAACGAAGTGAATTCACAAGTCTTCGCGAGCCTCGTCCAGTTTGGCGGGGCCCGCGACGCCAACGCGATTTCGGATTTGATCGCGAGCAGCGGACTGCTGGTCGCGCTACTGTCGATCTTCGTGTCGGGTCTCGCGCTGAACCTCACGCCATGTGTCTATCCGATCATTCCGATCACCATCGGCTTCTTCATGAACCAGAGTCAGCGGGGAGGATCATCGCGATTGCGCCGGACGTTTGCGATGGCGGGGATGTATGTGATCGGCATGGCGATAACCTATTCCGTATTAGGCGTGGCTGCGTCGCTGACAAAAGGACTGTTTGGAGGAGCCTTGCAGAACCCGTTTGTGCTTGTGGGCCTCGCGCTGTTGATGGTGGCGCTGGCGTTGTCGATGTTCGGGTTCTGGGAATTCAAGGTCCCCGAGTTTCTCAACCGATTTGCCAACAAGAGCACTCAATCGACAAGCGGAGTGGTCGGCGCACTGGTGATGGGATTGACGATGGGGATCGTCGCCGCGCCGTGCATTGGCCCCTTCGTACTCGCGCTGCTTGTGCACGTCGGCGCCAAGGGCGAGCCGATATACGGCTTCTTTATGTTCTTCGTGCTGGCGCTCGGGTTGGGCACGCCGTATTTGATTCTAGGCACGTTTTCGGGCGCGCTGAAATCGCTGCCGCGTTCCGGAGAGTGGATGGTGACGGTGCGCAAAGTGTTCGGAGTTGTGCTGGTCGGAATGGCCCTGTACTTCCTGATGCCGCTGATGGGCAAGTACACCAACTATGTCTTCGTCGGCTTCTTCGCGCTGGCGTCGTTGTACTTGATCTTCTGGGAGCCCAGCCGCACGAAGTCGCGCACCTTCGCGTGGATGTTGCGCGGGATCGGGATCGGGGCGGCGGTGCTCGCGGTGAGCTGTGCGGTTCCAAGGCGCGCCGAATCGGGAATCACCTGGCAGCCCTACAGCGAGAAGGCCCTCGCCGCCGCGCAAAGTGAAGGGAAGGGCGTGATTATCGATTCATTCGCCGACTGGTGCATCCCCTGCAAGGAGCTTGATCAAGCAACTTTCACCGATCGCAACGTGAAGAAGGAAGCCGAACGGTTCGTGACACTGAAACTCGACCTGACGTCGAACGATCCTAATTCAGACGCAGGCCGCGCGCGCGAGCGGTTCAACATCCTCGGAGTGCCGACGATTATCTTCATTGACGCCGAGGGCCGCGAGCGAAGCGACTTGAGGCTCGAGGGTTTCGAGAAGCCAAGTCTCTTTGCGGCGCGAATGAAGAGAATCGAGTCTCCGTTAGCCGGCGGCGAAGCGAGCGCGAGCGCTGCGGCCAACGGATCTACTTCCCCACCGACCGACGGTGCTAGCATCGCTTCCGAGCCGCTGCTGTCGGGTCCGCTCACGCTGTTGGACGGAAAGCAATTCGACTTCGCTTCATTGCAGGGCAAAGTCGTGATCGTGGATTTGTGGGCGACCTGGTGCGTGCCGTGCCTGTCGGAGATTCCGATGTTCAATCGGCTTCAGCGCCGGTACGAGAAGAGAGGGTTCGACGTGGTAGCGGTTTCGATGGACGAAGAGGGCGCCGCAGTCGTCAAACCGTTTCTCCGTAAGTATCCGATGAGCTACACCGTTGCCATCGCGGGTCAGAAGGGCGCCGACGCGTTGAACGCGCAAGGATCGTCGCTTCCCATCGCGCTGGTCGTCGACCAACAAGGCCGCGTAAGGTTCAGACACGTGGGGATCACGAGCGAGGAGACCCTCGAGGAAACGTTCAAGGCGGAAATCGAACAACTGCTCGCGCGGTGAACGAAGGACCTCCCGCAAGAAGCTCGCAGAGAATTGGGTGAGGGTTCATGTCCCATCCATCGGCTGATTGCGACTCGCGTATCGGTGGCGTCGCCGAAGGCCGGCTCGGTTTTGAAGCCGTGCGCCGGATCAGACGCGACTTCCCGATCCTCGATCAGACAGTCAACGGCCAGCCACTCGTCTACTTGGACAACGCGGCGACCAGCCAGAAACCGCAAGCGGTAATCGACGCCGTCGGGCGGTTCTATTCGACTTACAATTCGAACATCAACCGGGGCGTTCATTCGCTCGGCGAACGCGCAACCGAAGAGTACGAGAATGCGCGGGCCATCGTGCGGCGGTTCATCAACGCGGGTGAGAGCAAAGAGATAGTCTTCGTTCGCGGCGTGACCGAGGCGGTCAACCTGGTCGCCGCCGCCTTTGGCCGAAAGCATGTGGGCGCTGGAGACGAGATCGTCATCTCCGAAATGGAGCACCACTCGAACATCGTCCCCTGGCAATTGCTGTGCGAGGAGAAGGGCGCTTCACTGCGAGTGATTCCCATCGACGACGACGGCGATTTGCGCCTTGACGAGTTCGAAAAGCTGCTCAGTAACCGCACGCGGATGGTATCGGTGACTCATGTGTCGAACGTCGTTGGGACGGTGAACCCCATCCGCAAGATCGCTGAGCTTGCTCACGCGCGAAACATTCCGGTCTTTGTCGACGGAGCGCAGGGGGCGCCGCATCTCAAGGTCGACGTGCGCGAGATGGGCTGCGACTTCTACGCGTTTTCCGGCCACAAGCTCTATGGGCCCACCGGGATCGGCGTGCTCTACGGGAGGGAAGAGTTGCTCGACAGGATGAGTCCGTACCAAGCCGGCGGAGGTTCGATCAGCACCGTGACGTTTGACAGGACTATGTTCAAACAGCCGCCGTTCAAGTTCGAAGCCGGAACTCCTGACATCGCGGGAGCGATCGGCCTCGACGCGGCGATCGAGTACGTGAACGGAATCGGCTTCGATCGGATCGCCGACTACGAAGGCAGGTTGCTCGACTACGCGACGAGGAGCCTTTCCGCGATTCCCTGGGTCAAGTTGCTCGGCGAGCCGCGCGATCGGGCTGCGATCGTCTCCTTCGTCGTCGAAGGCGTTCATGCCCACGATGTGGGGACCATCCTCGATGAATGCGGTATTGCGATCAGGACCGGTCACCACTGTGCGCAACCGCTGATGGAGAGGCTTGGCGTCGCGGCCACCGCAAGGGTTTCACTCGCCTTTTATAATGTCCGTGAAGAGATCAACAGGCTGGTAGAAGGTCTGCAACGAGTGTCTGACATTTTCGGCGTGAGACTTGCGGGGACTGGCTGTCCGTAGGATCACCCACCGAGCAGGTCACCGTCACCGGAAGGCTGATGAGATCGTCAACGAGCGAAATACGAATCGACCGCAACCCTAAGCACTTCGAGGGGCAGCATGGCGCACTTGATACGTGAGCGTTTGATCTTGCTCTGAAGCGACGAGAGCAACCGGTCTTCGCCGACTATTTCACGTCCGCATAAGTTGGCCCCTAAGACCAACTCAGTCAGAATCGATGCCGAGGCAATGCTGATTGCGCAGCCATCGCCCCTGAACCGCACCGCCTCGACTATCCCATCTTTGATTCGTAGTTCTATCCTGATGCGATCGCCGCACAACGGGTTGACGTCTTCATGAGCGACGTCCGGGGAATGCAGCGCGCCGTAGTTCCGCGGGTTGCGGAAGTGGTCCAATATCACGTCGCTGTAGATTGCAGCCATTTCTCAAAGGAACCACGGACGAATATCGATGAACGCCGACTCTGGCTTTGCAACGTGCGGGCGCGGCAACAACCCGCGTTGATCATCACTCCTTTTCTCTCATTGCGGAACCGGGGCGGCCCGACCTGACTGCCACCGCTTCGGCAAGTATACTCAACGCGATCTCCGCCGCTGACTGCGCTCCAATGTCCAGACCTGTCGGAACGTGAACCCGTTCGAGCGAGCGCGCGTCCACACCGCCGTCTCGAAGGAACTCCAAGATCGCGCGACCGCGTCGCTTGCTGCCCAGCAATCCTATGTAACCCGCTTCTGTCTTCAGCACCGTCTTCAGTACCGGGATATCGTATTTGTAATCGTGGGCGGCGAGCACAACCAGCGTCGCGGGAGTGTAAACCAGAGTCCCTGCGATATCGGACGGTATGCCAATCAGCAACTCGTGAGCGTCGGGGAATCGCTCCCTGGTTGCGAAGCGCGGCCGGCCGTCAACCACGACTGTCTTGAATCCGAGATTCTTCGCCAGGCTCACGAGCGACATTGAGACTTGTCCGGCCCCAAACACGATCAAGCTCGCCGACGGCGCGTGTACTTCGAAGAAGACCTCGCTCGGCGAGGCGTCGGTCTCGATTGGAACGGTTCGAGACGTTCGCTTCCGGATCAGCTCGACCGCCACTCGCCGAGCCTCGCGATCAAGCCCCGCATCCCCCAACGTGCCCATCGAGTCGCCGTCTTCAAACACGATGAGCTTGGAGGATGGCTCTGCCAATGGCGTCGCCACCGCGGCGCATTTGCCTTTTTTGACCTCGGCGCGAACCGCCCGATAAAGCGCGAGCAGCCGGTTGTCATCGGCGAAGTTCAAGGGCTCGATCATTACGTCGATGGTTCCGGCGCAGGTGAATCCGCCCTCCCACGCGTCTTCTTCGCCGAGGTCCACGGAAATGAGGCGAGGCGTGAAATCCGCGAGTGCGGCTTCCGACTCCTCGATCACGCGAGCGTCGACACACCCGCCGATCGTGACTGATCCGAGGATTCGGCCTCCTTCGCCCACCCACATCTTCGCCCCCTCCTTCTTGGGAGATGTGCCCCGCGTAGCGACCAGGGTTGCCATCGCCGCGTGCCTCTCGGTCTTCTCGATCGTTTCGATCTGGGTGAAGAACTCGTCCATGATTCGGTCACAATGCGAGGTGAGGCTCCAGGGCTCGCAGGCTCGCCAGATTGTGCGCGGGACCAAACACGTCGATGTGAGGAAGTGCGGCCCGCATTCCACGAGTCAGCGGTTGATAACTCGCGCTGCCGAGCAACGGATTGAGCCAAATCAACCGAGCCGCGCGGCCTTTCAGTCGTTCGAGCGACGCCGCAAGCTCCGCCGGTTCGCCAGTGTCCCATCCGTCGCTCAGGATGATCACTATGGTTCGTTTGTCGAGCAGCCTGCCCCATCTGGAATTGAACGCAGCAATGCTCTCGCCGATCAGCGTCCCGCCGGACCAACCTCGTACGTTGGAGGCGAGTCGATCGAGCGCGCGCCTGTACGACCTGTTTCTCAGGTGTCCGGTTATTCGTTCGAGCGCGGTGCTGAAGACGAAGGTCTCGACGCGCGCGAAACTGTTTTGAAGCCCGTAGACGAACTGAAGCAGGAGCCGGCTGTAGAGGTCCATCGAGCCCGACACGTCGCATATTACGACAAGCCGGGTCTTCTTCGTCTTGCGCTCCTTGAACGAGAGTTCGATCAACTCGCCGCCGGTACTCGAAGAGCGCCGAAGCGACCGGCGCATGTGAACTCGAGTGCCACGCCTCACGGGTTTCCAGCGGCGGCTCCGGTTTCGGGCGAGCCGCTTCACGATTCGTCGCGCAAGCCGCGCGATTTCCGACAACCCATCCGAGTTGAACGAGTTGAAGTCCTTTTCTCCCGTCGGGGTTGCATCGCTCGCTCCCGGCATGTTGATTGGGGACTCATCGCGCGACTCGCTGCGGCTCCAATGTTCGAGATAGTACGCGATCCCGTTCGCCGCGCGCCGTTCGGTGAGCCGGCTGCGTTGCCCAGCCGTGGATTCGGCTTCCGGAGGCTCGACGAGCTTTTGTGGTCGCGGATTCTGAATGAGCCCTCGCCAGAACTCCTCGAACAGTTCCGCGAAGATCGGGAAATCCTCCACGCGCGAGGCCAGGACGCTTCGCAAACTCAGGAACGTTTCATCGCGATCTCCAACGTCGATCAGCCCGAGCGACTTGACGGCGTCGACGGCCTCCGACGGCGTCACGCCAAGACCGTGCTCTCTCAGCGTCCGGCAGAAGGAAACCGTTTGCTCAATTGCCGGTTCTTTCATTCGAGTTCCATTATGACGGCTGTACGATTCACTCCGCCTGGGCTGCCATCCCTCCGCGAGGCCGTTCTGAAGTCGCCTGGTTCTCGGAATCAGGCGCCACTCGCCTTGTTCAAATGCTGCGTGGTTCTTCTACTCTACTTTCTGTTTTGGCGTTTTTCTACTTGCCTTGGGTGCGACGGCTGCGATCGGAACTCCAGCCCGGGTAGCCCCTCAACTCAAATCGGCTTCGTCGAGATGAAACAGGTCGTGAACCACCTGCACAGCGCGATCGGCGTCCTGCTCGCTGATGGCGCAGCTTATCCGAATCTCGGACGTGGAGATCATCTTGATGTTGATTCCGGCGCGGCCAAGCGCTGTGAACATGCGCGCGGCAACGTCGGGCTGGTCCATCAAGCCGGCTCCGATGATGCTCACCTTCGCCACGTCCTCATCGGCCAGGACCCCTTCGGCGCCCATCTCGGCCGCTACCCCTTCGAGCAGCGATCGCGCGGCGTCCAAATCCGAGCGCTTGATCACGAAGGTCATGTCGTTGACGGCGCGGTCGTGATGAAACGCCTGGATGATCATGTCGACGCCGATGCGATGGATGGCGAGCGCGCCAAAGACCGTCCCCGCGATTCCCGGTCGGTCGGGGACCTTCAGTATTGCGAGGCTCGCTTGCTCGCGGGCCACGGTTACGCTGCTCACGGGCCGGTGGATTTCCATGTCTTCATCTCCTGTCAAAAGTGTGCCGACGTGTCCGGGATCAAAAGTGTTCCTCACTCGGACCTTCAGCCGGTGCTTTCGCGCAAGCTCGACCGCGCGAGGGTGCAAGACCTGCGCGCCGACCCGCGCCATCTCGAGCATCTCCTCGTAAGAAATCTTCTCCGTCAACCGCGCCGAGGCGACGATGTTTGGATCGGCAGTGTAGACGCCGCTGACGTCGGTGTAGATATCGCACGCCGAGGCCCCGAGCGCGATGGCCAGCGCTACGGCCGTAGTGTCCGAGCCTCCGCGGCCAAGCGTAGTGATGTCGCCCTCTGGCGTCGTCCCCTGAAATCCGGCCGCGACGACGATCCGGCCTTCGTCGAGGTATCGTCGTATGCGGTCGGTCTTGATGTCCACGATCCGGGCCGCGGTGTGCACGGCTTCGGTGATGATGCCGAGCTGGGTCCCGGTGAGCGAGACGGCGGGCGAGCCAATGTCGTTGAGCGCCATCGCCAGCAACGCGATCGATATTTGTTCGCCGGTTGCGAGCAGGGCGTCGATCTCGCGTTGCACGGGATTGCGGCTCGCCTGTCGAGCGAGCTTGACCAAATAGTCGGTCGTGTCGCCCATCGCTGAGACGACCACGACGACCGAATTGTGTTTCGCGGCGTCTGCGACAAGCGCGGCGACGTTCTTGACGCGGGCCGGGGATTTGACCGACGTGCCGCCGAATTTTTGAACGATCACGCCCATGGTTACACGAGGCCCCAGACTCGCAGCGCGACGTTGATCCGGCGCGTCGTGGCCTGAGCTTCGATCTCGCGCAGCGCACCCGCGACGTTGTGTTCCCCCGATCGATGAGTCAGGAGCACAATAGTCGCGCCGCCGTCTTCGGTGACCCCGCGTTGAAGCAAGCTGTGCAGACTCACCTGGTGGCCGCCGAGCGCGTGCCCGATGTTGCCGATCACACCCGGAATGTCGTTTGTCTCGAGGCGAATATAGAAAGCGCTGTCGCTGTCTTCGATCGGGCAAAGCGGCGCCTCGCGCGACTCGATGGGCGGTTGAAAGTAGGGAGCGAAATCCTGGAGCTTGAGCGCGCTTGCCAGGTTGATCAGATCGCCGACGACGGCGCTCGCAGTCGGCATCTGTCCCGCGCCGGGCCCCACGAGCATCACCTCGCCGACCGCGCTGCCGCTTATGAAGATCGCGTTGTTGGCGCCTTCGACAGAAGCGAGCAGATGATGAACCGGCACGAGCATCGGATGCGCGCGAACGTCGAGGCAGCCGTCGCCGCGCCTCGCCAATCCGATCAACTTTATGCGATAGCCAAACTCCGCCGCGATCCGGATGTCCTGATCCGTTATTAGTGTGATTCCCTGACGATAGACTCCGCTCGCATTGACGAACCGCCCAAACGCGAGTGACGCCAGGATCGTGATCTTGTAGGCAACGTCAAACGCTTCGACGTCGTTGGTGGGATCTGCTTCGGCGAATCCGAGTCGCTGAGCTTCCGCGAGCGCGTCATCGAAGCTCAACCCGCGGTCTTCCATCGCGGTCAGGATGTAGTTGGTCGTGCCGTTGAGGATTCCGGCGACGCTCGATATTTCGTTCGCCTGGAGCCCGCGCTGAATAGTCGAGATGAGCGGAATTCCGCCGCCGACTGCTGCTTCAAAGAGGACGGTGACGTTATGCCGGTCGGCCAGCTCGAATATCTCTGAGCCGTGAGTCGCGATCAGCTCTTTGTTGGCGGTTACGACGTGCTTGCCCTTTTCGATTGCGCGCTTGATGAGGTCGTAGATGGGAGTGATTCCGCCGGCCACTTCGATGACGATCTCGACTTCGGGGTCGTTGACGATATCGAAGGGCTGATCGGTGACCCGGACGGACGACATCTCGATCTCCCGGAGTTTCGAGGTATCGCGAACGGCGGCCCACTTGATCTTGAATCGTGGGTCGTTCGACAGGAGTTTGACGACGCCGGTCCCGACAGTGCCGAGGCCAAGTATGCCGAGCGTGATCTTCGCCATTTTGCTTCTCGTCTCTCGCCGCGCGCCGAACAGTGCGTCGCACCTTCACTTCGGTTGGACTAGCTTCGCATCGAAGGGGCGCGGTCGCAAGTCTCCCCGCGATCCGTCGCGACACAATCCTGAGGAATGGTTGCAGCCAACATCAACGCCTGCGCCACCTCAGCAGAGTTTCAGGTTGGGAAGAGATACTTGTCCCCGCTCTTCAATCTTGCTCATGACGCAACTGTGCGGGGACAAGTCCCTCCGACCTGGTATCTTGCTGAATGAGGCTGTCGCATCGGTCAATCCCCTGCCGGTGTTACATCGTGCTTCGGGATGTTGTATATTATCGGCAAGCTGGTTGGCCGATGCGTCACACCAGACGGCATGCGCAGGGTTCTCAAGCCCCATACTCAGGGGGAAGGTGCAGCGAGCAGACCTCATAAGTAGATGGCACCGCGTTGAAGTCGCCGCGACGCGCCTGTTCCACCGGTTGCGTCTCCCTGAGAATCAAAAGTACTTCATTCTCACCGTGACCATCGCCGTTGCTTGCGGGCTGGCGGCGGTGACCTACCACCTGCTCATCCGGCTCATATCTTCGAATCTGATCGACCGGGCGATCGCGCTTCAGGGGCCTTCGCGCATCGTGTGGATGCTCGGCATCCCGACCGCCGGGGGACTTGCCGCCGGACTGCTGATCTACTATTTCGCGCCCGAAGCGCGAGGGAGCGGGATACCTCAGGTCAAGATCGCGTACTCGATGAACTACGGCCGGGTGCCGATGCGCGTGGCAGCAGGAAAAGCGGTGATCTCGGCGCTCAGCGTAGGGACCGGAGCGAGCCTCGGCCGCGAGGGACCAACCGTCCAGATATGCGCCGCGTTGTCGCACGCCATCGCAAAGCTATTCGCGATCCCGCGGCTCAAGCAGATGAATCAGCTTCCGGTCGGGACGGCCGCCGGAATCGCCGCCGCGTTCAACACTCCGATCGCGGCCGTGACATTCGCGCTCGAAGAGATCATTGGTGACCTTAACCAGAAGCTCGCGGCATCAATCGTCATCGCGGCGGTCATTTCGTCAACGATCGAGCGATGGCTGCTGGGAGCGCACCCGTTGTTCACCGGCGCGAACGTTTACGTGCTGAATCACCCGAAGGAGCTTGTTGCTTATGGAGCGCTTGGCATCACTGCGGGTGTCGTGGGTGTGTTGTTCTCGAAGCTGATCCTGTTTCTTCGAATGGCGTTCCGCGACCGGCTGAACATCCCGTCGTGGTCCAAGACCGCGGTCGGCGGCGCGATCGTCGGCGTGATCGGGTTGTGGCAGCCTCACGCGCTCGGTATCGGCTACGACTATCTGGGAAAGGTGCTTCAAGGACAGGAGCAGTTGGTGTTCAAAGCGGTTGTGGCGTTGCTGGCAGCGAAGCTCCTCGCATCGGCGTTCAGCTACGGATCGGGTATGTCGGGCGGAGTACTCGGGCCGTCGATGTTCGTAGGCGGTATGCTGGGATACGCGATGTGGTACGCAGTTGTCTCGGTGGTTCCTGACGCGGGCGTTGCGGCGGGTGCGTTCGCGCTGGTCGGGATGGGCGCGGCGTTTGCGGCGGTTATTCGGACGCCGATCACTTCGATCCTGCTGATCTTCGAGATGACCTACAACTACGAGATCATCCTGCCGGTGATGATCGCCAACGCGCTGGCTTACGCGGTGGCGTCAAAGCTGATGCCACTGTCGATCTACGAAGCGTTCTTGTTTCAGGATGGCATTCATCTGGGTCAGGCGGAGAAGGGCGACGGGTTGTCGCGGATCACGGCTGCGTCGGTGATGACGCCCGACGTCGTTACGCTGCCCGATGACATCACGGTCAGCGAAGGGCTGAACGTAGTCGGGCGACTCGAGTTCAGCGGCTTTCCGGTCTTGCGCGATGGTCGGATGGTTGGGTTCATAACGACCGGCGACCTGAGGCGGTTGGAAGCAGAGGGACGGCAGGATCAGATCATTCGCGACGTGATGATCAAGAAGGTGATTCACGCGCACCCGGAGCAGACGCTGGATACAGTCGTGTTGAAGCTGGCGCAGCGGGAGCTGTCGCAGATTCCCGTTGTGTCGCGCGCGGACGACGGGCATTTGCTGGGGATCATCACGCTGCGTGATGTGGCGAGGGCCCAAGCGAGGCTCGCGTCGGCGCAGTACTCGCTCGGCCCGGACGATACAATCCGCCCGGCGAATGTGTGAAAGCGTGGCTGCGTGGCGCCGTCCGCGCCGACTCCCTAGGCTCGAAGTTACGTTACGGCTGAGCGGATGCCCGGGTCACCTCAACTTGTACCTGAACGTCACCTTCGTCTCCTCCTCCAAAACCAGCGGCCGCACGAACCGGTACGACTTGCCCGCGCGCGGGACGTCCACTCGCACGGGTAGAATGCCCGCTACCTTGCGCTGAAAGTTGACGACGTTTTGCGAGGGTGCGTTGATTCGCGCTTCGAAGTTCTTGCGAAGCTCCTGTTGAATCCGGCGTCCTTCTCGCTCGATCTCGCCCGCATCGCTGGTCACGGTCACCGTCTCGGCTGCCATACCGACATCCAACGTTGAACCGACAAGCGCCGAACGCGACTCATTGAAGTCGAGCTGCCGCTCCTGCGCTTTGAAGCCCTGAGCATCCACGCGCACTCGCACCGGTCCCGAACTCAGGCCGGACACGACCCAGCGGCCCTCACTGTCAGCTATCGTCGATCGAGTTGCTCCGGTCGCCGCGTTAGTCACGGTCACTCTTGCACCGCTCACCACTGAGCCGGCTGCGTCCACGACGATGCCCCCGATCTGGCCCGCCTGCAGACTAGTGATGTCCACCCCGCTCTGCTCCCATCCGCCGACCCCGGCCTCCTCATCGTCGGCTTCAGCGAAGCTGCCAGCCAACGACGCCTGGGCTGCAGACGCAAACAGACTCGCCGAAATCGCGTTCCCGCCGAACTGCTTCGCTTCGAGGCGATCCGGTACGAACAGCTCCCAGTTCAACAGGCTGATGGGCACATCGAGTTTCGGTAGGCCCAGCTCATACGCGCCGGACTTTCCGAACGCCGTACCGGAACTCAGGATCACGAACGACACCGAGTACGGGCCGGCCGGACGAAATCCGGTGCGAAGCAACGGCACGCGGCTCCCGTCAGGCCCCAGCACCGGCTTGACTTTCTCACCTTCAACCTCCGCCGACAGCAAGCTCGCGCCTTGCGGCAGCTCGACCTTCATAAACGGCTGGGCGTTGTTTCTGATTCGCAACGTCACCTCGGTCAGTGTTTTCCCCTCAACGTTGAGCAACGTTGTTATCGTCGCGCGCTCGGCGATCGCCGAGAGTACCGAGCTGTCAGGAAACTGGGTCCATTCAAGCGCCAGCTTCGGCGGATCGCCCGGCCGCCGATGATACCTGAACGCCGCCTGCAGCGGATGCCGCGCGAGCGACCGAAACACCGGACTCGCTTCCTGAACGTCAATGCGCCGCACGCCGCCGCCCTCGGTCGCGGTCAGATCCATCGCCCCGACCCCCTCGATGAGCACCTCGCCCGTCTCTCGCTGCGACTCGGCGAGACCGACCAGCGGCGCTTCGACTTTATGCTCCTGACTGGAGCGCTCGAGCACAATCAGGAACTGATGCGACCGGCGAGCGGGCTCACTGACCTTCAGGATGAGAGTGTCCGATTTCACTTCGCTTGAAATCAGTGTGCTGCCGCTCGTGTCGCTCACCTCGAAGCCGGCCGGCAGCGCGATCTTGAACTCGGCCGGCTCTCCCTGCAGAACAGTGAGGTCGCACAAGGCGGCGCATCGAACCTCCGAGTCGCCAACCGTCATCAACGTCTTGACCTCTGACAGGAATCGCGACTCGCGCTGAGCAATCGGCGCGGAGTCTTCTCGCGTGGTCCACCACACACGCGTCGACTTGCCGGGTTGCAAGGTCGCTTCGGTGATCGTGTGGCCATTCAGAGTCTCGCGGCGAGTGACGAGTCCCGGCTCGACGTGAATGTTTGCGTGGTTGCCCGGGATGTCGAGAGCGAGCAGTGAATGGCCGGTCGCCGGCGCGGGGATCGTGAACGAGGCTCGGCCGGCTTCGATGCTGATTGCCATCGCCACGCTCATCGAGAGGGAGAAGCCGCCAGGTCCCGCGAGTACCGCGGTATGAGTTGCGCCCTCGCGAAGCAAGGGAAGCGGTTTGTCGGCTTGTTTGGCTTCGAGCACGGTGAGGTCCGTTGCCAGCGGAACTTTCGTCGTTCCCTTGTTCAGCACTTCGCCTTCCAGCCCGAGCGTCCCGCTGACTGTGTCGTTCTCGAGTTTCAGATTGAAGGCCGAGCGAGCGAGTACGAACGGAAGCGGAGCAGCTTCGGGCGGCTTCGGCTTGCGCGCCGCGCGTTCGACAAGAAGATCGTATTCGGCGAGCGGCAGCGTCACAGTACCCGGCCCGCCTTGCGGCAACACCGTGCGCGGTTTCTCCTGCGCGGAGACCACTGCGGATAGTAGAAGAAACACGATTACTCTTTTCATCATTCACCTCGCTTCCTTTCGCGCTGGAAATCGAACTCGAGAACCGGATGCTGGCCTTCGCTCGTCAATTCGGAGACGAGGAATAACAAAGGGCCGAATGCGGGGACCGTGACTCGAACGGGCAGATTGCGAGACGTTCTGATCGCACCTGCTTGACCTTGTATGCGCGACGCGAGCGCTTCGGTCATCTCGTTGCGGCCTGGCGCGGACGGTCTTACGGCTTCAGGCTCCGACGCTGCGCGCGCGAGCACACTGGAGGAGGGAGGCTGATACGGTTGAACCCTGAACGTGCCCGGCGCGGCCGTCACCCTGAACGCCGGTGAGTGGCGGACCATCACCGATGATCGAGAGATCGGCATATCGACTGCAACGAGCGACAGCCTTGCTCGGCCCTTGTCGGTCCAGGCCGGCAACCGCTCGAGGTAGACCGTTTCGACGGCGAACACCGGCGCCTCTTCGCCTGCGCGCCCCTTCTCGAGCGGTATCAGAAACGAACCGTCGGGCGCACGCCCCGGCCTCACGGGTTTACCCGACACCGCGGCGCTCCACAGCGACGCGCCTGCGGGCAGGGTGAGCTTGAGAAAGCTGCGCTGATTGTTGCGCACGGCGAAGCGCGAATGAACCAGGAGCTTGCCTTCGTCGCTCACGAGCATGCTGTAACGCGCCTCCTCTACATTGGCGGTCAGGACAGCTTGCGTTGCATATCTGGCAACTCTGATCGAGAGCGCCCGGTTCGTGTTTGCGTCTCCCGGGCGCATGCGAAACGCAACCAGCGAAGGTGATTGGCGGCTGGAGATCAACTGGCCGAGCTCCGTCGCGTCGGCCTCGTCGAACCCGCGCGCGTCTCGTTCCTTGATTTCGCCTGCGCCGAGCACTTCGATGGCGAGACCTCCGGCCTCCCGCTCTACTGAAGAAAGGCGCAGCAGCGGCACGTCGAGCTGCCCCTCGCGAGCGAGCTTGGTTTCGGCGGAAACCGTGAAGCGAGTAGTGCCTTCGACGGGCTCAAGAAAGGTCACGCTGAGTTCTTTCGGCGCGGCGTTCCAGTTCGCAACGGTCGCGCCGGAGACCTGGTTGACAGTGAGTTGCTCGGGGAGACGGATGCGCACCTCGCGCGCGAGACCTTGCAGGACCTCCACCTGAACTTCAGCGGTGATGTGGGTGATGTCCTCTCCAAGTCCTACGAGTTGCGTGATGGTTCCGCGCAAGCGAAGCGGCAGCGTCGCGCGTTGATCTTCTACTTTCCGGCGCCAGGAGAAGGTCAGCAACTCGTTTCCGCGGCCGCACGCGATCCACCGGCTTTCGGCCAGCGTCTCGGACTTATCGAGCAGCAACCCGCCGCTCACGCGGACATCGAATCCCTGGCGGGGCAGGACTACCGTAGCGCGCGACACGGCGGAGATCCCGGTCGGGAGCTGCAGCATCTCGGTGGCCGCGACCGACGAGATCCGCGCGACAATGTTCAGCGTGATCACAGTGCGACCGGGCCGCGAGAGAACAAGGTAGGGAGTGCCCGTTCCCTTGTCGGCCGGCGGAGTGACCAGCGAGACGAGTTTCCCATCCAGGCGGGCTTCGCGAACCAGAAGCCCGGCGGGAATCGGAACGCGGACCCAACCCTCCTTGATTACATCGATGGTGAGACGCGCGTCGCCCGTAGCTACCTCGCCTTCGACTTTGAGGTCGTAGTCAACGCGAGTGAGTGTTACATCGACTGGCGGCGGTTCGGGTTCGCGGTCTTCGGGGAATGCGGCGCGCCGCAGCGCGCGGTAGTCTTCAACGGGCAGGACGACCCATCCTTCGGTGCGAGTCGGGCTTTGGCCTGACACGGAGGATGGGGCCTGGGTTGCGAGGATGGCAACGGCGCACAGCATCAATGTGAGTCTGCACTTTGATGTTGCGCGCGGCCGGAATGAGATTATCTGTTTCATCTGTTTCATATGTCTTCTTCCCTGTTATTGAATTGCGACACAATTGACTGTACACGGGGCGTGGTCGTCGCATAGCTCGTCGAGCGACCGAATCATTCCCTGTCAGGGTACTGCCGGGTGAATCGACTTTTGTAGACGGGCTAAGCGTACCCAAACCACTCACCGAGATTCGTTCACACCACAGCAAACGCACGTGACGATGTTGTGTTGCGTTCAATTGAGGAACGGCTCGCTTGCGGGTCTTTGCAGGGGTGATGGGAGCAGGATCTGACAGTTGGCCGAGTGCTGATCTGACTGCTGTTGATCCCGACGGCGGAGAGGTCACCCCACTTTTCAACCCACGGATCCAGGCTTGGAAGCGACATTTCGAACTGGCCGGCATCATAATCGTCGGCCTCACGGCCACGGGGCGGGCCACGGTTCACCTGCTACGATTTGAACGACCCGGCGCGCCTCATCGATCGCCAAGCGTTGATCGACGCCGGCCGTTACCCGGGTCCCAAACACTGAGACCAGAGAAAGGACCGCCCTCATCCGGTCGCATTGCGCGTCATCCATCCATTCGGCTACTTCGTGAACAGATTGTCGAACGCATCGTGCACGGTAGCGGGCGGGAGCAAGAGGACGACGACGATGGCCAGAAGTGAGCAATTACGCTACTTCTTGAACAAATCGTCGAAAGCTTTGCGCACGTCCGGAGTGTCGCTCGGTTTCCCTGACGGTGAGAGCTTATTGGGGATGAAGAAGTCGCAGAAGTTCGCGCGCTCGCGGTCCGCCACCCATTCGGCTTGTGGTTCGCGGCAGCGATTGTGCGCCGACGGGTCGTAATTGTGACAGTTGAGACAGCAGTGGGCGTCCTCGCCGCAATGCGGGCATTCGTCGCCGCGCGCAACGAAGCGCTCGACTTTGATCTCACACTTGCAATGATGGCAAATCATCGCACCCTCGTGGCCTCACGGAACCGCTCAGTTCAATGCAGCGCGGATCCACGTGGCGCAGTATAACCCTCCAACATCATGAGGAGCGCTTTTCCCATCATCGCCCACCCAGCGCGGAACGGACGCGATCGATCCGCTCGGCCGCTTTCTTCCAAAGCACGGCAACGATCTTGTCGGCTGAAAACTTGCCGCCGGTACCCGCCGCCGTCCGCAATTCGGGATACAGCGCGAGCGCGTCCGCGACCACGGGGGAATCAGACTCGCTGACCGTGTGGTCGCTGCCGCGGCCGAGCTTCAAGGTCCAAACGGTGCGCGCCCACGAGTAGTCGGTCACCGCTCCCGCTACGAGCCCGACCACTCGCGCTTCGACGGGACTCTCAGCCCCGCTGTACTGCTGAATGAACCGATCCGCGCCGCGGCGCAATTCAGTCAGCCGCCGGCCATACTCGGTGTAGTCGATCCCGGCCTTGGTTTCGGAGGCGAACGATTGGAGCACGCCGGCGATCTCCGTCGCGTCTTGCGCGAAGTCCGCGTGCAGAGAAGCCGCCGCTCCTTGCGATCCCGAGCCCGCTGTCGGCGCGTCTCCGAACGAGAGCGACGCGATGGTCTCGAGTGCGATCGTCGACTCCAGGGTCCCTGACTTGATTTGAATGCTGTAGGCAGTCAGGTCGACGAGCGTGCCGCTGATGCGATCGCCGTTCTTGGTTACGATGACGACGGGCGAGCCTATAGACCGCGCTACACTCTTCGTTTCGACGGGCCTGGTCGCCGCAGGCTTCTTGGCCGGCGGCTTCTTCTTTCGCTTCTGCGCCGCCCCCACGGGCGTCAAACACAGTGCACAAATCAACGCGATCAAGATTCGTTTCATGATTCCAGTGACCTACGCGAGCGCCGGGATCTCGGCCCGCATTTCGGCGTACACGCCTTCGACCGCCGACTCGGGCTGAGGCATGCGCGTGCGCACGCTTGCGAGCGCGTCTTCGGCGGCCTGTTCGACTTCTGCGGTGACTCTTGCCTCGCTGTGCCGCAGCAACTCCTGATTTCGCTCGCGGAGGGCGGCGCTTCGACGGACGCGGCGGCCGCTTTCCAGGTCGAGCGTCCCTTCGATCAGATAAGTTTCGAACATGCCGACGGGATCGCGCTTGCCCCACTTCTCGAACAACTCAGCCGCAAACGTAGCGCGGGCTTCGCGCTCATCGTGCGTAGCGTGGCCGCCCATGCGAAACGTTTCGGCGATCAATAGGTATGGCCCTTCTCCGGCGCGGCATGCGTCGGCTGCGAGCTTCACGGCCGCGTAAACGTCAAGCACATTGTTCCCGTCGAACTCCCCGCCTTCGACACCATAGGCCGCAGGCCAGTTCCCGAAAAGCCCTCGGTGATGCTGGTCGAGCCGCGTGCCCAGCGCAACCTGATTGTTCTGAATGATGGTGATCATCGGCAGGCGCTGAACCGCAGCGAAGTTCATCGCTTCGTGAAAGACGCCTATCTTCGCCGATCCGTCTCCGATCCACGTGAGCGCGACTCGCGGTTCGCCTCGCATCTTCAGTCCAAGAGCGACGCCGACGGTGACCGCGAGAATGTCGCCGACGTGGCTGATCGGCGCCAGCACACCGCGTTTGAAATCGCCAATGTGCAGGTCGCGTCCGCGAGTCGGCGAGTCGTCAGTGCCGAGATAACCTCGCAGCATGTCGGCGACGCTCATGCCCATTTCGTGGCATGCGCCGGCATTGCGAATCATCGGAGCAACAAAGTCACGATCTTCTATGGCTTCGAGGGTCCCGCGATTCAGCGCGTGGACAGCGCCGATGGTTGTGGCTTCCTCGCCCGTGCCCAGCCACGCCTTTGAGATCACGCCTTGCATCACCCATCGCTTCAGCGCGATGTCGTGCAGCCGCTGACGGATCAGTCCTTCATAGAGAGCGATCAACTGACCGGGTGTGAGCGCGCGAACGATTTCGCGCCGCTGGGGATCGGATTCGATTGTATTCGAGTAGGCCCCGACGACGGCCGGATCGGGCGTCCAATTCACGTACTCGGGAGGATCGAATGCCGGATACCGAATCATTTTGAGGTGTCACTTGACCGGACCAAGCGCCGCGTGCTGATCTGCGAATCCTATGTCGACTTCATCACCCGCTTCGACGCCAAGCGAGGCCGCCGCCCCGGGCGAGAGGCTTATGTCGAGTCCGGTGTTCTCGTGCGGTCCATAATCAACCGCGCGCACGACGACCGAGCTGTCGGTTTTGCCATTGGTGACCACGAGTTTCTTGTTTGCCCACCAGCGTTTTCCCTCTTCAGGACTTCTGTTCCCCAGCTTGTAGCTCCATCGCATCGCGCAGTAGAAGCTCTTCGGGTCCAGGCTGCGCACGCGTTCGTAAGCGAAGTGCGGCCCGCACGGTAGGGCGAGCTTGTCATCCGGTTTGATGCCTCGGTCTCTTGGTCCCCCGAGCAGGGCGACCTTGCCATGTGTTGTTGGAAGGTCCGCGTTGTTGAGCACCTCAGTTCCATGCAGGGGCGGCGCGGAAGGTTGTTTGCCGGCGCCTGTAGGCGACGCAGACTTGCTGGGCGCCGCTGCGGATCGGCTCGATTTCGCTGCGGGCGATGTTGATCCTTTGGTTGATTCCTTCTTCGACGCGGTTCGGGTCTTGGCCATGCGCTACCTCGCTCAGGGTGATCGACTGACGGTGCGAGCGACGCCCGCACCGCGTAATTATACACGTTCGGCCGTATGAGTCATGCCGCGAGAGAATGAGCAGGAATGCTGAGATCAAATTTCGTCTTTCCGAAATGGGGAGCGGCCCCAATAGGTGCCGCCTGGTTCTCAGCGTGGATTTTTTACTCGGCGTCCTGTCCCCATCATTGAAGATTCTCCCTGCTTCATCGGCGTTTTGAGGCCGTAAGTGTTGATACGTAACCGCTGCGGGGCGGTACATCACTTGCTAAACACAAAGGCGCGGGAAGCAGAGATTGAAAAGTGAGCAGCGAGAAGACATCAGCAAGCCGATGACCGAACCTCGCAGTAAGCTGAGATCGCTTACTTCCGCAATGTTTGAATGACCGGCTTAGGTGAGTGTGAAGCAGGTGCTGGTGCACGTCGTTTCACACTCTGTTACTAATTCGGCCATACTTTGACAACTCACCGATAAAGGCACACCAGGAGTGATCCTGGGTCGCAAAGCCAAGGTCTTCAGGAACCGAAGACGCGTCACCCAAGAAGGTGACACGGGGATTCCGAAGAATGACTGGCTACCGAAGTGGGATGTGAAACCCGCCCCAAAAGGTCCATCTCACAACGAGGAACACAGGAGCCGCAGAAGACGGCCCCGCCACACGACGCCTCCGCACTGTGTGGGAACCTTCATCGCCAGCTTCTCAGTCGTCAAGGCGATGATCGTGAGGTGTGAGATGGAAACCCTGTCGAGAGTCATTACGAAGTTCGCTTTCTTGGCGATCATCATCGGCTGCGCAACAGTCAGCCACGCATTCGGAAAGACCGTCTATGTTTCCCCGTCCGGAAACGACAACAACCCCGGAACCAGCAGCCAGCCCGTCGCGAGTCCGCAGAAAGCGGTCGACCTCTCGGCTTCGGGCGATACGATTTATTTCAGAGCGGGCCGCTACACCGTCAGCCGTTTCATTTGGGTCGGCGTGCCGAACCTTACGATCTCTTCATACCCCGGCGAGCAGGCAGCTATCGAAAGCGGCACGGCCGACACCGCCGGCAACGCAACCAGCGTGTTCATCCTCGCGGCTAACAACGTCACGCTGTCGGACCTCGAGATCAAAGGCGGGTCCTACTACGGCATCAAGACCGATCCGGACGCGGCAGTGTCGGTGACCGGCATAGTCATTCGCAGATGCTATGTCCACCACACCGGCCGCGATTGCTTCAAGACCTTCAATAGCGACAACCTCCTGATCGAAGAATGCGAGATAGGGCCTTCGGGCGTCCGCGACTCATCGAACGCCGAAGGCATCGACTCGATCGGCTCGGTCGGCGTCATCATCCGCCGCAACTACATTCACGACACCGCCACCACCGGGGTCTACATCAAGGGCGGCGTGCGAGATGGAGTGGTCGAGCGCAATCGCATCGTCAACGCGGGCCACTCCGGTATCCTGCTCGGCCAGGACACGGATTCCGAGTACATGCGCGACGGCACGCAGTATGAGGCAATCAACTGCGTCGCGCGCAACAACGTCATCATGAACACTGGTGGCGCGGGCGTCGGAACTTTTTCGGGCAACGGCGTGCGGTTCGAGAACAACACGCTGGTGAACGTCGCGAAGACCTACAACGCGGGGTTCTCAATCGTGATGAACAGCAGAGACATCCCGGCTCGCGATGTTACGTTCAAGAACAACGTCATCGTTATGACTAATACGACGCGGCCGATGGCGCAGGTCATCAGCAACGTGTCGGCGCTTCCGCTGACTTCGGATTCCAACATCTGGTACCGACCCGACGGCGCCGCCTACAAGTTCATGCACGAGGTCTGGCCCGACACCGGTTACTATTGGAATGACCTCGCGTCGTGGCAGACGGGAATGAACGCCGACAGGAACTCCAGGACGGTCGATCCGCTGCTGAACGCCGGCGATATGTATAAGCCGGCCTCAGGCAGCCCCGCGATCGACCGCGGCGAGGCGCTCGCGGGAGTCAGCGCGGATTACGCCGGCACACCGAGGCCGCAAGGCAGCAGCTACGACATCGGCGCGTTCGAGCAAGCGGGTTCCGGAACCCCGGCGCCGGCGCCGAATCAGCCGCCGACGGTCAGCGTGAGCGCTTCGGTGACATCAGGCCTCGCGCCGCTTGCGGTGAGCTTCACCGGCACAGCGTCCGACCCGGATGGTCAGATCGCTTCCTATAGCTGGAGCTTCGGAGACGGGCAGACTTCAACGCAGCAATCGCCGGCTCACACCTATTCCGCGGCGGGCAGCTTCACCGCGCGGTTGACGGTCACCGACAACGCCGGCGCGACTGCGAACGCTTCAATCGTCATCAACGTAACGAGCGCGCCGGCCCCGACTCCTAATCAGCCGCCGACGGTCAGTCTGAATGCGACGCCGGTCTCGGGCGTACTCCCGCTCAACGTGCGTTTCACCGCCACGGCTGGTGATTCGGACGGACAGGTTGTGTCCTACGCGTGGGACTTCGGAAACGGGCAGACCTCTTCGCAGCAGAATCCCTCGTTCACGTACGAGTCAGCCGGCACTTTCACGGCGCGCGTGACCGTGACCGACAACGTCGGGGCGACCGCTTCGGCGACGGTGACGATCAACGTGACGAGCGGCACGGGTGTGACAACACAAAACGTGGTTTGGAAGAATGTTGTTGGAGCCGTAGCCGAGTCGAACAGCTTGCGCAAGACGGCGGGCGATTCGTGGGGGAACTCGGGCGCCTCGTCGACACAGACGATCACCTCCGGGGCCGGGTACGTGCAGTTCACCGCCACCGAGACCAACCTCGAGCGGATGTGCGGCCTGAGCAACAGCGACCCGGATCAGAACTACACGAGCATCGCGTATGCGATTCACCTGAACACCGGCCGCGCGTTCTACGTGTTCGAGAAGGGCGAAGCGAAGGGCTACTTCGGCGACTACAACACCGGCGACGTGTTCAAGGTTGCGGTCGAAGGGTCGGCGGTCAAGTACTACCGGAACGGCTCGGTGTTCTACACCAGCACCGTTGCCCCGACCTATCCGCTGATGGCCGACACCGCGCTGAACGGAACGAGCTCGACAATTATGAATGCCGTAATCTCGGCCGGGTCCGTCACCACTCCGCCTCCAATCCCGGATCCGACGGCGCCCGTCGTCACCGTGATCAAGCCAAACGGCGGTGAGTCATTCAAGGGCGGATCGCGGCAGGACATCACCTGGACGGTCACAGGCACGGGAATCTGGCGGCAGGACATCCAGCTCTCGACCGACGGCGGGAAGACCTGGCGAGATGTGGTCCAGATGCTTCCCGGCAACGCGACGACCTACTCCTGGACGGTGCCAAACATGAAGGCGAGGGCCAGCCGAATTCGCGTGATTGCATACGGCACGGGCGACCTCACCGGGAAGGACGCGAGCGATGCCAATTTCTCGATAACCAAAAGGAAATGAGGAGCGAACATATTAGACTAGCCACACGACTGAGCGGGTGGCGTGCGAATAGCACGCCACCCTTTTTTTCTCAAAGCCGAACTGAACTCGTCGCGACGCCGCGCGCCTCTAATCACCGGCGACTGCCAACCTGATCATTGATCACTCTTCCACCCTTCATCACGAACGTCACATGTTCGAGGCTCGAGATGTCGGCTAGGGGATCGTTATCGACGGCGATGATGTCGGCGTAGCGGCCGGGTTCGATTGAGCCAGTATGGCTTCCGGCGTCGAGGAGATCGGCAGCCACGTTGGTAGCAGACTGAACCGCCTGCATCGGCGTCATACCGTAGCGCACCATGTAGCTGAATTCCTTCGCCTGGTTCTCGGTCCACGCGTAACCGCCGGCGTCTGTTCCGAAGGCGATCTTCACGCCTTTCTTCACCGCTTTGTTGAACGCCGTCGCTTCGAGCTCAACCATCGTCTTCCAGATCGGCGCGCCTGCTGCCGCGCGCCCGTCGGCAACGTACACTCCAACATAAATGGTCGGACACCAGTACACGCCGCGCTGAATCATCAGGTCCATCATCTCTTCATCGAGCCCGTAGCCGTGCTCGATAGTATCGACGCCGGCCTTCAACGCCGACTCGATTCCCTCGCGTCCCATCGCGTGCGCGGCAACCTTGCGGCCCAGCCGATGTGCCTCATCGACCAGCGCGTGAACCTCTTCGGGCGTGAAGTTGACCCACGAGTGCAGCGCGCCATCCTTCATGTAGTAGCGGCGATCCGAGTAATACTTGATCCAGTCCGCGCCGTACTTGACCTGTTCGCGCACAGCCTTGCGGATGTTGTCCGGGCCATCGACTATCTGGACGCCTTCGGGCATGCGCAGCTCCCAGGAATAACCCTGGAGCGGGTACATTCCGGTCGCGCTGAACGCCCGAGTCGAGACAAACATCCGGGGACCATCTATATAGCCGAGATTGATCGCGCGCTTCACATCAACGTCGGCGTACATCGCGCCTTCCGTCTCAAGGTCGCGAAGCGTCGTGAAGCCGTTCATCAAGCTGGTCCGGACCGCAACCGTCGCGCGGATCGTTCGAAACGGGATTGATTCCTTGAGCACCTGCGCGTCGTACTCCTCGGCCGTGATATCGCCCTGAAGTAGAACGTGCGTGTGACAATCGATCAACCCTGGAAGCACGGTCGCCTTCCCGAGGTCGATCACGCGTGCACCTGCCGGCGCGTGGGGAGCGACCGTTTGAGCCGGACCAACCTCTTTGATCCGCTCGCCTTCGATGAGAATTGCCTGGTCGTTCAGCACGCGGCCCGCGCGCACGTCGATGAGCCGGCCGGCTTTTATCAGCACTGAGTTCTTCGCCGGTGACTGGGCCGATACCGTGAGCGATAACAAACCAATCACCAAGAAACCCATCGTTCGTTTGCACAACATAGATTCCTCCAAAGGAGCCGAAATGAACATTAACGTCGCGGAAGCCGCGCAACGGTTTCAACTCGGTTCATGCTCCCGTTGCGGCTTCAGGCGGTTGCGGCTTGAGCGATCTGAGGCGCTCGACTTCGGTGATCCCGTCAGGGCGGGCCTGGTACAACGTGAACGTCTCAACCTGAAGGCACGAAAGCGGACTCTCTTCTTCTCCGCTCGTGTCGACCCCGACGCAGCCTCCGTGGATGTAAACTCCGAAGCGACGCCGCCGACCCTCGCGAGGCAGGTAGTTCGTCGGGGTATGGCCGAAGAAACAGAGCTTGCCGCTATAGTTCTTGAAGAAGTCGATGTCGCGCGTCCACATCAGCACGTCCGGGCTTGTCTCCGCGGCGGGCTCGCCGGGGATCAACCCAGCGTGGACGTAGATGGCTTGCTCATCTTCGTGGTAGTAAGGAAGTCCGCGCATGAACTCGACGTGCGCGTCAGGAATCCGAATGTCCGAAAGCTCTCTGATCTGACCCAGCTCCATGCCATACGCCTTCAGGGTCATCAGCCCGCCGTTGTCCGGTATGAGCCACTGAAGGTCGCCGTGATCGAGACAATCCAATAGCATCTGTTCGTGGTTCCCGCGCAGGACCACGACGTTCGCATTCGACGCCGCCAGCTTCATCACTCGTTCTACGACTCCCGGCGCGTCGTCCCCGCGATCGATCAAGTCACCCAGAAACACGAGGCCGTCTCGGTTGAGGTCCCACGGCACGTCTCGAAAAAGTTGATCGAGCAGGTGCGAGCGCCCGTGAATGTCTCCGATTACATATGTCGCCATTCCCAGCCCTGTGGTAACCGACGGCCTTCGATTCGACGCGAGAGCATATCAAGCGCTCCGCCGCCTTGTCTCCCGGTAGAGTCGCACGAACTTGCTCGCGGCCTCGAATGCTTCGCCGACAGGGGACAGATCGCGCGAGTCCAAAGCCCGGCGCGCCGCCTCCAACTCCAGTCCCATTTCCTTGAGCGCGGCAGCAATCTCGTCGGCGTTGGTCCGGCAGATGTCCTCCCATACCGACCAGCCGCTCTCGGCAAGCCTCGTCATATCGCCGAAGCCGCTGCCCGCAAGCTCGATCATAGAGCTGTCGCCCGACCGTGCGATCACGCTCGCGAGCGCTGTCGAGAGCATCTGCGGCGCGTGACTGATGCGCGCGACGACATGATCGTGGCGCTCTGCCGAGATGAAGACCGGCCGGCCGCCGATCTCTCTCACAATCGCGGCAACAAGCTCGGCAGCATCCGAATGAGCATCATCGGCCGGCTCTTGGCCAACACTTTGCACAACGGCGTAAGGCGCGCCGCGAAACAGATCGGCGCTCGCGAACTCCGCGCCCGATTCGTGGCGCCCGGCCATCGGATGGCCGCCAACGAAGCGCACACCCGGAGGCAAGTCACAGGCGGCACGGCACACTTCCCGCTTTGTGCTCCCCGCGTCGGTCACCAACGCGCCGCTCCGAACCCGCCCGCCGCGCGTGCGTAAGAAGTCAATGATTCCACCCACCGGCGCGGCCAGATAAATCAAATCGGACCCGCTGACGCCCCCACGCTCAAGCGCTTCGTCGCCGCCCTCAACAACGCCAAGTTCGCACGCCTTCTTGAGCGCCGGCTCGAAGTCCACACCGCAAATCCGCTCCGCGAGCTGGGCTTTCCTGGCGGCGAGCGCGAACGAGCCGCCGATCAATCCCACACCAACGACCGTTATCTGTTTGAACTTCATGGCTGAAGAGAACGCAAGGACAATCGATTAAGCATCACAGATCACGACGACTCATCGCACTTCTGACATCAACTCGTTTCGCTAATGGCGGCAGCCTCGTGAGCCGGAGCCATCGTTCGGTCGACCGCCTCGGCGATCAGCCGCAGCCTGTGGGTGAGCCGCTCGAATTGATCGGGCAACAACGACTGGGCCCCGTCGCACAACGCGTTTTCCGGGTCGTGATGGACCTCGATGAGCAGGGCGTCGGTTCCCGCTGCGACCGCGGCTTGCGCGATGGGCAAAACCTTATCGCGGCGGCCGGTCGCATGACTCGGGTCGGCGGCGACCGGCAAATGCGAGAGCTTCTTCAGCACCGGGATCGCCGAAATGTCGAAGGTATTCCTCAGGTAAGGCTCAAAGGTCCGGATGCCGCGCTCGCAGATGATAACCTCATGGTTGCCGCCGGACATGATGTACTCGGCGGCGAGCAAGGTCTCTTCGATCGTGGCCGCCGGACCTCGCTTGAGCAACACCGGCTTGTTCAATCTTCCAACCTCGCGCAGCAGATTGAAGTTCTGCATGTTTCGCGCGCCGATCTGGAGAATATCGACGTAGCGAAGGAACATCGGTATTTGAGTCGGCTCCATCACTTCCGAGACGACGAGCAGATCAAAACGGTCGGCCGCCTGTCGGATGAACTTCAGACCTTCTTCGCCAAGTCCCTGGAACGAGTAGGGCGACGTGCGTGGTTTGAAGGCGCCGCCGCGCAGAATCTTCGCGCCGTAGCGGGAGACGATCTCCGCGATAGTCATCACCTGCTCGCGGCTTTCGATCGTGCATGGGCCGGCCATCATGATCACTTCGGGACCGCCGATCGTGACGTCTTTGATCTTGATTCGCGTGCCCTCCGGTTTGAACGGCCGGCTCGCGAGCTTGTAAGGCGACGTGATGCGCAGGACCTCCTTCACGCCGTCTAGCAATTCGATGTCGCGAGTGTCGACGACCAGCCCGCCGACCGCGCCCAGCACCGTGTGCACGACTCCGGTCGACCGGTGTATATCGAACCCGATCTTCACCAGCTTGTCTATCACGTTGGAGATCTGCTCCTCGGTCGCAGCCTCCTCCATCACGATTACCATGTTGAACTCCTCTTTCCGGCCTAAGGGTCTTTGCGCCGCCGCGTCTTCATTCCGCCGCGAGACCGTGTTTTTCGGCCGCTCTCCCTAGTCTCCGCTTCTCTCTCTATCGCGAGTCTCTCGATGCGTCGCGCTTCGTCGATGATTCTCTCGAACAAGCGCCGAATCGCATCGGGTTCAAGCGGGCCGCCATTGTGTTTGACGACCAGCGACAGCACCTCGGCCTCGCGGTCTGGCGAATAGATCGGCAGCGCTCGCTCGCGTTTCAGCCGTCCGATCTCGATGGCGCACTGCGAGCGCTGGTTGAGCAACTCGACCAGCTTCTCGTCGATATCGTCGATCTCTTTTCGCCAGTCGTCTATGTCCAAATCAGTCACGAGGCTGCTCCGATTCGCGTAGTATGGCCAACCCTGAAAGGATGCGGGCGTAAAGCCACGGGTGAGTCCGCGAACCCGTGGTCACCTCCGCCCGGACCCGCGAACCCACGAAGTGGGTGACGGCCATCAATCCCACAAGTATCGCTCGTCATAATCAATCCCGTGGGCCTGAAGCAAGACGATGAATTCTTCCTTGAATGATACACGCTGGTGATGCCGTTCCTGGTTGGCGATGTAACGCCCGACATTACCTGCTTGCGATTGACTTACGGTAAACGCGCCGTATCCCGTCTGCCAGGCGAACTCGCGCAAAGGTCGAAACGTGCGATGAATCCAACCGGAGGAGTTCGCCTTGAGTCCTCGGAGTAATTCCGACACCGCCTTGTCTTGCCTGAGCTTTGCCAGTATGTGCACGTGATCCGGACACCCGTTTATGCCAAGGGTCGTTCCACCCTCCGAGCGAATCGCGCCGCCCAGATACTCGTATAGTCGAGTGCTAATCTCGGCGTCGAGCCAAGGGTGACGTGCTTTTGTAGAGAACACGATGTGATAAAGAAGGTTGTTGTATGAATGGCCCAATCTTCAGCCTCCGGCATTCAACGATGTTCTTCCTGCGCCCACGGGTTCGCGGACTCACCCGTGGCTACCTTCCGCCATCCCTTCGGGATTGATCCCAAGCGGCCATCCGAGCCACGGGTTCGCGGACTCACCCGTGGCTACCTTCCGCCATCCCTCCGGGTTTGGCGGTTGGGGCCCTCCGCCCACTCCGCTCAAGATCGCCCCGAAACCAGCCACCGCGCGAGCGCGCCAACCTTCTCCACCACATTCGAGTCAGCGATGCTCTTCTCAATCTCAGCAACAATCCGGCTGCCCACCACTGCCCCGTCCGCGTGGCGCCAGACTTCGTTGACCTGCTCTGGTGTCGACACGCCGAAGCCGACGGCAATCGGAAGCTCGGTGAACCTCCGCGCACGCCCCACCAACGCCGCCGCCGCGTCCGACAAGCTCTGCCTCACTCCGGTGACGCCCGTCCGCGACACTGCGTAGAGGAATCCGCTGCTTGCTTCGGCCGCCTGCTTGATCCGTTCATCGGTGCTCGTCGGCGCGATCAAGAAGATCAGGTCGATTCCCTCGGCTCTGATCCCGCCCGCAAACTCGCCCGCCTCTTCCGGGACGAGGTCCGTGACGAGAACCCCATCGACTCCCGCGCTGCTCAATTCCCGGCCTAATCCGTCGAGGCCGAGAGCGAGCAGCGGATTCAAATAGCTGAACAAAACGATCGGCACATCGCTGCGGCTTCGCACCTGCTTCACCAGTTCGAGGCAGTCGCGGGCGCCGACTCCGTTTCTGAGCGCTCGCTCCGACGCCCGTTGTATCGTCGGGCCGTCGGCCATCGGATCGGAGAACGGCACGCCAAGCTCGATGATGTCTGCGCCGCTGCGCTCCAGTTCAATGATCAACGCGGCGGTCGTCTCGAGGTCGGGATCGCCGGCGGTGATGTACGGGATGAACGCCTTACGGTCGGCGCGCTTCAACTCGCGGAATCTCGCTTCGATGCGCGTCACCTTTTCATCTCCGCCACCGTATTCACGTCCTTATCGCCGCGGCCCGAGAGATTCACGATCACGATATGCTCGCGGCTCAGCTCCGGGGCCCGCTTCACAACCTCTGCTATCGCGTGCGCGGTCTCGAGCGCCGGGATGATTCCCTCAAGCCGCGCCAGCAGCTCGAATGCCTCCAGTGCTTCTTCATCACTCGCCGACGTGTACGCGATCCGTCCCGCGTCGTGCAGGTACGCGTGCTCCGGACCAATCGCCGCGTAGTCGAGTCCCGCCGACACCGAGTGCGTAGTCGAAATCTGTCCCTGCCCGTCCTGCAGAATGTAACTGCGCGAGCCCTGCAGTACGCCGGGGCTCCCGCCGCTGAACCGCGCCGCGTGTTCGCCGAGCGCGCTGCCGCGGCCACCGGCCTCGACGCCGATCATTCTGACATCCTCGTCCGCGAGAAACTCGTAGAACAAGCCAATCGAGTTGCTGCCGCCGCCGACGCACGCGATCAGAAGATCAGGCGTGCGGCCTTCGGCTTCCAGAATCTGGCTGCGGGTCTCGCGGCCGATGACCGACTGAAAATCGCGGACCATCATCGGGTACGGATGCGGTCCCATCACCGAGCCTAGCAGGTAATGCGTGTCCTCGACGTTGGTGACCCAATCCCGCAACGCTTCGTTGATCGCGTCCTTGAGAGTCCGGCTCCCGGCATCGACTCCGACGACTTCAGCCCCAAGCAATCGCATGCGAAAGACGTTCAGCTCCTGGCGGCGCATGTCTTCGGTGCCCATATAGACAACGCATCGAATATCCATCAGCGCGCACGCCGTAGCCGTAGCCACTCCGTGCTGGCCCGCGCCGGTTTCGGCGATGATCCGCGTCTTGCCCATTCGCCGGGCGAGCAAGGCCTGCCCAAGCGCGTTGTTGATCTTGTGCGCCCCGGTGTGACACAGGTCCTCACGTTTGAGGTAGATCCGCGCCCCGCCAAGGCGCGCCGTGAGTCGCGCGGCAAACCAGAGCGGCGTCGGACGGCCGACGTAGTTAGCGAGGAGCCGGTCGAGCTCGTGTTGGAATTCCTGATCGCGCCGCGCTTCGTCGTACGCGGCGGTGAGTTCCTCGATCGGGTGCATCAACGTCTCGGGCACGAAGCGGCCCCCATACGGACCGAAGTGTCCGAGCGCGTCCGGCATCTGTTGTTGAATCTCGTCAGTCATCTCGTGTGCTCCGACCCGGGCGACTCGTTGGGGGCGTTCGCGGCCCGCACCGCTGAGACGAACGCCCGCATCTTCAGCGGGTCCTTACGACCGGGTTCGGCTTCGACCCCGCTGCAGACATCGACCGCGAGCGGTTGCACTCGCCTTATCGCGTCGCCGACGTTCTCCGCTGTGAGCCCGCCGGCAAGTATGATCGGCGCGAACTGCTTCGCCGCAACTGCAACGTCCCAATCAAAGCTGTGCCCCGTGCCGCCATAGTTCCCCTCAACGCGGGCGTCGAGAAGAATCGCACTCGCGCGGTAGTCCCTGATCCTGGCGATATCGAAATCCCGTCCCACCCGCAGCGCCTTGATGACTTTGATCGATCCGAGAAGGGCGCAGAACTCGGGGGACTCATCGCCGTGAAGCTGAACCGCGCCGAGGCCAACCTGCGCGGCAATATTGATGATACGCTGCGCATCCTCATCGACGAAGACGCCAATGAAGGCGGCGACCGGAGGCAACTGGCTTATGACCTGGCGCGCGTTGTCGGGACTGATGTACCGCGGGCTGCGCGGCCAGAAATTGAACCCGAGCGCGTCGGCGCCGAGGTCGAGAGCTGTGCGCGCCTCGTCCACGCTTCGCACGCCGCAGATTTTTATCCTGACTCTGGTCATCGTAAATCTACCGCATGAATCTGTCCGCCCGCTCAACCGTCAGCCGCGTGTATCAACCGCCGAAGCGCGTCGCCAGGATCATCCGCGCGCATCAGGTGCTCGCCAACGAGAAACGCCTGAAACCCCGCCGCCTTGAGTTGTCGAATATCCTCACCGGTGCTGATGCCGCTCTCGCTGACCAGCAACGCTCCGGGCGGGGCCAGCGGAGCGAGCTCAAACGATGTCTTCAATGACACCGCGAACGTCGTCAGGTCGCGGTTGTTGACGCCGATTATCTGTGCGCCGGCCCCGATCGCCCGCAACATCTCGTCTTTCGTGTGCACCTCAACGAGCGCGCCGAGGCCCAGTCGCGTAGCCTCACTGATGAGAGCCGCCAGCAAGCGCTCATCGAGGATCGCTGCGATCAACAGCACCGCGTCGGCTCCGGCGTCGGCTGATTCCGCGAGCTGCCACTCGTCGAAGATGAAATCCTTCCGCAGCAGGGGGAGGCTGATGCTATCGCGCACGGCTCGAAGATGATCGAGCGACCCGCCGAAGAAATCCTCTTCAGTGAGAACCGAAAGGGCCGCCGCGCCTCCCGCAGCATAGCTTCCGGCAATCGCCACCGGATCGAAGTCATCCCGAATGACTCCCCGCGATGGCGACCGATGCTTTATCTCGGCGACGATGTTCGTCTTGCCGGTCCGGCTCAGCGCTTGCCGAAACGATTGGAGGCTCCTCCGCTCCGTGCGAGTGTCAGGACTGAATCGCGATGACAGCTTTGCTTCGGAGATGCGACGAAGCTTCGCGTCGACGATGCGATCGAGCACTCCTCCGGCGGCGATCACCCCCGCTGGTTTGATCCTCTCCGTGCTGGTCAAGTTCATCTCCACGCGCATTACCTGGTAGCCAACCACGAGGGCCGTTCTCCGCGGGTCGTTCATCACAGCTTCAAAAAATTGGCCAGCAGTTCCTTGCCGTGCTCAGTCATCACGGATTCAGGGTGAAACTGAACGCCTTCGACTGGGTGCTCGCGATGGCGCAATCCCATGATCACGCCGTCGGCCGTCGTCGCTGATACTTCGAGGCAGTCGGGCAATCCTTCGCGCTCGACAATCAGTGAGTGATACCGCGTTGCCTTGAACCGGTACGGCAGTCCGCGAAACAGCGTGCGCGAGTCGTGACATATCTCGGACGTTTTCCCGTGCATCAAGCTCGGAGCGCGAACAACCCGGCCGCCGAACGCCTGCCCAATCGCTTGATGGCCGAGACACACTCCGAGGATCGGGATCGTTCCAGCGAACTCACGAATCGCGTCGAGCGTGATCCCAGCGCTCTCAGGAACTCCCGGGCCGGGCGAGATCACCAGACGCTCGACCTTCATCTTGCGCAGTTCGCCGACGGTCATTGCGTCGTTGCGGCGGACCTCGACCTCAGCCCCCAACTCCCCGAGATACTGAACGAGGTTGTAGGTGAACGAGTCATAGTTGTCGATCACCAGAATCATCTCGATTTCCCCGCGTCCCCGCGTCTCCGTGTCTCCGCGTCCCCGCGTCTTCCCGTCTCCCCGTCCCCACGAACTACTGCACCGTAATCTTCTTGATCTCGATCCGCTGTTTTGGCTTGTCGCCGTCGACTTCAACCTCGGTGATCTTATCCACGACGTCGAGTCCGTCGATGACCTTCGCGAACGGTGCGTGCTTGCCGTCGAGCGCGGGGTTATCCCTCGAGATGATGAAGAAGTACCAACTCGTCGTGCCGTCCTGCGCCTGCCGAAGCGAAGCCATGCCTCGAACTTGATTCACCGCGTTCTTCTCGAACGCGTTCGTGAAATAGTTGAAGAACCGATTCCGATTCGGGCTCTCGGCAGGCCAGTCGCCGACGAACCCGGCTTCGAGAAAGTAATTCTGCGACACGCGGAAAAAGGTCGTGCCGTCATACATGCCCGACTTCGCGTAGCGGATGAACGCGCGCGCGCTGTTTGGCGCGGCATCCGGGGTGATCTGGAGCTTGATGTTGCCGAGCGAGGTCTCCACCGTGGCTTGCATGGATTTCATCTGCTCGGCGGTTGGCGTCTTATCGCGGACCGTCACTTTTTTGATCTCGATGCGCTGAGCTGCGACGAAGCTCGCGCTTGCGGGAGCCGTCGAGATGTTTGCTGCGACGTCCATCCCCTCGACCACGCGACCGAACACCGTGAACGTGGAGTCGAGCGCCGGCTGAGGGTTGATCACAATGAAGAATTGCGCGCCGCTGCTGTCAGGCTTAACCCCGTTACGGCTCGAACGGTCTTCAGATAAGACTGCGGAGACCGCGCCCATTACGTGCTTGTTCTTGTTGACTTCGTCGGGGATGCCCGCGTTCAGTCCGCCCGTCCCGTACCGAGCTCGTGCTGCGGGCGCCGGGTTCTTGGAAAGCGGATCGCCGCCCTGGATCAAGCCGTTTTTCAACAACCGATGGAACGTCGTGCCGTCGTAGGCGCCGCCACGCGCTTGCTTGACGAAGTACTCGACGTGACGCGGCGCTTCCTGCGGAAAGAACTCGATCACGATCTGCCCACGCGAGGTATCGATCAGCGCTTCGAGGTTGTCGAACTCGCCCGCGGGCCCGGGGCGGGACGCGCTTGCAGCGACCGGATGAGGCGCGATGCCTTGCGAAAACAGCATCCCGCCCATCGCGCACAGAATGCTGATCAGGCAGACACTCGTCGGGCGGTACGATCTAAAGGAACAGGAGCGAACATGCATATCCCACCTCCTTGTTGAATACACTCGCGGCGTGATCCACGTTTTGTGGAGCATCGCCTGCCGGGGCCGGTTCCCGCGAGGATGTTAATTCAGATTCGGAGTGACTACGAGCGATTCACTGCGGCTGACGCGGTCCTCGGGGCGGCGTGATCGAGGCGTGATAGTGCCACACTCGCCACTTGCCTTCGCGCTTGCGCCACAACACGGTCGCGCGGCCTTTGATATCGCGGCTCTGCCCGGCCTTGTTCAACTGGGTCTGAACCCACGTGCCCGACTGGAGGGCGCTGTCGCCGCTGACGACGATCTTCAAGTCCTCGCCGAACTCGAACCGCGTGATCGAGTAGTTGGTGGTTGCCGCGGTCCACACTCGCTTCAGCCGGTCGAACCCGGTGAGCGGGCCTTCGTTGATGTCGTAGTAGATGTTGGTCGGGTCCTTCTCGAAGACGTCATCGAGGATCGAGAGGTCCTTGGATACGATGGCCTCGGTGAAGCGCTTCGTCTTGGCTCGGATTTCTTGTTCGGCATCCTGAGCGTAAGCGGCGGCCTGCGCGAGCATCACGACGGCAAGGATTCTGACCAGTTTCATAGCAAGCTCCTCGGTTCGGGCGAAGTAAGTGAGGCTTGTTGTTCGATGGGAGATTATCATGAAATACTTCCGGCATTGCAAGCAACTCGCGGCGGATCGTGCTGATCATTGGGGCGGTCGATGGGCAAGTCCGGATGGGACAGGGAAAGCTGGGTGAGCTTGATGCCGAACGGCATCGGCCACGTGAAACCCAACCACTACGCCGAGATCGTCAGGACCGTCTGGAAGAACCGCGATCAACTCCCTTTTGCGTGGCGCATCCTCACCCACGGCGTGTGCGATGGCTGCGCGCTAGGGACCGCCGGCATCCGCGACTTCACCATGGAGGGCGTTCACCTCTGCCTCGTAAGGCTCGACTTGATGCGATTGAACACGATGCCGGCACTCGACATGAATCTGGTCGAGGACGCGGGCCCGCTCGCCGGCATGTCCGCCGCCGAGTTACGAGAACTTGGGCGGTTGCCTTACCCGATGGTTCGCCGGCGAGGAGATCGCGGATTATCGCCGTTGAGTTGGGACGAGGCGATTGAGCTGGCCGCCCGAAGGTTGCGCGAGACCGATCCCCATCGGTTGGCCTTTTACATGACCTCTCGCGGCCTGACCAACGAGGTCTACTACGTCGCGCAGAAGGCCGCGCGGTTTCTCGGCACGAACAACATAGACAACTCGTCGCGCATCTGTCACGCGCCGTCCACCGTCGCGTTGAAACAGTCGCTTGGCGTGTCGGCTTCGACGTGTTCGTACAAAGACTGGCTGGGCGCCGATCTGCTTGTTTTCTTCGGGAGCAACACGCCGAACAATCAGCCGGTCACGATGAAGTACATCTACCACGCGAAGAAGCAGGGCACGCGCGTCGCAGTCGTCAATCCCTACCGCGAGCCGGGGCTCGAGCGCTACTGGGTGCCGTCGGTCTTCGAAAGCGCGCTCTTCGGCACGAAGATCGCCGACGCCTTCTTTCAAGTGAACACGGGCGGCGATCAGGCATTCATCGCCGGAGTCATCAAGCACCTGATCGAACAGCGCTGGACCAATGACGCGTTCATCAGAGACCAGACCGCCGGATTCGACGATCTGAGAACCCGCCTCGCCGCCTACTCGTGGGAGTTCCTCGAATCGGCTTCGGGAGCCGGCCGGGAGGAGATGCGCCGATTTGCGAAGCTCCTAGCCGAAGCCCGCTCGGCTGTCTTCGTCTGGTCGATGGGAATCACCCAGCACCACAACGGCGTCGCGAACGTCCGCGCCATCGTCGATCTTGCGCTCGCGCGAGGGTTCATCGGGCGTGATAAGTGCGGCTTGATGGCGATTCGCGGACATTCGGGCGTGCAGGGTGGCGCTGAAGTCGGCGCGGTCCCGAATCAATTCCCCGGCGGCGTTCCGATCGATAAGGAAGGCGCGGCGAAGCTCGCGGAGCTTTGGGGATTCGATGTTCCTGAGTGGCGCGGATTGAACGCGATCCAGATGATCGACGCGGCGCACGAAGGCGCGATGGATAGCTTCTACCAGATCGGCGGAAACTTTTTGGAGACGTTGCCCGAGCCCGCGTACGTCCGCGAAGCCGTCGAGCGGATTCCGTTCCGCGTTCATCAGGACATCGTGCTCAGCCCGCAGATGATGGTCGAGCCGCGCGACGTCGTCCTGCTGCTGCCCGCACAGACGCGCTACGAACAAAGCGGCGGCGGGACCGAGACCTCGACCGAGCGGCGCATTCTGTTCAGTCCGGAAATCCCCGGACGTCGAATCGGGGAGGCGCGCCCTGAATGGGAGATTCCGATGGTGATCGCCGAACGAGCCCGCCCCGATATTGCTCGCGCGATCCACTTCGATGACGCACAGGCGATCCGCGACGAGATCGCGCGCGCGGTCCCGGCTTACGAGGGGATTCAACACCTGCGCGAGACCGGCGACCAGATTCAGTGGGGCGGCGAGCGATTGTGCGAAGAGCGCGATGCGTCGGGGCAAACGACTCCTCGCTTCTTTACCGCGAGCGGGCGGGCTCAATTCTCGACGCTCGACATCGAAGCTCCAGTCGCGGACGGCAAGTTCCGTCTCTCAACGCGGCGCGGGAAGCAGTTCAACAGCATGGTTCATCGCCAGCGCGACCCGCTGACGGGCGCCGCGCGCGACTCGGTCTTGATGAATCGCGAAGACGCGAGGCGGTTGGGATTGACCGACGGCGATGGGGTGACGTTGCGGAGCGCGGCTGGCGAACTGCGCGCGCGGTGCGTGATCTCGCCCATCGCGCGCGGCAACGTTCAGGTGCACTGGCCGGAGGGAAACGTCCTGATCGAGCGCGGCGTGAGCGATCCCGAGTGCGGGATACCGGACTTCAACACGATGGTCGAGATTGATCGTTGTGGCGAGATGTCTTGACCCTGTGATCGGAGCGCGGATAATACCTGGCAGTCCGGTTTGCATCGCGGGCGTTGAACGACGCTCCAGCACTATAGGAGAAACGACTAATGCCAAGAATCGTCAGATGCGGGTTGATTCAAGCCGCCAGTGAGGAACCCGCGTCGAGTCCAATCGAGCGAATCAAGAAGAACATGATCGACAAGCACGTCGCGATGATCGACGACGCCGCGAAGAGAGGCGTGCAGATCATCTGTCTTCAAGAGCTCTTCTACGGGCCTTACTTCCCAGCCGAGCAGAATCCGCACTGGTACGGGCTGGTTGAGCGCATACCGGACGGGCCGACCACTCAGCTTATGTGCGAAATCGCCAGGCAACACAGGATGGCGATGGTTGTGCCGATCTACGAGGAAGAGATGACCGGCGTCTACTACAACACGGCGGCGGTGATAGACGCGGATGGCAAGTACCTGGGCAAGTATCGCAAGACTCACATACCGCATTGCCTGCCCGGCTTTTGGGAGAAGTTCTACTTCACGCCGGGCAATTCGGGCTTCCCGACGTTCGAGACCCGGTACGCGCGCATCGGAGTCTACATCTGCTACGACCGCCACTTTCCCGAAGGCGCGCGGGCGCTGGGACTGAACGGCGCGGAGATCGTTTTCATTCCGTCGGCGACAACGAAGGGCCACGCGGACTACCTGTGGGAACTAGAGCAGCGGGCGCACGCCGTGGCGAATGGCTACTTCGTCGGAACGATAAATCGAGTTGGAACGGAAGCGCCATGGAACATCGGACAGTTCTTCGGCTCATCGTACTTCTGCAATCCCGATGGGAGCATTCTCGCCAAGGGGAGCGAAGACAAGGACGAGTTGATCGTGACTGACCTCAACCTGGACGAGATTCGCGAGGTGCGAACGCACTGGCAGTTCTATCGTGACCGCCGGCCGGAGATGTACGGCCGGCTGACCGAGGTTTAGAGTTCCAACTTTAGATTGCGGCGTTGGTCGGCGCGCTGAAAGCTGAATTGCAACGGTTCCTGAACGGTTTCGCTTCTGTGACGCGAGCAGTCACTTCGCCTCGCGTTCGAGCCGCTCGATGGTCTGCTTGACGCGGCGCTCGCGAGTCTCCGGCCTCTTCGCCTCAAGGATGAATTCAACGTAGGCCTTTCGGTGGGAGGGAGACAGACTCTCGAAGTACGCCCGCGCCCTCTTAGATTTGCTGAGCGCCTTCTTCAACTCAACCGGGACCTCGACCGTGCGCGGCTCGTTGTCGACTTCGATCGCGACCGTCACGTTGTCGCCCGTCTCGGCGCTCGCCCCGGCGCGCATTTCCTTGTTGACCATCAAGTAGTGCCCGCCGCGGCCGTTCGGAAACGCCGTCGCCCGCGACTGGAAGCCGTTCAGATGAACCTTCACCGGCACGGCGGTGCGCTTCCCAAGCGAGGCGCTGGCTTCTGTAGAAAGATCGAGATAGACCCAGCCATTTCGGCCTTCGTAAAGCCACGCTTCGAACCTCACTTTCGACATAACAACCTCCGCGCGACGGCCTTGCTCCTTTTCCGCCCTCCGGCTTTGCCCTTGAGTCCGACGGCAACGACCCTAAGGCGCGAGCATCAATGTCCGAACACATCTATCATAGCGCGAACGTCGTCTCCGAGCGGGTATAAAACGGGACACGTGCAGCCGGCGTCGATGTACTCTTGCACCTTCGCGCGGCACTCGTCGGGCGTCCCCGATGCCGTGATCAACTGAACGACTTCATTGGGAACGAGCTTCATAGCTTCGCGAATCTGATGCTCCTCGGCCGGCCACGTCAGCACGCGGCTGATCTCGTCCAACAAGTCCTGACTCACTCCGCTCGCCTTCATAATGTGCGGCTGCTGGCCTAGGTACTGGGTCACCAACTCTCGGGCGTTGTCGAGCGCGCGCGACCGGTCCTTATCTAGGGAGCAGACTATCAACTGCGGCCGGTCGATGTCTTCAACACGGCGGCCCGCCCGGTCCGCCCCAACGCGAAGGTGCTCCATCGCCAGCGTGTTGTACGCGGGCGACACCAGATAATTGAGCAGCACGCCGTCGGCGATCTCTCCCGAAAGCTCCATCATTTTCATGCCGGTCGCGCCGATGTAGATCGGCACTCGTTTGGGCGAGCGGTCGCCGTGAACGATGTCAATCTCGATGTCAGAGACCTGAACGAACTCGCCCTGGAAGGTGACCTTCTCCATTGCGAGCAAACGGCGGACGACCCCGACGGTCTCGCGCATCGCCTGAAGCGGCTTGCGGCGATCCACCCCCACTTTCGACGCCAGCGGCTCCCACCAGACGCCCAGCCCGCACATCACGCGGCCGGGCGCGAGGTCGTCGAGGGTCGAAAACGTCGCGGCTATCAACGCCGCATTGCGAGTCCAGTTGTTGATCACCCCCGAGCCGACCTTGATCCGGTGAGTAGTCGCGGCATAAGCCGCCATAGGCACGATCGCGTCGCGGACGAGGCGCGATTCGGCTTGCCACACGGCTTCGAACCCGCGAGTCTCGGCGTAACGGACGTACTCGATGGCTTCGCGCAGTGGGTGTTTGTCCTGAAGGTAGAGCGCTACTCGACGCGGTTGATCGCTCATTTTCCTGTCCCTGTGCGGCGCCGGCTCAGCACCCGCTCGGACCTCCTACGAACCGGCGCGCCGAGGTCAGACGCCGTCTCAAACTCATAACAAACTCGTGTGAATCAAGCCGGCGAAGATGAAGTAGTATAGGCTTGGAAGAAACACCAGGCAATGAACTACCCGACGCGGAGTACGCGTCAGATTCTCGCGCCGCACCACTCAGGCGCCGTACCAACCTCGCGCTAGGAGGCTGTCGGAATAAGGAGGCGCCTCTTCGTAGTAACGAATTCATTCGTTCTGTTTGTTGAGAAATTCGCGTCTCGCCGACGTGGGAACGAATGAATTCGTTACTACGAGGGATTATTCCCACAGCCTCTCAGGTGGTTACGATGCCCTAGAGTGGCACGCGCCGTTGCGCCGTTGCGTTGCGGCTTTGCGCCTCCGCGTCCTTGCGTTAAGCTCTTAACTCTCGGAGCAATCATCCATGAAGCTCGCCGCCATCGACATCGGATCGAACTCGATCCACCTGGTCATCGTCCGCGCCGAGCCCGGCCAGCACCTCGAAATCATCGACCGCGAAAAAGAGATGGTGCGGCTCGGTTCAGGCACGCTCACCGCGCACCGCCTCTCCGCCGACACGATCGACCGCGCGCTCACGACGCTTCGCCGATTCAAACAGATGGCTGAGGCCAACCGCGTTGATCTGACTATCGCGACCGCCACGTCAGCCGTCCGCGAATCCGACAACGCCCACGAATTCATCGACCGCGTCCGCAACGAAGTCGGGCTCGACGTTCAGTTGCTGCCCGGCGTCGAAGAGGCGCGACTGATCGCGCTCGCCGTCTCCGAAGTGACCGACTTCAACGGCCGGAGCGCGTTGATCGTCGACATCGGCGGCGGCTCGACCGAGTTCGTAATCACGAGCGGCCACGAACCGGACCTCTTGCTCTCGGTGCGGCTGGGCGCGGTCCGGCTGACCGAAAAGTACGTCACCACCGATCCGATATCCGACGACGAGCTCGAACGGCTCGTCGCCAACATCCGCACCGATCTCGCGCGGGTGGTCCGCGAAGTGAAATCGGCCGGCTTCGACTTCGTGATCGGGTCTTCGGGCACGGTGCTTAACCTCGTCGATGCCGCCGTTCAATCCGATTCCGACTTTCGCGTCGGCGACCGCTCGGGCTTCGATTCGTTCGGTCATACGATCAGCGTGGAGCAACTTCATCGGCTGAACCGCCGGCTCGTTCGGATGACGCTGCGCGAGCGCGGCCGCGTGCCGGGAATCGAAAAGGGCCGGGCGGACATCATCGTCGCCGGCGGCTTGCTGCTTGAGACGATTCTCTCGGAGCTGCGCGCCGACGAGATTACGAGTTGTGATTGGTCGTTGAGAGAAGGCGTGCTGCTTGATTACTTGCGCCAGCAACGGGGCGTCGCAAGCGGCGACCTGCCGGCCGACTTCGCGTTCGCGCCCGACGTGCGAACCAGGTCGGTGCTCTCACTGGCGCGGCGGTACGATTACGACGCGGCCCACTCGCATCTTGTCGCGCGACTGGCCACGCGGATATTTGACGATACGCGCGAGCTGCACGGCTTGGGAGCGGCCGAGCGGACTCTATTGCAGTACGCGGCGCTGCTTCACGACATCGGGTATCACATCGCGCACAACAATCACCATCGGCACGGTCTTTATTTGATCAAGAACTCGGAGATGCCGGGCTTCTCGGGCAGCGAGATCGCGGTGATGGCGGCGGTGGTCCGCTACCACCGCGGCTCGATACCGAAGCGCAGCGCCGAGGCGGGTGGCCGCGCCGAGCACGAAGACTTCGTTGCGCTGGACCGCGCCCACCGGGCGGTGGTCAGGCGGCTGTCGGCGATTCTCCAGATTGCGGATGGGCTCGATCGCTCGCATCGCCAATCGGTCGGCGACGTGCGCTGTGAGATGGCCGGGAATGGCGCCGCCTTCCGCGTCGAATCGAACGGCGAGTGCGAGCTGGAGCTATGGTCGGCCGAGCGAAAAGCGAGTTGGTTCGGGGAGATCTTCGGCGTGACGGTAAGCTTCGAGCGGACGCTGCCCGTTTCCGAAGCAGGGGAGAGGACGCCGAGCCCGTGAGTGACCTGAAGCTTTCACCACCAAGCCTAACCGCGTTTATATCGTGTAGTTGGAGGGAGGCGGCGAAAAGTGTTACCGGTTTTGCGCTAACCCTCGAGACCGTCAAAAAGGGGGGAGGTTAGCGCCAAGTCCGCAACGCTCGGAAAAGATGACGCTTAAGCCACTTTTTCACTTGATCAAAACCACGAGAATGGGTATGATTCGAGCCATCAAATTGGGGGTTAGCGCAAAGGCGGTCTAAGTCGTTGACACCCAAGAGCCAAAAACGGCCACAGGCTGAATCGAAGACGCGACTCTTAGCGGATTGAAACGCCGAGAACGCCGAGTACACGACCTACGCCGCGCGGCTGAATCGAAGACGCGACTCTTAGCGGATTGAAACTCGCTAGGTTGGCGTTGTCGGAGGTTCGTCTGCAGGGCTGAATCGAAGACGCGACTCTTAGCGGATTGAAACCTTTGGGTCAGCCGTCGCACTCGAAGACGTGAAAAAGGCTGAATCGAAGACGCGACTCTTAGCGGATTGAAACCCGAACTGAGCACTGAAGCTCAGTCGGTCTATAAGGCTGAATCGAAGACGCGACTCTTAGCGGATTGAAACCCGGTGTGATGCGCGAGGCTCGCAGTCAAGCCAAGGGCTGAATCGAAGACGCGACTCTTAGCGGATTGAAACTTGTGGTTAGGAGGTCGTGCGATGGCGCGGAAGATGGCTGAATCGAAGACGCGACTCTTAGCGGATTGAAACATTGTTCCCAGTTGCGTTGACGGGAGCCGCCATTGTGGCTGAATCGAAGACGCGACTCTTAGCGGATTGAAACCCCCACCATGTGAGCTACAGGCTGACTTTGGGATCCTAGGGCTGAATCGAAGACGCGACTCTTAGCGGATTGAAACAAATGAGTAAGCGCCGGGGCGTGATCCCCGGTAGGGGCTGAATCGAAGACGCGACTCTTAGCGGATTGAAACCCCCACTACCCAGATCGGCGCGCCTTACGCGATGCCGGCTGAATCGAAGACGCGACTCTTAGCGGATTGAAACATACCCGAAACGCGAGTCGAGATAGAGGACAACGAGGCTGAATCGAAGACGCGACTCTTAGCGGATTGAAACCCCGTTTCTTCGGAAGCTGCTTCGGAGTCTGATACGGCTGAATCGAAGACGCGACTCTTAGCGGATTGAAACCAAACAAACACGCGGGGGATGAGCGAGGGAATCTTTGGCTGAATCGAAGACGCGACTCTTAGCGGATTGAAACGTCTCGCGGGCCTGAGATTCGTAGAACCTCAGCCCGGCTGAATCGAAGACGCGACTCTTAGCGGATTGAAACATTGAATCTTGTACAACTTCTCCAGGTAGCCGGCGGCTGAATCGAAGACGCGACTCTTAGCGGATTGAAACCCGATAAGAGGCGCCGCCCATCGCTGATTTTTGAAGGCTGAATCGAAGACGCGACTCTTAGCGGATTGAAACCGACGATCTGCGGCGGCGACGGCCTCAGCACCTCGGCTGAATCGAAGACGCGACTCTTAGCGGATTGAAACAGCGCTGGTGATGCACGCCGGCGGGCCGCTGTGCGGCTGAATCGAAGACGCGACTCTTAGCCCGGATTTCTCACAAACTGTCTGCTGGCTCGACACAATCGGACTTTCGCACATCAAAGCCCGACTGCGAAGTCGTTTCAGCAGGATTGGATCAAGTTGAAGCCTTGGGCTGTCGCGTTGCCGACTCTCAGGCTTT
>DATDOV010000060.1:0-243994 GCA_035293105.1 Blastocatellia bacterium
AAAGCCTGAGAGTCGGCAACGCGACAGCCCAAGGCTTCAACTTGATCCAATCCTGCTGAAACGACTTCGCAGTCGGGCTTTGATGTGCGAAAGTCCGATTGTGTCGAGCCAGCAGACAGTTTGTGAGAAATCCGGGCTAGCGATTCACCTCTTGAACAACCGCTTGGCGATGGTTCCCATGTCGGACTTCCAGATGCTTTCTTCTTCTTTTTTGCCCTTCGTACCGGTCTTGGCGCTGACCCCCAACTCGGAACAGGCAACCTTGTTTGCGGGATCGAGGGAAAGCGCCTCGCGGAAGTAGTGCTCGGCTCTCTTGGGCATGCCTGCGTCCTTGTAAAGCAAACCGAGTTTGGCGCGGATTTGAGCGTTGTAAGGATCTAGCTCGGCGGCTTTTGTCAGGTGCTGTTCGGCCTCGCGGCGCGTGCGAGGGTTGCGGATCAACGCAATGCCGAGGTGGTAGTGATAAGTGGGCTTGGCCGGATCCAGCTTCACCGCTTCGCGCAGTAGGTGGACGGCCACGTGGTACTCCTTCCGATCGTATCGGGCGCGGCCTTGTTTGTAGTAATGCTCGGCCGACGCAGCCGGGCTGGCGGTCTGAGCGGGCGGCTGAGGAATCTCTCTGACCGCAGGTTCGTGGGCGACAGCTTGCGCGGCGCCGTTTGACTTCGCGTCCGCGACCGGCGGAGCAGCATCTTGTGACAGGCTGCGCCTCTCGGGCTGCACACGTGATTCGGTGATCAACGCTTCGCTGGGAGGCGCCTTTCCGCCGGACTTCTTGATGTGATCGTCATAAGCCGCACGCTGCGCCGGTTCAGTCAGCGTCTCATAGGCCTGGCTGATCCTCGAGAACAGAGCTTCCAGACGGGGGCGCAGCGCCGCATGCTCCTGTTGACGATAGCGGTCAGGATGGAACTTCTTGGCGAGTTGGTAGTAGGCGGCTTTTATCGCGGCTGAAGAAGCCTGCCTCGTCACGCCGAGAACCTCGTAATAGTCGGCGTTGGCGAAGAAGTGCAGCTTGCGCGATATCTCATCTCGCAACAGTTTCAAGTCTTCCCCGTCTTCGACGAGTTCCGCGTCCTCCGTTTCGTTCCCTACCAATTTCAGGAAGCCGGCGGCCACCAGCGCGCAGACGGTGCGACGGGCCTCGTCCTCGGGGATTCCGCTGAGCGAACCGACTTCGCTCAACGGGACCGCGGAATCAATTCGGGACAATACATAGCTTTCAACCGGCGTCAGCCGGCCGGAGTCTAATGGCGTTCCGCGCACCTTGGCGGCGACCACGACGGCGTTTTCGGGGGCGACGGTGTCGGCGATTTGCGGATTGGCCGCCGCGCGTCGCGTGCCTTCAAGCAGGAGGTCCGTTGCCGAACAGTCGAGCGTTACTTCGTGGGCCGCTCGGATGCGTTCGTCGAACGCGTACTCGCCTTCGGTCCAGTCGAACATCGACATTATTATGTTGCGGACTTCGGTGCGGACGAGATTCCGCATCTGGACGTCCGGCAGGACTCGCATTTCCACCAGCGCCGAGCCGAGGCGGTTTGCCTTGCCGGCGCGTTGCTTTGCTTGTTCGACTTGCTCGTAGGTTGCAAGTCCTTCTTTGATCAGTTTGTGTTCCAATTGCTCGGTTGAGAGGTTACTAATTGCGAACACGGGCGAGCCGTTCTCGAAGAATACTGCCTTGATGGCCTTGCCGTGCGACACACGGAGCAGACCGCTGCCGCTCTTGTCGGCGATCTCGCGTATGAGATGAGGTATGAGCTTTTCTCCGAGCTGTCCTTGCACCAGAGCTTCCTTGATTGGTGTGGACTACAGGGAGCAGTAGCCACGAATCATTGACGGGTGCCACAGTTCGGGGGGCAGATGTCTTACGCGCACATTGTAGATAGAAAGAAGGGCCTGTGCAAGAGTATCCTCATTCACGTATCCTTATTCACGTAACGGCACGCTTGTGTAAGACTTCAATGATCTTGATCTAAATTGACTCACCCCGGTAGAGCGGATACGATAGTGCCTCCAATCACACGGCGGGAATCAGTATGGACACACCGCGTCGAGATCGCGCCAACGATTCCGAGGTCCCCGAGGCCCCACCTGGGGACGATCAAGCCCGGCAATCCAACCAGCAAGTCTTCGACGCGCTCGCTCGCATCGCACAGGGCGATCTCTACTCGCGGCTGAACGGCAATCAGCCGGACCTCACTGAAGACGAACGCCAACTGCTGCTCAATCTGGACGGGCTCTCGCGCCAACTCAGGTACATCGTAGGCAGGCTTCAGCGCGCCGCGGACTCAATCGACACCGTCGTCGGCGAGGTGCTGCGAGGCACGCAGGCGCTTTCGGCAGGGGTGATCGACGAAGCAAAGTCCGTCGAGGAAACGCTCCGCTCGATATCCGAAATCAACGCAGCCATGCACTCGATCGGAGGTAGCCTCCACACGCTCTCGGGCCTCAGCCAGTCTACCTCGACGTCAATCGGACAGATGGCGACCTCGATAGATCAGGTTTCTCAAAACGCGGACGAGTTGGCGCTCTACGTCTCGGCCACCGCTTCGGCAATCGAGCAAATGGACGTCAGCGTTCGCAAGGTCGCCGAATCGACAGTCACTCTAGCCGAGTCCGCGGAGAAAACGGCGCGCTCGATGGAAGCGATAGATGATTCGACTCGAAGCATCGGTGAGTCGGTCAACGAAACGACCGAGCTTGCAGCCGAGGTGGCGCGATCCGCCGACGCCGGAAGCCAGCTTGTCGCCGAGACCGCCGGCAGCGTGACCAAAATCAAGGAGGCCATCGACGCCGCGAAGGAGACGATCACCCGCCTCGGCAAGACCTCCGAGCGCATCGGCGAGGATACCCACATCATAAATGAGATCGCCGACCGCACACACCTGCTGGCGTTGAACGCCGCGATACTGGCTGCCCAAGCCGGTTCCCAGGGACGCGGGTTCCGAATCGTCGCCGACGAGATAAAAGAACTGAGCGAGCGCACGTCGGCTTCAACACGCGATATTCTGGAGATGATCAAGGCGGTCCGCGAAGATGTCGCCGAAGCGATCGAACGCGTCGCGGTCGGCGGACAGCGCGCCGACGAGGGTGTCGACCTCGCATCCCGCGCTTCCGCCCTGCTGAGCGAGATCAGAGACAAGACCGACGCATCGTCGCAACGCATTAGTGTCATCGCCGACGCAACAGCCGTCCAGGCGACCGAGAGCCACATCGTTCTCGAGGCGGCCGACCTCGTGCGCCAGCAGGCGCGCGACATCGAACGTGCCACGAACGAACAGGCGTCCACCTCGCGTCACATCGGCGAGCGCGCGCTACATATGAGCGAGCTGACCGAGCAGGTGAGACAAGCGACCGGCGAGCAAGCGCGCGTGTCAAAGTCCATAGCCGGTGCGATGGAGGAACTGACCGGAATAGTCGAGCAGATTCGCGGGTCTTCGGATGAACAGTCCGCCGGGACTGATCAGGTGCTGCGAGCAATCGAGACTATCAAAGAAGTCGTCGGCCGGAACCAGACGTCGATCTCGGGAATCAACAGCGCGGTTGATTTGTTGGTCCGCGAAGCCGAACTGCTCAATCGTGAGGTCGAGGCGTTCCGGCTTCCCGTCCCCGAGCATGGAGGCCATCTCAGATTTGCCTTGCGCGCGTCTCACGTGGACGTCGACCCGGCGACAGTATCGTCGATTTCGCGGGTCGAAGTTACGTCGAACATCTTCGAAGGCCTCGTGCAGTTTGGGGAACGCGCGGAGATACGCCCCGCGATTGCTGAGCGGTGGGAGATATCGCCCGACGGCCGGACTTATACTTTCTATCTGCGCGAAGCTGCACGCTTCCACAACGGTCGCCGAGTCCGCGCCGACGACGTCAGGTTTTCCTTCGAACGCCAGATGCGGCAGAACGAGGACGCGGCGTCGTGGGTCTTCAGGCCGCTGGTCGGCGCTGAACAGTTCATGTCGGGCGAGACCGACGCCGTCGCCGGGATCCAAGTTGCCGGCGAGCAGGTCGTGAAGCTCGAACTCGTTCAACCGGTCACGTTCTTTCTGTCCACGCTGTGCATGGACTATGCCTACATCGTGCCGCGTGAGGAGATCGAGCGGCCCGGCGTCGACTTTTCTGTGAGGCCAGTAGGGTCCGGGCCCTTCAGATTGGTTGAGCCGATTCTGGGTAAGGAAGCTCAGCTCGAGCGCTTCGAGAATTATTGGAACCCCGAGCTGCCGTATGTCGAGCGCCTGACGGTGAGCTTCGGGATGAGCGCCGAGGACATCTACGACGCGTTTCAGCGAGGGGAACTCGACTATGTTAGCGACCTGCCGCTGACCTATATGACGGAGCTCAAGCGTCGTCCGGGCGAGGTCAACGTGCTCGAGGCGATTCAACTGCAAACGCGCATGCTGGTCTTCGATTGCGAGCGGCCGCCGCTTTCCGATAAGCGCGTGAGACAGGCCATCTGCTATTCGATCAACCGCGAGCGATTCTTGCGGGAGGTGTATGGGGGAATGGCTGAGGCGGCGATCGGGCCGATCCCGCCAGGGCTGCTTGGGCATGACCACTCGGTCCGAGGCTATGAATTCGATCCGGCGCGTGCGAGGCAGCTCTTGGAAGAGGCGGGCTACGACGGGGGGTTTGAAACGGAAGTGTGGTGGCCTCAGTCGATCAACTCCGCCGTCGAGTGCTTGAAAGAAGATTTTGCCGACGTAGGGATTCGCGCCGAGTTCCGATACGCGGAAGCTGCGGAGTTGAAGCGCGCGCTGAGGCTTCGGCTGGTGCCGATAGCCGGGCGCGACTGGTACGCGGACTATCCCGATCCGGATAACTTCACGTTCGTTCAGTTCAATTCTCGCAACCGCGACTTGTTCATTGGGACCTACTCGAATCCCGAAGTAGATCGCCTCACGGACGAAGCGCGTTCGGTCGTAAACCGGGAGCAGCGCGCCGAAGTGTATAGAGAGATCACGAGGCTGCTGATCGAAAACGCGCCGTGTGCTTTTCTTGCGCACCGTCGGAGCTTCGTAGCTTATCGCCGCGATTTGGAGGGGGTGACGCTGCACTTGCTTTCTCCGTTCGTCACGCCGAAGGACCTGTGGTTCGCGAAGTCCGGTGATGCGTGACGGCTTGTGTCGCAATCAGTCGCGCATACGGTAGCTCATCGGAAACACCCAAATCGAACGTCTAAGACATTCACGTTGCATTGTGAGGAGCCATTGATGCCCACCATTTCAGCAAAGCGTGACGGGCTATGTGGTCGAATGTGTGAAGTAGCATTGGCGTATCTTTTGCCGTCCAAGCTGCATTTCCAATCCTTGCGGCGAATCCGGGCGGCCTTTCCTCGGGGGCATCCCATCCATCTAAGCCCTCAAACCTGCCCGGGGGCCTACACATAGGCAACGGGAAGGGAATTCCGTTGTGAAGCGCACCGGATCTGTGTTCGTATATCGTACCCAATGACTTCTTCATATCGGCTCGGGCCCAGGAGACTTGACCTTCCTTACCGGGACGCGCCTTGGGAGGTGCAGGCAGAAAGTCCAAGCAGAAGCTAATGAACTTCTTAGTTGAGCGGAGCGATGGTTCAAATTCATCAGCAATTCTCCTCTCCAGCCCTCGTACTCCTAGGCATTGCACGTATTCGGCGAAGTCCGGCTTCGCCGCCCTAAGGCGGGACAGGGTTGTCCCTTCTTCGCCTTGCCGATAATTAGCGGCAGTTTCAACAGCGGAGACAAGCATCAGCCAAGACAGTTGGGGCTCAGATTCCGCGATCCAAAGCGCATCTTGGTAGAGTCTCGCGACGCGGACGAGCGTAACGGCATCGAGTGGCGATAGCGCGGGTAGCGAGGCGAAGAGCTTAGTATCTAGAAGGCTGTGATGTCCGAGTGCGCCGGGGAGAATCGGTAACCCGCTCCCACGCAAGAAAGGCGGTTCATTCGGCCCCCACAACTCAGGGATGCCTCGTGGATCACCGGCTGAATCGAATCTCCTAGTGGCATCGCCTGCTTTTAGCCGAATCCCCAACGACAACGCGACAAGGGCAGCGATCTCGTCTTTCAACCACCCTCCGTGATAACGCTTGCTGTCACTCTTGACGATGGGTGTTATGTCAACGGCACTTGGGTCCAGATAGTTTTCCACTCTCAAGACAATACCGGGTCGAATTGAAGTGGCGCCTGAAGCCCGATAGTGTGTCAACAAGAAATGGTAAGGACCTTCCTTGAGGCTGCCGGTTACAGTTGCGTCGGTGTACAACGGACTCATAGGCCCCAAAAGCTGCTTGTCCTCGCACCGCTGCCTGCCAGTTCTCATAGGAAGGCGGGCCGTGTTCGCATTGTGTCGCCCCGCTCTTGCGCTTCTCTTTCATAGCGAAACATTGCTCGCGCATGACATACAATGCAAGGTCGGCTTACTTTGATCGGATTGAGCCCAGCAATGATATCAATACGGCCCGAGGAAACGCTCGCCGTTGAAATGAATCATGTGGTCAGCATCATCGGCGACCCAAACTTCCGTTTCCCACGCAATCTCATTTATGTACTTCAAGAGACCTCGGGGATTCAGAAAAGCGGTGACGAAAACTAGTCCCGCGTTGCTCTCGGCGAACAAGGCTCTCAGCTCTGTCAAGCGCTTGGGATTTACCGGGCCGTGGCTCGTCACGGCCTCAATGAGTACGAGCCGGTTCTTGTCAGTGAAATGCACGACAACGTCGGGCATTTTGCCGTGCTCCTCGACGTTAACACCGAGAGCCAGCAGATAATCAGGATCGAAGCACGCCCATTTCTTATCTGTGTCCCCGACATACACCGGCTTGGCTCCTGGCGTAAACCGCGGGCAAAACTCATTGATGATCTTTTCCACTAGAGCATTCTGTCCGCCGGGAGACAGCTTGATCTTGACGCCTGGGCCGAGGTCCAGTGGAATGCGTCGCATGTCGCGCATCTGGGCGTAGCGTTGCGCGAGTGTCTGAGTGTCCGCGAGATAGCGCCGAAGGACGTTGTCCCATTCCTGACTACCGAACTTCTGGATGACGGCCAGAGCGCGGGGATCAATCTGATAGCAGTACTTCGGGCTGTTGGTAGGCCGGTCGGGCTGATCGGGGTTGACAACAACGAGACCGGCTTGCTCAAACTGATGCAGCGTGAACCGCCGCACCGTTTCGCGTGTGTTCGGCTTCCAACGCTTTCCGTAGTGCCTGGCCGCGAACTCCATAATCGGCGTCACACCTCGAAGTGGGTCGCCCGCCGCGTCCCACGATTGATTCGGAGTCAGATCAAGGAGCGCGAGGAGAGTCAGGGCGGCTCGTTCGTTTCGCTGCTCCGCCGGAAGGCCAAGGGCGGTGAGTATTGCCTGTGCTTCACGGATGCGCCGACTCCGTTTGTTTGCCATCAACGCCTCTTGAGGGTTGTTGCCACCAACTCGTCGATGTCGTGTTGTGCGGGGAGTTCCGTTGAGCCGCTCCCCAAGGGAGATCAATGTCTTCCTAGCAGGATAACGTAAAGAGCGCAGGTCGGTGGCGTTTACTTGTGTGTGCCCGTTGAACTGCCGGAAGTAGGAGTCGAGCGGGGTTGAGTTCAGAAACACCGAAAGGCCCCACGCAAGCGCGGGTTCAAGCGGCTTCCTTCGTTCGTGAAAGTAGTTGAGATGGTTTTCGAACCCCACGGCCTCGCAGGGAATGGCTTGCGGGTCAAAGACGGCTGCGACGACTCGCCGACGTTCCTCTTTTGCCGAGAATCGTCTGACGAGTACATACCAGCCTCCCGGGACCAACAAGGAGGCCGAATCGATGTTGTGCAGGACAGCGTTCGGTTTCTTGCTATTCGCTTTTGGCCACCGGATGACACCGTTGTCGAAGTGCGCCGGATAGATGAGAGGAACAGCGCCCGCGGCCGGTTCCGCACGCAGCCATTGTTCGGCGCGAAAGTCCACGACTCGCCCCGTGCTCACGGACAGTCCCAATTCGTGGAGTGTACACGGGAGCCTTTCCATTGATTCGGCAAGCGCGGGACCATCATGGTCCGTAACGAGATGGATGAAGCCCTGTTTGTCGCCCGGCCGCACGACGCGCTCGAAGGGAGCATCCCGTTGCACGTTGATAGGGTCGTCGGGCGTGCGGCTTTGGGAAATATGGACGAGACGTTGTTGCGGTACACCCCTCACCGCGCGAAGGATCACGTTTTCCTGCAGCACATCGGCGGCGCGGGCGATCGACGCCGGAGCGGAGAACGTCGGCAAGATTTCAGCCATGTCGAAGGTGTTTGCGACGGACACCGCGATGCGAGTGACGACCGAAGCGGTGCAGTTGTTCGGTGGGTACGGGTACTGCCGCGACTACCCGATCGAAAAGTACGTGCGCGACGCGAAAATCACGCAGATATATGAAGGGACGAATCAGATTCAACGCGTCGTGATCGGGAGAGCGCTCATCAAAGAGGGCGCGTCGAGCTAGAGACATGCCGTCGGCGGAGAATGCACCTTCTCCTGACGGCGGCACTGCTGAACGATCCGCCGCCTGCCGAGAGTCTGTCGATCAGGATCCCGCTCTCGATGTCGCGCCGGGCGTCCTTCTGACGGCACTCGCTTCTCTGCTGTGGTTGAGAATGCCCTGAGAGAGATTCGCCTTTGGTCGTGACCAACCGTTTCTAACTAAAACGCTCTACGAAACCGGGGCGATGCGCACGCGGGGTGAGGCACTGTCGCTTGTTTGGAAGCGTCTGTTCACGACTACTAAGCCATTCCTGGACTTTTTGGCCAGCGACAAATACCAAGACGTGGCACTCCTGCCGAATGGCCGCCATTGCCGAAAAGTGGCCTGAAGGGGTGACAAAAAACGGCAAAAGCTGAGATTCTGTGAGCGGTTTTCTGTCATTGATCTGCGCTGGGAAAGTTCTATCCATTTCTAATCCTCTCAGCAATTGCTCAGGTTCCCTTGCTCAGGTTCCCTTCAAGATAACCGAGTGATCGCATGAGGCATCAGATTTGCTGAAAAACCGGTTGTCTGGAGGCTTGGATCGATAATGCGTTTCTCGCTAGAAGCCGTGGCCCCGTATCTATCGCTGCTTGCGTCAGTCGCAGCCGGTCAATTCTTGACCATCCACTACGACTGCTATGATAGATGCCGTGGGTACATCATCCCCGCAATGCGGAAACTATGGCTGCTCATCATTGTCGGCATTTTCTGTCAATCGATCCTCGTTTTTCCGATTCACTTGTTCCTTCGCGGTCTTTTTCCTCAAAACCCCATAGGGAGCGTGGCAAGCGCTGTGTTGCTGGGATTTCTAGCAACAGTATATAGGGATGGCCCCATCTCATCGGCCATAGCCAAGTTCACGTCACGGAATCCTGCAGGTCTAGGGAAGGAGCCCGCACAGCACCGGATTAGATTTATGCTCTCGATGTGGGTGTTGGAAAACGTAAGAGCGGCGATCCAACGGCTCAAGTCGCAGGACAACCGGGACCTGCAAAAGGGTGCGGGGTATTTCAGGATTCCAGGATATTCTCGAGAAAACGAGGCGGCGGAGTTGGAGCGCCGACTTAGAGTATGGTTTGAGCAATTCAAAGCAGAAATCGCTAACAAGCTAAAAGAGCCACGCCTAATGTGCATAGACCTCGATCACTTCCCGGGCAACAATAGATTCTTCCTGTTAGTTGGCCACATAGGGAGATCACAGCTTAGAACCCTAGTCGTAGCCCCGCCTCCTCCGGGTCTCGACTGGGATGGAAGCGAACGGCGAATGCGAAGAGGCGCCGAGACGGAACGGCACGAACCTGATCGAAACTTCAGGCGTGCACGGACGAGTGATGATCCCCTGATTCGGGACCTCATCACACAAGGCAAGTTCTACGGTGTTAATCACGTACTGAATGCTTCCTCGTTCAACGGCGCCTAACTAACGGGGTTCTCTAAGAGGCGTTGTTCCTATTCTGTGGGCGAGTTCGATCAAACAAGACAAGAACCTCTCAGAGAAGGGAATCGGGTCACGCTTGACCTTCTTGCCACTTGCTGCGATTTGGAGTCAGCGAAAGTGATTCGACCGTCCGTCCGCAGTTTCCCCAACGTCTCGACAGCCAATAGGCACGTGTGAGTAAATGCCGTAAAATGCAGGTGTGGCAAACCGGACACTGAACCGAATCCGCGAGCGAATCCGCAAGCGGCAATATGTCATGACGCTGCATGCGGAAGAAGAGATGGACGAAGACGGATTGACTATCTTTGATGTGGAGAGCGTTATCCTGACTGGGGAGATCGTCGAGCAGCAGCGCGACCGCAAAACCAAGGAGCGGAAGTATCTTGTTCGCGGGCAAGGAGTGGACGGTGACGAAACCGCTGTTGTGGTAAGCAAATTCGGGCCTACCGGCAAGCTTGTCATCTTGACTGTATATGTCGAATAACATGAAAGCACAAACCATCACCTGCGATATCTGTGGGCGCCGTCGAGCTCAAGTGCGGTATCTGACACGCAGCTACGGCAAGGGGTCACACCTGCTCGTAATCGAGAGTGTGCCTGTTGTCGTTTGCGCCGACTGCGGCGAAAGCTATTTGACCGCTGAGACGTTGCATGAACTTGAGCGGATAAAGCTACACCGGCGCACCCTGGCCAAGCCCCGAAATGTGGCGGTGGCGACCTTCGTATGAGCACCGGTAGGCCGTACACGGGCGCTCACACGCCACTTGAGGTCGCGCGACTGATTTAGCATTCGCCTTTCGTGACAAAGCGGGAGACGGACCTTGGCTGCGTCGAATCCTATGCCGAGACTAATTGCATTTCTTCGAGCCATCAATGTTGGTGGTCATAACGTGACGATGGCCGAGTTGCGCGGCATCTTCGAAGCTCTCGGCTTCGAGGAGGTCGAGACCTTCATCGCGAGCGGGAACGTCATATTCACGTCCGGCTCCACGGACATTGGCGCCCTCCAGCCTCGGATAGAGGATCATTTGCGCAAGCCGCTCGGCTACGAGGTCACAACGTTCATCCGGACCGTTGCTGAAGTCGCCGCCATTGCCCAATACAAGCCCTTCAAGGAACCGCAGCTCCAGTCCGCTGTTGCGCTCAATGTTGGATTCCTAGCCGAGCTTCTGACGCCGGAGGCCAAAAGGTCCTTGATGTCGATGAGGAGCGAGATTGACGACTTCCACGTGAATGGCCGAGAGGTGTACTGGCTGTGTAAAGGGAAGCAGGGCGAGTCGAAGTTCTCTAACACCGTCTTCGAGCGCGCACTCAAGGTCCGGACTACGCTTCGCGGGATAAACACGATCAGGAAACTGGCGGCAAAGTATGCTCGCTGACCGTTTCTCTTCGATCGGAAGAATCGCGCCAGGATCGGGAAGGAGAATCCCTGGCGCCGAGCCCGACCGACAGGGGACTTGGCTTTCCACGGCCACATACCTACAATCTCTCGTGTAAGGAGCCACGATGTCACGCAAACGAATCACCGCATCTCAAAACCCGGCGAGCCTCCTCTTGCCGCAGGAGATACTAGACGAAATGGGCGTGGCAGATGGGGATGAAGTGGATGTGGCCATCGTAGATCGGACAGTGATCCTAACGCCCTTGGATGAAGTCGAGCGCGCCCAGAAGCTTGGAACAGCAATCGAATCTGTTTTCGAGCGCCGTAAGCGGGCCTACCAGGAATTAGCCAAAGGGGCGGAGTAACGGTTGCCATTTCTGTTCCCTCGAAAACAGGAGATACTCGATATTCACGCCCAGCTCATTGCGGCGTTCGGTGGTGTTCATGGCATGCGCGATGAAGCTGCGCTCGAGTCGGCTTTGGCTGCGGCTGAGAACCGCGAGCATTACGAGAGTGCCGATCTCGTCATCTGTGCCGCGACTTATGCTTACCACTTGACTCAAGCGCACGCGTTCATCGACGGAAACAAGCGCATAGCGGCCGCGGCATCGGAAATCTTTCTCGAACTCAACGGGGCAAGGCTGAACGCCACCGAAGAGCAGATCGTCACACTGTTTTTGGACCTTGCTGCCGGCAAGCTATCGCGCGACGAGGTCGAAGGCTTCTTCAAGCGTTGGACCATCCTGTGAAGTCGGGCTGTGCACCGGCGGTCTGGTGCTCGGTCGCGGCGTGCTCAACTCTCGATGCAGCGCGCAATCTCGAGCGCGCAACCTCGCTGATGCTATCAATCGCGGCCTAAGAAGCAGGTCGTGGCGTTCCCGCCGGGCCTGTGGAAAGTTGATCGGTTTCGCGGACGCTGGTACTGTTCCTCATCAGGACCTTTTTCGCCCCGTCGCGCTGCGCGTCGTCATCACATCTCACCGCAAGGACCGCCTTGCCATCGGCGACGGCTTCATCGTAGTCGCCCGCCACGCCGCGCCTCATCAACCCCGCTTCGCGGATCATCCGCCCGAGCGAAAACAGTATCGCCCCGAGCGCCGTCAGCTCGAAGACCACTATGCCGAATGCCCATGGAGTCACAATCGGCATGCCGCCGGTCATCAGGTTGATGCGTCGCGACGGCCAGATCGTCAGCACCAACGCGGCGGCGGCCCCGATCAATCCGCCGGCCACGGCAAACAGGCCAAGCAAGCTCCTTCGGCGGCTGGCAGTCGGCAGACCGTGGACCGGCTCACCGGACATTATTGTGATCGCCTCGCGCGGAATGCCCGCTCGCTCCAACTCCGCGACGGCCGCGATTGCTGTCTCTACACTGTCGATGACCGCGATGATTGTCATATGCCTGACCGGAAAGGACGCGCGATCCGCAGATGCTGTGTTGCGTTCTTCCTCGGCCTCAAGCCCGGGCCGCGCGACTGGAGCAGTGCGCAAACAACGCCTCCGAGAAGCGGCGCTTGACCTCCAACGTCTCAACCAAGGCGCGCTTCGCACCTGTTCTCACCTCGTCCGTGTCCGCGTACCTTTCTATCAGCTCGATGGCGCGCCGGGCGTGGTTCTTGTCTTCCGCAATATGAACCGACAGGAATTCCGTGTCTTCGCGCGACAGTCCGTAACGGCGCTGCAGGGCTTCGGCGAGCGCGCCGAAGAACAGCGGCATGGAATGTTCGATGCCGATGCCTATCGCCGTCAGCCCTTCCACAATCGAGCCGAAACGGGTGACGCGCAGGCAATGGTCAATGTAGTCGCCGGTCTCGGGCAGGGGCGCGGTATGGTGAACCTCGTCCTCGGTGGCGCCCAGGCCGCGCGCCATCCTCCCTATGAGCGCGAGGTGGTCGCGCCTCGGGGACCCACCGCCGTGTTCCTCCCAGAGGTTCGCGGCCAGGAGCTCCTGCGCCTCACGATCGGGGCAGTTTGAGTGAATGGCGCTGATAAACCGCGTGAACTCGCGCACGACAAGCATGGCTTGCAGTGTCCATAGCTTGATGCCTTCGCGGCTCATCTCGCCGTTGCGGATTGCGTCGAACATCGGATCACGATACGCGTGGGCACGCACCACCGCCAGCAATTCACCGGCGAAGCCTTGCGCACCTCTATCTTCGTCAGCTCTCATAGCGGTCACTCACCGTTAGTCGACCCCGTCACTTCCGCCGCGATCACGTTGGCGACTTCACGCGCGACGATCGCGTGGCCGAACGGACTGAACCGGTGATTGTTGAGGCAGAAGACCTCGCCGCCGTACTCGCCGAGCGCCTCCTGTGCATTGATGAATCCAACGTCAAGCCTCTCGGCCACGCGTTTCACCATTCCATTGACCGACGCCCACACCTCCGGGCTGTGCACGGCATACTGTTCAACAGTGTCTTCGTTGAACCGGCCGGGTCCCATCAGAATGAAGCGGCAATTGCTTATCCGTCTGGAATGGGTGATTGCTTCCTCAATCAACTGTTCGTATTCGGCAAGCGAGATCGGCTCCTTCAATGCGAAAGTCCGGTCGAGCAGAGTCTGAGGGGCGGGAGGCGCCGATCTTCGCCCTCTTACGGTTGCTTCCAGCCGGCGCATGAACGATCGGGCGGTATCGATGAGTTCAGGCGCGATCTCGTACATCATGTTCACGCGCCACTGCGTCGCCGCGAACATTGCGGGCAGGTTGATCACGGCCAGGTCGGGGCGCGTAAGCACCAGACGGTGGGCCAGCAGCGATTTCAATCCGGTCGGGTAGTAGAAATACTTGACGTCGAGCCGGAATCTGAGTTGTGGGAACGACGACCTCAACATCGAGGCGGCGACGCGTGGATACGTCGCGTCCTGGCTCACACCGTCGTAGCCATAACTCAGGCACTGGCCGAGGAGAAGTACCCGGACCTCGCCGCGTTCCTTCTTCCTCTCTACAACGCCGTTGGTCAAGCCCATGCTCTTCTAACCGTCAACGAGTTCGATTCGAGCGGCGTTATGATAACACACCGCCCTTCTTGCCTCAGTCGAGACTCGGCTGTTGCGCGGGCAGCCGCTCGAGCGTCAGCCCTTCCTTGTACTCCCAGATCGCCACGATCGGGAACAGCTTGGTAAAGACGGAGTAAAGCAAAACAAAGTACGCGAACGTACCCGCGGTCAGCGCGATCTCGACCCACGTCGGCCGGTACGAGCCCCAGTTGAACGTCAGCCGCGGCTGCGAGAGCGTCGGCACGATGATCAGAAACCGCTCGATCCACATCCCTACCAGCACCGTCAATGACGCGATCGTTGTTCCTCTGATCGTCCTCAGCTTCTTTATCGCAAGCACCGGCGCCGGGATGATGAAGCAACAAACGATCATCACCCAGAAGAAAGGCGAAAACGCGCCGCTTATCTTGGACTGAAACACCGCCATCTCCGAAGGCTCGTTGCCATACCACGCAGTCAGGTACTCGGCGAACGTGAAGTAGAACCAGATCAGGCTCATCGTCAGCAGCAACAGACCCAGATTGTTGAAGTGGACCGGCCGCAGGTAGCTCTCGAGATGAAACGCTCGGCGGATGATGCTCATCGCCAGTATCAGCGCGGCTATGCCCGAGAAGATCGCGCCGGCGACAAAGTAAGGCCCGAATATCGTCGAATGCCACATCGGCTGAATCGCCATCGCGAAGTCCCACGAGACGATCGTGTGAACCGAAACCGCGACGGGGATGATGATCACCGCCATGATCTGAACCGCTTTCTCTAGCCTGCTCCATTGAAGCTCGGTCCCGCGCCATCCGAGACTGAGCAGGCGATAGAGCCTCCGCCGCAAGCCGCGCGATTTGTCTCGCAGCAACGCGAGGTCCGGGATCAACGGCACGTACAGGTATATCACCGATCCAATGAGATAGGTGTTGATCGCAAAAAAGTCCCACGAGAGCGGCGAGCGAAAATTCGGCCACAACCCGCGCTGGTTCGGATAAGGCACCAGCCAGTAGAAGAACAGCGGCCGGCCAAGGTGTATGATCGGGAACATCGCGCCGATCATCAGAGCGAAGACGGTGACGGCTTCGGCGCACCGGGTGACCGGCCTTCGCCACTCCGCCCCGGTGACTCGCAGGATCGCCGAGATCAAAGTGCCGGCGTGCGAGATGCCGATCCAGAAGACGAAGTTCGTGATGCCCAGCGCCCACATGATCGGGCGATTGATCCCCCACACGCCGATGCCCCAATAGAGCTGGCAGCAGAACGCAAAGACGGCCGCGAGGAAGACGATGCCGGCTACGATGACGGTCGCCCACCACCCGCGCCCGGTCTTCGTCACTGAGCGAAGCAAGTCCGCGTTGATCCTTGCGTCTGCCGGCCTATTCGTCATCGCGCTGATCACTCGCCCTTGTTCAGATAGATCACCCGAGGCTTGGTTCCAAGTTCTTCAAGCAGCCGCGACGCCCGATTGCTCTTCGACAGCCGCGAGACTTCGCTCTCCCGGTCGGCGAGGTTCCCGAAATACATCGCCTTCGTTGGACACGTCTGCACGCATGCCGGAACCACGTCGCCGTCGCGAACCGGGCGGCCTTCGTCCTTGGCTTTCTCCTCGCCCTTGCGGATGCGCTGGATGCAGAAGGTGCATTTCTCCATCACGCCTCGCGAGCGGACGGAGACTTCGGGGTTCAGCGCCTTGTCGAGCGGCGCGTCCCAATGCGGATCGAAGAAGTTGAAGGAGCGAACGGTGTACGGGCAGTTGTTCGCGCAATATCGAGTGCCCACGCAGCGATTGTAAACCTGCGCGTTCAGGCCTTCGTCGGTGTGATACGTGGCGTAGACGGGACAGACGGGCTCGCACGGGGCTTCTTCACAGTGCTGGCAGAGGACGGGCCGGAACCTGACCTTCACGTCCGGGAACTCGCCTTCGAAGTAGCGCTCGACGCGAATCCAGTCGATGACACGGCCCTTGGCGGCTTCTTCGGGACCGACGGTAGGGATGTTGTTCTCGACGCGGCAAGCGACGACGCAGGCTTCGCAGCCGGTGCAGCGGTCGAGGTCGATCACCATCCCCCATTGAGGCTTTTGTTGTTTGTCGACTTCGCTCATCGTTTCGTTTCGATCTTTTCTGGAAGGCTGGTGCCAAACCGTATCAGCAGCGTTTCCGTGCTGGCCTTTGTCACCCTCGCCCGAACCGTTCTCTGATACCAGGGATTGAACAGCGCAGGGTTAATGCCGCGCCCCGTTGCAAATCGCCCGTACGCCACGTGTCCTTGACCGTATGGGATCGCTATGACATCGGGCCGGATGCCCGGATAGACGACTGCGGGAACAAGCACCGACCCGCGCTCGGTGGTCACGTCGACCGGATCGCCGTCCGCGATTCCAAGTTGGGCGGCTGTCACCGGATTGATCTCCACCCAGCTTCCCCACATAACCGAAGTCATGGGATCAGGCAGTTCCTGAAGCAAAGGGAGATTCGCCATCGATCCGTCGCCGAACGTAGATTGCTCGTACATCAAGAGGTGGAGAGGGTACTCAGCCTCATCGCCTTTCGAAGAGCTTGATAATTCGCCTTCCACGTGGACACCAAGACGCTGGAGTAGTTCTTCAACCTCGGCTCTGCTCGGGGAGCCCCCGTCCGGCCCAATCTTTGGCATTTGCGCACCGGGAACGTTGCGGGGCTCGACCGGGGCATCCGCGTCCGTGCTTGTCGTCTCGCCCTTCCAAAAGCCTCGCTCGGTGAGAGACGCCAACTCGGCTGAGCCGTCTACCGCCGTCGCGAATGTGGTTTTCGCCAGGTCTTCGGCTGCGCGTTTGATTATCTCTTCGGCGGATGTGAAAGGGATTGCCTGCTCGACCTCGCCGCCAATCTCGCGACTGAGGGCGATGAATACATCCGCAGTTTGCCTGGTGTTGACGTCCGGCTTCACGACAGGTTGGGTGAGCGAAACAACCCGGTTGGCGTCTATTGAGAATGGGCGCGTCAGGTCCCAGCTCTCCAAATATGTGTTATCGGGCAGTATGAGATCGGCCAGATGCGTGGTCTCGTCCATGAATGACGAGAAGCTGGCAATGAACTGGACGGCTTTAAGCTCATCCCTCACTTCCGGAGTCATGTACGCGGGATTCACCTGGTGAATCAGGAGAACGAGATCCTCGCGACCCTTGATCGTCTCCGGGAAGTTTGTTGCGAAGACGGTGTTCCAGGAATCGGAGAGTCGAGACAGCAGTTTCTCAAACGGATCGAAGTAGTCGCGTTCACGCAAGACCCCTCCCTTCTTATTGTGGTTGTCCACCAGCGTGTTGAGAAAGCCGACCCATGTCGAGTTGTTATACCCAGCGGTCCCGGCGTCAACTGATCTACTGCAGATGGCAAGCGGCCGCTCGGCGCTGGCGAACTCGCGAGCAATGCGCACGAGCCTCTCCGCAGGGATGCCCGTCTTGTCCGCCGCTTTCTCCGGCGCGTAGTCGTCGATCGGCCGTGCGAACGTGGGCAGCGACGCAGCCCGGCTCAGGCCTTCGCGGATGATGACCTGCGCGATACCTAGCGCCACTACGCCCTCCGTGCCAACCGCGGCAGGAAGCCATTCATCCGCGTTCGCTGCAGTGAGTGACATGCGCGGCTCGACGTGGACGAACCTGCCGCGGGCGCGGCCGCTGGTTTGCCGAAACGCCCCGTAGGCGAGTGAGTACGTCACGGGCGACTGCCACGTTTCCAGGAAGCGCGCGCCAAAAGAGAGCAAGTACGTTGCGTGTGCGAGATCGAAGGCCACCCGAGGGCCGTAGCTAACGTCGTCGTCGAAGAACTGAGGAAGGGTCAGATGCGCACTCGATCCGTACGCCTCCATGAAACGTTGGCCGACCAGAGCGTCTACACTGTTATGGACGTCGGTGACGAAGAGGGCTGAATCGGCGCGTCCTTGCGCCTTCGTCTCTCGAAGCTTGTCGGCCAGCGTCTTGATCGCTTCGTCCCAACTGATCTCTTCCCACTTACCCTCGCCGCGTTCGCCCGCCCGTTTCATCGGACCCTTAATCCGATCGGGGTTGTACAAGACTTGAAGTCCGGCTTGTCCGCGGGCGCACAAGGCTCCCCGATTGACGGGGTGCAGAGGATTGCCTTCGATCTTATTGGCTTTGTGCTCGCGCGTTCTCACGATGATTCCGCAGCCGGCTGGGCACATGGCGCAAGTGCTGGCCTTCCAGTAGTCGATGCCCGGCACGTACTCATCGTCGGGAATGAGCGCGGGGATCAGCTTGTTCTCCGGATTGCCGCACGCCCCAAGCATCGTCGCGCTGGTCGCGCCCACTCCGGTCAGGATTATGAATTCACGACGTTTCATAAGAACTACAAACCACGAACCACGAACCACGAACCACAAACCACTCTTCTCACCTATGACACACGTAGCAATCGACGCTCACTTCACGCTGGCGATGACAATCGAGGCACCAGCCCATCGTATGATCGACTTCGCGCCTCACTCGCGTCATCTCGCCGACGCGGCCGTGACATTCGGCGCAATCGACGCCCGCGCGAATGTGGGGCTTATGGCTGAAGAAAACATCCGCCGACTTGTCAAACCAGTAGACGCGCACCCATAGAGGTTGTTCGGCGCGATCTGAAATCGCCGTGAGTTTTACGACCTCCGGGCTGTCGGCCTTCTCGACCTGGTGACACGCCATGCACAGCGAGACGTTTGGTATTGTCGCGTGCGGCGATTTATCGGCGTGCTCGTGGCAGAAGGCGCACTCGAGCTGCGGCCCTTCCGGTTTTGTCACGTGTTGCTGATGGTTGAAGTCGATCGGTTGCAGCGGCGCCTCGGGCTTTGCCAGCGCCCGCAGCAGAAGGAATCCGCCGGCGAGAAACACGATAATGAGGAGAAGCAGGGCCTTGGTCAGCGTCTTCATCAAACCATCACTCGCCGGTCGAAAGTACGATGAGAACGATCTTCGGTTATTCGCTGCCGCCCAGCTTGATGATAACGCCGGTCTGGAGGCGGATGTTGTGATTCCACTCGCCGCCGAGTCGAATGGGCAGATAGTCAACCTGAATAATTCTGAGTCCGAAGTTCTTATTCCCGACGACATCCAATCCGCCGCCGAGACCCACGGCCAGTCCCGTGTCTGAAGCGCCTTCGATCCTGACCGTCGCTCCCCCGACGAGCGCGTGACCAAACGCGGTGAGGCTCCGGGTCCGTGCGGAGAATCGCGGTCCAAACAGGAACGTGTACGCACTCGAGTCCAATTCGACGGAGGCTGTTCGCACCTTTCCGTAGTGGCCGCTGAACTCCGCGACGAGTCCGACTCTGGGGCCGAGATTTCCGGCAAAGCTCGCGCCCCAGCCATGCAGGCTCTCGCGCTCGACCACGACGGCGTTCAGGTAGGAGTAGCCACCGAAGATCTCAGCTTTGGGATAAGTTTCCTGCGCCAAGGCTGGAACGGCAGCAACCATCAGTACAGCAATCGACAACAGCAGTCTCTTCATCAGGTGATTCTCCAATGCCCGGATAGCGAAGGATTGCTAGCCTACCAAAGATTCTTGTGCGATGCCACCGAGGGATAAGCGCGCTAAGCGCGCAGGAAAAAAATCGGGCTCCCCGGAATGCGTCCGCGCTGCAATCTAGAGCCGCAGCGGACGCACGTCGGGAAGCCACGATCGTACGGGGTATGATCGGCGCTATTTCTCGCCGAACTTGAAGACGATGCCACCCGTGTAGCGGAAGTTATGCGTCCAAATGCCGGCGAAACGGGCGGGCACATAGTCGAATTCACCTAACCGAACCGCTATGTTCTTTCCGGCGTTGATGTCGACACCGCCGCCAATGCCGAGCGCAAACCCGGAGATCGATCCTCCCCCGCTCAAAGTTGCGCCGCCAAGCAGCGCGTGGAAGAACCCCGTAGCCCGCTCGCCTCGCGCATAAACGCGCGGTCCGAACAGATACGAGTAGGCGCTCGCGCCACTGAAAGCGCCCGTCCCACGGTGATAGGCGAAATCCGCAACCGCCCCAAAGCGAGGCCCGAAGTTGCCCGACACGCTAATGTCAAAACCGTGACCGTTTCCCCCTCCGTCAAGGTGAAGATACGAGTATCCGGCGTACACCTCGGCACTCGGATACGTGTCCTGAGCGGCCGCTGGGATCGCGGCTAAGAACAGAATCCCGCACACCATCAAGAGTTTCTTCATCAAACTTTCCTCCAAAGTAAGTTTAAGGCCCCAAAGAGCCAGCCCTCGAACTGGGCGTCAAGGTAGTCGCATCCTGCGCCGGTTTCGCGGGGGTCGGGCACATTATAGACCAGAAACCCCGCCACCAAAACACGAAAATGACAAAACCGTCAGTAAATCTCCCGCACCTCAGCCCCACGATAAAAGGTCACCAAAATCTCGGTGAACGAACGGCCTCGTCGCGCCAGCGTGTAAGCCCCCAACTGGCACATTCCTACTCCGTGGCCCACGCCTCGGCCGACGAAGACAACACCGGTGAGGTGGCTCCGGTCATCGCGCTCCTCCTCCACCGTGATCAGACTCTCCTTGAGACCCAGCACGCTGCGGACCTGATAGCCTCGCAGCGTCGCGTCCCCGCGCGTTCCCTTGACTTCCATCTCCAACACGCGGCCCGACTCGCCGTAAACGGTCGGAGTCAGGCTTTTGAGTTCGCCCACATCAACGCGGGCGCGCGCGAGGCGAGCACTCAACTCGCCGGCGCCGATTCGCTCCCGCCACGGCGCGTGACCGGCGACTCCCGTGACCGCCGCCCCCCGCGGGGAGAATCCGGCCTCAAGGAAATCTACCCGCCCCGCCGAATCCACGTGATAAGTCAGCGGCTCACCGCCGACGAGCACGAGACTCGCCGTCGCGTAGCTCTCCCCGGCCGAGCGGCGAAACAACATTGCGCTTTTTCCGACGTCCAGAGCGATGGGGGCATCGGCTTGACCTGACACACCAGAGGCGCCCGGCTTCGCTGTTGCCGGTTTGGTCTCGAGCTTCGTCTTGGTGTCCGAGGAGCGCGCCGGCGGTGCGATCACCAGCCGCCCCTTTTCAGCGGGTGCGGCGACGCCCGATCTCAGACCTGAGAGATTGGTCTTGAGGAAGGCCACCCGCGCGACCGTCTGCAACACATACCCTCGGGTCAGCGTGGAACCGCTCCCGGTGCGGCCCTCCGGCAGTGAGATCAAGCCGTCCCTCAAGAGCCTCGCAACGGCGACTCGATCGTCCGGCGACAAGTCGACGAGGTCGAGTCCCGAAAGCGTGTAGTCGATGTCTGCTTGCGTCATCAGCACCGCCGTCTGGCCGCCGCCGTACACCGACGCTGCAAGAAGGGAAGCGAAACGGGGAAGTCTAGTCACGTCGCCCGGCGGCTCGATTGCCCGTTTTCCTTTTGCACTCCCGAGGACGCTCAACCGGTCGAGCCACCTCACTACCTCATCCTGGCCGGCGGGACTCTGCAAATACTGGGCGGTGACGCGCTGCGGAAGTCTGAACTCCAGGACCTTGAGTATGGCGATGTCGCGCGCCATCGACCGGTCTTCAGCGCTCGCCGCCTGGTCGCTGCGGATTTCGTGACTCGATAAGTCCAGGCTGGCAGCGACGCAGTCGACCGAGCGCAGATACGATAGCGGCTTGGTCAGGAAGACCGCGTCATTGTTCTCGGTCCGCCCGCCGCAGTCCGCAGTGTAGAGCGCTTCGATGGGCACGTAGCGACCATCGTCATCGCGTTGAACGACGGCGACGCCGCGCGTCTCCTCGACCGCGCGATCGGTCAGCGGCATTTCAGCCGAAAGCCCGCCGTAGATCTGCGACCGGGCATCGCCGTAAAGGTCGAATCCCTCGCTCGCGAACCGACCCATATGTGACAGCGCGTAGGACCTCGCCGCTATTGCCTGAGCTTTGAGCGCCTCGATCTCGGGATACGAACGCGGCGGGAGCTCGAGCGGGACAACGCCACGCAAGTATTCTTCGAGCGGCAACGCGTTGATGACGTCAATCGTCCCGCGCCGGGTGAGCACAAGTCGGATTTCACCTCGGTATGACTTATTGGCAATTCGGAGGGCGGGAACGGAATCGCCAGGGTCGGTGGCCGGCGCATTACTCGAGCGCCCCCTGTCGCCGGACTTCGCTGCCTCCGTTTGCGTCATCGGAACGATGACAAGCAAGTCTTCGCCGGATGCGATCAAACGGCCGGATTCAAACGCGGCGAGTCGCGGGCCGGGGTTCGGGGCTTCCCGCGATGTGTTGGAGCGGTCAGGTGGCCGCGTACTGCCGGTAGCGGCCGTTGAAAGCCGCACACTTGGCGAGGCCCGCCTCTCGCTGGCGCCCGTATCCGTTCCAGAAGGCTCTCTCCCTTCGGCCGAATCGAGCCGCGCGTCGGGATAACCTGAACGGCGGACCCGCGCCAGCAGCTCAACCGCGTCGGCTTTCGTTGTCAACGCGCCAAGCCAAACGACATAGACGCCGGGGCCGGGATCAAAAGCCGTCGACGCCGGCTCGAAGAACTTGCTTTCCAGGTCCTCGACAATCTTGCGAGCCCTGCGCAGATCGGACACCAACGCTACGACGACCCGATGCGTTGGTCCCGTTTCGAGCTTTGACTTGCTCGCCTCGACGCGCACCTGGCCGCTTGCGATCACCTGGGCGGCGGCGCTTGAGGTCGAGCGGCGCACGCGCAGCCCCGAGGGGGAGTCGAGCACGACCGAAGTCACGTCTCTCATCAGGGCGATTCGGATCATCGGCCCCGCGTCGGATTGCTTGGCGCTCTTGCTCTCGCCGACCGTTCGGGCGCGAGTGGGCTCATCGCGTGAGGATGAGTCAGGCGTCGGCTTCTGGGCGAACGTCATGAATGGGTCCGCACAAGCCGACACTATCAACACGACCGCGAGCGCCAGGGCCCGCGCTGACGCAGGATTGCTCCAAATGCACATCATCGGATCACCACGTCGGAGAGTAGTAGACCGTCACAGTGAGGGTGAGGATATCGCCTGCAATTGGGGGGAAGCCTTCAAAGGGCCTGGCTATGTATATTGCTTGCCGCCCTGCCTCGTCAAGCACCGAATAGCCCGACGAGCGGAGCAGCCGCGCCAAGACGATCTGGCCGGTGCGGTCGAGTCTCACTTCGAAGTCCGCCGACACCTCGCGGTTCAACACGTCCCTGATCCAGTCGCGCGGCATTATTCGCTCGTTCGTGTCCCTGATCTTTTTGCGAACATAGGCGAGATACTGACCCTGGATCGCTTGAAGCCCGAGATCGCGTGTGCCTCGCACTTCTTCTTGACGGGTCGATCGCTCGGCGGCTCCATCGCGCACGCTCGCGTTGTTCGGTTGCGCTTGGTTCTGCGAGGATGAAACTGGGGCGCGAGACGGTTGAGCCGGCGGAGTCTCGGCGGCGCCGCCGGCTGCGGGAGCCGGGGCGGGCGGGGCATCTTTGGGCGCGGCGGGCTTAGCGGGCTCAACCGGGAACACTGCGAGGGATGGGCTGCTCACGGCCGCGGCGCTCGTTCTCGCATTCGGGTTGCCGAGTTTCGGCGAGCGCTCGATGAGGTCCTCATCATTCGCGTTACCGGGATCTAAGCGCAATCTGCTGAGGTCAACGCGTTCGATTCGCTCCGGGAGAGACCTAAGCCTGGGAGGAGGCGGCGGCGGGGAGGGCGCGACATCGAGCATCGTGACAACCACCGCCCGCCTGCGCGGCCTCGCGAGTTGTTGCTGGAGGTTCCACTCATCGAACCTGATGACTACCGCGTAAAAGACGATATGAAGCACGGCCGACAATACGAACAATCTCGCGAAACGGCGGTCACGGCGTTCCCAAATCTGAAGGGCCGCGCCGAACCGTCTTTCAGCGGGCGCAGCGTCGATGTACTTCTCGAGTGTCTTCAGCACGACACTCATAGTTTATTGGTTCTGGTTGAGAGTTCAACCTTCAGGTCGCGGTCGCGCGTTTGTTGGGATCCGGGAAGTCGAGTATTTCAGTTGCCGGTCTTTGAACTGTTGCTCACGAGGCGAAACTCACGCTGGCGGGCCGCTTCATAGAGAATGATCGCCGCAGCAGCCGCCACATTGAGAGATTCGACGCTCGCCGCCATCGGGATTCGGACGTAAGCATCGACGCTGCCTTCCACCTCGCTCGAGACGCCGCTCGCCTCGCGCCCCATGACCAGCGCAACCGGACCGGTGAAATCGAAGTCGGTGTAGCAGCAGACCTTCGCGACTTGAGCCGCGTCCTCGATCGCCGGTCTGGGGTGATCGGCCGCCGGATCGGAGGCGACAATCTTGATTCCCGCTTTCCTGCACGCAGCGAACACCTGGCCCGCTTTCGCGTCGGTGACGACCGGCAGTCGAAGCGCGGAACCCATCGATGCTCGCAGCGCTTTCTGATTGAACGGATCGACCGTCTGTCGCGTCGTGATCACACCGGTTGCACCCGCGGCTTCGGCGGTCCGAATGATCGAGCCGAGGTTGCCGGGGTCCTGCAGTTGATCGGCGATGACGACGAGTTGAGGCGCGTTGGCGAGCGCCTCGTCCAGTTCGTAGTAGGGCCGGCTCACGATGGCGGCTATCCCCTGGGTGTTCTCAGTGTCCGCGATGCCCTCCATCACCTGCGGGCTTACGTGGGCGCCCCGGCAGGGAACGCGCTGGAGCGCGTCGAGCAACTCGAGTCCCCGGTCCGTGGACTCGGCGGCGGAGCTGAACGCAATGCTCTCGAAATGAACTCCCGCCTTGAGTGCTTCTTCGACCAGGCGTACTCCCTCGATGAAAACGAACTGGTGCTCGGCGCCCGCGCGCACGTTGCGGAAGCGTTTGACGAGAGGGTTATGCCGGCTGGTGATCTTCTCGATGAGCATCGATGAACGACTCAAGCATCAGGCGCGGGAGTAGATCGCATCGTCGCGCCCTTCCCAATCTCGGATTCCCAGCACCGAACCGCGAACGAAGATATACATCACCCAGCACTCGACGGCAAACGGCGGGAAGCCCAGGAAACCCAGGACCGGCATCTCGAACAGCTTGACGCTGCCAAGGTACGGGACGGTGTAGGTCCACTTCGAGACGGCCCAGTAATTCCAGAACTCCCACAGCACGCCACACAGCGCGCCGCTCGCCAGAAGCGCCACGAGCCTCTTGTAGTTTCCCGAAGCGATGTCTCCGCATATCGACGGCCGGCGTCGCAGAGCGTTGATCGGATCAAGCAGAAAAACGAACGACAGCCAGACAAGCGGAACCAGCCAGGCAGAGATCACGACGAGGGGAAGAACTGCGCCGACAAACCCCAGAGCGATCATCGAGTACGACACCGGTTTGGAAATCACCATTGGACGCGAAGGCTGCAGGTCTTCAAACACGGTTGCCGCTAGCAACTGGGCCGTCAGGAAGAGCGCAGGCGAGATCGTCGCGAACGCCCAGTCGTATCCAACTCGCCGGACGAACGGGTTAGGCTCAAGGCTTTGATAGTGCCACCACAGCTCGAGATCGGAACTCCAGAAGCGAGGCGAGTTGTAGAACTCGAAGAGCCACCATCCCGCGATCGACACCATGGCGATGATGAGCAGTTCGATTCGGTTTCCGACCAGGAGCGAACGCCCCTTGAGTTTGCAGACGAGCGCGTCGAGCAGCAGGATGTATCCGGTCCAGACGATGGGAGTGAACCACTTGCCGGCAGTTTGGTTTCCGGAAAAGAGGAGCGCTTCGGCGGCGAAGATGATCGCGATGCCGGCGTACCCGTGCAGCTTCAACCCTCGGCTCTCCCGCTGGTCAGTCATCGAGCGAGAATATAGCACAGGCGGGCGCGTGTCGGGCGGGGGCGAGGCGGGGAAAGCCGACGCAGGAGAGCCGACGCTGTCTTGACAAGGTGGTGGGCCGGCGTATCCTATTGCTTTGCTTGCTGCGTAGTCCTAAGCCATGACGTGACCCTGCGCGAAATACTTTCCTGAATCGGGGCCCAATCAAAGTCCAAGCCGATGGAGACCACCACAACATCAAAACGCGTTCGCGTCGTCGTCGCCACTTCGGTGATGTTGTCGTTCATCTCGTTCTGGCGAGCGGCCGCGATCGTGCTCAATGATTTGGGCTCGTCGGCCTTCTACGCCGGCGGCATCGCCGAGCAGTTCGTAGGCAAGGCCGCCCCCTGGTTCATTCTCGGCGTGATGCTGTTCAGCTATGCAGTTCGCATGCTCTACATCGAGTCGTCTTCGATGTTCACGCGAGGCGGCGTCTACCGCGTAGTCAAGGAAGCGATGGGCGGCACAATGGCCAAGTTGAGCGTCTCGGCGCTGGTCTTCGACTTCATACTGACCGGCCCGATGTCTGGCGTGGCGGCCGGCCTTTACCTGGCGGGCTTGATCAACGCAGTCTTGCCGCACATTGGCATACACCGGCCGGTCTCGATGAATGCTACTGCGGTGGTGGTCGCCATCCTGATCACCGTTTATTTTTGGTGGCGCAACGTGAAGGGCATTCGCGAATCGAGCGGAGACGCGCTGCGCATCATGTACGTTACGACGGTGATGGTCGTGATCATGATAGGGTGGGCCGTCCTCACCTTGATCCTGCAGGGAGGGCAGTTGCCGCCCGCTCCTACGCCCGGCAATCTGAGTTTCTCAGGCGACTCCCTCGGATGGCTGAGACCGTTGAGCTGGTTCGTAGAGGATGGCGGCCGGTACCGGATCGAGGGCGCGCCGAGCCTCTTTGGATTGGCAGGCCTGGTAATCGCGTTCGGCCATTCGGTCCTCGCAATGAGCGGCGAAGAAACGCTGGCGCAGGTCAACCGGGAACTCGAGTACCCAAAGCTCAAAAACCTGTGGCGCGCCGCCGTGGTGATCTTCATCTACTCGCTGCTGTTCACGTCGCTGGTTTCGTTCTTTGCAGTGGCGATCATACCCGATGAAGCGAGAGGGCAGTCCCTGAACAATCTGATATCCGGGCTAGCGATGCACTTCGTCGGCCCAACCTACCTGAAGCTGCTGTTCCAGGGCTTCGTTGTGTTCGTGGGATTCCTGATGCTGTCGGGGGCGGTCAACACAGCGATCATCGGATCGAATGGCGTGCTCAATCGCGTTTCCGAAGACGGAGTGCTGACCGATTGGTTCCGCGCGCCGCACAAGAAGTTCGGCACCACCTACAGGCTCATCAACCTGATCGTGATCCTCCAAATCGTGACTATCATCGGGTCGCGCGGCGACATGTTCCTTATCGGTGAGGCATACGCGTTCGGTGTGATCTGGAGCTTCACGTTCAACGCGCTGGCGACGCTTGTGCTTCGGTTCACGCACCCGGAGGGGCGCGAGTGGCGTGTGCCGCTGAACCTTCGGGTCGGCAAGAGGGAGATCCCGATCGGCGTTTCGATCGTGACCGCGGCCCTGATGTTTGTTGCAGTCACAAACCTCCTCACCAAGCAGGTCGCGACTAAGTTCGGCATCGCTTTCACGGTCATGCTCTTCGTGTTGTTCACGGTTTCGGAGCGCATCAATCGGAAGAAGCTGGATCTGTCGAGCGCCAAGCTCGATCGCTTTCAGTTGCAGCCCAGCGAGACGGTGAGTCAGGAAGCGGTCGGCGCCCGGCCCGGCAATGTGTTGGTGGCGGTGCGGGACTACAACACGCTGTCTCACGTCGAGTACGCGCTGGGTCACACCAGCACGGACGAGAACGATATCGTCGTGATGACCACGCGGTTGCTCGCCGGACCCGACGCCGGCGCGACCGAGCTCTACGATGACCGCCTGTTCACGGAGTATGAGCAACGGTTGTTCACGCAAGTAGTCGCGATGGCGGAAAAACATGGCAAGCCGGTTTCCCTGTTAGTCGTGCCCGCCAGCAGTATTTTCGAGGCGGTAGCCCAAACGGCGTTCAGGCTCGATTCGTCGCAGATAGTGGCGGGGGTTTCATCCAAAATGAGCCCGCAGGAGCAAGCGCGTCAGTTGGGCCGCGCGTGGGAAGGCTTGAGAGAAAAACCGCGCCGCCAGGTTGCCTTCAAAGTCGTAGCTCCTGATCGCGCCGAGCACGTGGTTTACCTTGGGGCACACGCGCCGGACCTGACCGAAGGCGATGTGAGTCTCATCCACAAGATATGGCTTCAGGTCAGCAGCATTCCTGGCCGGCGGCGGGTCCATCATCGCGACGTGGTTCGAGTCGCGCTGAACCGGTTGGAACGCGATCTCAAGGGACAGTCGGATGTGATGCTCGACTTCTACAAGCTGGAGCACGAAGCGGACGACAAGACTCGAGGCCGTGGGAACGGCGACGGCGCCAAACCCTCTCCGCCATCCTAGACTCCGGCCCTCGCGCAAACAACTACAGCCACGCGCAACTTTGCAAAGAATTCGCCCCCAGCTATACTCACCGCTGTACTCGGCCCGGGGAACATTCTTGGAATCAAAGCACTATCACCTGATCGGCATCTGCGGCACCGCCATGGCCTCACTCGCAGGGATGCTGATCAAACGAGGTCACAAGGTCACCGGCTCGGACGAGAATGTATATCCGCCGATGTCGCTCGAACTCGAACGGCTGGGCACACCCGTCTCCGAAGGCTTCAAGCCGGAGAACCTGAACGGCCGGCCCGATGTTGTAGTCGTCGGCAATGCGATCGCTCGTGGGAACCCGGAGTTGGAATTCGTACTCGATGAAAAACTCCCGTACACGTCGATGGCAGCCGTCGTTCAGGAGATGTTCATCCGCGGACGTCATTCAATAGTCGTTGCCGGAACCCACGGCAAGACGACTACAACCTCGCTGATGGCCTGGGCGCTGGAGCGCGCGGGAGCGAACCCGTCGTTTCTCGTAGGCGGGGTCGCCGAGAACTTCAACTCGTCTTTCCGGATCACCGATGGCCGCTACTTTGTGATCGAAGGCGACGAGTACGATACCGCCTACTTCGACAAGGGCCCGAAGTTCATGCACTACCTTCCGGATACGGTGATCCTCAACAACGTGGAGTACGATCACGCTGACATCTACCGCGATCTGGATGCCGTGAAGTTCGCCTTCAGCCGATTGATCAATCTGATCCCGCGCAGCGGCCAGCTTTTTGCCGGGTGGGACTGTTCAACGACGCGCGAGCTGGCAGGCCGCGCGTTCTGCAAAGTTGAGAGCTTCGGCGTTGAAGAGGGCGCCCGATGGCGCGCGACGGGGATCGATTTTTCGGGCGAGATGACCTCATTCACGGTGTCGGTTGACGGGCGAGAATTCGGGCGGTACCGAACACCGCTGGTTGGGCTTTTCAACGTCCGCAACTGTTTGAGCGTGATCGCCGCGTGTGAAGTGTTGGGGTTCGACCGGGGCGCGGTGGCTTCTGCAATCGAGGACTTCAAGAGTGTGAAACGCCGGATGCAGGTGCGCGCTGAAGTGCGCGGCGTGACGGTGATCGACGACTTCGCCCATCATCCGACGGCGGTGCGGGAGACGCTGACGGCCGCGCGGCAGAAATACCCGGGCCGAAAGATTGTCGCGGTCTTCGAGCCCCGCTCTTACACCGCCCAGCGCAAGACATTTCAGCAGGCATTCGAGGATGCATTTGCGGGGGCCGATCGGGTGATCATCGCCAGCCTGTTCCATCCGGAGCGGTACACTGCCGAGACGGCGATCTGCCCGCCTGAGATGGTCGAGAACCTGCGCCGCCGTGGACGGGAGGCGCACTTCATCGCCTCGCCTGACGAGATAGTCGCTCATCTTGCCGGCGGACTGAAGGCAAGCGACGTTGTGGTGATAATGTCCAATGGGTCGTTTGGGGGCATTCACGAAAAGCTGATTGGAGCCCTCAGCGAGCCAGCGAGTCGCTGCGTATGAGGATATAACGGATGGTCGCTCGAAGTCCCGAGCAATACGACGCCGTATACTCTCGTGCAGGGCGAATCCCCCAACCGGCAGGTTGGGGTCCTTTCACTCCTGCCTACAGACGCCGAGCAGCGCGCCCCGCAGCAATCCCCCAACCGGCAGGTTGGGGTCCTTTCACTCTTGCCTACAGAACCGTCCTCGCCCACGTTGCCAGAGCCCGCATCCCGCAGCTATCTTTCCGCCGTGTTGCTCGAACCGATCACCGAACTCCACTGGGCCTACCAACTCCACTATTACATCTGTTTTCGCACTCGCTGGCGGCGCAACACGTTCGACCAGCCCACGCGAGCCGCTTCACTCGCACGTTCCTTAACCGAGGTGTGCAGCAATCACGACTATCACCTCTTGCAGCACAAGGTCTATCCCGATCATCTACGCTGTCTGCTCAGCCCCAAACCGGACCAGACGATCTCGACGGTGATCAACAAGCTCAAATCAAATATCTCTCGCGGCCTCTGTTCCGAATTCGGTATCCAGGCCCCTCTTTGGGCGACCGGATACCTTGCGCGCAGCGTCGGCCACGTGCGCATTCAGGAGGTCAAGCACTACCTCGCCCATCAAGCTGACCACCATGGCTACAGCCGAAGAGTGAATCCGCCGGTCTTTCGCTATCGAAGCGGCAACCCTGCGGCGCTCGGGGCAGCGCATGCCGCATTCGATCTGAGATACCATCTTGTCCTCGCCACGCGCTATCGCCGGGGCGTCTTCGGGTCGAGCCTCGGGCGTGCGCTGGTAGATTACTGGCTGAAGGTCGCGCACAAGAAGGGCTTCGCACTAGATGAAGCGACTGTGCTGCCCGACCACGTGCATCTTCTGGTGCGCGTCGCGCCGAAGATGAGCATAGAAGAATGTGCGCTGTCGCTGATGAACAATAGCGAGCATTGGATGGGAAAGAACTCTCCAGGAGCGGGTGACAAGGTGTGGCAGAGGTCGGCTTATGCGGGGACGCGCGGGAAAGTGACCACGGCGATGGTGAAGGCATTTCTCGCTCGGGTCGAGGGCTGGAACGGTCTGTAGGCTGGAGTGAAAGGACCCCAACCTGCCGGTTGGGGGATTGCTGCCCGCGCGCTGCTCGGCGTCTGTAGGCTGGAGTGAAAGGACCCCAACCTGCCGGTTGGGGGATTGCTTCGGGGCGCGCTGCTCGGCGTCTGTTAGGCTGGAGTGAAAGGACCCCAACCTGCCGGTTGGGGGATTGCTTCGGGGCGCGCTGCTCGGCGTCTGTAGGCTGGAGTGAAAGGACCCCAACCTGCCGGTTGGGGCATTACTGCGGAGTGCGCTCGCCTTTGTAGGCCGAAGCTACGGCATCTCCACGTATCCTTCGAGAAAGTTGAACAGCGAGGGGTCTTGCCGAGCCTGCACTATATTTCGAAGCTCGAAATCGATCTCCCTCTTAACCGGAACTCCGAGATTCTTGTCGATCCAGATATAGTCCGGTCCTATGAATCCGCGGGACGGATCCAGGAACGGAAGCAGTTTGATGAAACAGATATAATCTGCTCTGATCTTCAACTTTGTGGGGGGTGAGTCGGCGCTTTCAATGGGAATGAAAATCCTTCCGCCGTATTCTATGCTTTCGCAAGCTTCCCATTTCTCCGTGGCCCGTCCGGCGATGATCTCCTCTCCTACTTTCCGACAGCGGTTCTCCAAAACGGCGCGAATATCAGGCGGATTATCTCGAGAAGGCGGCATAAATTTCAGCGCGACAAACGTCCAAAAAGTCAACTGTGGAAAACCAGCCAGCTTTCCGCCTTCAGGCGGCAGGCGGATAAACTCTCTGATTTCGCCTTGCGCCATGGACTCCGGTTTGGTTGGATCAGCCAACTTCGGTCGCTCCCGATTGAGGAACAATCTTCCCTCCTTGGTGCTGCTGTCAAAAATGACGATTAATTGCCCTTGACCTGCTTCGAGGCGGATTCGGCTCTGAGACGCGAACACCTTGACAATGTTGCCGTAGGAGCGCGCTTCGAGGAAAGGCCCGAGCGGGTGCGGCACCGAGGAAGGGAGCACCAGTTCCGCGGAGTACTCTGGAACTTTTTCGCTGCCAGACGGTGTTGCGCACGAGAACACGGACCAAACCAAAAACATCAGGGCAAGTCCGGCGGATGTTGATTTCATTGTTGACGCTACTCGTTCACCGCGTGAGGCTCTGGGACGGCCGACAGTCGCGTTCGCGGTTCGATCTTGCCCCTCAGCACGTTCTTGAGCCGCTTTGGGAGGAAGTACTCGGCGATGTTCGTGATGTTCGAGACCAGTTCTTTTATGTCGAAGTTGCCGCGCCAGTGCTCGAGCACCACTCGCCGCTCGGAGCGATTCAGCAACCTCATGATCGAAATGCCGAGCAGGTACACATCGTCCACCTGTCCGATGAACGGTATGAAGTCCGGGATCACGTCTATTGGCGCGATGACGTAGATGATCGTGCCGGCGAGGATCGCCTTGTCGGCCGTTGAGACTCGCGGGTCGCGCAACAAATCGACGAGCAGCCGCACAAGGTTAGGAATGAACAGGAGCAGCTCCCGCATCGCGCCTCGGAGCCTTCGACGTTTCAACATCCGCACCACCTCTCGTGTCAGGTTGGTCAGCCTCATTCTAGGAAGCTGATCGCATTTACGTCAAACCTGTCACGATGGTGACCAGAAAATGCGGAGGGGAGAATACTCAGGGAATAACGTCAGGCTCGAATCCCGACGTCGAACGCACCGCAGGCGAACCCTTGTCAGCATCTCTATCACTGCCGTCCATGTCCGAGGCCAACCGCTCGACGATTATCGTGCGGAGCGTTCTTTGCCCGGCTTCGTCGGCATTGGCGCGTGATCCCGAAGCGCTGCCACACACCTTCGGCGGGTGGGGAACCTGAACTCGCAAGGGCCTCAGTTCGACGGTGACGTTCGGAGGAACAATGCCGCGCCAGATCCGCGCCGCGTTCGAGAGATTGACGTGCAGCTTCGCCAATTCTCTCTGAAGGCGCTCTGGCTGCACGCGCAACGCCGCGGGATCGATCTTGATGAGTACCTGCGCGCTGACGGTACGCCTAACCGAATCTGCTCTTCCAGCGTCTAATTCCGATCGGCCGCGTGCAGTGAGATTGCTCTTGAGAGACGTGCTGCGGTGTTCGCGTTCCACCAGGCACGCTACAACGCCCGGAGTGCTTGAGGTTGAGGCTTGATCCGATGGGGCGGCTGACATATCGACCGGAATCGCGTCCCCCTCGATGGGCGTCGAGTCAGATTGCTCGAGTGGAAGGACCCTGGTGATAGCGCTCGACGCGTAATTGCCCGCCAGGAGGTCCGAGATCTGGGTCCAGGCATCACCAACCGCCGTCAGCCGGTCTTCGAAGCTCGCTCTTGTCTCGAAGAGGCTCAACGAAAACGGCACCGCAAGAACTACGAAGACGGCGGCTATTCTGAGGGGGGTGCGAGTTTGGTTCTGGTTTCTCATCGGCTCACTCCTTCAGTCGTCCTGATTCCAATTGGGTCGAAGCAGCCTTCGGTATCGAGGATTTCAACGTGCCGGCGACTTGGAAGTTCGCTTTTGTGCGCCCAAGTTCCCCCGCCACTTTCCCCATGCCGCGAAGTGAGTGGCATATCTCGGCGTGAGGTTGCAGTCGAGTTGCAGGAGCAGGGGTTATGAGGGCAACTTGAGGCGTGTCTTCGCGCCGTTAGTGGGAGAGGTTCCTCTGTTTCTCGCCACGAAGACACGAGGTCACGAAGAGCACACGAACCGCCCCCGATTCCTTTGTGTCTTAGGTCTTAGTGGCAAAGTTCTCCAGCACAAACTGTTTACCGGCTGCTTAGCTCCCGCCGAACAGGCTCCCCTGATCTACATGCGGCGCGCCCGGCTGATAACGCAGCCCGAAATGCTCGTAGGCCAATCGCGACGCCGTCCGCCCGCGCGGCGTGCGGTTCAAGAAGCCGATCTGAATCAGGTAGGGCTCGTAGATCTCCTCGATCGCGTCCTTCTCTTCGCTGATCGCCGCCGACAAGGTGCCGAGTCCAACCGGCCCGCCGTCAAACTTGTCGATTATGGTCATCAGCAGCTTGCGGTCGACTTCGTCGAGACCATACGTGTCGACTTCCATACGGTCGAGCGCATCGGCGGCGACGGCTTCGGTGACGCGGCCGTCGTAGATCACTTCGGCGATGTCTCGCACGCGGCAGAGCAATCGGTTTGCGATCCTCGGGGTGCCGCGCGACCGTCTAGCGATCTCGCTTGCGCCGCTGTCGTCGATCTCGACCGCGAGAATGTCGGCCGAGCGCTTGACGATGATTTCGAGGTCCTCGCTCGGGTAGAAGTCGAGATGAAGCGGGATTCCGAATCGGCCGCGCAGCGGCGCGCTGATCAAGCCGGCACGCGTGGTTGCGCCGACTAGCGTGAATCGCGGCAGCTCAAGTTTTATCGACCGCGCGGCCGGTCCCTGCCCGATGATGATATCCAACTGATAATCCTCCATCGCCGGATAGAGGACTTCTTCGATTGCGGGGTTCAGTCGGTGAATCTCATCGATGAACAGCACGTCACCTTCCTGCAAGTTGGTGAGCAGCGCGGCCAGATCCCCGGCTCTCTCGACTACCGGGCCGGCAGTCGTCTTGATGTCGCTTCCCATTTCGTTGGCGACGATGTGGGCGAGTGTGGTCTTGCCAAGGCCGGGCGGTCCGTAGAGCAGCACGTGGTCGAGGGCTTGCCCGCGTTTTCGCGCTGCTTGGATGAAGATGGAGAGATTCTCTTTGGCCTTTTTCTGGCCGATGTACTCGCGAAGCAGCTTCGGGCGCAAGCTCAACTCGATCTGAGTCTCGTCCTCGCCCTCACGTCCACTCGACACGAGCCGGTCTTCTGCCATCAAACTTCACTCCGCGCGGGTTTACGATTTCGGCGAGCAGTCTACCACAAGGCGCGCCGGCCTCGAATAGAGTTCGAAATCATGACGGGTGCGAACTATACTTTCAACGCGCTTTGGGGTGCGGTGACTTGTCACCGCTTTTGTATTCCGGTTTGGAAGGTTGATACCGGGTTGTGCGCATGCCCGAGTGGTAGTAAAGCGGCGACAGCTCGCCCCACTCCAAAGTCGATCACTGAGATGAAGCAGCCAACAGAAGGTGAGCTATGGGAATGGCGCGCGTTTGGGCGCGTGAGCGACTCGGTCGCCGCAGCCGTGCGAGCCTTTCCCATCAGAATGGGAATGGATAATCTCCGCGGCGAGGACCTCTACTTCGTTTCTCCTTTCAACGACCAGAACGTCAAGCTGAGGAAGGCGGGGGCCAGATCGTTCTTGAAGCTCAAGCCCCTATTCGAGAAAGACGCGAGGTCGATCGAGCTTTACAGTGACACCGCAACCCTCGAGTTCAACTTCCCGGTCAGCGCCGATAGGCTGCTCGAAGCCGCGGGCTTGCTTGGAGTGACCCTCTCCGACACGCGAGACGCGGCGACCGTGCTCGACTCCGATGAGTTCATTCAGGCTATGAGAGCGTGCGCGCCGCCGCTCGCCCTAGTGAGAGTGTTGAAGAAGCGGTCTCAGTTCGAGTTTCCAGGCGGCTGGTTCGAGTTGGCAGACGCGACGTTCCCTCGGCGACAGGTCGAATCGCTATCTATACATTCGCCCGAAAAGAGCGTCGTTGAAGACATGATCGAGCGTCTGAACCCGGGGAATGAGATCGAACCGATGAATTACGTCGAGGCTTGCCGGCGGTGGGGGTAACACGTCAAGCGAGTGAGACCTTTCGATATACGTCCGTCAGAGAAATCTCGCAGTTGATCGACCTCAGCCTTATTACGTCGTCTAAGCTATTCGTCTCGGACAGCAACCATTGGTTGTCCGCCTGCCGCGCATAATGCTCAGCGTGATACTTGTCCTGAGCTATCAACACGACTTCGACCAACGACTCGATCAAACGGTAATGCTCGCATTTGTCACCTCTGTCGTAGCCTTCGGTCGTCTTCGACAAGACCTCGATGATCACGATTGGGTTTAACAGAGTATCTACTTCTTCGTCTTCGAACTGAGGCACGCCGCACACAACGACCACATCGGGATAAGTGTAAAGACCCGTCGGGCGAACCTTAACTCGCATATCGCTGGCGTATACTTCACAGTCCCGATCGGCAAGCTGACCATTGAGCGACGACGCAACGTTCAATGAGATCAGGTTATGCTTTCGACTTGCGCCGGTCATCGCGAACACGTCGCCATTGAAGTACTCATTCTTGTAGTCGGAATGGCGGTCGATGGCAAGGTACTCTTCTGCAGTACGTTTCCTTCTTGGCAGCGACATATTGTGCTCCGCAGTTGAACCTGTCGCCTGTAATGTAGCACGAAGAGCGACGAGGCGTACCACTGGCCTTCGTTTTTTTCTTCGTGTTTCTTCGTGGCCTTCGTGGATGAATTCCCTTTATTTCAAGCGAGCACCATTAGGAACATCTTCAGTGAAAGTCGCAAGCACGGGCCGTCCTTCTTCTCCCACCGACGCGGCCAGCAGCATCCCATTCGATTCAAGCCCGCGCAGCTTCCGCGGCGCGAGGTTCGTTACGACTACGATCTTGCGGCCGACGACCTGCTCCGGTGCGTAGTACTGCGCGATGCCGGCGAGTATTTGTCTCGGCTGCGGCTCTCCGACGTCGACCACCAGTCTGAGCAGCTTGTCGGCTTTAGGGACGCGCTCGGCTTCGAGCACCGTCGCCGCGCGCAGCTCCACCTTCGCGAAGTCGTCAATTGTGATAACGCCGGTTCGGGTTCCAGCGTCAGCGTCGGCGGCGGCGGAAACGGGCTGAGCATTGCCGGCGGTGTGATCCGGTGCAGCGCCGCCCTCTCTCTTTATCTCGGTCATTATTTCGTCCTTTGCCAGTTTGGGAAATACAGGCGCGATTTTATCGATCTTCGACACGTCGAGCGGCCCGCCCCACTGAGTCTCGTTCGGATTGACTCGAAGCGGATCACCGGCCAACCCCATCTGCTTCCATATCTCTCGAGCACTCGCCGGCATCGTCGGAGCCGCAAGCAGCACCACATGCCGCAAGCCCTCGTACGCAGTCGAGATGACGCTCTCAAGCCTCGGGCGCGCCGACGGGTCCTTCGCGAGCTTCCACGGCTGATTGTCGGTGATGAACTTGTCGACCGAAGCGATTCCCGACCACGCAGCTTCAAGCGCGCGAGAGAAGTTCAGCCCGTGGAACTCTTCGTCGAATCTCGCCGCCGCTTGCTCGATTGACTTGCGAACGCCCACGGCATCGCCCGGATCATCGAAGCGCCGAGGAGGTCGCCCCTCAAAATAATTCCTCACCATCGTCAAGGTCCGGCTCGCCAGATTACCCAAGCCATCCGCCAGATCGGAGTTCACCCTGTCGATCAGCGCTTCATAAGTGAAGTCACCGTCTTGCCCGAATGACATCTCGCGCAGCACGAAGTACCGAATCATATCCGGCGTGAAGTAACGATGGAGTACTTCGAGATCGATCACGTTGCCGAGCGTCTTCGACATCTTCCGCCCACCCGACATCCACATCCCGTGAGCGCAGACCGTGCGCGGCAAGGGTACGCCGCCCGCCATCAAGAACGCCGGCCAGTAGACCGCGTGAAACCTCAGAATGTCCTTGCCTACGAGGTGAAGCGCGGGCCAGTAGCGGTCGAAATCATGATACGCATCGTTTCCCCAGCCGAGTCCTGTAATGTAGTTCATTAGCGCGTCGAACCAGACATAGATCGTGTGGTTGGGGTCGTCGGGAACCGGGATGGCCCACTTGACCGACACGCGGCTGATCGACAGATCTTTCAAGCCGCCCGCCACGAACGAGATGACTTCGTTGCGCCGCGCGTCGGGCTGCACGAACTCCGGGTGCTTCTCGTAGAGTTCGAGCAGCGGCTTTTGAAACTCCGACAGCCTGAAGAAGTAACTCTCCTCGGCGAGCTTATCGAGCGGCTTTTCGTGCGTCGGGCAGAGCGGCGCTTCGTTCCCCTCTTCGACTTCCTGGAACGCGTTGCAATAGCCGCAGAACCATCCCTCGTACTGACCCTTGTAGATGTGCCCGCGCTCATTCAGCATTCGCCAGAGCTGTTGCACGCCTTCCTTGTGATACGCGTCGGTCGTCCGGCTCCAGCGATCGTACTGGACGCCCAGACGCGCGAACGCGGCCTTGAACTCGGCGACTATTTCATCGACGTGGTCTTTAACCGGGATGCCGCGCGCTGCCGCCGCTCGTTCGATGTTGATACCGTGCTCGTCGGTCCCGGTGAGAAAGAGCGCATCGATGCCGCGCTGCCGCTTGAACTTCGTCAGCGAATCGGCGACCAGAGTGGTGTACGCGTGCCCAAGGTGCGGCTTCGCGTTGACGTAGTAGATCGGGGTTGTGACGTAAAACGTGTCGGACATGCGGGGGAATGATAAGTGATAAGTGATGAGCGATCAATGACGGGTTATGAGTCAGAGTTGATTGTTGAGTCGCGATTCGTGGCGCAGCTTGTCAGATTCATCGGTTATCGCTTCGTTCATCTCCCTCTTATCAGCGACATCGCTTCCGCGCGCGTGCGCTGATCGTTCAGGAAGCCGCCGCGCAGCGCGCTGGTCAGCGTCTTCGAGCCGGGCTTCTTGATCCCTCGCATCTCCATGCACATGTGCTCGGCTTCGATGACCACCATAACGCCGGTCGCGTTCAGTTCTTCATAAAGCAGATCGGCGATTTCCGTCGTCAGCCGCTCCTGAAGCTGCGGCTTTTTTGCCATCAGGTCGGCTATGCGCGCGAGCTTCGACAACCCGACTATTCGGCCTTCTCTCGGTATATAGGCGATATGCGCGACGCCGACGAACGGCAACAGGTGATGCTCGCACAACGAGTAGATCGGTATGTCTTTGACGATGACCATCTCGTCGTGGGTCTCAGCCGGAATGACGTGAAGCAATTCTCGCGGCTCGTTGTGCAGGCCCGCGCATATTTCCTCGTACATCAACGCAACGCGGCGAGGTGTGCCCAGCAAGCCCGGCCGGTCCGGGTCTTCGCCGATGCCTTCGAGGATCAACCGAACGCCGGCTTCGATCTTCGCGAGATCGAGCACGCCGTTCGCCGGTTTCGTTTCCTCAATGACGTTGTTCTTGTTCGAGGTTGCCATCTACCTGGCCTTCATCCGTTCGCGATATGCGCTCGACGCAGCCGCTTGAACTTCGAGCAGCGGTACGCCCGCTTGCTGAGCCAGCCGCGCGCAGTCTTCATATTCAGGCTGAAAGTGTAGCGTGCGGTTACCGTCTCGCGCCACCTTCACGCGCACGGCGCCGAACTTCGTTTCGACCGTCTCCGAGGTTCTATCCAGGACTCGCCGCTTCGCTTCGTAGTAGCGAACGCCAAGAGTTGTAGTCTCAGTGAGCAGCATCTCCGTCATCGCGTTGAGTTTAGCCGCCTCGCAAATGACCGTCAGCAAAACACCCGGCCTGTCCTTCTTCATATGCACTGGAGTCATAAACACGTCGAGCGCGCCGAGCGCCATCGCTCGCTCCATCACGAACCCGTAAGCCTGCGGGTTCATGTCGTCGATGTTGGTCTCGACGACCATCACGTCCGCAGGAGCGGCTTGTGTGGGGGCGTCGCTTGTAGCGGAGGCGGGCTCAGGTTCAGCAGGCGCCTGCCGGGCTTGGGCGCCAAGATTCGCGGACGCCTCCCCGGCTTGGCTGCCGAGATCGGCCAGGGCCTCGCGGAACGACTCAGCAATCCGCGCGGCATCTGCGTCAGTCGTGACGGGTTGGTCAGCCGCTGCCGACTCTTCTTCAATAGGCGCCGGCTGCGCACCTTCGGCGAACAGCTCTCCCAGGACCAGCCTCAGCGCGTTCGAGAATCCTTCGGGATCGCGCGTGCCGGCGCCGTAGCCGGCGATCTCGCCGGCGAGGTTCGGCGCCGGCCCGTAGCTCTCGCACAGACTGGTGATAATGGCCGCGCCGGTGGGAGTCGCGAATTCGCCTTCCATGTCGCCGGCGTAGGTCGGTACTCCGCGAAGAAGTTCAGCCGTGGCCGGAGCCGGAATCGGAAGCGGCCCGTGCGCGGTCACGACCATACCGTGGCCGGTGCGCACGGCCGACGCGAAGAAACGTTCAACTGCGAGCGCTTCGAATCCGATCATCGCCGCGACGATGTCGATGATGGAGTCGACGGCGCCGACTTCGTGGAAGTGAACCTGTTCGGGGGTGGTTCCGTGGACTCGGGCTTCGGCTTCGGCGAGCCGGCGAAAGACTCCGATCGCGCCCCACTTCACCCGGTCGCTGAGCGGACAGTTGTAGAGCATCTCGGTTATGTCGGCGAGGTGTCTCCGAGGCTGGAATTGGCTCTTGACGCCGACGTCGAATTTGATCGCGGTGATGCTGCTTCGCTTGACGGGAGCGGCGGTGATCTCGTAGCCGGTGAGTGTGAGCGCCGACAGTTGTTGTTTGAGTGTCTCGATATCGACGCCGAGGTTGATCAGCGCGCCGACGATCATGTCGCCGCTGACGCCGGCGGAGCAGTCGAAGTACAAGGTGCGCATTTGTCGAGTCTCCCGCGGTTGTGCTGAACGTAAGGGCCTGCGCTGCAATCGAGAGGGGCGGGGCTAAGCATGTATAACACAAATTGCCGCGGGAGGAAGATCAATTCGGTGTCCATCGGCGTTCATCTGCGGCTGATCATGCTCGTTACCCTCGTTCTTTGATAACCGCTGCACGAACACTTCTGCCCATCGAGCAAGGTCACCTCATCCCCTCGCTTGTAGATTGAGTAGAGTACGCAACTGTGATAGGAATGGCCTGGCGTGGGAGCCTCGATTCCTGGGATATCCAGTTCCTTCCTCGGAGGAGTCGCGATGGCGCACTTATATGAGACCGATGTAGTCGGATGTCTTCGGCGCTACCTTCAGCCGGATGAGCAACTCAAGAACTGGAGCCTCGGGATAAAGCAGCCATCCACCGCGCTCTATTTTCTCGCCGTCCCGCTAATGTGTTTGGGCATTCTGCCGGGGATCATCGCCCTGATAATCCTCTCGCAAAACACCAAGACTTATATCCTCGGTCTGACGGATCGCCCCTGATCGCGCTGCGCTTTCGAGGCAGGCTGAAGCTCGACCAGATCATGGAGTACAGCCTCGAGAGCTTTCCGATGGTTGAGACGTCGATGGGGAAGAACCAGAAGATTAAGATCTACGATCCTCTGAGACCGTTCGAAGCAGTCTTCCCGGAATCCAGGCACGGCCTGCTTTACAACGGGCATCACGCGAGGGCAATTGCTGCTGAACTCGCTGCGCACTCCGTCATCCCCCCGGGTCGTGGTCAATGGGAAGCTTCGAGATTTCAGCCGCCGCCGCCGCAGTCACAATCGACGGCCCGGGATTCGGGCACTTCGGGCGGCGCAGTTGAGGGGGCTGAGCCTTGGCCGCAACCGCCGCAGTCCCCGACGACGCCCTATCCGCCCGCGCCATTCTACCCGCAACCTCAGCCGCCTGCTTATAGCGCCCCCCCAGCCTGGGCCTATCAACAACCAGGGCCGCTCGCTCACTACTCGGTTCCACCGGAAACCTACGCGGGTGTCGGGAGCCGCCTGGGTGCGGCGGTGCTCGACTGGTTGATCGAGATGGGCGGTGCGGTGCCAGGCTTCGTCATGATGATAGTGGGGATCATAATGGCTGGGCCGAACCCCGACCCTAATCACCCAAATCCCGCTGCTGACGCCGTCGCCGGAGTCGGCTTCCTGCTGTTCTCTGCGGGGGTATTCGCGATGTGGCTTTATAATGTCTATCTGCTTGGACGAGACGGTGCGACTCTTGGAAAACGGTGGATGAGAATCAGGGTGACGGACGACGGGCCTCGCCTCGGTTTTGGTAAAGCTCTCCTGCGTGAGATGAGCAAGAGATTAATCGGAAGCTTCTGTTTTATTCTATTGCTATGGCCGCTGTGGGACCGCGAGAAACAAGGTCTTTACGACAAGATCGTTGGCACGCACGTGGTCTACTAGGAGCGCCGAGGCTGACGCTGGCTGGCGTGTTTTTGTGTAGCAGCCGCGAGCGGATTGATCGGTCTGGCGGGCGCGCTAACCGGTTTCAATTCTAACTGTCGATTCAAGTCCCAAGTCTTCAACAGCCTGTCGAAGCTCCGCTTCTAATTGTCGAGCGAGATCCGCGCCCAGCGTTACGGAGAAATCGACTCCGAGTCTAAGATCGGAGCCGGAGCGCAGCTTCGGAATCAGCTTCGTGCCGAGACGGTTCCATAACTCCGGTGGGATCGATCCCGTTACCCGCAACGTTCTAGTCACGGGTCCCGACGCAGACGTTGGCTTGGGTTCGACCGGCTCGGGTGGCAGGCCACGCGGTTCAGGGCTTACCGGTAGCTCGGTCGCGTACACTACCGCAGCCTTACCGCTCCTGAGAGACTCCGCTTTGGCCTTCGTCAACAGGTACACGTCTGATTCGAACGCCACCTCGTCCGGTGCTATGAGCTCGCCGAACCACAGTCGCTGGTAGCTGCCGTCAGGCATGGAGCCGGATGCGAGCCCGAAATCGCCGCGACCGACAAACTCTACAATCTTTCCGCGAAGCACCACGTCGGGGTCGACTAGTCGAGTCAGAGCCCCATTGAGAAAGCTCTGTCGAAGGCTCGTGAGCGGCCAGGCACCCGAGTCCTTAAGCGCCGGAGGCCAGTGCCGGTCGATATATCCCGCCCCGACTGATTCGTTAAGCAAAGCGTTTGATTTCAAAGCCGCAATGACCCGCCCGCAGAGCGTCTCGGCACCGCTCGCGTGACCTGCGCCGAGGTCGATCGCCTTGAGACCGTCAGATTCACGACTGTCGGCTAGCAGAACGAAACGGTAGCCGCCCCAGACTTCATCCTTCGCAGCTTCCTCGGCGTCACGCACCTTTGCTTCGATCTCCGCTCGATCCGCCCTGTCATAGTCTGCCCCAAGACTTCCTTCTGCGACCTCCCTCGCTACCCGCTTCCACGCTAGCCAGAGCTCAATCTTGTCGCGAAGTTCGCGTCCCGGTTTCTTCAGACACCAGACCAACGCTGCAGGGTAAAGGCGCGAAGACTTTCCGCGTTGCTTCGTCCACTGGGCGACCCGATCGCGCAATTCGCTGGCGCCAGTCCATTCTGAATCAGGGTCCATTAGTACTAACGTCAGCTTAGGCGAGTCCTGAATCACAGTATCGTCTTCAGGAAACCTCACGAGTGGAATGCTCGCGGCGCGCTCGAACTCCTTCTCGACCAGCTTGCGCGTCGTCGGTCTGATCTCGGTTTCTTCATCCAACGACGCACGCCGATCGCTGACAGCCTTTCTGATCGTGGCCTTGTGATAGAACTTGAATCCGTCCGATCCGACCCTGCTGATGAAGAACGCCTTCGATTCGAGCGCCAAAGCAGCATTGTCGATCGAGGTGGTATCCACATCTGGCTCGCCCAGAGCGAAGCGAAGCTCAGGCAGATGAGCTACTTTGTCGACCTGTCCACCCGACGACTCAAAGAGTATCGCCGCCCCGACGCGCCGATGGATACCTCGCAACGGGCCGGACGTGTCCGCGTCCAGCGCCAGTGAGTGCGAATGTTCCCCTGCAATGTCTGTGTCTATGGCAGGCGAGAGCCTGGGTTCTCCGAGTTGGCCCAGAATCGCCGCGCGGAACTCGGGCACCTCGAGTGGAGCTGAACCGAGCGTGATAAGCGGCTCGGTTCGCGCCTTTCGAAAGCCCTCCTGCGACGCAATGGAAATCCACTGCGCAAACATCGCCAGCGTTCCGCGGGTCTGCTGATACTGTTGGAGCGCTGACCACTTGCGATGAAACACCGAGAGCGTGGCCGGATGAAACGGGTAACAGCGTTCGAAACGCGTTCGCAAGAACTCGCGAGATTTTGCCTCGGTCGCCGACGTATCCACCGCGGTCCACTCAGGCGGGAGTTGTGCGCGCCTCTCGAAACACCACTCCGCGAACTCCCTCGCGACGTTCTTTCGAATCCGCTCGCTTCCCAGGTCTTCAAACAACCGGCGCCTTATAACCTCGCTGATCTCGGCTTCATCGTTCGCGATCAAATCCTTCGCAACCCGGCGCACGACTTTCGTGATCTTCTCCTGCCACTGGAGGTCCCAGTCGGTCATCTCAACCTGGCTTCGCGGCAGACTTATCACTGCCGCACAGCGAGGCATCCCCGTTGTCGCGCGGTTGATGTTATCGAAGAAAGCATAGAAGCTGTCGGCCATGTCGCGGTGCCGGTTCATGAAGTTGAGTACCTCATCGAAGAGGATCAACACAGTTCCGCCGGCTGCTTCGAACACTCGGCATATTGCATCAGTGCCGGGCGGCGAGGTCTTGGCGGTTGCTCCGAGCGCGGCAACACCTGTGGCCCCGGCGAGTTGACGAGCCACGTCAATCCACGGCGTCTCGCTGCCATCGCGCGGGTCCCAGGCATTGCCCACAAACACAGCGACCTTAGCGGACGGAACCTCGTCGATGCCCGCTTCGCTGATTAGAGGTGAGACACCATCGAAGCTCGCCGATGCTCGCCCGTTCTTTGCGAGATGGTAGAGAGCGGTGAGCGTGTGAGTCTTGCCGCCACCGAATTGAGTTATGAACGTGAGAACCGGCGCGCTGTTTTCCGTCTTACCGTCCAGGCGCCGGAGTACAGTTCTGATGTGCTCACTAAGCGCGCGAGTGAAGAACGTCCGCGAGAAGAACTTCTTCGGGTCTCTGTAGTCCTCGGGGGCCGTTCCGGCTACAACGCGCTCAAGAGCGATCGCGAACTCATCAGGATTGAAAGAGCGCCCTTCGCGCACTTCCTTTCTGGGCGTCGCGACTTTGTACCAGGGTTCCATGGGCTGCGACTCCTGTTCTCAATCAAGCGCCTGCTCAGGCAGGCGCCCTCGAATCTGGTCTCGAACGCGCGTGGCGAGAACGAGGGCGGCTTCAGCGTCACCGGTCGTCACCTCGGGATAGTCTCCGGGGTAGCGATAGTCAACACCAAACGGCGTTAAGGTCTTTGCCTCTGCCAGAATTTCGGGCAGGTCAGAAACCACCTCGGCAGCCAGCGATAAGAGCTTTGCAATGTCGTGCGTCTTTGGAAACTCGACTTGATGCCACACCAGGAATGCTTTGATGTATTTTTCTGCTGACTGCTGCCCGTGAAACGCCGTTTGAAACAAGTGGTCGTCACCGGCTCTTACCAGAAGCGATGCCGTCTTGAAGTCAGCTTCGGCTTTACGAATCCACTCCCTGGTGAATTCGAGTTTCACCTCGTCAGGGCGCTTCATAGATCACTACTCCGTACTTGTTTGCCGGAAATGCCAGTCCGCCGATGACGTTTTTTGTTTCTTCGAACCGTTCAAGCTCCATCGGGAATATATCGACAGGAATGGCAACACCTATCAACGCTTCACGCAATCGCATACTCTCTTCGCGCGCGTTCGTGAAACCTCGCTCGATCACCAGGAGATCCAGATCGCTGTCTGGCCCCATATGCCCGGTAGCTGCTGATCCGAATAGGATGATCCGCTCCGGCCGCGCTACGGCAAGGATGCGATCTACGACTGTTTGGATCAGCTTCTCGTCAACTTCCATAAACTACCTCGGTACCGCGAGCAGCATTGCATCAAGTAGCCGCTTCTCTTCAGAGTCCTTAGGGTAAAGAGCCGAGAGAGCATTGGCAAGGCGCACGAAGTCGGGACCGCGTTCCTGTTCCGCCTTCAACAAGGCTCGAAGCGCGTTGGCCCGGCCGCTCGACTGCAAGATCATCGCCGCGTGAACTCGATCGAGGGTAGTCGCTTCGCGATGAGTCCTTAAAGATTCGTCAGACACCGTGCCGCGAGTCGCGCTCTTGCGGCCTCGACCCTTGATCGACGGCGCGGTCGATTTCGGTTCCAGGCCGGGCAGCCAGCCGGTCAATGGAAGCCTTGAGTCAGTCTCTAATCGATCGGCTACGACCTCGGCGCCTTCTTCACCGAAGAGTTGTCGCGCTCGCTCGCTGACCGAGAGCAATCGAACAACGCCCTTCTTTGTTTCGATGATGCGCCTCTCCCACTCGGGAAGCCGGATACCTAGCGGTTGCGCGAAGCGGCGCACTACGTCGAAGAGCAAGCTGAATCCCTTTTTGCTTGCGCGAGTGCTCGCGGCGTCGTCTTCGTCATCGTCTTCGGCTGAGTCATCTTCGGCACCATTGCCGTTCGCTTTCTGCTCGGATCCATTGGTGCTTTGCATCGTCCAGAGGAACAACGCCGTAAGCCTCGCATCTTCTTCGAGCGCACCCGCCGCGCCGTTGCGTGCTCTGGCTTCTGCTGTTCCGAGAACCTGTTCGAGTGCGGTGCGGCCCACGACTTCCCACACGTAAGAGAGGTAGCCTCTGAGGTGTGGTTCTGTTGCTTCGGGATTGCCGCCGAGTGGAATCTCGCGTTCTTCGGCGTCTACGACTTTTGCGTAGCGGCTGTAGATTTCGAGCGCAGGCCCGATGCAGGCGAAGACGAGGTCGGCACCGCGAATGCCTTCGGATGCGAGCCGCTCCATCCAGTCGCCCACTCGATTCGGCAGCTCGCGAAAAACTTCACCCCAGTCGCCGATCTTGTCTTCGGTTCGAGGTCGGCAGACCAAGTGGACACTCGCCAACAGCATTGCCTTTTTCTCGCCGGCCTGACTGCCACTGACCTTGTTTTTCATCTCAGTCTCGATGGGCCACGACGCTGTGATTACCCAACCTGCTCTCAGGATTCCGCCCAGCAACGCTTCCCAGCCCTCCGTTGTCTTATGAGCGAATACAACACAGCCGGCACCGTCGTCCCGCAGTATCCGTCGGCCTTCAGCAAACGATTGAGCCACACATGCCTCGAAAAACTGACGGCTTTTCTCCGTCCCCCCGCGATTTTTGTACGTGTCGTCTTGAATGCACTCCCGTAGCTTTGGAGTGAGCGGGCTTTGGGGTTCGAAGGGGTTCCGCAGCAGAGGATGGTCCGGAAGCATTCGCTTCAGCCACACAAAAAAGAAATCGGAAGATTCAGCGTAGCCAATGGCATCGTAGTAAGGGGGATCAGTGAACCAAACACCGACTGCATCGGCAGGTAGAGGAGATGCGCATGAGTCTGCCAGTTGCACCTGACCAACTGGAGTGCGTGCTCCTGCGAAATGTTCAGCGACCTTAGCAACCCAATTGACTGCTCCGGCAAAGTTACCTGAGCCATTACCACAAGGGACGGATTCGTAGAAGTCCCAAACAACCGGCAGAGCGTTTCGCGCCCAAGTGTTGCGGACGACGTCGCGGCCAGTGTGCAGAGAACAGTTCGCAGAGCAGTAGTCGGCGGTTCGGCTGACCGACAGCGCCAGAAGCTCTTGAATGGTTCTTGCCTCTTCACTCCCCTTATCCAGTTCCCGAACGCGACTTGCCAAAGCGACTAGGGCCACTTTCTGACGAGCTGAGAACAGGTCGGCCCAACTTCTAAAACCATAGTTCGGTACTCGCAGGCCCAGCGTGTTAGAAGAAGGTAGCAACTCATCTGGCACTGCGGAGGTTCCGGCCGTCCACTCCCCAGCACTAATAGTGCTTAACGCGTTGACGGACCTTAGGATGGCCTCATAGTCGCCCGTTCTCGGCAGTCTGTAGGCGCGTCCCTGTTCACCAGATTTTGAGGTCACAACAGCTAGTAGACAAGCGCCCCCAACGCGATCACCATGCTTATCAAACACAACGTCGGCGCCGCCTCTCTGTTTGCGCAGCTGAGCCCGCACGCGATCGGGAGAGAGCACCACATTGCAAGAAGGGCAGGTGGCTTTTGCGCGAGTGACAGTACCGGGCCGGACATCACCCTCTTTCTTGGGCTCTAAGATTTCGAACTCAAGCGAAGGGCGTCCAGCCTTAGGTCGGACCACTCTGTATCGCAGTGCCCGCTTGCTATTCGCCTTCTTGGACAGCCAGAACGAACGCACAAGAGGAATCTCTGCGCCGCAGTTTGGTGACTCACATTGAACAGTCCTCGCCCACAGATACGCGATAGGCTTCGCGCCATCAGGGTCCGCCGGATAGAACTCGGCAAGTTCGTTCTGCGCTGCCTTCTTGATCTCAGCACCAACTCGCCGCAACTCATCCGAGAGACCGGGACCGTGGCGCGGGATGTCTTCAAGCATCACCTTCAGAATCAAGCACGCGACGGGATTCAGATCGCTTGCAAACGCATCGCAACCCAGCCGAAGCGCTTCTAAGGGAATTGATCCGCCGCCTGCGAATGGGTCGACGACCAGCGGAGGCTCTTCGCCGTGAGCCGCCTTCACCAGTCCGCGCGAGACCGCGAGGTAATCCCGATTCGCTGAGAGGTCCCAGTTGGCAAAGTCACCTATGAACTTCAACAGCGCCTTGCGAAGGTCTTCGTCGCTCTCGCTCGCCGCTAGTTTCTTCGTCTCTCCCGGAATCTCCGCCAGCAGTTCCCGGGCGTCCTCTTTGAACTCGTTGGGGCAATCGTCGTCGCAGGGATCAGGTAACAGCAAAGCAAGCAGCATCGCGCGACACGCAGCAAGCGGCCTCCGCGCCCACCAAAGATGAAGCGTCGAAGGATGCCCGTGCCGGATAGACTTCTCCGTCGCCGCGTGTTTCGACACGACGGCAATCGGAAAATCCACCTCCGCCAGCCGCTTGCATTCTTTCGGGATCATTTCGTCTTAGCCGATTCGCCTAGACATTACCTAATTCGCTACCCAATCAATTAGGTACTACCTAATTCCCGTCGCTCTGCTAGCGCGACGAATTCACTTAAACTGCCACGAGGCATCGAACGGGCCGACAACTAGTCAATTCCACAACAACTACAACAACAATACCCTCACTAATACGCTTACGTAGAGATAATACCCTTACCTAAGCGGCTTAGGTATTCTTGTTGACGCGAGGGCTGCGCGAGCGGCATCCACCGTTCGCGCAGATGCCTAACCGCGCACAGTCTTGGTTCGATGTGACCAGCGGGCCGCGGGACCCTTTCCAATGCACTCCAATTCTCCGGCCTCCCTCATCTTCGACATCAATGCTCGAATCCATTCGCGTCCAACGGCTGGGCAGGCACGCTCTATGTCCGCCAACTGGAACTTTCCGGTCTGAGAGCGTATCGCATTCAATATCATCTCCGCCTTCGCACCCCTGGGAGACGACACCTGTCCGACTCGCTGCTCAGAATCGCGATACGCCGTCTTCAGGATGAATAGCATGTAGTTGATGTACGGCCATGGATCGTGCTTGCCCTGGTGCCAGCCCTGTGAGCTTTGCTCGAGAATCTCATAGTACCTTTCTTTGTTCTCCTCGATGAGGCGCTCCAGGCTGATGTAGCGGCCTACCTCGTAACCAAGGTGATAGCACTGAAGGAGGAGCAGCAGACGAGAGACGCGCCCGTTTCCATCACGGAACGGATGGATACAGAGAAAATCGAGGTTCACCGCAGCCATCGCTATCACTGGCGGCAACCAGCGCTCTCGCAGGCAATCGTGCCAAAGTTCGAACAAGGTTCGGATGTATGGCTTCGTGTCTTTTGGTGCAACGGCTTTGAAGCGCACTCGGCTGCGGCCGTCAGGGAAGGTCTCGATTATATTGCCTTCCTTTTCTCTATACCGGCCTGCGTCTCCACTTCCCGCGTGGCTCAAACGGTGAAGGCGCAGCAGAGTGCGCTCAGAGACCGGCAGCGTGCGTCCTTGCTCGTGAATGAGCTTGAGGGCGTCGCGGTAGCCGCGCACCTCAGCTTCGTCGCGGTCGCGAAGCGCCGATTTGCCGAGCACCACCGCCGCGACTCGCGAGCGATCAATCGTCACGCCTTCGATTCGATTTGAGGAAACGGCGCTCTCAATCAGCGCGTGCTCTCGCAGGACCTTGAGTATCTGAGGAGACTGCCTGGTAAAAAGTTCTTGCTTGCCGAGTGCTTCGGAAATGTCGGCGGCAAGCCAGGCGGCGCTCATTGGCACGGTGCGGGGCAGCTCTGAGAATTGTTGGAGTGTCTTCATTAATCCTTTTTCGAGTAGGGCTCCGGGCCTTCCCGAATCTGCATTGGCTTTGTCAGGGCGTTCACTTCCAGCCAGTAGTGATCAACCTTCTTCACCTCGTGCCATTCGAATCGGGCCGGGTCTTTGATCGGTTCTTGCAGCGCTGGAGTCGTGTTGCAATCAGTGACCACGTACAGCCAGTAACACTCGCGGCGATCTTCGGCAACTCGCCTTTCGTTTGGGGTCAGAAGCACGGTACCCGTTGACGCGCCGATGCCTTTGACTTCCATCAATCGCAATTCGCCGGAGTTCAAGTCGAGGCTCGTGATGTCGTAGCCCAGGTTCTTTTCGTGAACGTCATACACCTGTCTGCCAAGGGACTGCTCATACTGGATCACAACCCGCATCGCGGTCTGTTCGGTTTCGAGATTCGGCTGCAGCCGACGAACTTCGGCCGTTTCGCGTTCGGGATGCGGAAGGATCAATGCGCTTGCGATTCGCTCGACTCCCTGAAGCGAGAGCGCGCGTTGCCGGTCCAACTCGCGGCGTCGTCTCTCGCGGCGTTCGAGCAGCTCGGCGTGGCGCGTTTCAGCCTGTGCAAGCCGGCCTTCAGCACCCTGAAGCTTTTGCTCCACGTCGGCAGCGGCCTTGCCAATCTCTTCGTCAGTCTTCTGTAGAAGCTCGGTGAGCGACAGCTCTACGTGAACGGCTATTCGCTCGACTTCGGCGACGCGTTCTGCTCGGACCTCGCCAAGAAACGGAGCCAGCGCATTTGCGCCGAGCCAATCGCTAGCTTCGGGCAGAGTTGCCACGGCGGGAAGTTCGGCCGGCGCATCAGCGGGACTGAAGTTGCCAAGAAGCGCCGAATCCTGAAGCCGCGTTTCCCCTGACCCGGTCAGCTCAACAGCGAAGAGGCGTTCGTGAATGACGTGACCGATCCCATCGACCACCCGCGCTCGATAAAAGTCGAGGCGAGCAGGCGCGTCGTGTTGCAGCGAGTAGAAGCACGCCCCTTGCCCGAACGCCTCGCGAGCGAGTGTGAGCGCATGTCTACGTAGCGCTTCGAAGAGTGGATGCCCGGGAGTCACCCACTCGAGATTGTTCTTCTCGGCTGTTTCGCGATCCGTGGAAACGCGCAGATACCGCGACGCCAAAGCGGGGAACTTCCAATCGGGTTCGCTCTCGTAGCGTCGTAAGACAGGGGGTGTTCTTGCAGGTTCGAACGTGTGTGGCAGCGACGATACCGGCTTGAGCGCGAGCGGCACTAGTTCCGCCGACTCGCCCATGAATCGGGATATGGTTTCCGGCACGACGCGGCGCTCCTGCGCGCGGGCGCGGCGTTCGATCAACATATCGAGGTTTAGCTTCTTGGTTGCGAGTCCTTCGAGCGCGGTCTGACAGATGGCCCGGAACTGATTCTCGTCCACGTTCCTCAGCAGTCTGTCTTCGAGATCGGCATCGCCAAGCAGTCCGGCGTAATAGTCTCGAAGCACGCGCTCGATGTGAGCGGCGGGAAGGACCTCGCCCACCACGTTGAAGACCGCGTCATCGTCGAGAGCGTTTCTGATCTCTTGAAGCTTTTCAAGCAACCGGTGAAGCACGCGGCCTTCAATCGTGTTGGTCGCAACGAAGTTGAAGATCAGGCAATCGAACTTCTGGCCGTATCGGTGGATGCGGCCCATTCGCTGTTCGAGCCGGTTTGGATTCCACGGGATGTCGTAATTAAAAAGGATGTGACAGCACTGGAGATTGATGCCTTCGCCGGCAGCTTCGGTCGCAACAAGCACCTGGATGTCGCCGTCTTTGAATTGCTGCTCGGAGTAGAGCCGTGAACCCGGCTCATCGCGCGAACCGATCTTCATTCCACCGTGTATGCATCCTACGACGAAGCCCCATTTCTTCAAGCAACTCATCAAGTAATCAAGTGTGTCCCTGAACTCGGTAAAGATGAGCAACCGCTTGTCCGACTGATCGAAGAAACCTTCCTCATGAAGCAGGTCTCTCAGGCGCGTCAGTTTTGCTTCAACGCCGGAGTCTTCGACGGCTTGCGCGTTCACTGCTAGCCGCCTCAGTTCGGCGACTTCCTCACGCACCTCTTCAGCACTGCCAGCCAGGGTGATTGCCTCAAGCATTTGCTCGAGGCGTTCGCGCTCGGTCTCTTCCATCTCTTCGATTTCTTCCGGATCGGGGAGGTCTGGAGGGGCAAGTCGAGCCAGTTCCTGAGCGCGCTTCAATCCATCTTCCAGTCGACGCGCTCGATTGTCGAGCGAGTGCCGCATTGAATAGGTGCTGGAAGCGAGTCGGCGTTGATACAGCGACATCAAAAAGCCGACCGCACGGGCGCGAGGATCGTCGCCCTGCGCTGCCGCCTTCGCGCTCTGTCGCTTAACGAACCGAGTGACTTCACGATAGAGATCGAGTTCCGGTCCGTCGATGTTAAAGTCCACTGTGTGTGGGATGCGCTTGGTGAAGATTTTCTTGGCGATCCAAGAGCCGTCGCTTTGAAGCTCGGGGAAGTAGACCATCGCCTCTTTAGTTCGTCGCAAATAGAAGGGAGCGCGGCGCTGGTTCATCGCTTCACGGATCGACTTCACGTCAGCATAGGCATCGTAATCCAGAAGCTGGAGGAACAGAGTGAAGTTTGTCGGGTCGCCTTTGTGAGGCGTCGCAGTGAGCAAAAGAATGTGATCGGAGGTGTCCCTGATCAGTTCTCCGAGCGCGTATCTCGCAGTCTTTCGCGCAGGAGGCGTCCACGACATCCGATGCGCCTCATCAACGATTGCTAAGTCCCAGTTGACCTGTCGAAGTCCTGGCAGGATGTCCAAGCGTTTTGCGAGGTCAAGCGATGTGATTATGTGCTTCTGTTCGAGCCATTGATTGATTCCGAACTGATCACGTATGTCGCCGCCCCTGAGAACGTGAAACTTCTCGTCGAACTTTTCTTTGAGCTCGCGCTGCCATTGAAAAGCGAGGTTGGCGGGACATACGATCAGTACGCGCTCGGCCAGGCCTCTGAGCTTTAGTTCGCGAATCAACAGTCCAGCCATGATCGTTTTGCCCGCGCCAGCATCATCTGCAAGCAAGAAGCGAACACGCGGAAGTTTCAATAGATAGTCGTAGACCGCTTCGAGTTGGTGAGGGAGCGGGTCCACTCGCGAGATTGATAACCCGAAATACGGATCGAATTCGTATGCAATACCGAGGGAGTAGGCTTGCAAACCTAGTCGCAATAGCTTGCCGTTGCCAGTGTATGTCGCGGTGGGATCGAGTACGGTTAAGGCTTGCAGATCTTGGAGTGAAAGAGTGACGCTACGGAATCGCTCTGATCGCATCCCGACCATTCCGAGGACCCAGGTATTCTCGCCGCCAGCTCGAACTGTCGCGACCCGCATCGGCTCATTGAAAAGCGGCCCGCTGAGAATCTGACCCGGTTCAATTAGATGACTTCCACTCATTGCGTAGTTCTGGACAGGACGAGCCGGCACCTGCGGTTTGCTTCCTTTAGGGTCACCAATACTACACCAACCGCGGGGCCTTTGCGAAAGATCAAAGCTTGGATCGAAGCAGAGAACCGCGAAGGACCTCGAAGCCGCGAACGTCGCACTGAGATGAAGTTGGCGCCTTACTTCCGAAACCCGGCCCACGTTAGTACTATACTTGGCCACAACTACTTGGCCACAACGAGCATTGAAGGAATCGAATAGGACTATGTCAGTAGCAGACCAGATTCGAGGGCACATGATTGCCCTCATCGAGAGACTGTTTGATATGCGTGTCGGAGAAATACAGGTAGAGATACCGCCGCGGACGGAACTCGGCGACCTCGCGTTTCCAATTGCCTTCGACCTTGCGAAGCGCGTTAAAGCGCAAACCGGCCAGAAGCAGAATCCGCGGGAAATCGCCGCGCGGCTCGCTGAAGGAATAAGAGGAGTGAAAGGCGTTGCTCGCGTCGAAGTCGCCGGCCCGGGGTACGTGAATGTTTACTTGGATCGCGCGAACTACTTGCTTGATGCAGCGACCCAAGCGAGGCCGCTCGCGCCATTACTCGGCGGCAAGATCATCGTCGAACACACCGCAGTCAATCCCAACAAGGCCGCGCATATCGGCCATATCCGCAACGCTGTGGTCGGAGATACGCGTTGGCCGAAGCTCGGTATCGTGGCGTCGGTGTGACAACATCAACGGTTTCCGACAGGCGCTTCTTGTGCACGCGAAACAGTTTGACCCGGTTCACCAGGCCACTTATGATTCGGCTATGAGCAAGCCAGAGTGGCTTGAATGTGAAGATGGGGAGATGAGATATGTCTGCTGAAACGACGTTGCCGGTCGAGTTCTTGATGACGACGCAATTGGGAGAAAGAGGACAACTGACCGTGCCAAGCGAGTACCGCGACGCGCTGCGACTGGGGAAGGGCGCGCAAGTGGCGGTATTGCGCCTTGGCGGCGCCTTGCTTCTCATTCCGGAGCGCGCACATTTCCGCCAGTTGTGCGACCGGATCGCTGGCGTTTTTGCGAACGTTGGAATCACTGAAGCTGACCTACTGGCGACATTGCCGGAGGCTCGCCAGCGTGTCTTTGAACGCCGTTATCCGGCACTCGCCAAAGCTGAAAAGAAGCGCAGGAGCAAGGTTGGGAAGAAGTAGGCGGGATGGGTAAGCAAACACGCCTACGCCTTTTCCTCGATTCGAATGTGCTGACCGGCGGTATCCTCGCAGAGTGGGGGCTTGATAAGGCGGTGCTGTCTCTTTGTGCGGCGCGGATTTGCCGGATGGTTTTGGCAGAATATGTGCGCTAAGAGGTTGAGCAGAATCTCCTCACCCGCGCGGCTCAGCTTTCGCCGACGGCGGCTGATCAGTTGATTGATGATTACAGCAGGCTTCTAAAACTGGCGCGACCTGAGATCATTCCTCTACCGTTGGAGCAGGAGGTGGCGAGTTCTCGGCAACTGATTAGGCATGCTGCTGATGTGCCGGTGCTGGTCTCTGCCATTCAAGCTCAGCCGGACTGGCTGCTAACTCACAACACGGACCATTTCACCCCTGTCCTGGCAAAGCGAATTGGATTGCGGATTGCTACCCCAGCGGGATTCTTCCGCGCGCTTGCGCAAGAAATATCATAGTCTGCCGCTTACGACGACGGCGGGACGCGCTTTCACCGTCGTCAAGTCAGTATAGGGATACGCTACGAGTAGAACCTCACCCCTCTGCGAACACCATAAAGTTCTCTCCAGTTGTCGTAGACCGCGTCCGCATCGCTCAGCCGCCATATTAGCACAGGCGCGCGTCGCGCGTGCTAGTCATTCGACCGCCTTAGACTGCAACCAAAAGAACCCAGGCATCAAGCCCTGGCTATGTCGCATTGGCTCGAAATCGGTCGAAGAGAGCCAAGTGACTTTCCGGGTGGCTATCGTAACCCCCGTACTTCCGAAAGCCGCCAGCGGTTGATACTATACTCGGTCATAGCGGGGCACTGAACAGAATCGGATCAAACCATGTCAATCTCCGACGACCTTCGAACGCACGCGGCCGCCGTGATCGAAAGACTGTACGACATCACGGACTGCGACATTCCCGTCGAGATACCGCCGCGCGCCGAGCTCGGCGACCTCGCGTTCCCCGTAGCGTTCGATCTTGCTAAACGGCTAAAAGCACGAACCGGACAGAAGCAGAATCCGCGGGAGATTGCCGCGCGGCTCGCTGAAGGAATAAGAGGAGTGAAAGGCGTAGCTCGCGTCGAAGTCGCCGGCCCGGGGTACGTGAATGTGTATCTCGATCGGGCCGGCTACTTGCTTGATGCCGCGCCGCAAGCGAGGCCGCTAGCGCCACTACTCGGTGGCAAGATCATCGTCGAACACACCGCAGTCAATCCCAACAAGGCCGCGCATATCGGCCACGTGCGTAACGCCGTGCTCGGAGACACCACGGTCAGACTGCTGCGCGCGGCAGGCGAAGAGGTCGAGGTCCAAAACTACATCGACAACACCGGGGTTCAAGTCGCTGACGTCGTCGTCGGATTCAGATACATCGAGAAGAAATCGCTCGAACAAATCAAAGCAATCGAGAGGAGCGACGGGCAAGAAAAGCCCGACTACTTCGATTACTACTGTTGGGACCTCTACGCGAGGGTCGGCGATTTCTACGACGAAGATCGGTCGAGGATCGAGTTGCGAACTCAGACGCTGCATGAGCTCGAAGCCGGTGCGGGCGAGGTCTACGAGATGGCTGATTACATCTCGACGCGGGTTTTGAAGTGTCACCTCGCGACGATGCTGCGGCTCGGGATCGAGTACGACGTGTTGCCGCGTGAGTCGGACGTCTTGCACCTCCACATCTGGGAACGGGCGTTCGCGCTGCTGAAGGAACGTGGCGGCATTGAGTACGAATCCGAAGGCAAGCACGCGGGCTGCTGGGTCATGCGCGCCGAGGCTGAAGTGAACCACGGGGAACTGGAGGCGACGCGGGGACGCGGAGACGCGGAGACGCGGCGAGAGGAATCATCGAGCTTGAATCAGCGCTCCGGTGTCCGGGCGGCCGGGGAGAGAGATGAAGACGAAAAGGACAGTGCCTATGAAGCGGATAAGGTCATCGTCAGGTCGAATGGCACCGTGACCTATACCGGCAAGGACATCGCGTTTCACCTGTGGAAGCTCGGCCAACTCGGGATCGATTTCTACTACCGGCCGTTCCACACCTATCCCGACGGACACGTTGTCTGGATCACGACCGCCGAAGCTGCAGAGAACGATCCGGCGCACCCGCGCTTCGGGAGCGGCGCCGCGTACTTCAACGTCATCGACATCGGCCAGTCCTACCCTCAGCACTACGTCAAACTGGGCGTGATGGCCGTAGATCACGATGAACGGGTCGAGCGCAGCGCGCATCTCGGTTACGAGAAGGTCGTGCTCACCGCGGCGGCGGTTGAACAACTAGGGCAGCGACTCTCGGAAGATGACCGGCGGCGAGGCGCGGTCAGCATGTCGGGTCGGAAAGGGCTGGGAGTGAAAGCCGACGACTTGATCGATCAGCTTGAGTCGAGCGCGATGGCGGAAGTATCGAGCCGCCACCCTGACTTGAGCGAGGATGACAAGCGAGGAACCGCGCACAAGATTGCCGTCGGGGCGCTGCGTTACTTCCTGCTGAAGTACTCGCGAACGTCGGTAATCTCTTTCGACTTCAAAGAGGCGTTGTCGTTCGAGGGCGAGACCGGGCCTTACATTCAGTACTCGGTTGTCCGGGCGAATTCAATATTTCGAAAGCTGGAAGAAGCCGGGCTCGATCCGTCAGCGAAGGAGCTTGAAGGAATCGAGCCGGGCAGACTCGCGGAACTGCTGTCAGGCGAAGAGGGTGATGACCTGTGGTCGTTGGTCTACCTGGCGGCCAGACTCGGGGACACCGTGCGAGGAGCGGTGGGCGCGCTTGAACCGGCGATCATCGCGAAGTGGACGTTCCAGCTCGCGCAGCGGTTCAATCTCTTTTATCACAACTATCACATTCTGTCGGAGAAGGACGCGGCTCGCCGTGCGTTGTTGATCGCGATCACGACTATTGTGCGAAGGCAGTTGATAACAGCGCTGGGCGTACTGGGGATTGAGGCGCCCGAGCGTATGTGAGCCAGGAATTGCGGATCCCTCTGGACTTGTTGCTTTCTTTTCCGGGCTGTTAATTTCTCGTTGGAGGGAAGCTTATGGCTGTTGATCGCAGGGCTTATGACGATATCGTAGACTTGTTCGCACGCGGTACGAGCTCGGCCGACGTACTGGCCTTTCGTCCCTCTCAACAGGCCCAGGAACGCGTGCGATACCTCCTCGAGCAGAATGGCGCCGGCGAGTTAACTGACGAAGAGGCCGCCGAGTTGGACCGCTTTGTTGAGTTGGAGCACTTGATGCAACTCGTGAAGGCCCGCGCTCACCTCTACCTCGAAGGCCGCTCGTGACGTACGTCCCAAGCGCGCTACGGCAGCAGGTGCAACAACGCGCACGCGGCAAATGTGAGTACTGTTTGCCCGCGGAGGAAGATGCATTGTGCGGTCGGCTAAGAACGGCGGATGCGCCTATTCGGCCCAGGAGAATTTCAGATGCTCATAGTAATGAAAGCGGACGCCACCGACGAACAGGTCGAAGCCGTCTGCGGCGTGATCCGCGACTTCGGCTTCAAGCCGCATCCGATGCCCGGCGCGACACGCACGGCCATAGGCATCACCGGCAATCAGGGCGCGATTGATCCGGGTCACTTCGAGAATCTGCCTGGGGTCGCCGAAGCGATTCGCGTCTCGAAGCCCTACAAGCTCGTCGGCCGTGACCTGAAACACGACGACACCATAGTGCGCGTCGGCTCCGCGGAGATCGGCGGCCCCGAGCCCGTCATTATCGCCGGCCCGTGCGCGGTCGAGACCTTGGGCCAGACGATGGAGATCGCCGAAGTAGTCGCCTCATGCGGCGTCGCCTTCTTCCGCGGCGGCGCGTTCAAGCCGCGCACCTCGCCGTACTCGTTTCAAGGACTCAGAGAGGATGGGTTGAAAATCCTGGCGCAGGTGAGGGACCGATTCGGAATGCGAATCGTCACCGAGGTGCTCGACACCGAGACGGCTGACCTCGTCGAAGAGTACGCCGACGTGCTGCAGATCGGCGCGCGCAATATGCAGAACTTCTCGCTGCTTCGACGGCTGGGCCAGGCAAGAAAGCCGGTGTTGCTCAAGCGCGGAATGTCGGCCACGCTCGATGAGTTCCTGCTCGCGGCCGAGTACATAATGTCCGAAGGCAACTACAACGTCATCATGTGCGAGCGCGGGGTTCGGACCTTCGCCGACCACACCCGCAATACGCTGGACCTGTCGATCGTGCCTGCCGTACAGTCTCGTTCGCACCTTCCGATAATCGTCGATCCGTCACACGGCACAGGCAAGCGCAGCAAGGTGGTTCCGATGGCGCGGGCTTCGATAGCGGCGGGCGCGGACGGAATAATGGTCGAAGTCCACACGCATCCTGAGCGCGCGTTGTCGGATGGGCCTCAGGCGCTCCTGCCTGATATGTTCAAGCAACTGGTGACCGACGTCCGCGCAATACACAAGCTGATCGCTTCCGCGGAAGAGATCGCCGCAGGAACATCGTAGGTCAGTCTTGTCTACAATGGTGCTTTGAAGAAGTTGGGCAACTCCCGAACCGTGGCTGGTCCCGTGCGGATGATCTCATCGATGCCCCTCGCCGACAGTTCGCTCCACCAACCGCCCGCGCGACGTGGCGGCCTCTCGCTTGTGGCGGTAGCGCTGATAGCCGCCGCACTCTCGGTTTTATCGTTGGTTTATTTCTACCGGCAGGGCGCGACCAACTGGTATGGCGACGGCGTCGCTCACGTCAACATCGCGCGCAAGGTCGTCGATCATCCTGATGATTCGCTGTGGCAGCGTTACATTCAGATCGGCTCGCCGTGGCTGCCCCTCCAGACGGCGTTGATGCTGCCGCTAGTTCGTGACGACACGCTCTGGCGAACCGGGCTGGCCGGAAGCATCGTTTCGATGGTGTCGTTCGTGATCGCGGCGCTTGCGCTCTATCTCAACGCGAGGCGGCTTTATTCCCGCGAGGCTGAACGTTTGAGGAGCGCGCTTCCGGCGCTGTCCGTAGCATGTTTCGTGTTGAATCCGTCGGCGCTCTATATGCAATCAACTCCGATGAGCGAGATGGTCTTCATGGCCGCACTTGCCTGTTCGGTCTGGGTTTTTCATCGGTGGGCGGAGAATCAAACGACGCGGAAGCTCGCCATGGCCGCGCTCGCGATGTCGGTTGCGACCCTCTCACGTTACGAAGCATGGGCGGTTGCCGCGACGGCGATCCTCTTGGTTCCCCTCGTCTCGCGCGGCGGATTCACGTCGAGGTTGCGGGCTGCGTTGACGTTCGCGCCGCTCGCTCTGATTGGGCCGGTCTACTGGCTGTGGCACAACTGGGCGATCTACGGCAATGCGATTGAGTTTCTGACGGGAACCTACTCGGCCCGCGGCGTCTCGCAAGGCGAATCAAGCCTCGGGTGGTCGAAAATATTCTCGGGAAACGCGGCGGCGGACCTCCTGCTGATGCTGGGCGCGGTATCGGTATGCGCCGGACCTGTATTGCTGATGCTCGCCGTAGCCGGGTCCGTGCGTGTGATCGCCAGTCGCCGCTCGTTGATCGTGATCGCCCCCGCTCTCCTGCTATGCGTCCCGTTCGTGTTTCACGTGTTGAGCCTTTACCGCGGCGAGATTCAGTTGTTCCCGTTGAGCGCGTTTGGACTTCTCAACGTGCGATACGGGCTGCTTCATCTTTTGCCGATAGCGTTGTTTGCGCCGGGGGTCGTTTTGCTGGCGGGCCGAGTGGGACGGACGATCGCGGTCGTCGGCTTTTGCCTGCTTCTGACCGGGCAGTACGCGTACCTGCTCTCTGAAGGAGCTTCGCAATTGGCGATCTATCAGGAGGCCTACCGCAACGGCGTCAACTCGCAGCCGGCTCGTGAACGCGCGCGGTTTGCCGAGCTTTTGGCGGGTGATCCTCCCAGGCCGACAATCTTGATGCACACGGGGGCGCTTGGTCCGCTCGTGGCTCGGGGCGGGTGGCGATTCGCGGACACGATTCACGAAGGAACAATGCGATGGCACCGGCTAGGCAACGGTATCCCCGCCGATGTTGAGACGGTGATAATTCAGGCGGGTGATCCGCTCGACCGGCTCATCAAAGAGCGGCCCGAGCTTGCGCGTGATCTTGCAACTGACTTCAGGGAGAGTCTGGCAATGGGACGGATCAAGCTGTTTCGGCGGCTGACGCAGTAGGCTCTCTATTAAGCGTCCAATCGAGTCGAATCCTGGTGCACCAGTGTACGGACACGGTTGCGGCCGGCAGCTTTGGAAAGGTACATCGCCCGGTCGGCCATCTCCACGAGTTCTGCTTTTCCGCGCGCGGACTCGGGGTAAGTCGACACGCCAAAGCTGGCGGTCACTTGACCGACCTTCGGCACCGGCGAAGCGGCTATTGCCTCGCGGACCCGTTCGGCAACGTGCCGCGCCTCATCGCGGGCGCACTTAGGCAGCACGATCACGAATTCCTCGCCGCCGTACCGAGCGCATACGTCCACTTCGCGAACTGAGGCCTTCATGATGTCGGCAACGTGGCGGAGCGCCGTATCGCCCGCCTGGTGTCCGAGGGTGTCGTTGATTCGCTTGAGGTGGTCGATGTCGAGAAGAATAAGCGAGACCGTGGTGGAGTCGCGGTCGGCGAGCTTAACCTCTCGATCGATGACCTCCTGGAAGTAGCCGTGATTGTACAGCCCGGTAAGGGCGTCCGTCATCGCCTGAGTCTGAATCCTGCGAAAGAGTCGCGCGTGGCTTATGGCGACGGCAAGCTGGTCGGCGACGGTCCGCACCATCAGGACTTCTTCGTCCTCCCAGTTGCGCCCTGGAGTGTCATCTTCAACCACAAGCACGCCGATGATGGTGTCACGATAGGTGATGGGGATCTCGAGCGCGCTCGGCGAGGCCGACTCTTCGTCGGCGGGAAAGGCCGACACCTCGTGGGCGTCGGCCACTGAGACAACGCCCTCAGCCGAAGTCCGCGTGGCTTCGCCCTGGAGATGAACCATTAGCCGCGAGGTCTCACGCCGCCGGGCGGTCATCGCGGACGACTCCTCCGGCTGTTGATACACACTCATGCCCTCCGGCTTGTTTCCCCCCTCACGCCACAGAACCAGCGCCGCGCGCCGCGCATTGAGCGCGTGGCCGACTTCTTCGACGGCAGTCTGAAGGATACCTTCAAGTTCGAGGGTGCTCGATATCGCAGAGCTGATGCGGCTGGTAGCCATCTCGAGTTCATTCTGCCGCTGCATCAGCATCGTGAGCTTCGTCGTCAAGGTGAGCGCGAGTCTGAGCGAAATGCTGTGGGGAGTCGAAGCGTTCAGCAGCGCCCCGAAGCGGGCACGCTCGCGCGGCTTTTGGACGGTGATGCGCGCCATCAAATACTCGATCGCGGTGAAGACGACGTTGGGGTCGAACGTCCAGAGCATTTCGTAGGTCCTGGCTTGATTGGTAGCGTCGTCGGCAGCAATCACCGACGATGCCAGCAACCCGCAGAAGCGCGGATCCATCACGAGAATGAAGGGTCCGGTCTCGATGCTGTGGTACTGGTGCTCTTCAAGCACCGACAACGTCGGACGGCTGGCGGGGCTCCAGGTTCTCGTGCTGCACTCTCCGTCGCACGAAAAGAGGTAGAGGTGGCGGGCGACGGAGGCTAGCTTGGCCGAGCGTTCCAATTCTCTGGGCGGCTGACCATCAAGGCACCGGCCCTCGATTACCAGCGCCGGCAGCTTGTTTTCGGTCACCAGGTCTTCGAAGTAGCGCAGCAGCCGCCTGATCGTCTGTTGGTTGCACCGAACGGGCGAAAACTCTTCGCCGTGATGGCTCGAAAGTACGTAGAATAGTGAGTGAGTCAAACGGAACATCTCACGCGCGGGGTCTCAAATGTCTGTGGGGACTGTCTGCCTGCCGCCAGACACTGATTTTACACCGGCATTGGTCTCTGTCAATCAGTTTGTCCGCTGCCCGGCGCCGCTGCTGTTTCCCAAGGCTTACTACTATCAGCTTGGGCGGTTGATCGTGGTGAGTCGCGATTGTAACGGCGGACTTTTGGGGCTCGGAAACATGCAAAACTGCCGACCTTGGATGCTATAATATTGAGGCAACCGGATTTAGGGTCATCGCATCACAGGCACTGACGTCATGGCCTGTCTTAGACAGACGCTCGAAATGACTGTGACCGCTCAATCAAGCCAGACCATGACCGACCTCGAGCTTGTTAGGGCGGCAGCATCGGGAGACGCCGTAGCCTTTGAGAGAATCTACGAACAGCACCGCAGGCGCGTCTACTCGCTGTGCGCTCGGATGCTGGGCAATGTAGAACAGGCCGAGGACCTTACTCAGGAGGTGTTTCTGCAGGTCTACAGGAAGATCGGCAGCTTTCGCGGCGATTCGGCCTTCACGACCTGGCTGCATCGCCTTGCGGTCAATCAAGTGCTGATGCATTTTCGCAAGCGAGGAGTCAAACTCGAGCACACGAGCGAGGAAGGAGACTTTACCAACGTCGTGGAAACGCCGCTTCAGAGCACGCGTCGAATCTCGATGGTCGACCGGCTCGCCTTGGAGAGGGCCATTGCCCAGCTTCCTCCGGGCTACCGAACTGTGTTTCTGCTGCACGACGTCGAAGGCTACGAACACGAGGAGATATCAAGTACGCTGGGCGTCAGCGTCGGGACCTCGAAATCGCAATTGCACAAAGCCCGGATGCGGCTGCGCGAATTGCTGTCCAAAACAACTTCTAATGCGGGTGAATAAGAGATGGCGTGCCAGGAGTATCAAGAACTGATTTCGGATTACATCGACGGTACGCTCGAGCTGGGCGAGGAGGCGCGGATCGAGCGGCACTTAGCCGATTGTGACGGCTGCAGGGCGGTGCGAGATGACTTGCTCCAGATAGTTCATTTCAGCCGCCAGTTGCCTCTGCACACCCCGTCAAGCGAGGTGTGGACTCAGCTTCAGACAAAGATCGCCGCTGAGAGGCCGACGCATTTCGGGTCAAGGGTAGCGGCATGGGTGTCAAGGTTGAAGAACCTCGAGTTGAACCTCAGCGTCCCGCAACTGGCCGCCAGTGCCGCCGCGCTGCTGATCATTTTTTCCGTCGCCCTGATAATCTCAAGGCAGAGCGCCGAAACGCCGTCCGCCTCCTCGCTCGCGGGCCGGAGCGGAACGGCGGGGATGAACCTGTTGTCAAACGCCGAAGACCAGGAGATCGAAGAGAAGATCGAGCGCCTGCGCGAGAGCGTCGAGCAGCGCAGGGTCACCTGGAGCCCGGAATTGCAGGTCGCGTACGACCGGAGTATCCGCCAGGTTGATCAGTGCCTTGCGACGTGCCGGCAACAGTTGAGCGGTGACCCTTCCGACCAGGTGTCAAAGGACCTCATGCGCGATGCTTATCTGGAAAAGCAGCGGTTGCTGGAAGGTTTCACCAAGTTCTGAGTCGCCACACCGACGACCGGTAGCTTGAGATTGAGAATGTCGAAATCGAGACAGGGATTCGGAGACGCTTGCCGAGCCGCGACTGCGGCCCTATCAGTTGCGGCGCTCGGCGCCTCTGCACCCTATGCGCCTGCGGTTGAACGCCCTGGCAGGTTTGAGAGGAGCTACACACCGCGCGGCGCCGCCCACTTCACACTCTCAAACGTGAGCGGCGATATCACCGTCACCGCGTGGGGCAGAAGGACCGTCTCGGTGCTGGCGATCACCGAGTCACCCGCGGCGATTGAGGACCGCGTCGTAGGGACCGACATTCTGGTCTCGGTCAAGCAAGCCGCGCCGACGATCCGGGCCGACTTTCGCATTTACGTCCCCGCCAACACGTCTCTCTCGCTGAAGAACGTGCTGGGCAAGATCAACGTCAGCGGCGTGACCGGCGATATTGTTGTGACGTCCTTTGAGAGTGAAGTTCGGTTGCAAGATGTTCAGGCCGCGTCCGTCGAGGTCAGGGTGACAACCGGCGATATCTACTTTGACGGGCAGTTGCGAGAGGGAGGAGCCTACAGCTTCCAGTCGATGAAGGGCGACATCGACCTCAACCTGCCAGGGGGCGCGGCGTTCAACCTTGCCGCCCGCGCGCTGAGCGAAAAAATAAACCTCGGCGAGTTCGCCAAGGGACTGACGGGCGTGACGAAGGGCGCAAAGATGGTTTCGGGCAATCATCTCGCGGGCGGGCCGCGCCTGACCGTCACGACGTACGATGGTCGCATTGTCCTTCACAAGAAGTGACCAGCAGCGTCTCTCCGCACAGCTTATAGCATCCCACCAGTTCTTATTCTCTTGGCCTGCTCCGCCGCTTGCGGCATCATGAGTCTCCTTTTGTCGCGGCTCGCGACGAAGCCCGAGCATTGTGACAGGTGACCAGTCATGAATAATGAAGAGACCAGACTAACAAAGGCTCCCATTCCCGTCGTATTGGTGCGCAAGCTGCTTCACCGTCGCGCGACCACGCACCTGGGGCGCATCTTGTCTAAGGCATATCCGGTCGATGCGGCGCGGCTGTTTACGAGCCTGGGCAGCGCCGAGCGGTCACAGGTGTTTTCAATCCTGCTTGCGGAGTGCGACGCGAGCCATGTTGCCGCGGTCCTCACCGAGATGCCGACCGAGGACAGCGCGATGCTGCTGTCAAGGCTCGCGCCAAAGCGCATCGCCGAACTGCTGTCGGAGATGTCGGCTGATGACGCGACACCGCTGGCCTCGCGGCTGCAGGAACCGCTGGCGGCCCAGGTGCTGGCGCTCATGGAAGCGGAACCGGCAGCCGACGTCCGCGAACTCCTAGAACACGAAGAGCAGACCGCGGGCCGCATCATGACCCCGGATTACTTCGCGCTCGAGGAGGAGAGGACCGTCTCCGACGCGATCACAGCACTGCAGCAGCGTTCGGCCGAGCTCGAGATGGTCTTCTATCTCTACGTCGTCGACAAGCGGGACCATCTCGTGGGCGTCTTGAGCTTGCGCAAGCTGCTGACGACCCCGCCAGTCGAGCGATTGAAAAACGTGATGGTGCCCAATGTGATCAGCGCGAAAACGGACGCCGATCAAGAGGAGGTTGCCAGGCTCGTTGCCGAGTACAACCTGCTCGCGCTTCCGATCGTCAACGACGACGACAAGCTGGTTGGGATCGTGACGGTCGACGACGTGATCGACGTTTTGCAGGACGAGGTAGCCGAGGACCTGCTTGCGCTGGCGGGCGTTGCAACCGAAGAACATGTCTCCACGAGCGCGGCGAGGTCACTCCGGCTGAGAGCGCCGTGGCTGTTGGTGAATCTGGTGACCGCGTTTTTGGCGGCGTCGGTCGTCTCGTTGTTTGAAGTTCAAATCGGCAATCTGCCCAGGCTCGCCGTTTTTATGCCGATCGTCGCAGGGATGGGCGGCAACGCGGCGACACAAACGCTGACCGTTATCATCCGGGGAATCGCGCTCGGGGAGATGGGCGCGGTGTCGTGGGTGACCATCAAGGCGATCATCGTGGGGGCGGGCAACGGGTTGATCAACGGCCTGGCAGCAGCAGCGGTCGCCGGGCTCTTCTATAAAGATGTTCGGTTAGGACTCGTGCTCGGCGCGGCGATGGTGACCAACATGATCGTGGCGTCGATAGCGGGGACGCTGATACCGGTGGGCTTGAAGAAAGTTCGAATCGATCCGGCCGTTGCCTCGTCGGTGTTCGTCACGACCTGCACCGACGTCGCCGGCTTCTTCTCGTTCCTGGGACTCGCAACGTTGTTCATGAAATTCCTTCAACCTTGATTTCCTTCCGGGTTGGCTGAGACGGAGAACCTGCGGGTATAATCGACGAACTCGCGATTGCCGATGGTGCAACGACGGCACTTCGGGAGGCGGTGAATGGCGACCAAGGCTCCTACAAGATCACGCGCGCGGTCGCGCCCCGGCCGAAAACGAATCCCCGTCATGACGGTAGTCATCGTCGCCGGCATTGCGGCGGCTCTGGGTCTGGGCGGTATGGCGCTCATGCGGTCCGGGCCGTCGCCTTCCAGCGGCAGCCAGACCCAGGGCCGATCATCGCCTCGCCCGGATTCGGATGCCGCGGCGAAATCCGCTTATGAAGTAGTAAACACGTCCCCTCACGATCCGGGCGCGTATCTCCAGGGGCTGTTGTGGCACGACGGCGGCTTCTACGAGAGCACGGGCCTTTACGGTGAATCCACTCTTCGGCGCGTCGAATTCCCAAGCGGCAGAGTCGTGAAATCACTAAGCCTGGCGCCTGCGCTGTTCGGAGAGGGCCTTGCGCTTGTGGACAATCGCCTGATTCAACTGACGTGGAAGAGCCAGCGCGGATTCGTCTACGATCGCGAGACCTTTAAGCTGCTCCGCGAGTTCACGTACGACACCGAAGGCTGGGGACTCACGTATGACGGCGCGAACCTGATAATGAGCGACGGCAGCAGCACCCTCACCTATCTCAACCCCAACACGTTCGCCCCGGTGAAGAAGCTGCCGGTGACACTGAACGGCCGGCCACTCGATCAGTTGAATGAGCTGGAATACATCGAGGGCGAGATATGGGCCAACGTCTGGCAGACCGATCTGATCGTGCGGATCGACACTACATCGGGTCACGTCAATTCATTCCTCGATATGGCCGGCCTGTTGCCGCGTGAACGGAGGGATGGCAGTGAAGACGTCCTGAATGGCATCGCTTACGATCCCGCAAAGAAGCGCATCTTCGTCAGTGGAAAGCTGTGGCCGCAAATCTTTGAGATTCGATTGAAGTGATTCGCCTCATTCTTCCAGCCGCGCAGCCAGTTCCTCCGGACTCATGGCGGGTGCAAGACACACGTACTCACGACAAACGTACGCGGCAGGCGCGCCGCCGATTTCATCTCTGCCTGCCAGCAATCGAATGGAATCCGCCGCTGCCAAATCCCCCGAGCGCGAGCCGGCGACGACTTTGTTGGGCAAGTACCGCGAGTATATCGCTTCGAGCAGCAGCCGGAATTCGTGCGAGTTCGTCTCGCCGATGATCGCTATCTCCTTGGGTTCGGACAGATAGAAATCGAGTCCGCACAACAGGTACCCGAAGGCGCTCGGATAACGCGACATCGCCTGCCATGTCGCTCGCAATATTGATGCGGCCGTGCGCGTGTACTGCTGCTCGTGCGTGAGCAATCCGAGCTTCAACAGCCCCAGTACCGCGCTGGAATTGCCCGAAGGCGTCGCGTTGTCCAGATAGTCCTTTGTCCGCGTGATCAGTCTTTCATGATCGGACGACGTGAAGTAAAAGCCCGAATCGGCCTCATCCCAAAACCGTTCCAGCATTCTGTCGGCCAGCGCGCGCGCCTCAACGAAGTACTTCAGGTCGAATGTCGCCTCATAAACCGCGAGAAGACCTTCAATCAAGTACGCGTAGTCCTCGAGGTACGCGTTCAGCTTCGCCTGCCCATCCCTGAACGTTCGAAGCACGCGGTCGGCGGTCACGAGGTTGTTGAGAAGAAACTCGGCGTTCCTGACCGCCACCTGACGATAGTCGTCGCGGCCGAGGATGTTTGCCGCCTCGGCGAATGCCGTCAGCATCAAGCCGTTCCACGCGGTGAGGATCTTGTCGTCGCGGCCCGGACGGACGCGAGCTTCACGAACATAAAAGAGCTTTTTGCGACACGCGTCGAGAGTCCGGCCCATCCCGGTTGCGTCGGTGCTCTTGCTTGCGGCGAACTCATCCATCGAGGGGGGCGTGTTGAGTATCGACGCGCCGTGTTCGAAGTTCCCGCCCTCGGTCACGTCGTAGTATTCACAGAACAGCTCCCCGTCTTCTTTGCCGAGAATGCCGAGCACCTCGTCCTTCGTCCATACGTAGAATTTTCCTTCCACGCCTTCGCTGTCGGCGTCTTCGGACGAGTAGAATCCGCCGCCGCCGTCTGTCATGTCGCGCATCACGTATTCGAGCGTCTCTTCCGCTACGCGACGGAAGCGCGACGCCCGCGTCGCCTGGTACGCGTACAAGCAGGTGCGCGACAGCAGCGCGTTGTCGTAGAGCATCTTCTCGAAGTGCGGAACCTGCCAGTTGGCATCGACCGAGTAGCGATGGAATCCTCCGCCGAGGTGATCGTACATTCCGCCGCCGGCCATCTTCTTGAGCGTGAACTCGGTCATGTGAAGGGCCTGCAGCGAGTTCGTGCGCTTGTAATGGCGCAGCAGGAGCATCAGGTTCATCGACGGCGGGAATTTCGGCGCGCCGCCAAATCCGCCGTTGAGCTTATCGAAGTTCGCCGACAGCCCCGAATACGCCTGGTTGAGCACGTCGGTCGTGAGCATCTCGTCCGAGGAGCGGAATTGACTGGCCTTCCGTAACTCAGCGGTGATGGCGTCGGCGCTCGCGAGCGCATCATTGCGGCGGTTCTTAAAGATGTCGGCAACGGCTTCCAACACTCGCGGGAATCCCGGAATCCCGTGGCGATCGACCGGCGGGAAATAGGTGCCGCCATAAAACGGTTTATGGTCGGGCGTCAGAAAAACGGTCATCGGCCAGCCGCCGTGCCCCGTCATCATCTGGACCGCGTTCATGTAAATCGAGTCCAAATCGGGCCTCTCTTCGCGGTCCACCTTTATGCACACGAAGTTTTCGTTCATCTGCCGGGCGATCTCTTCGTTCTCGAACGACTCGTGTTCCATCACGTGACACCAGTGACATGCGGAGTAACCAATCGACAGGAGGATCGGTCTGTCCTCGGTGCGCGCTCGCTCGAGCGCCTCGGGGCCCCAGGGATACCAGTTGACCGGGTTGTGCGCGTGCTGGAGCAGATAGGGACTGGTCTCGTTGATGAGCTGATTGGTGAAGCCCTTCTCGGCCATCTCGACCTCGCATTTCCTGAACCCGAAGGTGTGGGTAGCACTATAATGCGGGCCGCCTGCTTTTGCCAGCAGCGCCGGCGAGGGTATGCGGGTACCTTGAGTGAAACTTCACCAGGGCGATACGTCGGTCGAGAACGTCGCCTTCACAACTCTGCTCGTGTCGTCCACTCCGAAGCTGCTGCAGATGACACGACCTCGCCAATCGGATTCAGCCACGCCTTGCAACACGGCGCTGACGGTGAACGTGAACGAGCCTGAGCGGCTGAGCCGCTCGGAGAAGGGCAGCATCTGGGACCGGTTCAACCCGCTGGCAGACCGCGTAGTGAGTGAGAGCTGTTTCCAAAGCACCGGCCGCCCAGTCTGTTCCTGAGCGTCGAACGTGAGATCGTACTGCTTGTATGACGCCGCCAATCCGAAGAGCGCCAACGCCACGGCCGTTGCTCTTGCGGTTATTCGATGGCTCTTCCGCTCGAAGCTACCGCCAGCCGCACCGGTCCGAGACGCCGGCTCGACGACAGAAGCTGGCTGTTGCGATATCCCCTCCGCGCCGGCCGTGGTATCGCGGAGTGACGAACCGTCGTAGCTGCAAAACAGGAACTCGTCTTCGCATTGCCTTAAGCAGACCGGACAAGACTTCATTGCGTCCCCTTTTGTGGACCGTTTGATCCTGCTGAGTAACGGGAACTTCCGAGCACGAGATGCGTTTGCGCTGAACGGGAGTTGCCTGACCCCATCGCGGGTGAAGTTCCGGCGCGACGAGATGTTTGCGATGAGTCCGGCTCTCGGTTATTCTTAGCTCCGATGCGACTTCATCTCAATCTGTCGAGGCGAGCGTTCACCAACCATCGGCTGTTCTGGCTCGGACTTGGTGTCACCTTCGCGGCGTGTGGATTCCTGATCCTGTGGGTTGGGTCGGAGAAGGCCCGCGTCATCGCGAAGGCCGACGAGCTGAACCGCCGAATAAAGGACCAGGCAACTGCCGTCGAGCAACGGCGCCGGGAGCAAGAACGGCTCGCGAGTGAACAGCAGCAGACTGTTTTGACCGGACAGCAGGCGCTCGAGTTGACGGCCGCGCACCAGTTGCTCGCTCGAAAGGGCTTCTTCTGGAATCGGATGATCAGCGACCTCGAAGAGTACGTGCCAAAGCACGCGAAGATTCACAGCATCAAGGTTGAGGAAGTCCTCGACGCGGCGGAGGGCGCAGTCGCGACGGTTGAGCTGAAAGCGCTCGGCAAGGGTCCCGCTCAGCTAACGGAGATGATGCAGCGGCTCGACGAGTCAAAAGGGTTATTCGTGGTCGGGCAGGCCTCGCAGGAAGCGATAACCGACGAGGGAGAGGTCCCGTTCCTGCTCAGGCTCACCTATGTTCCGTCGAAAGGAGCGCAATGAGCAGCCAGGTCAGAGCGCGTCTATCACGAATCGAGCTGCGGTCGTTGAAGATCTCCGCGCTGCCGTTCGGCCTGAGCTCCAGGGAAGCGATTGCCGCCCTGCTCGCGCTGATCAGCCTCATTCTGTCGCTGGTCTACTACTCGTCGTCGCTCAAGCCCGAACAAGACCGGTTGAACCAGCTTCAATCCGAATATGACAAACAGTTGAAGGTCATGGTTGACGGGGCGGCGGCCGCCGGATCGCAGCAGCCCAAGGATACGGGCAGAGAAGCGCTCAGCACTCTGGAGACGTTCAAGAACGACTACTTGAAGCCTCAATCGAAAGGCCGTATCGACCTGATCGACCAGATCAACGCGCTGGCGAAGAAGAACGATGTGATGCTCACAAGCGGCATCAACATGACACTGGACAAAGCTGTTCAAGAGCCGGGAAAAGAGAAATCATCCGGCAAGAAGGGAGGCGCGACACAGCTTTCAGTGTTTCCCAACCTCGAGGCGACGTTTACGGTATTCGGCCAGTATACGAATCTGCGCAATTTTATCGGCGAGTTGGAACGCTACAAGCAGTTCTTGATAATCAACTCGATCACGTTGACCAACATTGACGAAGGAACGATCGGAAGAGGCTCGCAGAGCTCTACGGGCTCGGGTATTTCGCTTGCGATCGAAATGACCGCGTACTTTCAGCCGTAGCGCCAGACGTATGACGCGGTTCTCTTAGAGAGTGTAGATGGCTACGAAGAGATCATCTTCGGATAAATGGAAGAAGATAGTGCTCGCGGTGCTGGGGGTCTTCCTGGCCGCGGCGGTCTTGTACAGCTTCGTTCTCAGCGGGGATGAGCCCCGGACTGCGAGAAGGCCGCAGAATGCAAATGCCTCCACGGTGGCGACGACGAAGACCGCGCCGATCCAGACCGTCAAACAAACCGAAGCTGTAGCCGCGCAACAGGCTCCGAAGCAGCAGGAGGTCGTGCTGAATACGTTGCCGCTGAGTTTGCCGGACACAACACCAGTCGCGGCCAAGATCGGTTCGCGCAACATCTTCGCGTATTACGTCGAACCGCCGCCGCGAGCCGTAATACCCAATCCGCCGCCGATCGGACTCCAATCAGTCCTCCCTCAAACCGCTGTCGCCGGAACTCCGCGCTCCTTCACGATGACCGTATCGGGCACGGGCTTTCCTGCCGACGCTGTAGTCTATCTCGACGGCGCGCCTCGGCCGTCGAAGCGTCTCAACGCCAACACGCTCTCGGTTGAAATCACGCCCGGCGATTACGCCTCCCAGCGTCAGGCGAACGTTGAGGTGAAATCAGAGAGCGAGCCGGCGAAGTTCTGGTCCCATCCCATTCCGTTCATCGTTCAGCCCGCGCCCGAGCCTCCGTTCAAGTACATCGGCAGGATCGGCGACAAGGGCCTGTTTGAGATGACCGGCACGAAAGAGCTGACGCGGCTCAAGAAGGGGAGTACGATTGCAGCAGCATGGCGCATTGACTCGATCACCGACGCGGCGGCCGAGGTCACTCAAACTCAGTACGACATCAAGCGCCGCATCGCGATGCAGGAGAAAGCCAGATGATGCACTTCCTCGATTACACTTCCGACGCCGCGAGGCGCGCCCGCTCATCTCGAGGAAATTCGTCGACGCGCACGAGCGGCGAAGAAGGCTGGGCGTTGCTCGGCCTGATCTTGATGCTGGCCGTCTTGAGCATCTTTCTCGTCTCGAGCGTCACGCCCAATGTCCAGCTTCAGGTGCAACGCGACAAGGAAGCCGAGATGCGCTATCGCGGCGACCAGATCGCGAAAGCCATCGCGCGCTATTACAACCTCGGCAACCTCGGACCTATTCCCGTGCGCAGTTGGCCTCCGTACGGTCCGCTCACAGAGTTGAGAAAGCTCAAGGACGGCATAACCGTCGGTGTCGAGCGTAGGAAGCTGGTGAGAGCATCGGCGATGATCGACCCCATGACAAACGTCGAATGGGAACCGGTGCGCCTGCGCGATCCAAGGATCGGAAACTTCCTCCAGGCGTACGTAGCCGAGACCGGGAATGTCCTTCCCGATTCCTACTGGATGTTGGCCGGGCCGCTCACGAAGCTGCACCGCATAGTGCCGCTCACCCCGCTGACGCCGCCGCAGGGACCGGGTACCACACCGCCTCAGGGTGCCACACCGCCTCAGGGGACTCCCCCGGGACAGGTGGTCCAACCTCCCGGAATCAACCCGGAGGAAGGTGACGACGACGATGACGACGACGACGACGATGACGATGACCCGCTGGCTCACTTCTTTGAGGCGGGTCAGTCGAATCTACCTATTGTCGGCGTCGCGCCCAAGCTCAAAGGCAATTCAGTAAAGCTGCTGTATGGCTTGAGCAAGTACGAAGATTGGGTCTTTCTCTACATCCAGCCTATGCAGCCTAATCAACAGAACCCCGGAGGGAGGCCCGGACAGAACCCGCCCGGCCAGCAGAATCCGAGGGATGGTACGCGGCGTCCGTTGCTGTGAACCGCGCGGTTCAGTGTCTCGGGCTGATCTCTGGAGATTTCTTGGCAGCGCCTCGAGAAAAGAAAAGACTGATCAAGGTTCCGGTCGTCACAACGACAACCGGGCCCACAACGTTCAAGTACAACCACGAGACGTCGGTCATCCAACTAACGTAAATCACCGCTATCATCCCCAGTATCACTCCGAAGAACGCGCCGTGACCGTTTGCCCGCTTCACGAAGAACGCCAGCAAGAACACGCCCAATATCGGGCCGTAGAAGTGCGAGCCTACCTTGTTGACTGTCTCCACCAGCGAGGTGCCGCGCCGGCCGACTAACGCCGCTATGAGCGTCGCGAAGATTCCCCAGAACACGGTCCACACCTGAGCGGCGCGCAGGTAGTGAAGGTCGGAAGCGTCGCGTTTGAAGAACCGCTTGTAGTAATCGACCATCGACGCGCTCGATAAGGCGGCAATCTCACCCGAGATCGATGACATCGCCGCCGCGAAGATCACCGAGATCATCAACCCGAGCAGCCCGGCCGGGACGTACTTGAAGAGAAAGTTCAGGTAAACGTAGTTTGCATCGGTCTTCGTCCCCGAGGATTCCTCGACCATATCGGAAGTCGCCTTTCGAATCTCCTGCACGCGCTTGTTGCTGGCCTCATACTCCGCGACGAGTTGCTCGGCCGCCGGATGATCACCGTTTCTGCGAGCGTCGAGAAGCCGAAGACCCAGGTCGCGCTGCCGGTCGAATGCCTGGTCGAATTCTCGCTGGGTCTGAAGAATCTGCTCTCGCCGGGGACTCTCTTCGAGGCGGCGCACCTCGACCGGGTTAAAGTAGACGGGCGGGCGTTCGAACTGATAAAAGACCAGCAGAAAAACACCGGTCGCGAGAATCAGGAACTGCATCGGGACCTTGAGGATTCCGGTCATCACCAGCGACATCCGACTCTCTTTCAGCGACTCGGCGGTGATGAAGCGTTGCACCTGACTCTGATCGCAGCCGAAGTAGGACAGCATAAGGAAGAACCCGCCCACCAGCCCCGACAGCAGCGAGTACTGATCATTGAGGTTGGCCGACACGTTGATGGCGTTCCATCGCTTCGCCACTCCCGCGAGGTAAACCGCATCATTCATCGTCACGCCCTCGGGGAGCTTCGAGATCACCAGGTAGAGCCCGACAAAAACGCCGGCGAACATCAGCAACATCTGCATCGTGTCGGTCCACACCACCGCGCGCACTCCACCGATCGACGTGTAGATCAGCGTTGACAGGCCCATCATCAGAATCGTGAGTCGCTCGTCCCAACCGAGCATGATCGAGAGCACTACCGACGGCGCGTAGACCACGATCCCGACCGACATGCCGCGCGAGCATTGAAACAAGAAACTCGTAAGCGCGCGCGTCTTGATGTCGAAGCGGCGCTCGAGATACTCGTAGGCGGTGTAGACCTTCGCGCGGTAGAAGAACGGGACGAAGCTCAGGCAGAGGATGACTACGACGAACGGCAGCGGCAGGTACATCTGGATGAAGCGCATGCCGTCTGCGAACGCCTGCCCTGTAGTGCCGATGAAGGTGATGGCGCTGGCTTGCGTGGCCATCACCGACAGCCCGACCGCCCACCACGGGATGCTGCGGTTGCCGAGAAAGTAGGCTTCGATGTTTCGGCCCTTTCGGCTCTTCCAAAGGCCGATGAAGAGCGTCAGAGCGAGATAGATGGTGAATACAAACCAGTCGCCGGTTCTCATCAGGAGTGATTCAGCATCAGAGTGAATACGTAGAGCAGCGCGATCTGAATCGCGCCGTAGACGATGATGAACAGGTAGAGTCCCTTCCAGCCTCGCCAGAACCTTATGCGTTCGTGCGGGTCGCCATCGAGTTCGTCGGTCATATCACCTCTCTTCTCGAAAAACCTGATCAGTAGTTGCCCAAGCCACTCGTCAGGTTCGGCCGTGCTCGCCTTCCAAAGGACGGCCGCAATTTGATGTGACGCATTCTATTCGTGGCTTGCCGCAACCGCAAGGTACGGCAATCCCGCTTTTTGAGTTCGGAGCATGGAAATGAGCGAGGGCTGTCGCCGAGGACAGGGATCATCGCGCGCGACTGCCTGAGTTGGTGATCCGCCCGCGCGGTCGATCTTCCGCCAACACAATCAAGGCTCGCGTTCGCGCCCCTCGCCGAAGCACATCGTGATGAGTCAGCACTCTGGAGTAACAGCAGGAAACCAGTGGCGGGTACGGTTGCAAAACGAACAGACCGACAGCATCACGGGTACCTCGACAAGCACGCCGACTACTGTGGCCAGCGCAGCGCCCGATTCCGGCCCGAAGAGCACGATTGCTGTTGCCACCGCCAACTCAAAGAAGTTGCTTGCTCCGATGAGCGCTCCCGGAGCCGCGACGTTGTGAGGGACTCGGAAGAACTTCATCAAGCCATAAGCCAGCGCGGAATTGAAATAGACCTGGACAAGGATCGGAGCTGCGATCAGCGCGATATGAAGTGGCTTGCCTGTGAGGTTGTCGGACTGAAAGGCGAATATGAGTACGAGCGTGGCCAGCAAGGCCAGCACCGTCAACGGGTGAAAAAACGGCACAAAGGCATTTTGAAACCATCCTGCACCCTTCAGTCTTATGAGAAGCGTGCGGCTCAGGCTGCCGAGGGCCAGCGGTATGACTACAAAGGCGACGACGCTGTAGAGCAAGACTCGAAACGGCACCGTCAGCGTGCTGGCGCCGCTCACCAGAAAGGTGACAATCGGCGCGAAGAGCACCAACATGATCAGGTCATTGACCGACACCTGAACCAGCGTATACGCCGGGTCGCCATCCGTCAGATAGGACCACACAAACACCATGGCCGTACACGGAGCAGCCGCGAGAATGATCGTGCCGGCTACATACTGGTTGGCCAACTCATCTCCGATCAGGGGCAAGAAGAGATGCTTGAAGAACAGCCACCCGATGATCGCCATCGAGAAAGGCTTAACAATCCAGTTCACAAACAATGTTACGAGGATCCCCTGCGGCTTTCTCCTAATGTCGATGATGCTTGCGAGGTCTATCTTGAGCATCATCGGGTAGATCATCAGCCAGATGAGAACCGCGATGGGTATGTTGATCTGGCTCCCCTGTCCAAACTCAAGCCCCCGGAGCACCACCGTGAATCCCGGCATCAACTTGCCCAGCAGGATTCCAGCGCCCATGCAGACCGCCACCCAGATAGTCAGGTAACGCTCGAAGGAACGAAGCTTCGGTGGTGCAGCGGTCCTCGTGTCGTCCATCAGATGAATCCCCTACCGCGCGAATGGAGGAACCTCCGACGCAGCAGAACGGGTCCGATTTCACAACCGGGAGGCAGTTTGTTGCATTGCAAGTCTGGCATTCGAAAAATCGAAACAGCTCCGAAAAACGTCGCACGTTTGACAATCTGCCCATTCTTCGAGGTCCGCCTCAAGCTGAGGGGCTTGGTGCATCAACCCGAACGAGTTGATGCGCAGCCGAAAGACCTTTCCCGCCATTTCCGTGTTGTACTGTACCCTGGATAAGTCCGGGTAAATCTTTCCGAAGCACTCCCTCATAGCCTTTCCTCCCGGCCCGGCGACGGCGCCACGGCCAACCAGGTTCAACTCCTCAAATTTCTCCGCAATATTATCATAACGTATGTGGACGAGCAAATATGAGTCCCCGGCTTGTCTCAAAGGGTGGTTCGTTCTCTAACTCTCGGCGGAACGCGGACATGACAATGTGCGTCGTCCAAACTTGCGTCAACCGCTGATGGTTGAGGGCCGTGGCGAGTTGGGGAATCTGCCGCAAGTCTGCGAGGAGAACCTATAGTAGAAGGCCGAGAGCGACGAGCGCATGTGCGGGGGAGACTAACGCGACCTTCGGATCGAGGCTGCTCATCGGAGCGACTGGGCGAGCAAGGCGGCCGTGGTGAGATGGCTTTTTTGCCAATGTGCCTTCTGCTATAAACATCCTTCGTCCACATCGGGAAAGATGTTCAGTGGGTAATTCATGATCCAATGGAAGGTGCAACCGATGCATAGAAGACGATCGAGAACCTTGCCGCTTACAGCTCTGCTGGCAGTGACGTTGACGGGTCCGCCGCTGGCTGGGTTCGGCCCGCCGACCGATTACCCGGCGATCGCTACCAGCGCCGCCTCCACCGCACGCTCTGTCGGAACCGGCCGCGAGAGTACGGCCGTCAATGACGTCGTGCAGGTCGAGGGCGACGCATCTGCCGGCGTTTACGACAGAGGCGCCGCCGGACTCGGGCAGGCGATCAGGCGGCTCGGCGCCGTCGCAAGCGTGCTCCACACCGGCGCGCACCCCGACGATGAAAGCAGCGGGTTGCTCGCTTATCTCGCGCGCGGCCGGCAAGCGCGAACCGCGTACCTCTCACTCACGCGCGGCGATGGCGGCCAGAACCTGATCGGGCCCGAACTCTATGAGGCCCTTGGCGTCATTCGTACCGAAGAGCTGCTCGCGGCTCGCAGGCTCGATGGCGCGAAACAGTATTTCACCCGCGCGTATGACTTTGGCTTCAGCAAATCACGCGAAGAGGCGCTCACGAAATGGGACAAGGACGCCGTGCTCGCCGACATGGTGCGCGTCATTCGGACGTTCCGGCCGATGGTGATCGCTTCCCAATGGTCGGGGACGTCCAATGACGGACACGGTCATCATCAGGCTGCGGGTTATCTCACTCCCGAAGCGTATCGCGCGGCGGCTGATCCCAATCGCTATCCGGAACAGATCGCCGAAGGCTTGCGGCCGTGGAAGGCGCGCAAGCTCTACGTCAGCGCGCCAGACCGCAGGCAACAACGCCCCGCGGCCCAACCTGAAGCCGGAGTCGTCGCGGTCAACACCGGCGAGATCGATCCTCTGCTCGGCCGGAGCTACTTCGAGGTCGCAATGCAAGGCCGCAGCCGGCACCGATCACAGGATCAAGGCGCAATCGAGCGGCGAGGTCCGCAGTACTCGCGACTCAAGTTGCTTGAGGCATCTCCCCCGCCGGCGAGGGACGAGAAGGACATCTTCGACGGCATCGACACAACCTTGACCGGCATCGCGTATTACGCCGACCTTGGGGCTGAGCGGTTGAAGCAAGCCCTGGCCGAAGTACAACGCGAGGCCGACGCCGCGAAGTCGGCCTACAAACCGTTCTCACCCGCTGAGACCGGCCCCATCATCGCCCGCGGCTTGAAACGGCTCGGAGAGATTCGCGCGACGCTGCCGACGCTCGGGCTTTCCGAGCAATCGTTGTACGACACCGACTTCCTGCTTAGGTTCAAAGAACAAGACTTCGCCGATGCGCTGGCGAAGTCGCACCAGGTAGCCGTCGATTGCCTCGCCGATGATGAAGTGGTCACGCCGGGGCAAACCTTCGTCGTAACGGTCACCGCTTATTCAACGCAGCGCGCGCCGGCGGCGAAGGTGTCGTTATCGGTTCCCGCAGGCTGGTCGGCCGTTGAAGAGCCGCAGACTGTGAGCATAACCGGCGATGCGGTGGTCTACGAGTCCAGGTTCAAAGTCACCGTCGCCAACGACGCTGAATTCACCGAACCGTATTGGCTGAAAGCCCAGCGCAAAGGCGATATGTTCGTGCCGGGCAAGGGCGGCACGGGGATTGAGCCGACTGCCCCCCCCGCGGTTTCTGCGATTGTCGAATTCAAGCTCGACGGCGAGAGAGTCTCCGTAATTCAGCGGGCGCAGTATCGGTTCGCCGACAAGGCGCTCGGCGAGATCAGACACGACGTGAAGATCGCGCCGGCGGTGTCGGTCACCACTTCGCCCGCTATTGTGATAAGCCCGTTTTCTGCGAAACCGACCTCACGCGACGTCAGCGTGTCGCTGGTATGCAATGCAAGAGACGGCGCCCGCGGGACAGTATCCGTGCAAGCGCCGAGCGGATGGACCGTGACTCCTCCCGAAGCGAGCTTCGACCTGAAACGCCCGGGCGAGCGCGTCGCTCTGATGTTCAATCTGAAGATTCCCGCGCAGAACAAGGAAGGCCGACACGAGTTGCAAGCGGTTGCGTCCACGCAAGGCCGGCAATTCAGCCGCGGCTATCAACTCGTCGCGTACCCGCATACCGAGCCGCGATTCGTCTACAAGGACGCGAGCATCGTCGCGGAAGTTTTCGACGTGAAGGTTGCGGCGGGTCTTCTCGTCGGCTACATCGAGGGAGCGGGCGATGACTTTGCGGCCGCGCTCACGAGGCTGGGCGTCAACGTGAAGACGATCGACGCAAGCGAGCTTGCATCGGGCGACCTGAGCCGGTTTGATGTCATCGTCACCGGGATCAGGGTCTACGAAGTCAGGCCGGACGTTGTCGCAAACAACGGCCGATTGCTCGATTATGTTAAGCGCGGCGGGACGCTGATCGTGCAGTACAACAAGAACGAATACGCGACGGGCAGCTTCGCCCCTTATCCGGTCAAGATGAGACAGACGGGGATGCCGGACCGCGTGACTGATGAGACGGCTTCGGTGATGCTGCTCGATCCCACGCACCCGCTATTCAATCATCCGAACAAGATCACCGAGCGTGATTTTGAAGGCTGGGTGCAGGAGCGAGGGACTTATTTCTTGAGCGAGTGGGATCCGCAGTTCAAGCCGCTGATGGCGAGTCACGATCCGGGAGAAGATCCGAAGCAGGGCGGGGAACTCATCGCGAAGTATGGCGCCGGGTATTACGTGTACACGGGCTACGCGTGGTTCAGGCAACTGCCGGTTGGAGTTCCGGGAGCTTACAGATTGATCGCCAATCTTGTGAGCCTTCCGAAGACAGTGAACCCGCGCGCTCGACCTCGCCCTCGCTAGCTTTGCAGGGCGGCGACTCGTCGCCGCTTTTGTAGTCCGTCATGATTAGATCCGTTGGAGCGAGTGATAGCGGCGAAGCGAGACTCTCACAGGTTAAGGAACTCCTTCCCGCTCTTCATTCGCACATTACAGAATCGCTTTATTCTCTGGAAGTCTACGACGTTATCGGTGACGAGCAAGGCGCCTGCTCGATGAACTGTCCGGGCGATCAATACATCGCGAATGATTCGATACTTTTCTTGAGGGTGTAAACGTGGCGTGCGTCCGGCGCTTTGCGACTTCAGACCGCGTAAAAGCGAATTGAGTACCTTACCTGCTAACCACCAGTCTTCACCCGACGGGACGAGCAGAGTCCCCCGCTTCTCGTGAGAGCGCCGAGCAGCGTCCCATCTTTGTATGTCGGACTTATCGACGGCCCCGGCAGTCAGTTCTTGAATGACGACCGCGGACATGAGCAAGCCCCCAGGAAGCCTCGCCGGTTTATACGCAATGAACACAGATGTGTCGAAAACGACGGCGGGCATACGTTAAAGAACCTCTCTAAACCTGTCCCGCTTCGCGTAGGTGTGCTTCCAGGCACGCAGCGTCAGTTCCTCAGCCGATGGCTCCTTTTTTGGCTTCTCCGGGTTGCGCTGGCGCGGAGGTGCGGTGGACTTCGCTGGCCTTCGGTGCCCCACGTAAGTTCCCGAACCGGGTGTGGGCCTCGTGTCCGTGTCGCGCTGGGCATTGTTGCCGTGCCGTGATTTACTGAGCGGTTGACTCTTCGATGCCATGATCGGAGTTCCTTTCCAGCGAATTGTACCACACGGTCAGCCTGCTTAATGCACGCTCTGTTAGTCGCCGCAGGTTGAATCGCTGAGGTTATGAACGATGATACGAGATGATCAAGAACTTCAGTGACAAAGGAACGCATTGGACGATTTTCCAGGAACAAGTGGAAAGACTGCATCACGTGTAAACGAACCGGCGTGGTGCTCGGCCGCGCGATACCTAGCCCGGTTGGCCCGCATGAATCTTGAGATCGGAGATACGTTCTTACGCACCCGAAGGATCAGACCCGGTCGCGCGAATGACGTCCCTGATTGTTGCAATCTCTTCGGGCGGCAGCTCTCGAATTCCTGCTTCAAGGATTCTCTGCATCGTGCCCACGACATTAGAAATACCTGAAGATTGAGCGTTGCCAGAGTTGGTTGCTGATACGGCGCTGCGCCGAATTAAATCCCCGAATAAGCCAGCCCACTGTGGGCGTAACCAGTCTTCAATCTGAGCGTAACCGTCGAAGGGCCGAATGGGCTTCTGGTTTTCGTTAATCTCCTCCATGAACTGAAAAACATTGACCGAATCCACATGAACGTACTTGATCATCGTGGTCTCTCGGTTATTCTGATAAGTCTGAAACTCCGAGTACACATCCCGAGACACCAAGACGTATATGGGCATACCCTTCCCGACAGCGGCCCTATATTCTCTCCTCGTTATACTGTCGTACATCTGATGAGAACCAGGAACTGATCCATTCGCAGAATCGCGAGCCGCGGAACCATAACGACTGGCTATGATCAGAACATAGATGTTGCAATCTCGCACGGCTTCGCAGCAGGACTCGGCTAGCGACCTATTAGGTAGGTACGGTACACTGCCATTCTCCGAAAGTACGGGGTCGTACCCGAGGGATTCAATAAAACGCGTCAGCGAGTTCCTGATACTCTCAAGGCCGTAGATTGTTGAACTGATGAATATCCGCGGTCTCGCCATGCGGTTACCCCTTCACGGCGGCTAGGGCGTCTCAGACTCAACCCCGAAGGTACGTAGGCGCAACGCAGCCTCAAAGAGAAGGCGCTTGAACTCTTCGTCATCGCCCTTTGCCGCGCGTACTGCTTCCTGTATTGCAAGCGGGATCTTGGGGACGATGGCGATGTCCTTAAAGTAAACTTCGAGTGCGTCGCGAAGGATCGGCTTCTGCTCTCTCACGATCTCATTAGGTCGTAGTAGGCGGATCATGTCTGAATACCCACGACGGACTCCCCAGATAACGTACTTAAATCCTTGCGCAGTTATGGGTGTCGGAACTGAATTCTCTCTGCCGCGCTCAGTCACTAGCTGAGTTGCGCGACTGATGCCCTCTTGTTTCAGAGAGAGTTCAAAAGAGGTTTGGGGATCGCGACCTTGTTGCGCCAATTGCTTTGCCCGTGCGATGGCTCGGTTGAGCGAATCGAAGACTTCCTTCATTTCAGAAAAGTCATCGAAGCAGATGTCCTCATAGATTGAGGGCGATTCCAGAGTATCGGCGGGTGGAGGAGAGTCGCCAAATAACCTGAAGAGTGAGAAAAGAGACTCGTCGTCCAGGCCCACAATGACGTAGCCGCCCACATCCTGAAGCCGATGCAACGAAGACGGCAGACCTTCGGAACTCTTTTCACTTTGCGATGCGCTTTCCCGATCTATAGGTTCACCGACCGCAGTGCGTATACTCTCGGCCAGACGCAAAAAACGTCTCCTCTTGCTCAGGTCTAGTCATACTAATCAGCGGGTTGCTCGGATCATTGACTGCCTGAAACTGTCCTAAACCTCCAACATCCTTAAAAAGTGAAGGGCCTGGGATGATTGGGAGAATCACGGCGCTCCGTTTCTCCGCAGCCTGAAGCGCCCGCGGTAGTTCATGTTCAATAATAAAGTCCGAAGCTAAAAAGTCGGCACTCAGAAGCAACACAATTGCTCGGGCTCCGCCAATGGCACCGGAAATCTCATCTTCCCACTTGGAACCAACCCTGATTTTCTTGTCGTCCCAGATGTCTATACCATAAAGCTTTTCCAGAGGTTTTAGGTGGACTAGTAAGCCAGTCCCTGTCTTTGTGGCTGTAGATAATGGAGACGCTGGCTCGTTGTTTACGCTGCGATTCCATTGAGATGATCTCATTTCCCAGGTCAGGGCATTTCCGACCTACTCATGCGGCGTCGATAGCGCGCTGGTTGCTTCTCGACGAGACGCATTATAAGGTCGATTGTGATGGGCGTCAAAGCTCCAACACGAGGCAAGACCATCATAAGCCCGGTTGACTCTGAGAAAGTTCGGTTGATAACTTCGTTCCTTCAACTTACGTGAAAGGAATGGCTATGCTTTCTCCGTTTCAGAACGAACCCTTTGTCGATTTCACCGACGAGCGCAACGCCGCCCTCATGCGCGAAGCCCTCGCCAACATCGAATCCGACTTCGGACGCGAATATCCGCTTATCATCGGCGGCAAGCGGTACACCACCGGCGACATGCTCGCTTCGGTCAACCCGTCGAACTTCGATGAGGTCGTCGGCCTCGTTCACAAAGCCAACATCGAGATGGCCGACAAAGCCATCGAAGCAGCCACCGCCGCGTTCCATGACTGGAAGAGTGTCGCGCCCGAAGTCCGCGCGCGCTGCCTGCTCAAAGCCGCCGCCATCCTGCGCCGTCGCAAAGCCGATTTCTCCGCCCTGATCGTCCTTGAGGTCGGCAAATCATGGGTTGAGGCGGACGCAGATGTCGCCGAGACGATCGACTTCTGTGAGTTCTACGCTCGTGAGGCGATCCGCTACAGCCGCGAGCAGCCGCTTACGCCATGGCCGGGCGAGCAGAACGAAGTCTTCTACATCCCGCTCGGCGTCGGCGTCGTGATTCCGCCGTGGAATTTCCCGCTCGCGATTGCGGCAGGGATGACGACGGCTTCCATAGTCGCCGGCAACACGGTCGTGCTCAAGCCTTCAAGCGACAGTCCGGTCGTCGCCGCGAAGTTCGTCGAGTTGCTCGAAGATGCCGGAGTTCCACCCGGTGTAGTGAACTTCGTCCCCGGCAGCGGCAGTCGCATAGGCGATTATCTCGTTGGCAATCCTCGAACCCGCTTCATCGCGTTCACGGGTTCCAAAGAGGTCGGGCTTCACATCAACGAGTTGGCGGCAAAGACCGCAGAGGGCCAGCTCTGGATCAAACGCGTCGTCGCCGAGATGGGTGGCAAGGATACGATCGTCGTCGATGAAACCGCGGACCTTGACGCCGCAGTCGATGGGGTCGTCGCGTCCGCGTTTGGTTACTCGGGTCAGAAATGTTCGGCGTGCTCGCGCGTAGTCGTCGTCGACGAGGTCTACGACGAGGTCGTGGCGCGTGTCGCGGATCGCGCGGGGAAATTAAAAGTCGGCCCGGTTAAGGACCAGGAGAATTGGATGGGACCGGTGTCGAGCAAGAGCGCCTACGAGTCGATACTCAACTACATCGAAATAGGCAAGACGGAAGGGAAGACGCTGGCGGGCGGAGGACCTCTGGGCGACAACAAACGGGGGTGGTTCATCAAGCCTACGGTGATCGGCGACGTGGACCCGATGGCGCGAGTCTCGCAGGAAGAGATATTCGGTCCGGTATTGGCCGCTTTTAGGGCAAAGGACTTCGACGCGGCGCTCGACGTTGCTAACAACACGCAGTTCGGTTTGACCGGGGCGTTGTTCTCAAACGATCGCCGCCGTCTCGAAAAGGCCCGGCGAGACTTTCATGTCGGCAACCTCTATTTGAATCGCAAGTGCACGGGCGCGATGGTGGACGTGCATCCGTTTGGCGGATTCAACATGTCTGGAACGGATTCAAAGGGCGGCGGCCGGGATTATTTGCTCTTGTTCATGCAAGCGAAGTCAGTAGTGGAGAAATTATGAATGTGCGCAGGCGCCAAGAAGCTCGCGAGGATTTCCGCACGCGCAACGGCAGCCGCTGACTAGCTCAAAGACCCAGCGATCCCGGAGAAGTCTCAACGCCTGACAGTGGAGGGAGTTGAGACAGTCTCGACGAACCACGACAGCATCTTTGACAGCGCGATGAAGGAACTCATCATCACTCACATTCCCGCCGCCGACGGCCACCCCCGCCGCGTACGAGTCGCCTATCGCCCGGAACCCGGCGCACAGCTCCAAGAGCGCGAGACCCAGCTCGACTTCGCCGTCACCGAAGACGACCGGCGGCAGATTCAGTGGTACCTCGAAGAGTTCCTCATCTATCCCTGGGGCGAGTTTCGTGAGCGCGCCCTCGAGGTCGAAGAGTTGATGATCCGGCGCGGCGAAGAACTCTTCCGTGCCATCTTCACCGACCCCCAAACCGCTGCGCTCTATGCTCACGTCGCCGACTCGCTCCCGAGTACTCGCATAGTGATTCACGCGCCGGACCCTGAAGGCATCGCCTTGCCGTGGGAGCTGATGCGAGACCCGGTCCGCGCCGAGTTCGGAGACCTGGCCCGGCTCGCCCATTCGTTCGTCCGCAGCCAGCCGAACCTGATCTTCGAGCCGCCGCCGCCGCGAGCCAGCGAGACCTTCAACATCTTGATCGTGATCTGCCGGCCGGGCGGCCCTGAAGGTGACGTCCCGTTTCAATCGGTCGCACGTCCGCTGCTTGAATTGTTCCGGCCGCATCGCGACCGCATCAACCTCGACGTACTTCGCCCGCCTTCGTTCGAGGAGCTGTCGCGGCGGCTCAGCGAGAAACCGGGCTACTACCACGTGCTGCACTTCGACGGCCACGGTGCGTTCCCCCACGCCTCCGATGCGACGCGATTCTACGGAGGGGCGGGCCGGCAGGGGCTGCTGTTGTTCGAAGGCGAAGACGGCAACCCGCGCGCGGTCTCCGGCGGCGAGCTGGGCTCGCTGCTCGCCGGCAAAGGCGTCCCCATCGTGCTGCTGAACGCCTGCCAGTCCGGCATGACTCACCCCGAAGCGCTCTACCCGTCGGTCGGCAATCAATTGCTCAAGGCGGGCGCGCGCGGCGTCGTCGCGATGGCCTACTCGGTCTACGTTCAGACCGCCGTGCGATTCATGGCGCGGCTCTACGAAGGCTTGATCAACGGCGAGGAGCTTTCGCGCGCGACGGCGCTCGCTCGCGAGGACCTGCGCGCCCACCCGCAACGTCTGTCGCCCGTCGGGGAGATCAACCTGAGAGATTGGATGGTGCCGGTCCTCTTCGAAGCCGCGCCGGTCACGGCCCTCGCGCGCGGCGCGGAGGTCCGCCTCGACCTCGGCCTGCTCGAAGACCGGCAGGCGAAAGCCGGGGCCGAGTTCGACTGTCCCGAACCGCCCGCATTCGGACTGGTCGGCCGCGACGGACTGATGCTCGAACTCGAGCGGGGGTTTCAGCCGCGGCGCGCGGCCGGCGGCGCGAATAAGACCGAAGCCGAGACCGTCGTGCTGCTCGAAGGCATGGCGGGCGTCGGCAAGACCGAAACCGCCGTGGGCTTCGCGCGCTGGTGGGCGGAGACCGGCGGGCTCGAAGGACCGATCTTCTTCTTCAGCTTCGGGCGTCATACTCCGCTGGCCGGCGTGTGTGATCGGGTCGGGCAGGTCTTCGGGCCGGTAGTGAAGGCGCAGTTGAAACAGGAGTGGCATCTGCTGACCGCCGAGCAGCGCAAGCAAGTGGCGCTCGCGATCTTGAAACAGGTTCGATGCCTGATGATCTGGGACAACTTCGAGCCGGTCGGGGGTTTTCCGGCGGGCACGCCCTCGTTGTGGACCAATGAAGAGCAGAAGGAGTTGCGCGATTTCTTGCGGGGCCTGAGGGGCGGGCGGACCAAGGTGCTGCTGACGAGCCGCCGCGACGAGCCGTGGCTGGGGAAAATCTACGGGCGCGTCGAGGTCGGCGGACTGAAGCTGCACGAAGCCCAGGAACTGGCGATGCGGGTGCTGCGGCGGGCGGGACTGAACACGGCCCAGATCGAGGCGCTGCCGGCCTACAACGAGCTGCTGAAGTACCTTCGAGGGAACCCGCTTGCGATTCAGGTGGTCCTGCCCGAGCTGAAGCGCACGACGCCCGATGCGTTGCTGCGGGCGTTGCAGACGGGTGCGGCATCGCTTGGGGAAGATGATCCCCGGCAGGGACGGGAGCGGTCGTTGACGGCTTCGCTGAGGTACCGGCTCGACGCGCTGGACCCGGCGCTTCGGAAGCGGCTGGGCGTCCTCGCGTTGTTCCAGGGATTCGTCAATGCACAGGTTTTGGCGGCGATGTGCAAGGCCGATGATGCGCCGGAGCTGATTCGGGGACTTGATCGCGATGAGTGGATCAAGGTGTTGAATGCGGCTGACGAAGTCGGGCTCGTGCGTAAGGTCGCGGAGAGTTACTACACCGTGCATCCGGCGCTGCCGTGGTTCTTCCACGACTTGTTGGCTGAGGCGTTCCCGGATCGCGGAGATTGGTTCGAGCGCGCGTTCTCTGGCGTGTATGCCGATTATGGAAATTATCTTTTCCAGTTGTTCAAAACGAACACAGCGACCGCAATGAGCCTCCTGCGCGCCGAGGAGCCGAATCTGACTTATGCCATTCGCCTGGCGCGAAAGCACGAGCGCTGGGATGACGTGGAAGGGACCCTGTACGGCATGAACCAACTGCTCACGACACAGGGTCGGTGGGTTGAATGGAGGAGGCTGATAGGGGAACTCGAGGGCGAGGCGGCAGACGCGGAGGGCAACCCGCTGCCCGGCCGGGAGGGCCTATGGACGGCGTTGCTGGGTCATCGCTCGGAGATCGCCCATTACGACCGCGATTTCGATCTGGCTCGCGTCATCCACCTGCGACTGAAGGAGTATTACGAACATAAGGGCGACGAGCGCAATCAGGCAGTCGCTCTTCATCAGTTGGGAAGGATTGCCGAGGAGCGGCGGCAGTTAGACGAAGCGGAACGCTGGTATCGCCAGAGCCTCGCCATCGAGGAGCGCATCGGGAACGAGCACGGCCAGGCCCAGACGCTTCATCAGTTGGGAAGGATTGCCCAGGAGCGGCGGCAGTTTGACGAAGCGGAACGCTGGTATCGCCAGAGCCTCGCCATCAAGGAGCGCATCGGCGACGAGCACGGCCAGGCCAGCACGCTTCATCAGTTGGGAATGATTGCCGAGGAGCGAGGCAACATCTCCGAGGCTGGCGAATTCTACAAGCACGCGGAATCGCTCGTTGAGCGCCTCGACGACCCGTACCACCTCGACATGGTCCGAGAGTCCCTGAAGCGAATCGAAGGAAAGTAGTCGGCCGTCCGAAGAGGCCCGCTCCAACAACCGCGGTATTTTGTCCGCTCTCCTTCGGAGTGTTCAACCACGTCGTGGTTGAATGTTTCTAGTAATCGCCCGGCGGAAGTTGCTCACCCCAGGGGGGTGAAATGTATCGGACTCGTTCCCGAACAGCGATCTGACCGACGCCACATTCAACCCCTCGCGGGGTTGGACGCCTTGCTTGCCAGGCCACCTCCCACCGACATTCCACCTCTGCAACCCCGTCAGGGGTTGGATGTTTATAGGTAGGGCCGCCCGATGGGATAACCAACCCCGTCAGGGGTTGAATGTCCGCAAAGAGAGCCCGGATGAAATGATCCAGGACATCGACTCCGCATACATTTCACCCCTGACGGGGTGACGGCCGCCGTTGCGACACATTCCCACCTCATCGCCGTAGGACAGCCAGTTACCCAACTGCCCCGGCACAGATCCCGGCGTGCAGTTTTCCCGCACCGGGCTCTTCAGAAATACTCGCATCCGCGTCCGGCTTCAAGCTCTGATTCGCTCTCCTCTGATTCGCTCTCCGTGACCAGCTCGAACAGCGCGTCAGAGAAGCGCTAACTGGATCGCTGCCGGCTTCTCAATTCGCGGCTTGGGCAAGACCCGTGGGCGTGGCACCTCGAAGTGATCGAGCAGGTCGTTGAAGCCTTGCCAGTTAAAACTCCGGCGCTGGCTTCGCCTGTTCAGCCACTTGAAGAGAATCCCTGTCGCCTCCCGGTAGAACTCGTTCAACCCCTCCGCGTTGTCCACCACTCCGTAGTAGTTGTAATACCCTCGAAGCTTCAGCTTCAGCGTCGGGAAGAACAGTCGCAGGCGTAGATTGCGATTCTCTTTGCACCACTGAGTGAAGTTGGCCAGCGAGTTTCGCAGTTTCTTTCTCGAAGTCCGGCGCTTCACGTGCGGCCGACGCTCGCGGTCCCTTCCCCAGTGGAACTCGAATCCGAGAAAGTCAAACCTCGACGACCCCGGCTTCTCCTTCCGGCTGAAGCGGATTACCCGAGTCTTGTCAGCCGCCGGCTGAAGACCGAACTTCTCTAGCCGAAACTCCAGCGCCTTGTAAAAGGATTGGGCCTCGTCCTCATGCTGAAACCCGCAGACGAAGTCGTCTGCATATCGGATGAGGAAGGCTTCTCCTCGACAATGCGCCTTGACCACTTCCTGAAACCACACATCGAGCGCGTAGTGCAGGTACACATTAGCAAGGATCGGGGAAACGATCCCGCCCTGGGGCGAGCCCGTCGCGGGATGTATCACCTTGCCGTCTGTATCCAGCACTCCTGCCTTGAGCCACTTCTTGATCAGCCAGAGCAGCGAGCGGTCAGCGATTCTCAGGCTCAACAACTCAATCAAACGATCGTGATCGATGTTGTCAAAGAAGCCCTTGATATCCGCCTCAACCACGAAACTGTACCGGCCGAACTGAAGCTTCACGGTCAGTTTATCAACTGCGTCGTGCGCTCCTTTGTTCGGGCGATACCCATAGCTACAGCGCAGGAAATCCTGCTCGTAGATGGCTTCGAGTATTCGAGTGACCGCAAGCTGCAACAGCTTGTCTTCTACTACAGGAATGCCGAGCGGTCGCATGCGGCCGTCCGGTTTGGGTATGTAGTGACGACGTACCAGTCGGGCGCGGTAGCTCTTCCTCTTCAGCCGCTCGACCAGATTCCTGATGTTCGAGATCAGGTTCTGTGCGTACTCCTGTGCGCTGACTCGGTCCACACCGTAGTATAAACATCCAACCCCTGCCGTAGGTGGTATTTTGGAGTGGGGCGACTCGTCGCCGCTTTCGCTTCACGCGGCGGTGTAGAACAGGACATCCAAAGCGGCGCGAAGGTTCTCGGTTGCGTCGGAATACCCCCGACGGCAGTCGGGGGATTGTTAAAGCTCAACCTACAAACGAGGCGGGTTCTGCTCTTTCTTTGGTCCCTCTCTCTCCTCGCGCCGCGAGGAGAGAGAGGCAAACCAAGGGGAAGCGGCTGGCCGCTCCTCCTTGTAGGCTGAGCTTGAATCATCCATCCACTTCCGTTAGGTGGTATTCAGAACGGAAGAAACAACCCCAATCCGAAATGACACCCAAAGCCAACAGCAATCGGGCCGCGAACAGGTTCCGCGAATTCAATCTCGAACCCCGCTAAGCCGTTGCCCTTCGTCCCGTTGTATCTGGTCGTATGGAATTCGAGCCATCGCACCAGCGGCCCGCCTTCGACGTGATAGCCTTCGATGCGTTTGATCGAAACCGGCTCGGCCAATCCACGTGAGCGCAATTCCCGGACGAGTTGAGCTTTGGGGAGATCACGGGGCCGCGCCGGCTTGCCCCCTCCGCGATTAGAGAAGCGCGGCAGCGAGAACGGAGTAACCTCCAGCGTCGAGCTTCGCCAAAGATCGGGACCTGAGAGAGCATCTCTTGGCCGCCGAGCCCGGTGAGCACCATTCGAACATCCGGGCGATTGCCATGTCTGAAGATGGTTGAGAGACTCCCAAGCGCTTCGAGGTCGCCGGGATCGAAGCCACGTGGGGAATAGATAGTGATGTGATCGAGGCGTCCGTCGAGGTCTTCATCGGTAGCGAAGTAATGGGCGTGTTCGTGTCCTTCGAGGGGTATGCCGTCGGAGGTCTTGCCGGTGATGGCTTCGGAGTGAGAGGTGTCGGTTCGGTTTCGGATGAGCGCGCGTCGAACTTGCTCCGCGAAGGGCAGAGCATCTTGCGCGAGGGGCAGCACAGTCGAATCCAGCGCGTAGCGAGCAGCCGTGACTGTTTTCGTTTTGCTCTTTGTCCGTTCCCGACGGAACCGGCGCGTTGTCAGGATGCCCGCCGGGCGCGCGTAGGTCACCCAATGCGTTCCAGTCGGTTCAAGTTGTTTGTTCTTGCGCATTGCTGATGTATCAGTCTCAAGAACCTTCATCAGTTTGTCAGCATCCAGTTCCTCATGCGGCATCAACAAGCGGATGGTCTCTTGTCCGCTGAGACTGGTGGTGCTATCAAACGGCAGACTGTTGATCTCGAGACTCGCAGAAAGCCCGTCCACTTCTCCATCGCCGAGCAGTTCCGCCTCGCACCAAGATTCTGCGCGCCCAAAGGTACCGAGGGCAGTGAGCAGCGTCGTTAGCGCTACGCGGTCGGCTTCGTCAAGGTTGGCTTCACGCCACACCCAAGAGAGTTCATCTTGCGGGCCGAGCGCAACGAACGTGTCAAAAAAGAACGGAATATCTACTACTGTGATCTTTCCGTCTGTTTGTTTCTTTGGTTTTCCGTGCGCGTTGTCGTAATGGCGCGTGTGGGCGACCGTAGCCTGTGGCAAATGAAACTCCGGCGGTGTGCGCAGCGCGGCCACGATCCGACGCAGTTGCTCTTCCGTAACCTCATTCAGACACGCGCGGCGTGCTGTGGCAATCAGCGAACGCAGCAAGCGAAACAATGATGGTGGGTACTCAACGACGCCTTCGTTCACGTGATGCCCCCAGGGCGTAGCGTGCAGCCTGCCCGCGAGAAACCGCATTCTGATGGCGATCATTGCGCATCTCCTTCTGAGTTGGTTAAGGCGGCGGCGTCATCCGTCGAAACATCTTTCTCCTTCTCAGCCTTCTTCAACGCCTCTCTGGCCTTCTTCAATGCCTTCTCCAATGCCTTCTCAGTCAGAGTCGGCGCCGTTATGAGTGTCTTGGGCGACTCGCCAAAATCACAAACCTTAATCAAACTGGGTAAGCTCGATTGAAGTTCCTGAAGAAGCCCCACTGAGGGAGCGAAAGAGAGTCCCTCGGGGCGCTTGACGGCCAGGCTCTTCAGTTCAAAATCACAGGCGGTTCTGAGTCGCATTCCGCCTTCGAGGAATTTCATTATCTTGTAGATGGAGAGTGAGACCAGCAACTTGTTGGCGGGGTCGCCCAGTCCGTAACCCCGCATGGAAGCGAGATCGAGATTGAAGTAGGCGACAACGTTCTCGGCTACGTATTCAGTTCTTGGGTAAGGGATACTTTTTGCTGCATCGAGATTCTTCTTCTGTTCAATCTCGGAGTAGCGAGCAAGAGCATCAACGCCCGTTGGGTCAACAGTTTCATTTTTGACTCCGCCGCTGGTTGCGGGAGCTACGTTGATCGCTTCAATGAAACTTGAGAGAAGGCGCTGCAATCGAGCGCGTCCCCCTGCTATGTCTTTTCTAGCAAAGAAGACTCCATGCAACAGCGAGCAAGGATCCAACTTAAAAACGCCCTTCGCTAGAGCCCCTCGATTCACCTCGCCTCCATCCACCTGTTGAATCGAAGTCAGGAGATTCTCTCTGAACACCTTATCGGTGATGATATAGATCGAGTTTAGCCGGTGTGCTTCCCGAATCGAACTAGTCTTCCGTGTGTTGCCCAAATCGACAACGACATGCGGCAACTCCTTTAGCGGCTCCGCGATTTCGTCTTTCGCGTCGTCCCAGCAAACAGCTTCCAAGCGATTGGCCATTGATTGCGCCGATTCAACCAGCAGCATCGGCGTGCCATCGGGTCGTTTGTAGACTGCTGCGCCAAGATCGGGGAAGCCAGTCGGTTGAAAGCGGTCGCCTTGAATGGGTTGAAGCTGAGCTTCAATCAGCAGGCGCGGTTGATCTTTGAGAGCAGCATAAATGGGTTCAAGTAGTGACATCGTTTCGTTCTCCTTTGCTTATTGGTCTTCGGTCTTGTCGCGCAGCACCAGAGCGGCCAGTGCGCGAATGGAAGGTTCGTCAATCGGGATCAGCAGTGCAGCCGCGAGCCGTATCCCTTCAGCATTGTCGTAATGAAACTCTCTGGTTGCAGGCGTCAGCCCTGATGCCTGCAACCGTTGATAAGCAACCTGCAGCGCATCCGGTACACGCCCGGCGCGCAACAACGGCACAATGGCGGGTTCATGTTTGATGATGGTAGTTTCGCTTCGTTCGTCGCGCTGGAATTTCCCGGCGGGCAGGGACAGCAACTTGAGCAGCGCATAAGCGCGCGGCAGCGTCGGTGGAACATCACGCGCCTGAGTCCGGGGTTTGAAATCCAGTTCGGCTTTGTGCCAGTCGAGCAGGATCAGTCCGCGCAACAGTTCTTCCAGTCTGGCGTCATCGGTCTCGACATTCAGGAAGGCGCTGACGGTTTTGAGTGAAGCGAAGCGGCTGCTGGTCAGGATGGGATGTGACAGGCTGTTTGCCCGCGCTTCAATCGAACGCCGGTGCAACACGGCTGTCAGATTGTCTTCCAACGAACCATTGCCCCAGACTGCACGGACTGATTTGACCGCCCAATCAACGCCCTTTTCTGTGACGTTGACCGGTTCGATATTCTCGCGGATTGAGTCACTGCCGTTTTCACTGTGGATTGAAGCAAGAGCCGTCGCCAGCCTGAACTCATCGGAGCCGTCGTTGCATTCGTTAGTCCAAGTCAGTCTCAAACCAGCGAGCGGACGCAGCTTCTTCTCTTCACGAAATTTCTCACCGTAGGCAAGCTCAGCTTCGCCTGCGCCCAGGCTGATGAGGACTTCGCGCAGATGATCCTCCGACCCACTCTCACATAGGCGAAAGATGGCGTCTTCGATGCGCTGCTGTGCGCGCACGAAGCGCGGTTGTACCTTGTCGCCGGAAGCGGCGCGGCTGAATGAATCAAGCCAGCGATCAATGTGATGGATCAGCCCGGCGCGCGGGCGTTCGCAGACTTCAAACCTTCCCAGCGACGTGGCCAGATTGGCTTGTCCATTGCGTTCGATGAAGGCATAACGCTGAAACGATTCGATGCCGCGATCAACGCCGAGTTCAGCGACAGCACGAGCGAAATCGAAGCCCGACCGAACGATCTTTCGCTGACGTGAGAATTGCACTCGGCCTTCGCGGAAGATGTGCGCGATTTCAGCATGGCCGGACAGGCGTGACCAAAGCGGCAGCCAGAGTTCGGCCCGAATTTTTTCGCCGTTGATGGCTGTGCCGTAACCAACGCTGGAATTCCGAACAGTGAACGGAAACGAAGCTTTAGTCCGTGCTCCGGCGGCAAGTTGGCGCACGGTGGCACTCGCCAGCAGCAGGCATCCTTCGATGGCAAGAATGAAATCCCAGGGGTTGACGAATGAATCCCCGCTGACCCCTTGCTCAGCGTTAGCTCCGCCCGCACCAGCCGGATGGAATTGACCGACGGCGGCTTTTTCCAGTTGCGTGGCGCCATCGGCGAACAAGGCTGCCCGTAATTGAGCCGCGCTTTGCTTTATTCTTTCCTGCGGGTGTTTTTCTTTGCCGAGGAATTCCGGCAGGACGGAAAGTAACCGCGCAATATAATTTACCGTGAAGTCGAGCCTTCCATCATTGCCGCCTGACCCAAGCAGTGGCGGGTAATCAGGCTTTTCCTGCCCCAGCGCGTAAGCCGCGTCAAGCTCCACAGCAGCGTCAGGAAAGACTCGACGTGCAGCACGCAGCATTTCGGCCTTTTCTTCATCCTTGGGCTGTTCCTTGCGCTCGCCGACGACAGATTGCGCTGACTGAATTGTTTGCCTGTAAGAGCCGAAGCGTGAAGTCTCGATTCCGCAAAGCGTCTCGATCATCGCGCGTTGTTTCTTGTCCGCAGGATAGAAGCCGCTTGAGCCGTTCCACGGCGCAACAATCGGCGTCGGGCCATAATCGTTGAGGAAGAATGCGACGATTTCATCTTTCGTGGTGCTGGTCTCCAACGCGAAGGCATCGCCCAGCCACGCGCCGCGCACTTGCGGATCAGGCATTCGAGGTAAGCGAGGCGAAAGACGCCCAGACGGTCACGCAGCGCCAGCATTCTTTCGAGCCAAGACGGTTCGCCCTTTTCGCTTCTGCCCAGCAGCATTGGTTCAAGATCAAGCGTCAGCTTCTCTGTCCGCACGCCATCGCCCAGATCGGCTGCGGGCAGTTCTTCACCATCCCAGATGCCACGCGCGAATCGGGCGTTCTCTTTGTTGGGGGGCCTCATCTCATCAGGCAGCGCGCGAATGCTCAACCGCACCTTGCCGTGATGACAGGCGGCCAAGTAAACCATCAGATCGCTGGCCCCCGTTTGTAGCAATGCCAGCGCACTGGCCAATTCGTGGCGGAAACGTTTGCGCCGATGTCTATGACCGGATTTCGATTTCGCAAGTAATGGCTCCAGCGTCAGGCTGTCGAGGTCGGCATCTTTCGAAACGCCGTGCAGCGTGGCTTGGGAGATTCGATGAGACTTGCCCCAGTCATGATGTTGTGTGGCTTTGAGCAGTTCAGCGCGACAATCATTCAGTTCGGGGAATTTCAAATCGGCAATGATACGTTCCGCTTTCTGACGCGCTTCGAGAGAATGAGCCGCGAGCGTCTGTGCGTACTTGAGATAGCTTAATTTGTCACTATCGTAAGCATCGTTTTCCTCCGCCGGATGCCCGATGATTGGAACCGGCTTTTTGCTTTTCGCATCCCAGCCGCGCTGTTCATCGTAACCTCCGTCTGCGGCGTCAAGCAGCAGCGTCAATCCAGGACGCAATTCATCGGCAGAGATTTTGCGCCAGTCGCCATCAAGCGCATCCCACGTCCAGCCAGTTTTGTTTTTGATGAAGTCTTTGATTTCGTAAATCGGGACAGGACAGAGTTCATCGCGCGCCGGCCTTGGCTCTGACTTGTCCGGCTTGTTGCCGTTCAGTTCGCGCCACACGACGGAGAGATCACGCTCTTCGCCGCCGCGCACGAAGCAGGAAACGTCAAGGTCATAACCAGACAAGTCAGGCGTCGTATCGAACAGATCAATCAGATCGCGGCGTCGCAGGACGTGCCGAGGTGTATAAGGCGCACGGTAATTCACTTCGGCTAACGTACTGGGCGAAGCGGACTCCAATCGTTCAAGCTGCTCTTGTGCATCTTTGAGTTCCATTGCCTCATAGGGCTTGGCGATTTTGTCGAGGTCTTCCTGTTCGAGCGCCTCTTCCTCGGCGAGCTTCTCAGTTTTTTCAGTCAGTGGCCGATCCACCCAGTAAACTTCGGCGGAGTCGAATTCGCCGCTCCGATTGCAACGCCCGAGCCGCTGCACCATGCTGGAAAAAGGCGCGAGGTCAGTGATCAATAGGCGCGAGGAAATATCCACACCGGCTTCGATCACTTGAGTGGCGACGATAATCCGTCCGGCGCTCGCCTCATCAACCTTTTCGTTGAAGAGCTTCTTCCACCGTTCTCTTTCAGCGGGGCGGAAGCGCGAGTGGATCAATTCGATCTGAATCTCTGCATCGGTGGATTGTTCCACTACCACTGAAGATGATTTCTTCTTTCCTTTGCCGACGGTCTTCCCGTACACCTCGTTGAGTTCGCCATAAATTTCGCGGGCGCGATTGACCGTGTTGACGACAATCAGGGTTTGCGTTCCGGGCAGATGGTTTTCTTTGACGAAGCCAGCCAGTCCCTTTGGCAGATGACAATCGTCGGAAGCCTTCTTCAAATGCTTTACCGCATCGAGTCGCTTTGCCAAAATCGGGGCGGCTCGGTCTGCATCAGAAAGCTCAAGTTGTTTGAGATGGTCAAGCTGCGGGGCGAGATCAATCTGCCTGAGCCATTCACGATCCAGCGTTGCCGACATCCAGATTGAATGGTAGTGACCGAACGTTCCGAACCGCTCACGGAATGCAGCGAGCTGCGCTGTCGTTGCCAGCCCATCGCTCATCAACTGCACTTCGTCAAAGACCTACAAGCAATCGTTGTTGAGTAGCCCGAAGTGTAGCGGCCATCGAAACCGGCTCATCGCATACCCACGGTTAAGAGCACGCGACAACAGCATGTCTTGCGTGCCAATCAGAATACATTCGTGTTCAGGCCATGAATCCCATTCGTCCGTCACATCGCCGCCCATCAGTACAAAGGCTTCGAGCCCTTTGAACCTATCTGGAAAAGCTTGCTTCAGATTCTCGATGGCTTTTTCTGCGACGCTGTGAGTCTGTTCAACCAGTGTCCGCATCGGGAGGCAGTAGACTAAGCGCCGTCCCACGCTTTCGGGATTGCGGAACCGTCGCCATAACCAAGCGCCGAGAATGGCGTTGGTCTTACCGGTGCCAGTCGGAACGTTCAGTAGCGAGTAAAGATCAGCGTCGAGTGCCAGCCGCCGCTGGTAATCGAATGGTTGCTTTCGCTCTTTCCCTTCCTCGGTGAAGGCCAGCGCGAAGAAGTCATCGTAGCTCGAGTTTGGGTCACTCATTGATCCTGTTTGTCCTTTCGCTTGGCGTACGACTTCGCATTTCGTGATAGCTCTTCGCTAATCTTGTGACGCAACTCTTCGGGCACGAGCGCTCTCGCGTGTGAGCCGTACTGCATCACAAATCGCTTCACCCCATCAAGCGCCGTCACCGTCATCCGAATTCTCAAACGTGTCTCTGGCAAAGAGAAGCGTTCGTAGTCCCGTCTTCAGACGGAGCAGGCCGCTCTTTTCGATCCTACTCACCTCCTCTTGGCTTTTCGTCCGGCGTTGGTCGTGTGTGGCCTCCGTTTGTGTCCAACTGTGCGCGCCTCCGGTTCGAATACGATTCGCACCCGCGCGTCCAGCGCTTGTGCCACACGCCTGAGCATACTGAGCGAGTGCCCTTCGTAACCCGGCGACTCGAGCCGGCTGATCTGCTGCTGCGAGGTCTTGAGCAGCTTCGCCAAATCTTGCTGAGACAGCCCCGCATTCTGACGGAGAGCCGCGATCTGCAACGCTACATCCCACGCCTCACCCGCGCGCTCAAAGCGAGCCGCAAAGGCCGGGTCCTCCAGTTGCTCTTCCGGATAGCGATCGAAATTGGTCTTCTTCATCTATCCCGCCCTTTTCTGCCAGTCGCGCATCCTTTGCCGAGCGACTTCAATGTCGCGCGCCGGGATAGCCTGGCCCTTATTTCGCACGGCGTGCACCGCAATGATTCGCCGGCCTTTAGTGAAGAACCACAACACGCGGGTATTCAGCTTCCCGACGTGTCACAGCTCGAAGATTCCGCCCCCGAGCATCCTGGACAGAGGCTCGCGATGATACTGCCGGTTACGCAGCTTCGCGAGCCCGGCGACCACCGCCGCGAAATCATCGGGGTCACTGGCCTTTAGCTCCTCAAGGAACTCTCGAACCGGGCACGCTCCCGACTCTGTCTCATAGAACTCTACCTGGAAGTCCATAATTACCGCAACATCAATATTGATGTAGCCTCAAGCGAGCGTGCTGACATGCCTGTGGGGGCGATGCACTCAGCTCGGTTTATTCTTTCGCCTTTCCTACAACCTTAAACTGCGAGTCAGCTCCTCGCGAATTTTGTCGCGCAAGTCCTCTGGCGCGAGCACTCGCGTGTGTGAGCCGTACTGCAGCACAAATCGCTTCACTCCGTCCAGCGCCGTCACCCTCATTCGAATTCGCAAGCGGCCATCCGCTAACTCTTCGCGTTGCTCGGTTGCGTGAAACGGCGCCCGCTCGCGCATCCAGCGCGATTGATACTCATCAAACTCGATTTCGATTTGAAACGGTCTGCTGCCCCGAATCATCGCGAAACCTGAATCGAGATAAGAACCCAAATCGAAACCGGCAGGCCACTCGAAGCGCTCGTCTGTCACCGTCAGCTCGCGAATGCGGCTCGCGCTGAAGTCTCTGACTTCGTTGCGAAGATGATCGAAGGCGATCAAGTACCATTCACCCAAGCGGTTCCTCAAGTGTAACGGGTCGCAGCGCCGCCGAGTCAGCTCGCCCCGCGCGTGAAACAAGTCATCTCAACTTGGCGGCGCTCGATTGCTGCGCGACCCAGACGCCGGAACAGATCGTGATCGAGCTCGGTTGTTGCCGCCGCTTCAAACGAGTGCGCTTCAGCGAGCGCAGCCAGATCAATCGATACCGTATCGGTCATCGCGCTCAAAACTTTTGAGAACGCTTGTTCGACCTGTTTTCCGATAGCCGTGCCTCGGTACTGCCGCGAGAGCTTTTCCGCAAGCAGTATCGCGACCAGGTCGCCCTCGGTCAGCTCGATCGCCGGCAGCGCATAAGCCGGTTCGGTGTAGTACCAGCCGCGATGCTCGGCTGAGTATTCGAGCGGCAACCTCAGGCGGTCGCGCATGAAGTCGAGGCTGCGTTGAGCGGTCCTAGCTGCGACCTCGAAACGCTCAGCTATCGTGCGCGTGTTCGGGTAGCGACCCGAGCGGACTTGCCGGTCGATCCAGAACACCCGCTCCAGGTGAGTGAGACGCTCTCGCGTGCTTTGAGAGGCCGTTGGATTCATGAATAGGCCCACATCTTCTCACGCGTGATCTGCCAAAGAATGTCCTACGGCGAGCGCTGTCGAGTCTATCGGCCAACGGAGCCGGTCCGGCCGGGGATCAGAAGCTATGCACGTCGCATGAACACCCGGACCCGGCTTGAGGAGACCGCGATAGAGTTTGATCGGCGCCTTACTGAACGCGTAAACGAGAACCTGGACCGGGCCCCGTGGAGTCCCGATGCTGAACCGTCGTGACTCGACGGCGCAAGGTTATATAAGGGTAATGGGGATGTCAATAAATCTTTGGGGGTATGGGGGGTTGGTCTCTGGCTTTGGCGGTGTTGGCTAAATCGACGGCGTGCCCATAATACGACGGTCAGAACATTGGAACGACCTTGCAAGCAGGGCTGATACCAGACGGTCAGGAATGCTTCTACGCGACGATGTGACTGCGGCGCCGCGCAATCTCTCCGTTCGCAGCCATTGAGTCTTCGTCGCAAATAATCTATCCTTAAGCGCAACGCGACAAAGGCGGCGGCAACGCTATGGGAGACAAGTACGAAACCGTAATCGGCCTTGAGATTCACGCCCAGCTCAAGACCGATTCAAAGATCTTTTGCGGATGCTCGACGAAGTTCGGCGGCGAGCCCAACTCCGCGACCTGTCCCGTCTGCCTGGGACTGCCGGGCGCATTGCCGGTCTTCAATCGACGGGTGATCGAAATGGCGACGCGTGCGGCGCTCGCCCTGAACCTGAAGATCAATCACGAGTCGATCTTCTCCCGAAAGAACTACTTCTATCCCGACCTGCCGAAGGGCTATCAGATATCGCAGTACGACCGGCCTTTCTCCGAGCAAGGGTGGGTCGAGATTCCAACCTCGGAGCGAAACGCGGCGGGGCATCCGGTGGAGTGGCAGACCAAGCGCTTTCGCATTACGCGGCTTCACCTCGAGGAGGACGCCGGAAAATCGTTGCACGAAGGCATGGCCGAATCGGCGACAAAATCCTACGTGGACTTGAACCGAAGCGGCGTCCCGCTCGCCGAAATAGTCTCCGAGCCTGACTTTCGCTCGTCGTGGGAGGCCTACGACTATATGCAGTACGTTCGGCGGACGTTGCTCTACGTGGACGTGTGCGATGGGAACATGGAAGAGGGCAGCTTGCGATGTGACGCGAACGTTTCGGTGAGACCTCGCGGATCGGAGAGCTTCGGAACGAAAGTCGAGTTGAAGAACCTGAACTCGTTCCGATTCCTCCAACACGCGCTTGAATACGAGATCGACCGTCAGATTGCCGCGCTCGAAGCCGGCGAGCGAGTCGTGCAGGAGACCCGGCTGTGGAACGAGCGGGAATCCAAGACCTACTCGATGCGGTCGAAGGAAGAAGCGCACGACTATCGCTATTTCCCCGAACCCGACCTGCCGCCGCTGATTGTCGCCGGAACGATGGTCGAGCGGGTACGCCGCGCGATGCCTGAATTGTCTGAGCCGCGACGCCGGCGCTTCGTCGAGCAGTACGGTCTGGGCATTGATGACGCGGCTCAGTTGACCGACAGCCGCGCGATGGCGGATTACTACGAAGCCGCCGCGGGGTCAAGCGGGAATCCGAAAGCGACTGCCAACTGGATTCTCAACGAACTGGTCCGAGAGCTGAACAACACCGCGTGCGAGATCACCGAAAGCCCGGTTTCTGCCGAGTCGCTCGGCCGGATGATCAAGTTGATCGATGCGGGAACCATCAGCGGCAAGATGGCCAAGGATGTGTTGGTTGACATGTCAAGAACGGGGCGGTCGCCGGAAGAAGTATTGGCCGGGATGGGCGGCGGACAGGTTTCCGACGAGGGTGGGATTCGAGCACTGATCGAACGAACTCTTGCTGAGAACCCGAAACAGCTCGAGCAGTATCGCGCAGGCAAGACCGCGCTAATGGGGTTCTTCGTCGGGCAGGTGATGAAATCGAGCGGCGGACGCGCGAACCCGCAGCTCGTAAACAAGATTCTGAAAGAAACGCTTGATTCAGCGGGTCAGGGAGGGCGATGAGGATCAGGCTCGCGTTCCTTGCGATGACACTGCTATTACTAGGTCTTGGGGCACCGGCTTGCCGGAACGTCGCTCCCACGGGCGAACTCGCCGTCATCGAGACGAACTACGGCAAGATCGTCATCGACTTCTTCCCGAATGACGCGCCCCAGACCGTCGCGAATTTCCAGGAGTTGGCGCGGCAGGGTTTCTACGACGGCACCAAATTCTTCGGAGTTGTTAAGGACCAGGGTAAGCCGGCTGCAATCTTCGGCGGCGACCCGAATACGATTAACGGCGATCCGTCGACGTGGGGCCACGGCCAGCCCGGGCAGCGAAAGATTCCCGGGGAGTTTTCGAAAACGCTAACGCACGCACGTGGCGCGGTCTCGATGGTTCGCAAGCAAGACGACGAGAATAGCGCGACCAGCCAATTCTTCATCTGCGTCGCGCCCTATCCGAAGCGGGATGGTCAAAACGCGATCTTCGCGAGGGTGATCGACGGGATGAACGTGGTCGATGCGATAGCCCGCGCTCCGTTGTTTCCGAAGACTGAAAGGCCGCTCGATCCCGTCGTTGTGAATCGGATCTACCTGGTCAAACGCGGCGAGGTGGAGGTGAGCAGGAATTAGCGAGGATTGTCCCCGCCGAGGAGAATCATGAGAATACCCGTATTCGTTTCGTGTCCGACTCAATTGAGCCCGGCGCAGAACCGCTCGCGTGAGATCATCCTGAGCTTCCTTGAGGACCTCAAGCTAGAGCCGCGGGCGCTGGGACGGTCCGATTATCCCAAGGACGTTCCGCTCAAAGAGGTCTACGTCATAGCGAAGCATTGCCACGGCGGAGTGATCCTGGGCTTCGAGCAGCTTCGTGCGACGGCAGGCAAGTGGAAGCGCGGCACGAAGGAACAGGCAAGAGTGCCGAAGTCGAAGCCGGTCTCGCTCCCGTCGCCGTGGAATCAACTGGAGGCGGGAATCCTCTTCGGCCTTAACCTGCCGTTGCTCATCTTCAGGGAGTCGGAAGTGTATGGAGGCGTCTTCGATGTCGGTACAACCGAGGTCTTTGTGCACGCGATGCCTCCGCCGCGTATCACGGCCGCAAAAAAAGATGAGCTAAAAGAAGTCTTCCTGAAATGGCACGGCGACGTGAGCAGCCATTACTACCTTCTGTAGAGTGTGACGTTGAGAAAGGGGAGAGCCGATGCAGTTGGCGCGAGTGGTTGGGACGGTCGTCGCAACCGTGAAGAATGAGATGATCGAGGGCAGAAAGCTGCTCGTCATCCAGCCTCTCGACGGACGTTACAACCCTTGCGGTAAACCGATGGTTGCGATTGATTCAGTCGGCGCAGGGAAGGGCGAGGTGGTGTTTTGGTGTCGGGGAAGGGAAGCCTCGTTTCCATTCCTTCCCGCGGAGGTGCCGACCGACTGCACGATAGTTGGAATCGTCGATTCGGTGTTCCTGGAAGGGAGGTCCGAGAGTTGATTCGACTTTTGAAACCCGAAATGTCGATCTCCTGTCCGCGACCTCAGAAACGCATCGGCAGACCATGATACTTGCTCGCGTAATCGGAAACGTTGTTGCCACTCAGAAAAACGATCGCTACGAAGGCGGTCGAATACTCGTGGTCCAACCGATCAATCCCGACGGCAGCGACGTTGGAGAGGAAATTCTCGCGCTTGATTCGGTCGACGCCGGTGTGGGGGACCGCGTAGTTGTCGTCCGCGAGGGTTGGTCAGCTTCTACTTCGTCGACGGGCGAGCCGGGCGCCGCCATTGACTCGGCAATCGTTGGCGTCATCGACACGATTGAGTGGGAAGATTAGCCGCTTTACGCGCAGGGGCTGGTCGCGCAGCTCAATAATCGGAGCGCCTGCCTTTTGACCTGGCCACGGAACCGATCAGCCTCGCGAGTCCGTTGATCAGAGCAAGCCCGATCGTGTCTTCACGTTGAAAGACCGCCGTGCGCACCGCTTCACCGTCGCGGTATCTGATGCTCAACGTATGGCCTCGCCGTCCATCCGTGGACCCCTCAAGCTTGTCGTCAGAAGCGAATGAATGAAGTCCTCGCCACCACCGGCCGAACCGGCGTGGTGAGGGCTCACCGGCCGGCCTCTTCGCAACCGCGCGAGCCCCGATGATGTCCGCGTTCTGAATCCTGGTCGACCGCGTTCCAGGGATGAGTTCGCTGATGACGAGGCCGGAGCCGTCGACGGCAATGCGAACCGGCGCGGGATTATCGAGTCTCTCGATTCCACGCACGTACTCGACTTCGACGCTCGACACGAGAGACGCGGCCGCTGAGTTGTCGGAGGTCACGGCGGCTCCGCACCACATGCAGCGTTTGGCGTCAGCGCGGTTGGCGCGATTGCACTCGGGGCAATGTATTGCGGTCCACTTCACGAGAGGTCTGCTCCTGAAGCCGGGCTCGCTCTGAGCGCCTGCTTCGACCGACGATCGCCGCTAGCTGCGCGCCGTCGGAACTTCGACGTCATCACGCGCGACGGTTCGCGTTGGGCTTCGGACGATTATCCCCAGGGGTCTTGAACACCTGATTCGGCGACTGTACGCTTCGTACGCGGCGCCGATTCTTGAGCCGGGAGAGATTATAGTGGCGTGGCACAACCGACTTCAACAGTTAATGAGCGGGACAGGCGTGCTGGTCGTCGCGCTGCTGTTGGCACGGTTCGCTCTGGATTTCAGCGCGAGCGTCGCATGGTGGCTTGCGGTGCCGTTCTGGCTGCTGGCGGCGGCGGCGATCAGCGCCAGCGTCGTCAACCTGCTCGCGGCGGTCCGGGGAGAATCGGCCCGCCCGGCCTCGCAAAAGACTCGAGGCCTGTTGTTGGCAGCAATCCCGGTTGCCATGTTTGCAGCCTCACTCGACTGTTCGGGCCTCGCGTTGTCGGGATGTTCGCGTTTCTGTAGTTTCATCAAGCTTGTGTGGATTCCTCTGATCGCAGTCGGTTGCGCCGCGCATTTTCTCACGCGACTGAATTCTCTGCTGGGCGTGTTGACGTTGATGTCATTTCTGCCGCTTGCGCCGCACTGCGTTTGTTACAACGTCGCGAACGCCTGGTGGATAGATCGAATCGGCGCAAGCCCGGAGTGTTACGTCTGGGGCTTCGCAGTCAGCATGGTTTCGCTGACTGCGCTGAGCCGCGTAGTCCGGCCGTGGGTCTCCATCGGGGTGAGCTGGTCGATCATCGGCGGAGCGGCGGGATTCTTCATCGGCCATCATTACTTTCAGTTTCCGTGGTGAGGAGAAGGCAGAGGCCGGGCGGTAGGGTAAGGTCTCTGTGGTAGAATAAGCGCGCGTGGGCTTGGTTGAGTCTGAGAAAGGAGGCGAGTCAATGTATTCGATACTCGAATACGCCGCGCCCGATCCGCTCGTGTTGCACCTTGGGCCTGTCGTGCAGCGAATGAGTGAAGAAGAGTTTTACCGCTTCTGCCGTCTTCATCCTGATTTGCGCATCGAGCGCACGAGCGAAGGAGACCTGATCATCATGCCACCGACTGGAGGAGAAACCGGGCGCAGCAACTTCAAGCTGACGACATACTTTGGCATTTGGGTAGAAGCCGATGGAACCGGCGAAGGCTTCGACTCTTCAACCGAATTCATTTTTCCGAACGGCGCCCACCGCTCGCCGGACGTGGCCTGGGTAAAGCGGGAGCGATGGGAAGCACTCACCGCAGAGCAGCGCAGGAAATTCCCTCCGCTCTGTCCTGACTTCGTGATCGAGCTGCGCTCCGACACCGATCGCCTCAGCACGCTCCAGGCCAAATTGCAGGAGTACATCGAAAACGGCGCGCAGCTTGGCTGGTTGATTGACCCTGTGGAAAAGAAAGTGTGGGTCTACCGACCGAATTCAGCGGTTGAATGCCTCGACAACCCGGAGACGGTCAGCGGCGATCCGGTTCTCCGAGGCTTTGTCCTGCCGCTCGAGCGGATCTGGCGCTGAAGCCTTGACGCCGCGAACAACCCTTCAATTCGTTGCGCTCGATTCGGAAGCGACTTCCCATCGCGTTGAACATTCGCGTCGGCGTTGAGATCTCGCGCGGCGCGCCGGGTCACGGCCCCGCGCGATGTGGCGAGGCTGCTAGCGAAGCGGCGGCCGATCTCACCTGCGCCACGCTTCGGCTTTCGCCCGGTGCTTTGTGATAGACTAGGCGAGGGTTCGCAATCCACTCGAAGGAGCCGAGTTCATGACCTCTGAAGGAGTCAACCCAAACACGCGCACTGGCAAAGGCTGGTGCGTTCTGGTCGTGGGGCTGGTGCTCACGCTCGACCAGTTCACGAAGCTGCTGGTTTCGGCGAAGCTTCGGGAAGGCGACGAGATCACCCTGATTGGCGGCCTACTGAATCTGAACTACACGAAGAATCCCGGCATCGCGTTTGGCATGCTGAACAACGGCAACGTTAAGTGGCTGCTGGTGGCGATTTCGGTCGCCGCGGTCGCGGTTGTCGCGTACTACCTGAAGCGCACGCGAGCCTCCAACAGGCTGTTGCTCTGGTCGCTGTCGCTGCTCGCCGCCGGAATATCAGGCAACCTCGTCGATCGAGTCAGAATGGGAACCGTGATTGACTTCATCGACGTCTATCACAAGAGCTATCACTGGCCGGTCTTCAATGTCGCCGATACCGCGATCACGATCGGCGCGGCATTGATGGCGATCGAGTTGTTCCTCGCTCCTCAGCCGGCGCAAGTCGGTCCTGAAGAAAGTCGGCACGCCGAGATCGGGAGCTCCGACTGACGGATGAAGCTACACCTCGCGTCTCAAGACTGATCATGCTGCCCGAACTTTTCAGAATACCCGGACTCGACATTCCGCTTTCGACCTACGGGTTGCTGCTGGCCATTGCGTTCATCTCAGCGCTGTGGCTGATCGCGCGCCTCGCAAGCCGCGATGGTCTGAACAAGCAGCGAGTGTTCGACCTCGGGCTGTATATCCTCGCGTCGGCGCTGATCGGCGCGAAGGTGCTAATGGTGATCGTCGAGTGGAAAGAGTATGGGGGCGATTGGAGCCGCGTCTTTTCTTTCGACCTGTTGCGCTCGGGTGGGGTCTACTACGGGGGCTTCCTGATCGCAGTCGCGGTGAGCGTGTTTCTCATGCGGCGGTGGCGACTGCCGTGGAGGAAGACAGCGGACGCGTTTGCGCCGGGCATCGCGCTGGGACACACAATCGGCCGGCTTGGGTGTTTTTCGGCCGGCTGCTGCTGGGGCAAGCCGACCACATCATGGATCGGCGTGAAGTTCACTGCGAAAGCGAATGAGCTGACGAGTGTTCCGATCCACATCGAGCTTGTGCCGACGCAGTTGATCGAAGCCGGCGCGAACCTGCTGATCTTCATTGCGCTGTTATTACTGAGGAAACGCCGCGCATTCGACGGCCAGATCATCCTGGCTTACTTGATGCTCTATTCCATCGCGCGTTTCACGATTGAGTTCTGGCGAGGCGACCCGCGCGGCGAATTGCTAGGCTTGTCGACCTCGCAGGTCATATCGATCTTGCTGTTCCCGCTGGCTCTGGCGTTGACGATCTACTATTGGCGGCGACGCAGGGTTCAGGATGCAGGAGGCAGGATGCAGGATACAGGAAGCAGGATGGAGGATGCAGGAACCAGGATGCAGGAGACAGGGAGCGGCCGTCAGGATGCCAACTCGTGATTGCCGTGTCCTGGCTCTGAATCCTGGTTCCTGTATCCTGCTCCCTGAATCCTGAATCCTGAATCCTGGCTCCTGGTTCCTGTATCCTGCCTCCTGTATCCTGCTCCCGTGTCCGACGTTCAGCTTTTGACGGTTAGTGACGACGCGGCGGGTGTGCGGCTGGATTCGTTTCTGGCTTCCCGTCTCGGCGAGATCAGCCGCACGCGTATACAGCGCTTCATCGAAGACGGCGATATCCTCGTCAACGAGCGCGTCGCGAAACCGAGCTACCGCGTTCGCACCGGCGATCGAATCGAGATCGATCTGCCCGAGCCGCCGCTGCTCGAACTCACGCCTGAACCCATACCGCTGCGGATTGTCTTCGAGGACCGGGACCTCGTCGTAATAGACAAACCGGCAGGAATGGTCGTTCATCCCGGCGCTGGAATCGAAAAGGGCACGCTTGCAAACGCGCTCGCCTATCATTTCAACGAGCTTTCAGGGAAGCCGGGCAGCATCCGACCGGGAATAGTTCACCGCATCGACAAGGAGACGTCGGGACTTTTGGTCGTCGCGAAGAACGACGCCGCGCACGAGAATCTGTCGGATCAGTTTCGGGATCGTACGGTCGGGAAGACGTACATTGCGTTGGTGTACGGGCGTGTCTCGGCGGAGCGAGGCGAGATCGAGGCTCGCATTGGCCGCAGCCGGAACAATCGAACGAAGATGGCGGTGCTGAAGGGCGGCGCCGGAAGAGCGGCCCACACGATCTTTCATGTCACGCGCCGGTTTCGAGACTTCACCTTGATGGAAGTTGAGATCAAGACCGGCCGGACTCATCAGATTCGCGTCCACCTGTCTCACGTCGGTCATCCGGTTGTGGGAGACGCGACCTACGGCAGTGGCCGCGAGAAGTCGATCAGCGACACGGCGATTCGAGGGCTGGTCGGTAAACTCGGCCGCTACTTCTTGCACGCGGCCCGGTTAACGTTCGATCATCCTCGGAGCGGAGAACGGATGGAGTTCACGTCGCCGATGCCTGAGGAACTTGCGTCGGTTCTCGAGGTGCTTGAGACGCGGTAGGGAGCCACTGTCGGCGTCCCCGTGCCGACCATCGATGATTACTTCCACCTTGATCTTCGGCGAAGCTCCGCTAAGATTCCTCTGCGTTGGGCTGGCACGTCCGACACCTGTTTGTTAGGCGAGAGCCAGCCACATGAAAAGCGACGCGGAGCAGACGCACGGATTGCTAAGGAGGACGAGAACCAAGAACCGTGCAGAAAGGGGATTCAATGTTCGACCAAGCGAGAATGCGTAGGGTGTTATTTGGGTTGGCGGCGTGTCTTTATTTCTCCATAACCGCGGCGGCTATCTTAAACGCGCAGGCATCATACCAGCCCGGCCAGAAGATTGAGTACAAAGCCCAGCGATACCCGGAGAAGTGGGAGGTGGGCACCGTTGTCGGCATGACGCCGGACGGCAGGCAAGTAATAATTCGGCAGAAGCCGAATCAGTATTACCCGGAAGGCTTTCAGACTGCTTTTTCACTCGAAGACGTTCGGCCGCTTCGGAACCAAGCCGCAACAGGTCAGCCTGTAAAGCGAGACACTCCAGAGAAGCCCGTGCCGAGCCAGCAGGACGATACGAAACACGAGCCCAGAGGTGCCAGCGTGGGTAACGGCGCGGGATTGATGAGCCAGCAGGACGTCCTCTCCTTCCTGCGAGACCGCCTGGGCAAGGGAGACCCGTTCATGAACCCCAGGCGCGAACAAGTCCTGCAAGAACTTCGCAAAGAGATTCTCCGACGAGGCGTGAGTTTTCGATACCAATCGATAGGTGAGTTTGCAAATGAGATCGGGAAGTTTGGTCCTCCTACTGGAGTCACCGCTGCACTGTTTGCGAACTATGGGCCTCCTGCCAAAAGGGATTCTCTCTTTGGCAAGTGGTACATCGCCAAGGTCGGAGCGACAACCACATATTCTCGCGGGGGCAGTGTCTACGAGCGTCGGGAGTATGGGGGAAACGCCGGGTCGCTTACGATCGACGAAAGCGGGACCTACACCTGGAATTCTCCATCGGGAGTCTTGAAAGGCCAATGGCGCGAGGCGACGGCTGAAGAAATGGCAAAGTCGGACAAAGGCGGCGAAGGCGTTGTGCTGTTGAATGCCAAGAGCCGGCTTGATTGGATTGTGTTCAGGCGGAACGACGAGGGCCCCCAGGGTGACGGCATAAAGATCACCGACCTTGATACACGTAATATGCGGGAACTGGGGACGCGCCGTTGACCGTGCGCTCGTGCGTCAGACGAGCGACCGGTCGGTGAGAGGAGTAATCGGGAGCGACAACGAATTGATCCCAGCAGACGGATGCCATGGCGACGTCACTCCTGCGGGAGTGCCCCTCCATCATCATCGTTCGTGGCTTGTCACCCTTAGAAGCCGCCCTTTATAATTCCCATCGCCCGGAGCATCTGGATTCGACTCCAATCACATCAGATGAACGTCACCGGAGGTTTCAAGCAATTGATGAAGCACTCAGCCTCACGTGTGTTATTGCTAGTCGCATGCGCCGCGCTCGCCGGAGTTAGCGTCGCGCAGACTCAAGACAAGCCCAAGCCTCAGTCCTCCGACACGACTCAAATAGGGGTCCTCGAAGTGAGACTCCCTATCTCGGTCAAAGAAAAGAACAGGTTCATCGCCGGGCTCAAGGAGTTCAACTTCCGTGTCTATGAGGACGGCCAGCGCCAGCGTATTGAGCGCTTCGTCGCCCCGAGTCAACTGCCTCTAAACGTCGCGCTGCTGATGGACACGAGCGGGAGCGTCAAGCTCAAGCTGCCATTTGAGAAGGCCGCCGCTGAGGACTTCGTCGCGACCGTGACAACTTATCGCCGGAAGGACCGCGTCCTCTTCGTGACGTTCGATTCGGACGTTGAGCTTCACCAGGACTTCACTGATTCGCAAGAACTTCTCATTCGCGCTATCAAGAAAGTAAAGGCCGAGGGCTATACCAAGATGTATGACGCCGTGCACCGGGTGATCGAAGAAAAGATGGCGACCCTCACGGGACCCGACGCGCGCCGCATCATCGTGATTCTCTCCGACGGCGAAGACACTGCCAGCGAGCACACGCTCAAAGAGGTGATCGAGATGGCGCAGCGTTACGACGTGACGATCTTCGGCATCAGCACGAAGAATTTCACCGGGATAACGTCGGGCACGGTGATGAACGCCGACGACAAGCACCTCCGCGAGTTGTGCGAGGAGACGGGCGGCCAGCTCTTCCTCCCTTCTCAGAAGGTCGAGTTATTCAAGGCGTTCACCGAGGTGGCTTTGGATTTGCGCCAGGAATACGTCGTCTTCTACACGCCGCAGAATCAGGCGAAGAACGGCCGGCGGCGAAAGATCGAAGTGAAACTCGTCGCCGCCGACGGCCAGTTGTACCACAAGCAGGGATACGTGTACTGAGTTTATGAGAGTCGCATTATCACTTATCTCTGCTCTGGCCGTTTTCGTTTCTGCTGCGCCCGCCCAGAGGCAAAAACCGGCCGCGAAACCTCCCGCTCCGTCGAGCGCAACCGGTCAACAGAAACCGAAGCCCGGCTTGAAGCAACCGGACAAGACCGCCAAGGACGATGAAATCACCGTAGGCGATGAGACGGTCCGGCTCGGCACGGAACTCGTCAGCGTGCTGTTCAGCGCGGTTGATGGGAATAATCGGGTCGTCTCCGACGTCGGCCAGGACCAGGTGACGGTGATGGAAGACGGCAAGCCGCAACAGGTATTCACCTTCAAGCGGGAAGCGACGCTGCCGATCAACATCGCGATCGTTATAGACCTCTCGGGCAGCCAGGAGTACACCTTTCCGCAAGAGAAGATGGCGGCCGGCGAGTTCTTGCGAGCGTTCATCCGCCCGGGAAAAGACTCGGCCGCGATTCTGACTTTTCAGGACGACGTCGAGCTGGTCCAGGGCCTCACGTCGCGAATCGACACGCTCAAGCGCGCATTTGAAGAGATACAGTACTCGCGGCGGTTCGGTCCTTCGAGCTCGCGCAAACAAGCGACGGCCTTGTACGACGCGATCTACATAACCGCCGACGAAGTGCTCGCGCGCGATGACTACCGCAGCGCGTCAGGCGACGAGAGCGCAACGCGGCGCGCGGTCATCCTGTTGACCGACGGTGTTGACAACGCGAGCAGCCGCAAGCTTGAAGAGGCCGTAGATCGCGCGTGGCGGGCCGGCGTCGTGATCTATGCCGTTGGCATCGGGGACCGCTTCAGGTTTGAAGGCGTGCGCGAAGACGTGCTTCACCGGCTGGCGGCGGAGACGGGCGGCCGGGCTTATTTCCCTCACGGCCCGGACGATCTGCTGGAAGCTTTTCGGCAGATCGACAACGAACTGCGAAGCCAATACCTTGTGGCATATTCGCCATCGAACACGGCGCGCGACGGCTCGTTCCGCCGCATCGAAGTGCGCCTCAATGGGCGGCCGGACGTGCGAGTGGTGCACCGTCGCGGTTATTACGCCCCGGCCGAAGAAGTGAAAAAATGAAGTTCATCAAATCTGGTATCACGTCCGCGGCTCTCATCATGAGCCTTTCGCTTTGTGCTTTTATTCCCGCCGGTGCTCGCGAAAATAAACAGCAGCCACCGCCTCCGAAGAGCGAAGGTCAGAAGCAAGACAAAGGTCAAAAGCCGGCGCCCGAGGAAGGCCCACAAGAAGACGAGCCGATCAAGCTCGGCGCTGCGCTGGTAACGGTTCCCTTCAACGTCACCGACAAACAGAACCGCTACATCAACGAGCTGGGCAAGAGCGACGTTGAGCTTTTGGAGGACAACAAGCCTCAGCAGATATTCTCGTTCGAGCGGCAGACCGATTTGCCGATCACGATCGCGATGCTGATCGACATATCGGGAAGCCAGGAATTCACCCTGCCTTCTGAAGTCACAGCGGGCAAGAGTTTTTTCACTCAGGTTCTCCGCCCGAAGAAGGACCTCGCCGCGGTTGTCACTTTCGAAAACGAATCGGTGCTGGTGCAAAACCTCACGTCGGACATCGAGAAGCTCTATCGCGCGCTGGACAGCGTCCGGATCAGCGTTCAGACGCCGTCGGTCGGCCCGGTCGGAGGGACCCCTCCAATCAATCCTCGCGGCGCCGGTTCGACGGCGATGTACGATTCAATCTATTCGGTGTCGTCAGATCTGCTGAAGCACGAAGCTGGGCGGCGCGTGATCATCCTGGTGACCGACGGCCAGGACACATCGAGCCAGGTGAAGCTGCGCGAGGCGATCGAGGTAACGTGGCGCAACGAGATCATCGTCTATGCGATCGGCATCGGCGACCAGTTTTATGGCGTCGACAGCGGAGTCCTGAAAAAGGTCGCAGCCGAGACGGGTGGGCGTGCGTTCTTTCCGCGCAGCGATTCGGACCTGGCGAAGGCGTACGCGCTAATTGACGAAGACCTGCGCTCGCAGTACATCGCATCGTATGGGTCGAGCAACGAAGCGAAGGACGGCTCGTTCCGCACGATCCAGGTGAAGGTCAAGAATCGTAAGGAGCTGACCGTGCGCCACCGGAGAGGATACTTCGCGTCGAAAAGGTAGAGATTGATACACGAAAGACATGCCTGAACGTAGCGATGTCGATGTCCGCTGCCAGTAATACTTCTTTCTGTCTCATCGTCGTTTTGCAAACTAATCGCAGATAACGCACAGGAATCTCGCCGGGACCGGGCCGAGTGGTTTGACTACATATGGTAGGCTGTGGCAGGTTGACTGGTCAGGCGGCTTGCTTCCGGGCTTTGCTTCGCCGAGGTCGTGCTTCGCGCGAGGCCTGATCCGGTCCAGCCCGTGATGCGCAACTATAGTTTATGTTCGCAAGGTATCGTTGGAGCCGAGAGCGATGGCAACAGACTGGCAAATCGGTGATCGGATTCAGAACCGCTGGGAGATACATAAAATCCTGCGCGGCGGGATGGGAATAGTCTACATTGCCTATGACCACGAGTGGAAAGATGTATTTGCGCTAAAAACGTTTCAGGAAGAGGTGTTCGCGCGAAATCCCGCGATTGCTCAGCGGTTCAAGCAGGAGGCACGCGCGTGGCTGGCTCTTGACCTACATCAGAACGTGACCGAGGCTCGCTACGTGGAGAATATCCGAGGAAAGCCCTTCTTGTTCCTGGAGTATGTGGCGGGTGGCGATCTGAGCCGCTGGATCGGCACGCCCTCATTGACCGAGGATCTGCCACAAGTGTTGCGCTTCGCCATACAGTTCTGCGATGGCATGCAGCACGCCATATCCAAGGGAATCGGCGTACATCGCGACATCAAGCCGCAGAACTGTTTGATCACTCAGGACAGAGTCCTCAAGGTGACAGATTTCGGTCTGGCCAAGGTGCTCGACGCTCCTGTAGAAAAGGAAACCGGGCATCGTGTAGGATTGCTGAATAAAGTCTTCAGGCGCCGACGCGCAGCGAATCGTCTCGCGGAACCCGGTGCCATCAAGGACTCGCCGTCGAGCATCGATTTGAGCCGCACGCGCGTCGGGTTTGGCACGTCGACCCACATGGCGCCGGAACAGTTCGACGACGCCAAACACGTTGACGTACGGGCTGATGTTTATTCGTTCGGCGTAATGCTTTTCCAGATGGCGGTTGGGCACCTCCCCTTCGGGGGTCGCACGCACGGTGACTTCGAACGGGCACACAAGCTTCAGCGACCTCCCAGGGCCGGCTCACAGTCCGCGCTCGATGCGGTAATAGAAAAGTGTTTGGCTAAGAACCCTCTTAATCGCTTCAGCGAGTTTGCGGCTATCCGCCATGAGATCGCGGACATATACCGGGTTCTCACGGGTCACTCGGCACCGCCTCCCGCCGCAGGGCAAGAGCTTGATGCCTTGCAGTTGGTCAACAAAGGTGCGAGTCTCAGCAAAATTGGAAGACACAAAGAAGCGCTGGTCTGCCTTGACCGCTCTCTTGAGTTGAAATCGGACCTCTTGGCGGCCCTGTTGAACAAGGGAGCTGCCCTTGGAGGACTCGACCGTTACGATGAAGAGGTGGAACTCATGAGCCACGCGCTGACTCTTTACCCGGAGTCTGAGACACTGTGGCTAAACAAGGGCGCAGCTTTAAGAGAATTGGACCGCAGAGAGGAGGCCATCGCTTGTTATGACCGCGCCTTAGAGATCAAGCCTCGATACCCGATGGCACTTTGCAACAAAGGCGCGGCCCTTCATGAACTCGATCGCATCGAAGAGGCGATTGCTTGTTATGATCAGGCTTTAACGCTGGACCCGCTTTCTCAACAAGCGTGGCACAACAAGGGAAACCTCTACCTTACGCTGGGCCGGCTTGATGCTGCGCTTGACAGCGTGAAGCGCGCCGTTGAAATCAGTCCCACTGCCAACGAGTCCTGGTCTAAGATGGCAGATATTCTGAACGCGTTAGGACAACACATGGAGGTTGTAGCCTGCTGCGACCGAATGCTCGCGCTAAACCCAAAAGACGCAATCGCTCTTGCCAACAAAGGAAACGCTCTCAATGAGCTGGGTCGTCACGCTGAGGGTCTGCTCTTCCTGGATCGTGCATTAGAGTTGGACCCCGAGTTTGCCGAAGCCTGGTATGACAAGGGAAATTCTCTCTGGCCCCTGGGCAACCGCGAAGGGGCAGAGGTCTGCTATCGCCGCGCAGTCACGCTGGAACCAGGTAACTGGAAAGCATGGTGCAACCTGGGTGCAGTACTCAACGAACTGGACCGCAATCACGAGGCGATCTCCTGCTATGATCGTGCGCTAGGGCTCAGTTCAAAGGACGCTAAGACATGGGCCAACAAGGGAAATGCGTTGAACGCACTTGGACAGCATGAGGCCGGTGTCGCTTGCTACGATCGAGCCTTAGATATTGACCCGACCTTGATTGCAGCTTGGTTCAATAAAGGACTGGCGTTCGCGGCGTCCGCGCGGTTCTCAGAAGCGATCAAGTGCCTCGAAAAGGCGCGCGAACTTGGGGACTCTGAGGCGACAGGCGCCATTGCGTGGTGCCAACAGCAGATGAAACGTACTAGTGCCCGCTAAGGCGATCCAAAACGCGAAGGAAGAGATGGCAACGAATTGGCAGATAGGTGACCGCATTCAGAACCGCTGGGAGATACACAAGATCCTGCGCGGCGGGATGGGAGTGGTCTACATCGTCTATGACCACGAGCATCACAATGCCTACGCTGCCAAGACTTTTCAGGATGAGGTCTTCGCCCGCAGCCCCCTCATCGCTCAACGTTTCACCCACGAAGCTCTCACCTGGGTCAACCTCGACGTTCATCAAAACGTCACGCGGGCGCACTTGGTGCAGAACATCGAAGGCAAGCCGTATTTGTTTCTGGAATTTGTCAGCGGCGGCGACCTCAGCTCCTGGATTGGTGCTCCTCGCCTTACTCAAGACCTCACTCAGGTTCTCCGATTCGCCATCCACTTCTGCGATGGGATGACTCACGCTTTATTGAAAGGCATCAAGGCTCACCGCGACATCAAGCCCAGCAACTGCCTCATCACTCACGATGCCACACTCAAGGTCACAGACTTCGGGCTGTCAAAATTATTTGATGACACAAGCCCGGAGGTGGAAACGAGAGATGTTCAGGGATTGAGTATGGCAATGACTCGGACAGGTAGCGCGGCAGGGACGCCGCCTTACATGGCACCGGAGCAGTTCGATGACGCCAAGCGAGTGGATGTGCGAGCCGACATCTATTCATTCGGGGTGATGATGTACGAAATGCTAACGGGGAGGCTACCGTTTGTAGGGAGGAGTAAGGAAGAGTTGAAGCGGTTGCACAAGCAGGAGCAGCCACCGTCACTGAGGAAGGATTGGCCTGAGATGAGCGGGATAGTAGAGCGATGTCTGGCAAAGGAGGCGAAGGACAGGTATGTGGGATTCGAGGCAGTCAGGAAGGAGTTAGGTCGGATATACGAAACGCTGACAGGAGAGAGAGCGCCTGAGGCGGTGAAGGGGCGAGACCTAGGTGCCGTGGAGTGGGCCAACAAAGGGAATAGTTTGAGCAACCTTGAGAAGAATGAAGAGGCGATGCAATGTTTTGACCGCGCCCTTGAGATCAATCCCGGTTATGAAAACGCGTGGTATAACAAGGGGGTTCTGCTAGCCAGACTCGGCCGCGTTGAGGAGGCGATGGCCTGTTATGATCGTGGTCTTAAGATCAACCCTCGATCTGAGATGGCGTGGAATAACAAGGGCAGCGCGCTAGCTGAATTGGGTCGAGTTGAAGAAGCGATTATGTCCTATGACCGAGCCCTCGAGATCAACCCACGTCATGGCGGAGGGTGGTTTAACAAGGGCTATGCGCTAACTCAGCGAGCTCGGTATGAGGAGGCGATTACCTGTCTTGACCGGGCTCTGGAAATCAACCATCGCCTTGGCGATGCATGGATTATCAAGGGCGATGCGCTACATGAGCTGGGGCGAGTTGAAGAGTCGATAACCTGCTACGACCACGCCCTTGAGATCAGCCCTCGCCGTGCGCAGGTGTGGATTAACAAGGGAGCCAGGCTTGGTGAATTAGCCCAGTATGAGGAGGCGATTGCCTGTTTCGACCGTGGCATTGAGATCGACCCTGGATTCGAGACGGCGTGGAATAACAAGGGCTTCGCACTAGGTAAATTGGGCCGCGCTGAGGAGGGAATAGCGTGTTATGACCGCGCACTGGAGATCAACCCTAAATTTGACATGACGTGGAACAACAAGGGCAACGTCCTGGGAGAATTGGGGCGACTTCAAGAGGCGGTGGCCTGTTATGACCGCGCCCTCAAAATTAATCCTCTCTTTGTGGATGCGTGGATTAACAAGGGAGCCAGGCTAGATGAGTTGGGTAGGTTTGAGGACGCGATGGCTTGTTATGACCGTGCCCTGGGAATCAACCCTCAAAGTCCGAATGCTTGGTACAACAAAGGAGTTGCGCTAGGTAGATTTGGCCAGGATGAAAAGGCGATGGAGTGTTTTGACCGTGCTCTCGAAATCAACCCTCGATATGCTGAGGCGTGGTTTAACAAAGCGGCGGCCTTAGCCAATTCTGGACGCCGGGCCGAGGCGCTGGCCTGCTTTGAACAAGCAAATCGGCTTGGGCTTCCGCAGGCAGCGCTGATAATCGCGCAGTTGCGACAAGCGTTGGGACAACGGTAATCGAAATCAGGAGCACCCGCTATGCCGGACATTTCCATCGGAGTCGACTTTGCCTGGCGATTTGCCGTCGTCGAAGCTGCGTACGGGCAGCATCAATTCATCGAGCCTGAGCACCTGTTTATCGGCGTCTGCAAGCTCGGCGATGTCGCCCGCCACTGGCGCGAGCTTCAAGTGCCTCGGGAGCTGGCAAACGCGTTGAAGCCGGAGGCAGATGCTGTCGTCGCGCTCTTCGAGAAGTATCGCGTCGACCGAGTTGACTTGTACCGCGAACTGCGAGATCGCAAGGGGCAGGGCGAATTCGAGCACAAGGGAAACGCTAGAATCAGTCGCTCGCCCGCAAGCAGAGCCCGGTTCGACCGCACGGCCGAGCTGGCAGCGAATTGGCCGGCAGTTACCGCGCTGCACTTACTCGCTGCTCTCGTCGAAGATCGCGACAGTCTTGTCGTCGCGCTGCTCGAAGAGAAGGGGCTGGATGTCACCGTCCTTAAGACCGAAGCAGTAGCCTTATCACCCATGGCAGTTGCGCCGAGCAATTCCGGCAACGACACCGGCGCGATCCCAAGCCCCAACGCCGGTGGAACGCTCCTGCAGCGCTACGGGAAAGACCTCACCCAACTGGCGCGCGATGGTGAAATCCACGAATGCGTCGGTCGGCGTGATGAGATGCTTCGCGTCATTCAGACCCTCAGTCGCGACACCAAGAGCAACCCTCTGCTCATTGGCGAAGGGGGTGTGGGCAAGACCGCTATCGTGGAGGGGCTTGCGTGGCGCATCGCCCACGACAAGGATAAAGCGATGGCCGGCAAGCGCGTCATTCAACTCCAGGTGGCCGATTTGGTGGCGGGCACGAAGTATCGGGGCCAGTTCGAGGAACGCTTAACCGGCATCCTCCGCGAAGTCGCTCAAACGCCCGACATCGTTCTCTTCATAGATGAAATTCACACCGTCGTCGGGGCCGGCGACAGCGCGGGTGGACTCGACGCCGCAAACATAATGAAGCCCGCGCTGGCGCGCGGCGAGCTTCGCTGCGTCGGCGCGACCACCATCGCCGAGTATCGAAAGCACGTTGAGAAGGACGCCGCGCTCGAGCGCCGCTTCCAGCCCATCTTTGTCAACGAGCCGTCGATCAGCGAAGCGGAAGAGATTCTCACACGCGGCTATCACAAGCGATTTGAAGCGAAGCATCAGGTCACAATTGACGCGGCTGCGCTGCACGCCGCCGTTACGCTGTCAGCGCGATACATAACAGACCGGCGCTTGCCCGACAAAGCCATTGACTTGCTCGACGAAGCGTGCGCGCGTGTTGCTGTCCCTCGCCTCAGTGTTATGCCCGGCGAGGAACCGGATGAGGCCGGCGGCATTGTGACTGCTGATACGGTCGCAGAAGTGTTGTCCGTCTGGACAGACATACCTATCAAACAGATGACAGAGGATGAGCGAGAGCGCCTGATGCGAATGGCAGACGATCTCAAGTCGAGGGTTATCGGGCAAGACGAAGCGTGCGAGAAGGTCGGCCAAGTAGTCCAGCGGGCGCGAGCAGGATTGAAAGCGCCGGGCCGTCCTGTCGCAGTCTTCCTTTTCCTCGGACCGACCGGCGTCGGCAAGACTGAGTTGGCGAAGGCGACGGCTACGTTCCTGTTCGGCAGCGATAAAGCGATGTTGCGAATTGATATGAGCGAGTTTATGGAGAAACACACTGTCTCCCGACTCATCGGCGCGCCGCCCGGCTACATCGGCCACGATGAGGAACCCCAACTCACCGGCGCGTTGCGCACCAAACCCTATTCGGTTGTGTTGCTGGACGAGATTGAGAAAGCGCATCCGGAGGTGCTTAACCTCTTCCTGCAAGTATTCGACGATGGCCGGCTCACCGACAGCAAGGGCCGAACAGTTGATGCTACGAATGCGCTCTTCATTATGACGTCAAACATCGGGCATGAAGTGAGAGCGGGCTTTCGCGCTGAAGATAGCAAGGCGCGGATGGAAGCGTTACTCGCGGAAGTGCGCAAAGCGTTCCGCCCTGAGTTTATCAATCGGCTTGATGAGATCATGATCTTCAACGCACTTGCGCCCGAACACATGGGGGGCATCGCGCGGCTGATGTTGAGCGATTTGGAAAGGCGCCTCGCGGCGCAAGACATCGGACTTGAGGTGAAAGACCCAGCGCTCGAATGGCTTTGCAGACAGGGCTACGATGAGATGTTCGGGGCACGCTCATTGCGCCGGGTCATCGAACAGCACATTGAGAACTCAATTGCCGAGAAGATACTGCGCGAAGAGCTAAGACCAGGGCACGTTGTTGTTGCAGATCTGAAGGAAGGCGCCCTGGTATTTGAGTTGGGCGGAAAGGAGACGGTGTGATGGCAACCAACTGGCAAATCGGCGACCACATGCAGAACAGATGGCAAATCTATGACATCAAGCCCGGTGGCATGGGAATAGTCTATATCGTCTATGACCATAAGAATCACGATGCCTATGCCGCTAAGACTTTTCAGGATGAAATCTTCGCTCGAGGCCCTGTCATTGCTGATCGTTTCACGCAGGAGGCTGTCGCCTGGGTTAATCTAGACATTCATCAGAATGTCACGCAGGCCCGATTCGTCGAGACCATCCAGGGAAAGCCATACCTGTTTTTAGAATACGTTAGCGGGGGCGACCTGAGCGGCTGGATAGGGACACCGCGATTGACCGAAGACTTGCCTCAGGTGCTGCGCTTCGCCATCCATTTCTGCGATGGAATGATTCACGCACTGTCAAAAAGTATCACGGCGCACCGGGACGTTAAGCCGCAGAATTGTTTGATCACGGAGGATGGAACGCTGAAGGTGACTGACTTCGGCTTGGCAAGAGTAACAGCAACGCAAGAAGGAAAAGGCGGCAGAGGAGGGACGTATGAATATATGCCGCCCGAGCAATGGGACAACTTTCAACAAGCTGGCGAGCGTGCTGACATCTACTCGTTTGGCGCAATGATGTACGAAATGTTGATGGGGTGCCCACCGTTCGGGAGACGTCCAAAGTTAAGCGTTGCTGAATTGGAACGACGGCACAAGCAAGAGTCATCCCCAACCTTCAAATCACATCTTTCAACGCTAAACCCCATTTTGCAAGCATGTCTTCAGAAAGACCCTGCATGCCGGTTTGCGAGTTTCGAAGAAGTGCGTAAACACTTGGTCGTCATATACGAAGGGCTTACAGGCGTGCCTGCACCGCAGGCGGTCGTAGGCAAGGAACTCGATGGAATTGGGTGGAACAATAAAGGTACGAATATTAGCAGACTGGAGAGACCGGAGGAAGCTATTGCTTGTTATGATCGAGCCCTTGAAATCAATCCGCACTATGCAGTAGCGTGGTCAAACAAGGGAGTAATGTTGACGAACTTGGAACGACTGGAGGAAGCACTTACCTGTTATGATCGATCTCTTGAAATCAATCCGCGCGATGCAGCAGCGTGGTCCAACAAGGGAGTGGTGTTGCGGAAGTCGGGACAGATGGACGAGGCGATTGCTTGTTATGATCGGGCCCTCGAAATCAATCCGCTCTATGCAGAGGCGTGGTGTAACAAGGGAGTAGTATTGCATGAGTTAGGGCAAATAGAGGAGGAGTTTGCCTGCTATGACCGATCACTCGATATCAACCCCCGCTATGCAGAGGCGTGGGGTAACAAGGCAGTGATAGTAAGAGCGTTGGGGCGACCGGAAGACGAGCTTTCTTGTTATGACCGGTCACTCGAACTCAACCCGCGTGATGCAGCAGTGTGGTCAAACAAGGGAGACGCGCTGTACACATTAGGGCGAACAGAAGAAGCACTTGCCTGTTATGACCGCGCTGTCCAATTCAACTCGCCTTATGCGCGGGCATGGTCCAACAAAGCAGTTGTGTTGGTAGCGTTGGGGCGAACAGAAGAGGCGCTTGCTTGCTATGACCATTCTCTCGAAATTGACCCGCACCATGCAGAGGTGTGGTCAAACAAGGGGAGTACGTTGGGCGAGTTAGATAGGTTGGAGGAATCGCTTGTCTGTTACGAACAAGCCCTCAAAATCGATCCGCGCTATGCGGAAGCGTGGTCAAACAAGGGGAATACTCTGAGGGAGCTAGGGAAACTGGATGAATCGATTGTCTGTTGTGATTATGCCATCTCGCTCAACCCGTGCCTTGCAGAGGCGTGGACAAACAAGGGAACTGCGCTGGACGCGTTGGGCCAACATGAAGAAGCTGTTGAGTGTTATGACCAAGCCATCCGGCTTGATGATCGTGATGAGGTAGCGTGGTCAAACAAGGGAGCCGCGCTTGATAGACTGGGCCGACACGAAGAAGCAATAGGCTGTGTTGATCGTGCTCTATCACTGAATCCTTGCTATAAAGGGGCCTGGTCAAATAAGGGGATTGCGCTGGGGCGGTTAGGTCGGCATGAAGAAGCCATCCTCTGTCATGTCAAGGCCCTTGAAATCGATCCGCACGATGTGGCGGCGTGGGCAAACAAGGGCAATACGCTAGGTCGGTTGGGTCAAACGGAAGAGGCGATCGATTGTTATGACCGTGCCCTCTTGCTTAACCCGCGCTTTGAAGGGGCGTGGTTTAACAAGGGGATAGCATTAGGTAATTCCGGGCGCTTCTGTGAGGCGCTAGAGTGCTTTCAGGAGGCACAACGGTTAGGACATCCGCAGGCGGCACAGTACATTGCGCGGTGTCGTCAGAAGCTTGGCGGTTCGTTGCCCTAGGCAAGGTGAGCGACGATGCGAACCATGTATTCTTAGCACGGCAAAGGGGCGGTCAAAGACTTCACCACAACTCAGGTCGTCATCGAAGAGGCTGCGCGGTTGGGACATCCACAGGCGGCGCAGGCGATTGTGCTGTGCCGACAGATGCTTGGCAGATAGTTGGAGCTGGGAGAGAACCTGCTATCCCGGAGGATGAATGGCGGTAACAATAACGCTGAGGTTTCGTTATAAGAGCGGCTCCGAGAAGAGCTTCAGCTCGTCGAAAGACGACATCATCCTCGGGCGGCCGCTGGACCAGCACCAGCCAATCGACCTGGACCTGACGCCCGATCTCCAAGTTTCTCGCGCGCACGCTAAGCTCTTCTACGAACTTAGCACGTGGTGGGTCGAGGATCTGAAAAGCAAACACGGCACCCTTCGCGACGGCCAGCGAGTAGCAGAGCCCACCCCGCTGGCGCCAGGAGACGAACTGCAATTGGGAGACACCGTTATCCGTGTTGACTTCCTTACCGCCGAGACGCTATCCGACCCTGTTTTCCTCGAAGACGAGGTCGCTGTCAGCGAGACCGAACCGCCCGACCCCGTCACCGAAGATACGCGACTTGAGATTCTCGCGCGAGTCTCAGACATCGCGGCTCGCTTCAGGAGCAAGGAGGCGATGCTCGAAGTTTTCCTGGACGTACTCGCAGAGGCCTTTCCCCAGTCTGACCGGCGAACGATTCTTCTTATCGAAGATCGGGAGTTGGTAGTGCGAGCGTCCTGGCCGCTCCACCAAGCATTCGTTAGCTTCACTCTCGCCAGGCAGGCCATCAAGTCGCAGCAGGCACTCCACTGGAGACGTGACGTTTCGGCTCCGGGGACTGTCCAACCGACCTCTTGGATAAGCCAGCTCATCGCGGCGGGGCTCCCCATTGGCAACAGTCTCCAGGACACCACTGAGGCGCTCTGTGCACCGATGCTTTCCAATCAACAAGCCGTAGGCGTGGTCAACGTCGAGAGCCAGACAGGTCAGGGTGCGTTCACTCACACCGACATTCATCTGCTGAGCGTCATCGCCAACATCGTGGGATCAGCGATAAAGGCAGGCGAGCCTGCCAGCCTAACCAGGCTTCCGTCGGTCTTTGTCTCCTACTCGCACGAAGACCGAGACTTCATCAACGGCCTGGCTTCAGATTTGAGGCGCCGCCGCGTAAAGGTGTGGTTCGACGAACGACTTCGAACCGGCGAAGCCTGGCTTCAGCAAATCGATCTCGCAATCTGCAGCACCGACGCTCTGATACTAGTTATGTCGCCCTCCAGCATCGCCTCCACTTGGGTGCAGCGGGAGCTCCAAACGGCGCTGTCGAGCAACAAGCGGATCATTCCGCTGAGGTATCGACCCTGTGAAGTCCCGGCGCAAATAAAAGAGCTTCAGTACGCGCCAGTCGGGGACGACTACAACAAGTGGATAGACGAGTTGGCCGAGCGACTATATGAGTTGATCAATCCTGGCTTTGAGAATCCTCGATAGGCACCGATTGAAACGACTCGGTGATCGCCGCCCGGCTAGAGACCTGATTATCCGAAGCCAATTCCCGTCGCGATGGTCAATGAACTCGGCGGCGACCTTAATACGAGTCTCTGCTCCCCACCACCGCCAACAACCGCCCAACGCTCGATGGCTTCCCCCGTCCTTCGCGGCGATAAGAGAAGAAGAGATCGTTCTGGTGCATCGTGCAGTGAGGCGCGACGTGGATGCGGTCTTCAGTGAATCCACAGAAGGCGAGCTGCTGGATGTTTGCGGCCCGAATATCCAGATGAGGCTTGGCGCCCTCTGTGAAATTCGTCAGCAGCTTCCGCCAGTAGCCGAACTCCTTCTTGTAGATTTCGATCACGTCCTCGCCAACCTCATAACACTGCGAGCAGGCGGCCGGCCCGAGCGCCGCGATGGCTGATCGGGTGTTCACGCCGTGCAATAGCATCAGGTCGGCAATCGTTCGCTCGGTGATTCGGCCAGCAGTCCCGCGCCACCCGGCGTGAATCGCGGCAAAGGTCCCGCTCGCGGGGTCCGCGATCAGCACCGGCAGGCAATCCGCAGTCTGGACCGCGACGAGTAGGCCTGTTATCTGCGAGGTCATCGCGTCGCACTCGGGCTGAGGACCGCGGGCCTGCTCGACCGATTCGATCACGCACCGTTCGGTTGAATGAGTCTGCCGGGCGGTGATGATCACCCCGTCGTCACGACGGATCGCTTTGAGAAAGCGCCGGCGATTCTCCGTGACGTTGGCTTTAGCGTCGCCGCTGAAGTACGCGAGATTGAGGGACTCGGAAGGCAGCGGGCTGACGCCTCCCAGCCGCGTGCTGAACGCGTTGACGAAGCCCGCGCGCTCCATCGGGTCGCACGTCAGGAACGATATTCGAGCCGTGCCCGTCGCCGTTTCAACTCTACGTTCCTTGAATAGAAAGCCGGACGCGCCTGAGACCGAGTTCGCCTGTGTCATCGCCGGCAATCCTAACGAGAGCGGCGGTTTGCGCGCAATGATTATTCGACGCAGCGCGTCCACCGAGCCACATTCGCGTTGACTTTTCGCTGCGAGCGCGACAGAATCTTGGCATCTGCCCTAACGACGGCCACTTTTACGGGCCGTGCCGGATTCGAGTTCCAAGCACCGCTCCACGGTGCGAATTCAACGACCGTAGTTTGACGTACGCTGTAAACAATTCCGCGACACATTCACCATCATACAGGGAGGTATCCAATGAAAGGCATCTTAAGTTCATTCTTCGCGGCTCTTCTCGTGCTGACGCTCGTGACGCCGGCACTGCCGCAGTCTCAGGCTGCGTCCGCCGATCTGCGCGGCTCTGTGATCGACCCCAGCGGGGCGATAATCTCGGGTGCGACAGTGACAGTCAGTTCGAGCGAGCGCGGGATCACTCGCACGGTGAGGACCGATGAGCGTGGAGAGTTTCAGGTCCTGTTGCTGCCGCCCGGCGAATACGAGGTCAAGATCGAAGCAGCCGGGTTCGCTCCGCAGGTCCGCCGAGGTGTGAAGCTAACCGTCGGGCAGCGGCAAGTGCTCGATGTGCAGATGACTGTATCGGGCACGACCGAGCAGATCGTCGTCACGACCGAGGCTCCGCTCGTCGAGGTCGAGCGCACGCAGCAAGCAAACACCATCGAGGAGCGGCGAATTCGCGACCTGCCCATCAACCGGCGCAACTTCCTCGACTTCACGCTGCTGGTTCCGGGCGTGACCGACTCGGACGCGATTGCCGACAACTCCGATTTTCGCGTGACTCAGACGCCGCAGTCGGGCCTGTCTTTCTACGGTTCGAACGGGCGGGGCAATTCGATCACGATCGATGGCGCCGAGAACAACAACGGCTCGGGCGGCGTCCGCTTGACCATTTCCCAGGAGGCCGTTCAGGAGTTCCAGGTGAACCGCTCAAACTACACGGCTGAGTTCGGCGGCGCGTCGGGCGGCATCGTGAACATCGTATCGAAGACCGGCACCAACGATTGGCACGGGTCGGCGTTCTTCTTCGGCCGCAACGAGGCGCTGGATGCGCGAAACACCTTCGCCGTCGATCCGGTAACCGGGAAAGGCGTGAAGCCGGACTTTCGCCGCTATCAGTTTGGCGGTACGCTTGGCGGCGCGATCAGGCACGACCGAACTTTCTTCTTCCTGAGCTACGAGCATCTACGCCGCGACGAGTCGAGCATCGTTCCGATCCTGACCGACCGATCGATATTCCAGCCGACGCTGCAACAGCAGGCGCTGTTCGCCCAGTTGAGCGCGGTGCCGAGCCTTGCGCCGCTCGCAGCCGGACTGCGAGCCGCGTTAACCGCCAGCCCGCTCACCGTCGCGACCTTCGAGGCCAACAGCGGCATCTTCCCGTTCACCGAACGCGTGCACACGCCGTCGATCCGGATCGATCACCGGTTCGGCGACAAGGACACGACGTTCCTGCGGATGAACTACGCGGACCAACAGACCCAGAATGCTTCGTCGCGAGCGCTGGTCGGCATCACGCGAGCGACCAACGCCGACGTGAAAGAGGGCAGCATCGTAGCTTCGTGGTCGCACATCTTCAGCGCGACCGCGGTTAACGAGCTTCGGGCGCAGTTTGCGCCGAGCAACGCTCTCTTCACAACGCGCGATCCGAACGGCCCGGAGATCAACATCGCGGGCTTCGGGTTCTTCAACCGGGACATCTTCCTTCCGTCGTATTCGCGCGAACGGCGATGGGAGATCGTCGAGAACTTTTCGAAGTCTCATCGCAATCACACGTTCAAGGTCGGTGGCTACTTCAACCCCGACAAGTATTTCGTCGACTCGCGCACGTTCTTCTCGGGTCGGTTTTCGTTCGGCGCCGCAGTGCCGCTGTTCAATCTGCTTCCGGGCGGCGTTACCGGGCCGACATTTGCCGCGGTTAACACGTTCTTGCTTACTCAGGGCGCTACCAACAGCGCGGGCTCGACGGTGTTGGTAGGCGGCCGGCTCACGCCCCTGGCCAACGCGCTGGGCCAGCGGCTGACGTTCCTTTCACCTACCATTCAGGTTCCGATCGCCGACGTGCTCGAGACACCGATCAACGCGCTTCAGGCGTACAACCTCGGACTGCCGCTCTTCTATCAGCAGGGCTTCGGCGATCCGATCTTCCGCAAGACGGTCTGGAACTTCGCCGTCTACGCCCAGGACAGTTGGAAGGTGTGGCCGAATTTCACCTTGAACTACGGGGTCCGCTACGAGTTGAATCCGTGGACCGACATCATGCCTGTGGACCAGAACAACTTCGCACCCCGGGTCGGCTTCGCGTGGGATCCGCGCAATAACAAGAGGACCGTCGTGCGGGGCGGGTACGGGATGTATTACGCGCCGATCTACACCCAGATTCCCGACGTGATCAAGACGCTCGACGGTGTGCAGATCAGGCAGACCTTCGTGCCGCTGACCGGCGTGCCCGGATTAGTAGTGCCCGGAACGACGACGCCGGTGACGTCGGCCTTGATCTATCAGACTCTCGTTGCGCAAGGGGTGATTGGCAGGCGGCCGATTCTTGAATCGAATCTCGCGCAGTTCGGAATCGTCCCGGGCCCGAACGCTTTCAACTCGGTGAAGTTTGTGGGCGACCCAAACTACCGCAACGCGTACACGCAGCAAGCGAGCTTCGGAATCGAGCGTCAGATTGGGTCGACGATGGCGGTCTCGCTGGATTACATCTACGTTCATGGCTTGAAGATCACCCGCTCGCGGGACATCAACTACCTGCCGAATACCGACACCGGGCTGCTGTCGCGCGGCGTGCCGCTCGGCGGGATCGGGTTCAACGAAATCACCGGCGCCGTGATAGGGAGCACGGCGGTTGCCCGAATCGACCCGCGCTTCCTGCAGATCAACATCTACGAGTCATCGGCGAACTCGATCTATCACGGTCTGGCTGTCGGCTTCACGAAGCGGTACTCGCACCACTTCCTGATCTCGACAAACTGGACGTGGTCGAAGGCGATGGACGAGGTGACCGACTTCAACTCGGACTTCCAGCCAAACAACCAGTTCTGCTCGAGGTGCGAGAGAAGTCTGTCGCCTTTTGACCAGCGTCATCGCCTGGTGGTGACCGCGGTATTCGAAAGCCCGTGGCAGGCGAAAAGTGGCGAAGGCGCGCTGAAGCAGATATTTGGAGACTGGACGATCGCGCCGGTCATCACGGCAGTCTCGTCCCGGCCGTTCAATCTGCTGACGGGCGCCGACGTCAATGGCGACACGCACTCGAACACGGACCGGCCAATCTTGTTCGGAACCAATCCGCTGCCGATTGGCCGCAACATGGGCAAGGGGCCGAAGTTCTTTGACGTGAACCTGAGGCTTGCGCGCACGGTTCGGCTGAGCGAGCGCGCGCGGATTGAAGTGCTGCTCGAGGGTTTCAACATCTTCAACCGGGTGAACTACGCATCGGTGAATAATTTTGTCGGGCCCGGCTTCCTCGGACCCTTCAATCCCCCTGAAGGCATTAAGGGCGTGGCGGTGACGCAGCCGCTGGGCTTCACCTCAGCGTTCAACGCGCGGCAGATACAGTTCGGGGCGAAGGTCACGTTCTAACGTAACTCATCAGTGCATCCTGAGCACCAAAGACCGGCCCTTTTCGGGCCGGTCTTTTTGTGAGCGAGGAACGGATTGACAGCACGGATGGGCGAAGGTGACAGTTGCCGCGGCCTGTTGTAATCTGTTTGAGCTTGGCACGACGGAAGTCGCTCACAATCGCGTCCTATGGCGAGCCCGACTCTAATTACAAAGCTGTCGATTCCTCCCAGACGACCGGATTGGGTGCTCCGCCCTCGTCTGATCAAACGGCTGGATCAAGGGTTGAGACGGAAACTGATTCTGATCTCGGCTCCCGCAGGTTCGGGCAAGACGACTCTGATTGCTTCGTGGCTGCACGGTTTTGGCAAACGAAAGCACCTCGCGCCTCGTGTTGCGTGGCTGTCGCTGGAGAAAGATGACAATGACCCCGTCCGCTTCCTCGCCCACTTGATCGCCGCATTGCAAGCGATTGATCCGGGGATCGGCCAGACGGCGCGGCCGTTCCTGGATACACCTCGTGTTCCGAAGCTCGGTCATCTCATGACGCTGCTCATCAACGACTTGGCCGTTGTTCCGGCCGAGAGCGTGCTGGTGCTTGATGACTATCACATGATCAATGACTCGGATTTGCAGACAGGCATCGCATTCTTCCTGGACCACCTACCGCCGCACTGTCATCTGGTCTTGGCGACTCGCGAAGAGCCGTCGCTTCCGTTGCCCCGCTTGCGGGTGCGATGGGAGGTGGTTGAAATCCGCCTGCAGGAATTGCGCTTCACAAGAGAAGAGACCGAGACGTTTCTCAAACGGACGATGGGTCTGGCCGTAACGTCTGAAGCGGCGCAGCGGCTCGAGGACCGGACCGAGGGTTGGATCGCCGGCCTGCAACTGGCGGCGTTATCTTTGCGTGGACGAGGGCGTACAGCGGGTTCGGATCAAACTACATCCGAGATTGAGGGCTTCGGCGGAGGGCGCCGCGACATCATCGACTATCTGGCTGCCGAGGTGCTGCGGCAACAGCCCGAAGATATTCGTTCATTTCTTCGCCAGACTGCGATACTCGACCGATTCAACGCCTCGCTCTGCGATGCCGTAACCGGGCGTCACGACAGCCAGGCGATGCTTGCTCATCTGGAGAGAGCCAATCTCTTTCTGATCCCGCTTGACGACCAGCGCCAGTGGTGCCGGTACCATCACCTTTTCGCCGATTTTTTGCGCTCGGATTCAGCCGGGACGGAACAACGCGAGTTGCACCGACAAGCCAGCGCGTGGCACGAGGCGCGAGGATTCATGTCGGAGGCGATAAAGCATGCGCTGGCTGCCCGCGACCTGGATACCGCCGCGCGTTTGATTCGCAGCAGCGCCGAGGCGACGTTGCGCGATGGGGAATTCACGACTCTTCTCAGTTGGGTCAGTGCGCTGCCCGAGGAAGTCGTGCGTGCGCACAGCGATCTATCGGTCCACAAAGGGTGGATTCTCTATTTACGCGGAGAGATCGCTACGGCGGAAACCTATGCGACGCTGGCGGTCGAGAATCAGCGGGCGGATGATCCGCCGATTCAGCGCGGTATGCTCCTGGCATTCCGCGCCTACCTGGCCATAAGTCGGGGCGAGCCCGCGCAAGCGGTGAAATTCGCGCAGGAGGCGTTGAGCCTCCTGGGCGATACCGAGTCCTTCTACCGCACTACGGCGCTCAGCCATCTCGGCCAGGCTCAGCGGTTGACGGGTGACCGGCAGACCGCGATCCAAACACTTCGGCAGGCCATTGCCTTGGGTCAGCGGCTGGGAAACCATCTGGTCACCCTTGATGCCCTCGGCTATTTGACACTGCTCTTGTATCAGCAAGGGCAATTGCGCGAGGCGATCCAGTCGTGCGAACAGGCCGCGCGCCAATACCTCGACCCCCGCGGCCAGCCGCTGCCGATGGCTGGTCTGGTCTACGTCCCGCTCGGGATGCTCTATTTCGAGATCAACGACCTCGAACGCGCCTACTACCATCTGGCGACGGGCATTGGGCTCTGCCAGCACATGGGAACCGTTTACCCGACGCTCGTGGGGCAGCGGACGCTCGCCAAGATTCACTATGCGCGCGGGGAGATCGAAGCGATGTGGGAGACCCTGGCTGCCGCGCGTGAATTGGCGGCACAGTCAGAGAACCAGAGGCGCATTCGGTTGATCAACGCGGCGACGGCCGAGCTCCAGTTGCGGCAGGGCCACGTTGCCGCAGCGGCCCTCACCCTGGCGGACCTTCCCCCGGCGCCGCGCGACCGCTCGGAGCAGGAGAACCTGACGTTCGCCCGCTTGTTGCTGGCGCAAGGTCGCGCACAAGCGGCGCATAGCTTGCTCGAAGAACTCGAGCGGTTCGCGCAACAACAAGGGCGGCGAGGCAGTCTCATAACGATTCGGCTTCTACAGGCGCTCACGTGGCAGGCGCTCGACGAGGCGCGTGCGGCCGTCGATTGCATCGAACAGGCGATCAGCCTGGCCGCACCCGAGGGGTATTTCCGAGTGTTTTTGGAAGAGGGACCAGCCGTGGCCGCCCTTCTGCCGCAAGCTCAACACGTCGCGCCCACATTCGTCGCCGGCCTCCTCGAGGCCTTCCTCAGGCGGCCAGAGAAAACAGCCGCTCGGATCGAGTCATCGGCTCGCTCGCTGCCGCTTATGGAGCAACTCAGCGAGACCCAACTGGCGATCCTCCGGCTGGTGGCAGACGGCCTGTCGAACCGCGATATCGCCGCGAGGCTCGCCATCACGGAAGGAACGACGAAGTGGCACCTCAACCAGGTTTACGGCAAGCTGAACGTCTGCAGCCGGACCCAGGCAGTGGCCCAAGCCCGCCAGCTAAGACTGCTCTGATTCCCGCCTTTGGATAACCGCATTTTCTTCCAGCCCCTAACTTTCGTTAGGTGACGGCCTATTTGCTTTCTGGTAGGATAATCCGGCCATCTTAGTACCGGTATGTCCGCGAGCGGACGGCCGGGGCAGGAATTTAAATCATCCGTTGTTTCCAAGCAGGACTGATTCTCAAGTTAGTCACTGATGTCGCTGGCTTCAGGAAAATGATCCGATGCACCTGATTGCTCGCCCGGAGGACGAGGTCGGGCGGTCGGATTGGTTTTTAACTCGCACGTTTCGCGAAGTCCTCGGGGAGGCTCCCGCTCACGCCTTCCTCGGAGCGTCTTTTTCGCGAGACGAGTAAACCGAAGGAGGACGACTATGACTTCGAAAGGATCTCGGCTATTGATGGCAATCATGCTGGCCTTGATGGTGACGACGCCCGCGTTGCCGCAGTCGGATGTTGCCACGGCGACTATCAAGGGGACGGTCACCGATCAAAACAACGCCGTGGTGGTTGGCGCCACCGTGACCGCGAAGAGTGTGGACAAGGGGACGACGCGGCTCGACCGCACGAATTCAGACGGGAACTACCAGATTCCGTCGCTGCAACCCGGCGCCTACGAGTTGAGGGTCGAGGCGACGGGGTTTCAAACCCACGTGCTGAAGTCCGTAGAGGTGACGGTCGGCAAGGTCGTTGTGCTCGACGTTCAGATGAGCGTTGGAGCCGTGACCAACGAAATCCAGGTGACCACCGACGTGCCTCTGATTGAAACCGAAAGGACGCAGCAGGCGAACACGATCGAGAGACGCCAGGTTGAAAACCTGCCCAACATCGGGCGGGACTTCACCCAGTACGTGTTCATCCTGCCGGGCGTGTCGAGCTCCAGCTTGCCGCGGATTCAGAACCCGGGGTTTACCTTTGGCAGCTCGGGGTTCTCGATAGGCGGCAGCAACGGGCGTAACAACCTGATCACAATGGACGGCGGTGAAAACGAATACGGCTCGGGCCAGTTGCGGACCAACATCAGCGTCGAGGCAATTCAGGAGTTCCAGGTCAATCGCAATGCCTTCGCTGCTGAGTTCGGGTTCACTGCGGGTACAGCCGTCAACGTCGTGACCAAGGGTGGGACGAACTCTTTCCACGGCAGCGGCTTTGTTTTCTATCGCAATCAGAGCACCGGCGCGAGGAACTTCTTCGACTTTCGAAACGAGAAGGCGCCCGAGAAACGGATCTATCCCGGGGGTACTTTCGGCGGTCCGATCATCAAGAACAAGGCGTTCTTCTTCACGTCCTTCGAGAGGCAGATTCTCGACACCGTCAGGTTCCGCGGTTATACCGACAACCCGGCGAACCTGCTGCCGACGCTCGGGCAGTCATCTTACCTGGCGACGCTTGATGCATCGGCTAGTGCCAACATCCGCCGCATCGCAACCGACCTGAGGCGAAACCTGACTACAACCAACTTCTCCAACACGATGAAGCTGCTGACCGACAACGAAGGCAATATCGTTGCGCCGGACCGGTTAAATAGCTGGACGACACGCGTCGACTATCAGATCGGCTCGAATGATTCGCTGTCGGGGAGGTTCTCGCTCACGCACAACGACACGGACAATCTGCTGGAAGCCAACACGGGATCGCCAAGCGCGAGCACGTTTTTGATCTACCGGGACTACACCGCGGTCGGGACGTGGACTCACAACTTCGGGACGAGCGTGGTGAACACACTGCGGACCCAATTTGTACCGAACAACTCGGCCCGGACGATACCCAAGGCTCCTGGTTCAACATCGCTGATCATAGCGGGGGTAGGGAACTTCGGCCGCGATTTCGCGGGACCGTTCAACACGTTCCAGGACCGGTATCAGTTTGAGGACAACGTCACCTGGGTCAGGGGCGCGCACAGCATAAAGTTCGGAGGGTCCTATCGCCCGGTCAATTATCGAGTGATCAACGAACTCTGGTTCGGCGGTGAATGGCAATTCCTGGCCGGTGCGCTGCCGATCATACTGGCGGTCCCTCCAGCCGACCGGACGGCCTTCTTCGTGAACAACCTCGGGTTGGGTCTCCCCGGCAATGGTCCGGCGACGGCCAACCAAACTTCGCTGCAGACGTTCAACCTCGGACTGCCGTTTCTCTTCCGGCAGGGCTTTGGCAACGCGGAGTGGCAGGACTGGGGCCACTACGTCGGTCTGTTCGTCCAGGACTCGTGGAAGGTTTCGCCCAAGTTCACGCTGGACTTCGGCGTGCGCTACGACTACGACCGCGAGCCCGCGCCGCTCAAGCATAAAGGGTACGCCTCTCCGCGGTTGGGCTTCGCGTGGGACCCCAAGGGCAATCAGAAGACAGTAATCCGCGGAGGCGCGGGAGTCTTCTACTCACCGGTTTACTATCAAGTCGCTTACGTGACGAATCTGCTCAATGACAGCGGCCAGTTCATCAGCCAGATCTTCAAGGACTTCAGGTTCGACGCGGGAGCTCAGAACCCAGTTGCGATCTGGGCCGCGGGTATCGCCGCAGGCAAGCTGCCGTTCAAGGCGCTGACCCAGGCGGAGTTGAATTCCTTCGGCATTGCGACCGCGCCGAAGTCACCGGGCCGGGTCATCTTTGATGCCGACCCGAACTACAAGAACAACTACGCGATACAGGCGAGTCTCGGAATTTCGCGAATGATCAGACGGGACCTGTCGCTCGACCTCGCGTATCAGATGTACCGCGGTATCCACATTCAGGTTCCTCACGAAGTCAACTATGTGGAGAGCCCCGTACCCTCGCCGACGTTCTTGAACACCGGGCCGAATTTTGTGCGCATCGACCCGACCATCACCCAGAATAACATCTACAAGTCGATCGGGAACTCGGTCTACCACGGCTTGACGGCCTCGCTGACCAAGCGGTTCAGCAACAACTTCCAGTTCCAGGCCAACTACACGCTCAGCAAGGCGATCGACGACAACACTGACTTCAACTCGGCGTTTGCGGCGTTCATCCCGACGAGGCTCGACCTCGAGCGGGCGCTATCGGCGTTCGACATACGCCAGAACTTCGTCGTGAACGGCATAGTTCAGCTTCCGTTCAAGAGCGGCGAGGGCCACAACATCGTCGCCCGCGCGTTCGCCGATACGACCATTACTCCCATCATGTTCCTGCGCACCGGAATCCCGTTCACGGTGCGGTTCGGGAGGGACGTGAATGGCGACACCCACAGCCTTTACGATCGTCCGTTCCGCGCCTCGCGCAACTCAGGGAGGGGCGACTCGTTCTTCAGTCTCGACATGCGAGTCACCAAGCAGTTCTTCATCTCGCGTGATTCGGGGGTGAGAATCGACTTCATCACTGAGGGGACGAACCTGACGAACCATACGAACTTCCTCTCAGTCAACGACGTGCTGGGAGTCACTCCGGATCCAGGCGTGTACAATCTGGGTGGATCAGCAAGCCTGCCGAGGACCACTTTCCTCGGGTACACGAGTGCTTCTGCCGGCCGCCGGATTCAGTTTGGGTTCAAAGTGGGATTCTAAGGTGAGCCAGGCGACGGGCGGCGCTTCACGCGTCGCTCGTCGCCCTCACATCCGGCATCGCCTCTTCCAGTTCGTTCTTTCGCACGAGGAGGCTGTCGCAGTACCTCCTCGTAGTAACGAATTCATTCGTTCCCACGTTGGCGAGACGCGGATTTCTCAACAAACAGTACGAATGAATTCGTTACTACGAAGACGCGCCTCGTTATTCCGACAGGCTCCTGGCCGCGTCCGCGCTTTGCCGAAGTGGTTCCGTGGACATTTGGCTGTAACCGGATCGTGGCTCGCGGCGTTCTAGCGGGAAGCGGTTCCGCTGCGGCTTGCCCGTAGTCGAGTTCCGTTGATTTCATCTGCCACTTACAACTCAAAGGAGACATCTCGATGAAGAGGACGTTGATTGCGCTCGGCTTGGTTTCGCTGTTGGCCGCGGCCGCGTGGGGCGGCGCTGCCGCTAATTTTTCCGGCTCGTGGTTGTTGGACAAATCAAAGAGCCAGGGACTGCCGCGACAGTTGGAGAATGTCGAAAGCCTCACCTGGGTTGTCACTCAGACGGACAAGACCATCAGCGTGGAAAGCAAGGCAGTCGCCGGGGGCGCCGAACGGCCCTCCCAGACCCTCACTTATAATCTGGACGGCAGCGAGACGACCGCTGAGCTCGGAGGCCAGATGCCCGGTAAGGCAACGCTGAAGGCCAAATGGATGGACGACGGCAAGATCCTTGAGTTGAGCGCCGTCGAGCACCGCACGATGCAAGGCAACGAGTTCACGACCACTCGCAGCGAGCACTGGGAACTCGCCGAAGAAGGCAAAGTCTTGAAGGTCCACCGGAAATCAGAGAGCCCGCGCGGCACTCAAGAATCCAGCTATTACTTCACCAAGAAGTAATCTCTGACGTTTAACCGACCCATTGATTCATTGGGCGAATGGATCAATGGGTACTACCACTGCAATGCTCGAGATCGGCAGGCAGGCCCCATATTTTTCGCTCCCCGCGCTCGACGGCAGTCCATGGCAACTGGCCGCAGCCGGAATGCCGCTGCTGCTCGTCTTTCTCGAGACCGACTGTCCTACTTGCCGGCTGGCGCTGCCTTATCTTCAAAAGCTGTCATCGCATCTCGGTGGGCATCCGGCTCGCGTAGTTGGCATTTCACAGGACGCTGAAGCCGCCACGCGCGAGTTGGTCGCCCAGATGTCGCTTGAGTTTCCGATTCTGCTGGATCTAGATCTCGCCGTCTCGAGACTCTATGACCCGGTCGCGGTTCCGGGATTCGTTCTCCTGGACCGGGAGGGCAGAATCGACCTGGCCGACATCGGCTTCGATAAAGCGGCCTTGAATGCGATGGCGGCGAGACTGAGCCGCGCTGCGGGCGTCGAGCCGATTGAAATCGCCCGCGCGTACGACGGGGCGCCGCAGACCAAACCAGGCTGCGCGTCGCGGCATTTGGAGTCAGAGAGCGACCCCGAAAGCGCACCGGCGCTCGACCTGTACTCAACGCGAGGCCCGAGGGCATCGCGGGTCGCCCTCGACGAGGGAGTCGACCCGTACGAGTATTGCCTCGAATCGGGATTCGCCGATGCGCTACCGGTTGTTCCGCCCACGATTGAGCGAGTCGCCCGGATGCTCGCCGCCGCACCGCTGGCTGCCGACGAAGTAGTCGGATCGGTCCCGCCCAACTACGGAAAGGCGACGGTCGAAAAGATAGCGGCGAACGCGGTGATGGCAGGCTGCCTTCCTGAGATGATGCGCGTTCTGATACCGCTTGTGAGGGCCGTCTGCGATGAGCGGTTCAACATTCACGGGATTCAGGCGACGACTCACTTTGCAGCCCCAATGATCATAATCAACGGTCCCATCCGGCATGAATTGGGATTCGCGTCGGGCGGCAACGTGTTCAGCAATGTCGCGCGCGCGAACTCGACGCTGGGCCGCGCCTTGCAGTTGATCCTCACGAACCTGGGCGGTGCAAGGCCCGGCGAGATCGACATGTCGACGCTCGGCAATCCGGGCAAGTTCTCCTATTGCATCGCTGAGAACGAGGAAGAGAATCCGTGGGAACCGCTTCACGTCGAGTTGGGGTTCACGCCCGCCCAGAGCACGCTGACGGTGTTTGCCGCCGAGCCTCCGCGCGGAGTGAGCGAACACAATGCCCGAACGGGGATCGGCGTGCTGAAGGCCATTAGCCGCTGTGTCTCAACAGTGTGGTCGTATCGAATGTGCATTGGCGTCGAGGCGATCGTTGTCCTCTGCCCCGAGCACGTGAAGACCCTGGATCGAGGTGGATTCAACAAACAAAGCGTGAGAGACTGGCTCTTTCACAACACGGGGATTCCGGTGCGCGAGTACGCGGGCGACGCGGGCGAGGGAACGCAGTACGTGAAGCTCTACAGGCAAGCGGTAATCGACGGCGAGGAGTGTTATTTGAAGTTCCAGGATCCGTCAGCTATCAAGATGGTCGTTGCCGGCGGCACGGCGGGGAAGTTCTCGGCAGTGATCGGGAGCTGGGCTTCGGGTCCGCGCGGCAGCCAGATGGTGACCTATCCGATTTTGGATTTTGGATTTTAGATTTTGGATTCGGTATTGGGTTTTGGACCTTGGATCGTGGATTGGACGGCCGGGACAAAGAAAACCCGTGAGCTTCTCAATCCCGGAATCCAAAATCTAAAATCCAAAATCTAAAATCCCCTGGAGTGTTGTTATGTCAACCATTCTCGTCAACCCGATGGATGAAACAGTGCGCGCTCGACACGTGGCTGCGGCGAAACTTGATAGTCTGGCGGGGAAGACAATAGCGTTGCTCGACATCAGCAAGCCGGGCGGGGCCGTCTTTCTCGACCGACTCGAACTCCTGCTGAAAGAACGTCACGGCGTCAAGCGGGTCATCCGCCAAACCAAGCCGACGTTCACCAAGCCTGCTCCCGACGAGATGATAAGCGGGATCGTCAGCGCCGGGGCCGAAGCCGTCGTCGAAGCACTCGCCGATTGAGGGTCGTGCACGACGTGCAGTTTGCACGACGCAACGAAGCTTGAAAACCTCGGCATACCGGCGGCGCCGGTCGCGACGAGCGAATTCGCGACGGCAGCGCGCGCCCAAGCGAGCGCCCTCGGGCGGCCCGACTTTGACGCCATCTACGTCGCGCATCCGATTCAAGATCAGACGCGCGAAGAGATCGAGGCAAGGGCCGAAGCCGCGTTGGATGAGATTGTCGCCCGACTCTGCGGCTCAGACTGAGAAAACGCCCGCGAGCATCGACGGATTCAGGAGGAACGCCGTGTCCAAGAATCTGGTATTCGCGCTCATTGTTTGTTCACTGGTCGCGTCAGCCGCGGCGAGCACTGACCTTAATGCCGCCGCGAATCTTGTGGGCGCCCGCCAAAAGAAGGGCCAGCGGGCTTCCGGTTGTGGTGTGGATTCACGGCGGCGGGTACACGATGGGATCGGGTGCAAGCCGGTCCTATGACGGTGAGGCTTTCGCGCGCCAAGGCGTCGTTCTGGTCACGATCAACTAACGGCTGGGGCTGTTCGGCTTCTTCGCGCACCCCATGCTCGAATGCGTATAAGGCCGCGAGCGACGAACACATCGAATTCGGGAACGAGATCAAGATTGGGTCAGGTTTGCGCAAGGAAGCCGCCGACCTGTTCGAGAGGATTGCAGCCGAGCGGCGCGCAAAAAGGAAGTTGAGAGACCGCTGAGTGGCGAGTTCGCGATCAGCGCTTTCACTTTGAGATTCTGAGCGAAAGGGTGCGAGGGAATGGTGAACAGGCAAATCACACTGGCGGCGCGGCCCGTCGGTTATCCGAAGGAGTCCGATTTCAGGCTCGTCGAGTCTCAGATTCCAGTGGCCGGCGAGGGCGAAGTTCTGGTGCGAATCATCTACATGTCAGTTGATCCTTACATGCGAGGGAGGATCAGCGGCGTCGCGTCCTACGCGGCGCCGGTCAACTTGGGAGACGTGATGGTGGGCGGCTCGGTTGGCCGGGTTGTTAGCTCTAACGACGCTGCGTTCCAGGAAGGCGACATCGTCGAGGGCTTCCTGGGCTGGCAGGACTACGCCGTCGCGAAAGGTCGAGACCTGCGCAAGATCGATCCGACTCTCGCGCCGATTTCAACGGCGCTCGGAGTTCTCGGGATGCCGGGGCTGACTGCTTATTTTGGACTACTGGACGTCTGCAATCCCAAGGAAGGCGAGACGGTCGTCGTCTCGGGCGCAGCCGGCGCGGTAGGGTCGCTGGTCGGACAGATCGCGAAGATCAAGGGCTGCCGCGTTGTGGGAATCGCCGGCGAGGACCGGAAGATCGACTACCTGCTCGGCGAGCTTGGCTTCGATGCGGCCTTCAACTACAAGACGACGGGCGATTACTACGAAAAGCTCAGGGAGCTGTGCCCGGATGGGATCGACGTCTACTTTGACAACGTGGGCGGAGAGATCACCGACGCGGTGCTGAGATTGATCAACGTCAAAGCGAGAATCTCAATCTGCGGGCAGATATCTCAGTACAATCTGGAGAAGCCCGAGATGGGCCCGCGATTGCTGAGCATGATCCTGGTCCGGCAGGCGAAGATGGAAGGCTTCCTGGTCTTTCAGTTCGCCGACCGCTACAACGAGGGCCTGAGGCAGATGGCCCAGTGGATCAAAGAAGGCAAGCTGAAATACGCAGAGAATATCGTCGAGGGTTTGGAGAATGCGCCGCGCGCCTTCATCGGGATGTTGCGCGGCGAGAATGTGGGTAAGCAGCTTGTGAAGGTGTCGGATTCATAAGCGAGCCGGAAGTTGATTAGCTGGACTGCGGCGGTTTTGTGTCCCGAAGACTCTCCTGAAGCCGGCGCATACCTCGCAGCCAGCGATCGTAATCGGTCGCTTTTCTGAGGAAGTACTCAGCAACTTCGGGGTGGGGCAGGATCAAGAAGCGTTCTTCATCCAGTCCGCGGATCACCGCCTCGGCGACCTCGTCGGGATCGAGTGCGCCCGCGCGCAAGAAGTCGCCCGGCCCGCCTTGAGAGCGCGCCAGCAGGTCCGTTTTCACGCCTTGAGGGCATAAGCACGATACCTTGATCCCCGCGTCGCCGTGGGTGATGGCGAGCCACTCTGCGAATGCAACGGCCGCATGCTTGGTCACTGAATAGGGGGCCGACCCGATTTGGGTCAGCAACCCCGCCGCCGAAGCCGTGTTCAGCAGGTAGCCGCTGCCTCGCGCGAGCATTCCGGGAAGCACAGCTCGCGCGGCGTATACGTGAGCCATCACGTTCACGTTCCAGATTCGTTCCCATACGTCGTTAGGCTCGTCCTCGCCGCCAGGAGTTCCGATACCCGCGTTGGAACAGAAGAGATCAACGGCGCCAAAGGTCTGGACCGCCTGTTGCACCAGCTTCTTGACGTCGCGTTCGACGGCGACATCCGTGGAGACGGCGACCGCGTTGATCTCATGGGCGAGCCGCTTTGCTCCGACAATGTCTGAATCGGCGATGACAACACCGCGCGCGCCTTCCTTCGCGAACCGGCGGCACAAGGCGCGGCCGATACCGTTCGCCCCTCCGGTTACCACAACGACCTTATCCTTGACTCTCATGCTCAGCTCCTCTTCCAGCGATCATCTGCGCGAATCGAGATGAGGGATTGTGGAGGAAGACCTCGTCGGCGTCAATTCCTCTTTCGTCTCGACCGACGATTACGGCGCGGGATGAGTGCGCCACATCAGTATATGGACGGTTCCAAACTGCCGGGAAGAAAGAATCGCCCCGGCTGCCTGAGCAGCCAGGGCGATTCGGTTTACGGCCATGGGCCGGAGCGTTAGAAGTTGAGCCGGATTTGGAACTCGACGAGCCTCCCGCCCGGATCGTTCGTGCCCGAAACCGTGAAGTCTCGGTAGGCGCTGCGAGTCTGGCCGAATGCCGTCGAGCTAGGACCGATCGCGAACGTATTGTCGCCGGGATCCTGGATCGTGAAGTTCGGCCTGTTGAACGCGTTCAGGAGTTGAACTCGGAACTCGAAGTTGGTGCTCTCCGAGATCCTCGTTCGCTTCATGAAGTTCAAATCCCACCTCGTCTGCCACGGGCCATAGAGGAAGATGCGCGAGCCGAGCTTGCCTGGAGTGGTCGGCGGGCCGATGTAGGGCTGGTTCGGGTTCAGCGGACCCTTGCCTGCCACTTCGAAGGCCGCCTGAGAGTTGTTGATCAACTGGATCGGCAGCCAGTAGACGACACCCTGGCACACGCCGGTTGTCGGATTGCACACGGTCTCTTTGTGAATCTTGACCATGCCCTGAAGCTGTTTGAGCGTCAGGTTGTGCAGTTCGACGCCGGACTCCCGGTTGTTGTAGGTCAAGCGCCCGCTGGTCAGCAGGAAGGGAGTACCCGATTGAATGCGGGCGACGCCGCCCCATTGCCATCCTTCGAGCAGCTTGCCGATGACGCGGTTCTTCGAGTCGAAGAAGCGGTGTCCCGCGCCGATCGGCAGCTCGTGAATCCAGTCAACCTTGATGCCGTGCCGGATGTCGCGAGGCGCCGGCCCCTTGTCGTATTCGAGATCGCGCAGCGAGGTCGGCTGGCTGAAAGCGACGCTCGAGTTCGCGAACGCGTTCGTCAGCGACTTCGAGAATACGTAGCTGGCCTGAACGAGCAGGCCCTTCGACATTCTTCTCCTCAACTCGACCTGCAGCGAGTTGTACGTGCTGCCGGCGCCGTTGTCCATCAGGAACGAGTTGCCGGGAGACCTCGGGTTGACGACGAAGAAGTTCGACAGGGTTATCGTGGCTCCGGGGTTGTTCGGATCGGGCACCGTGATCGAGGGAACCAGGCCGGCCGTGATCAGCCGGTTCATCCTTGTAAGGTTGCCCGCGATGGCGGCGGCAACTCGCCCTGCTTCCCCACGATCCAGAGATGTGAGCGTGGTCAAGTCGGTCGTGGATCCGATCGCCGTCTGGATGATCGGAACGGCCACCTGACCCGGCAAGCCTAGGTTGCCGTAGTTGTTTCCTCTCCCAGCAGCACGGCTTATTGCCAGGTTGTTTCTGGCGGCGATGAACTCATTGAGGAATCCATTCTCGAAGATATTCACGTCGCTGAGTTCGTACTGGCGCCACAGATGGGTTGCGTGATTGCCGACGTAACGGATTTCGAGGGCAGTGTCCTTGGTAATCTCGCGCTGGATGCCGAAAGAGTACGATTGGACGTAGCCGGCCTTGATGTTCGGGTTGAAGTCGTTCAGGGAATCACCCTGCCTCGCGGTGAACGGGAACGTCGGCTGTGGGATGGGCCGGAATGGATACGTTCCATCCCGGAACAGCCTGCTTCCTGGCGGGCCGAACTCCGCCGGGTTGGTGGACGGGTCGGTGCTGAGCGTCACGGTCGGACCGGCATTAGCCCCAAAGATCGAAAGAAAAGCGTTGAAGCCCTCTCTCGTGTAGGCGATCGAATAGCCGCCCCGCAGCACGGTCTGTCCAGAGTCGCCCAGCAGCTTGCCGAGGATTCCCTTGCTGATGTTTGGCGACCACGCGAAGCCCAGACTCGGAGTGAAGTCCTTCAGGCGGTTCCTGAATGCCTTCTCCCCGGGCTCAAGCAGCCGGTACTGTGTGGGCGCACCTCTGAAGACGCCGGGCTTGAAGAGATTGCCCGGGCCAGAGACGCCATAAATACCCTCAAACCCGGTCCGCGTGTAGATCAGGTTGTCATTGACCGGCGAGGGTTGGAACTCCCATCGCAGGCCGTAGTTCAGAGTGAAGTTCGGCTTGATCTTCCACGAATCCTGTCCGTAGATGCCCCACTCGTCCTGATGATTATGCTCGGTGAACGGGACAAACTCGAACTTACGGGTGTTCTCGTCCAGCACCACGAAGGTGTTGGTGCTGCTGATGCGGCCCGTCAACGCGGCGTACAGATTCGCGGCTTCACCGCGTTGGGCAGCCGTACTGCCGGGGAAGTTTGCGGTCGTGAATATGTTGGTCGCGCCGGTGTTGATTGGATCGCCAGAAGCGATGCCGAAGTTCACCCCCGGCACGGACTGCCTGCCCACCGACTGTGTGAACGAACTGACTCTGGTGAAAGCCGCGCCGAAGTTCATGACGTGGGATCCCTTCACCCAGTTCACGTTGTCGTTGATGCTCTTGACCGGAGTGTTGCGCCGCGACTGCGTGCTTCGCGAGAAGTACCCGGTGCTGAACGGATTGCTTATAGCAAACCCGTTGTAGAGGTGGAACAGTCCGGGTGCGAATTCGCGTGTGAACACAACTGTGCCGTTCCCGGAAGATGTCAGCCGGACTTCGTTCACTATCGAGTTAGTGACCGTCCAGCGCTCGGCTAGGGCGAACGTGAAGTTGTTCCGATAGATGCTGCCGGTGATGCCGGGGCTGCCGACCACAATTCCCGCGCCCGGAAAGACGTTTAGCTGAGTATTAACGCCGTCCGGATCCGAGAAGTAGTGTTGGTAGTTGTGCACAAACTCGACGTGGTGGTCCTTGGTGACGTTGAAGTCGAACCGCGAAGTCGGGAACCGGCGAATGTTCTTTCCAGGGTCCTGGAAGTTGAGATTGAACCGGTTGTAGTCGCTGTTGGTGCTGATCCGCTCTTTCAGCACGCCACGCAGCGAGGCTTCTTTGATCAACCCAAGGGCCCTGAGGACGGTCGGGTCCGGTGTGTTAGGGTAGGTCCTTCCTCCCGCGCCTGTCGCGGCGATCGCATACAGGTTGACGGTTCTAACGTTGCCCGCGGTGTCCTTGTACATGTAATTGCCGGCCATCGCGCTGTCAGTCATCACAGTCCGCGTTGGCGACGGATACACCTGCGGCAGGCGGAATTCTTCGTAGTTGACAAAGAAGAACGCCTTGTCCTTTCCGTTGAAGAGCTTCGGAATGGTTATCGGCCCGCCGATGCGACCCCCGGCCTGGTTCAAGATCATGAAGTCACGAGGCAGACCGTCGATGTTGTTGAAGAAGTAATTCGAGTTGAGGGAGGTGTTGCGGTGCTGCCAGAAGATCCCGCCGTGATATTCGTTCGAACCGGACTTGGTCACGAACTTGATCTGCACGGCGCCCTCGCCCGAACTCTCGGCCCCGGGCGTTGCAGTCGATACGGTCACTTCTTCGACCGCGTCCGACTTCGCCTGAGTGCTGGTGAAGAACCCGTCGCTGGACTTCAACAGGTTGTCTTGAATGTTGGCGCCGTCGAGCGTGATGTTGAGCGAGGATTTCGGAAGCCCATTGACCGACGACGTGCGGGGCGTCCCCGGCGTTTGAACTCCGGGGAGCGTCAAGACCAATTGCATCGCGTCGCGGGTCGCCCACGGCAACTCGCCGATCTGGCGTCCGACGATCGTCGATGAGATGTTCGCGCTCTCGCTCTGGATGACGCTGCCGCCGCTAGTCACAACGACTTGCTCGGTAGTGCCTCCGACCTCGAGCGTCGCGTTGACCGTCGCCGTCACGCCAGTATCGACTTTTACGTTTTGGACGACGGTGGACTTGAAGCCCGGTGCGGTGATGGTAACGGTGTAGACTCCGTTGTTGATCGACGGAATCGTCCACCCTCCTTCGTCATTGGCGGTCACCTTGAACTCAGCGTTGGTCTGCACGTCCTTGACCGTGATCCGAGCCTTGGCGACTAACGCGCCCTGAGCATCCGTTACGGTGCCGGTCAACCGGCCCGTCGTAGTGGTTTGCGCCGGTACCGACGACGACACCAGCGAGATAACCACCAGCAGGAGCCCTAGGCGCCCGAAAAACCTGGTTTTCATATTGTTCTCCTCCAGTCCTGCCAATGCAGGTTCTTCCGTGATCGAAGTGAGCGTAAGCAGAGTCGTTTGAAAAACCAGCTACACTCTGCGCCTGAAATACTGTGCCACCTAAACCATTAGGCTACTAGTTTCTGGGATGGCCGCAATCTACAACTTCTGGCTGAGAATTACAAGCCCCATTAGCGGAATTTGGAGGCCGACCGGACCCGCTTGGGGAAGGCCGGCGCCAAGCATGTCTGTAGGGTTATCGCGTCGGGATTGTCAGGCGGAAGCGACTCGCGCGAGCGTCAGGGCGTTGACCGTCTCGGCGCCCGCTCGTAGCAACGCAGTCGCAGCCGCCGAGATCGTGCTGCCCGTTGTGTACACGTCGTCGACGAGCAGAATCTTCTTGCCATCTACTCGCGCAGGATGAATCGCCTCGAAGGCGTTCTCGACCGATTTGGCGCGGTCAACGAAGTCCATACCCGCGCGGTGTCTGGCGGTTGGTTTTACGCGCGCGAGCGCGCGAGCGTCCAGAGGGAGATCGTGCCGGCGGCAGAGCGCCCTGGCGATTATCAATGCCTGATTGAATCCGCGTTCCCGCTCGCGAGATCTGTGCAGCGGAACCGGTATGACTACGGATCCGGCAAGCGCGTCGCGGTGTTCGTCGAACGTTGCCGACAGAATCTCGCGCAGTCGCCCGCACAAGTGCGGGTTGGACTTCAGGAACAGAACGCTGGCCTCCAACGCGCCCGAGTATATTCCGCACGAGCGGGCGTGCCTCAACGGGCGCGAACCGACTTTTGCGCATACGGCACAGGCGGCGGGACGTTCCGGATTTCGCGGTGCGTCATCCGAGGCTGGACCGCTCGACCATCGGATCGACCGTATCGCTGAATCGAGGGGCGCGCCACACAATTGGCATATTCGTACTCCCAGCAGCAACCTCGTGACGGCTGGGTCAGTCCAACATCGTCCACAGACGACGCCGTCGCTCCATACTTCGACGGGCTCGCCACAGACGCGGCACGCCTGAGGGTAGGCAAGAGCGACCAGCGAGTCGCGCAGTTTTTTCAATGAACCTGCGAACAAACGGGGTCTCCGCAGAGGGGTTCAATCCGTTGGCTTTAGAATGAAGGGCTTCAAGGCCTGCGTAGGCCGCGAGAACCAAATCCTAAGCTTCTTTCTCGGCAAGTAAACCCTGTTCCAAAAGTTCCTGACACTTGATGCAATGGGGGGTCCACGGAATCGCTTCGAGCCGCTTTGGCTGAATCTCGGCCCCGCAGTTGATGCACTCGCCGAATGACTTCTCGGCGATTCTATCCAGCGCCTCCTCAATCAGCCTCAGCGTGTTGCGCTCGTTAGTGCTTTGCGAGAAGAGCAGTTCCTTGGTGTATGAGTTCGACGCTTTATCGGCCGGATCCTGGCTCACGTCGCGGTCTGCTTCGCGGCCGTAATCTTCGGTCCGCTCGACCATCCCTGAGAGGGTGTCTCGGTACTCGGTTAACCTCGTCTCGTACTGCCTGAGTTTCTTCTTATCCATTGAGTGCTCCTGGATCAACAACAATCGAATTGATCATTATCCTCATGTCGGGGCGCTATGACAAACCGCCTTATTGAAATTCGGGCGCCTCACTTCTGATAGGGCAGGTCGTGAATGATCGTAATTGCGCGGTAGACCTGCTCGAGAAGGATCGCCCTCGCAAACTCATGGGGCAGCGTCATGCGCGACATGCTCAGCACAGTATCCGCCCGCTCTTTAACCGCTCGCGGCAGCCCATGATGGCTGCCAATGATGAACGCCATCTCCTTCGTGCCCTCCATCTGGTGCTTCCGGATCATCTCTGCCAGTTGCATGGAGTCGAGTTGAACGCCGCGCTCGTCCAGCGCGATTACCAGCGAGGCGGTCCTTATCCGGGAGATGAGGTCCTCGCCCTCCTTGTCAGGTCCCGCCCCGCGGTCCCGAAGCTCTATCACCTCGGCGCCGGCGTACTTTCGAATACGCTCGACATAATCATCGACCAACTCCCTGACAGGACCGCTCCTGGTCTTGCCGATCCACAAGAATCGCAGTTTCATCCCTGGCCGCCGGGTTTCGATCGGTGATCACATCGCGGGCGCCTCGCCCGCAGATGAAGCCTTCGACGCCATCACGTCGCCGATGCTGTAGCGCCGCATTTTCTCGTAGAGGTTCTTGCGGCTGATTCCGAGAATCGCGGCTGCGCGCGTCTTATTGCCCCGCGTGTATTCGAGCACCTCTCGGATGTAAACCGATTCAAGCTCGGCCAGCGAAGGCTTGCGCCCGCGAGATTGCATCAGTCTCGTTGCCGAGCGCAGGTACTCCGGCAGGTCTGCCGCGTTAATCACGTCGCCGGTCGTCGCCACCACGGCACGCTCTATGATGTTTCTGAGCTCACGCACATTGCCCGGGAAATCGTAATCTCTCAGCAGTCCCATCGCCTCGTCGGAAAGCTGGAGGTTCGCCCGTGCGCTGCGTGCGGCGAAGCGCCGGACGAATATGGCCGCGAGTCCGGGAACGTCCTCCGGCCGGTCTCGCAACCTCGGCAGCTCCAGAGTCACCACCGCCAGCCGGTAGTAGAGGTCATCGCGAAAGGCGCGCGAGCGCACCGCCTCTCGGATATCGACGTTGGCCAGTGCGATGATTCGAACGTCGATGTTGAGAGGTTGCTTGCCGCCAAGCCGCTCGAAGCTGCGCTCCTCGATCACGCGCAGAAGCTTCGCTTGCGATGACGAGATGAGGCTGGCGATTTCGTCCAGCACCAGGGTGCCGCGATTGGCTGCTTCAAACCGCCCGGCCTTCGATTCGGTCGCGCCGGTGAAGGCCCCCTTCTCGTAACCGAACAACTCGGATTCGAGCAGGTCTTCGGGCAGACCGGCGCAGTCGATCTTGACCAGAGCCCGGTCCCGACGCTGGCTGAGCTCGTGGATCCTCTGAGCGACCGCGTCCTTCCCGGTTCCCGACTCGCCGAGCACCAACACGTTAGCGTCGGTGGCCGCGACCTTTTCAATCATCTCGGCCACGCGCTGCATCGCCGACGAATTAGTCACCAGCTCCATTACCGTTCACGTCCACGCGTATGAGTCACACTTCACGAATCCTGCTTAATCGTCACCCGATCTGCGTCGCGCCACAGTCGTTCCAAATCGTAGAAACGCCGCGATGTATTGCTTAGGATATGGACGATAAAATCGCCGTAGTCTAGCAGAATCCATTCGGCACTGCTATAGCCTTCAATGTGCATCGGCCTCTTGCCCGAGCGGCGCAACTGGTCTTCGACAGAATCAGCAATCGCCTGTACCTGCCGCTGGTTGGCGCCCGTGCATATGATGAAATACTCGGTAAATGACGCGACCTTGCGCAGATCGAGAACCACGATATCGGTCGCCTTCTTGTCCTCAGCGGCGCTGACGATGATCGCCAAGGCGTCCTCAGCCTGAAGCGTTCCAGCTTGGGTGTCTTTGTTTGGGCTGCCAGCCATTAACTCACCGCCTGTAGAGTTCGTACTTCGCGATATACCGCGCGACCTGCCGCGGGACCAGTTCATCTATGCTGTCACCGCGGCGAACTCGCACCCTGATGTCGGTCGACGAAACGTCGCTGCGGACATAATCCGATAGATAGACTGCCGAGCGCTGCCGGTTCTCGTCGAGGGCTGCCGTAACGCTCCGTTCACTCCCGCGAAGATCGACGATGGCGGATCGAAACTGAGCCGGCAGATGCGACACCGGAACGTCGTAGCCCGGACGCGATGCGACGATGATGTTGGTGCTCGCGAGCAAATTCGCGGGTTCACGCCACGTTCCGATCTCTTCGAACGCGTCCGCTCCGACTACAAAGAACAGGCGCACGTCGCTGTCGTACATCTCCCTCAACCGCCGCACGGTCTGAACGCTATACGGCAGCTCTGGCGAGTCCATCTCGACCGTCGAGACGCTGAGGCGCTCCTCTTCAAGCGTGGCCAGCACCGCCATCGCGTATCGGTGGTACGAATCCGAGATCGCTCCGGGATCCTTGTGCGGCGGCCGGTACGCCGGGATCAACAGCAACTGCTCGACGTCGAAGTTCACTGCGACTGCGCGAGCCACTTCGATGTGGCCGTTGTGCACCGGATCAAACGTCCCCCCGTACGCTGCTACACGCCTCTCATTCACGTCGCTCACCGATGTTCGGTCATGTGACTGCCGCCGTCAAACGGGCGCTCTCGATTTCGCCGAGCCTCGCGCCAAGCCGGTTGACGAGGTCGTCCAATCCGAGGCCCGCCACCGAAGAGATTGCAATGAACTCGAGTCCTTGCTGACGGCAATGCTCGCGAAGCCGCTCCACTCTCGCCGGATCGTCGACCGCATCCATCTTTGAAGCTGCCACGAACTGCGGCTTCTCAATCAACATCGGGTCGTAAAGCTGGAGTTCCCGCGAGATTGTCTCGAAATCTTCGACCGGGTCACGGCCCGTGGATGAAACATCGACGAGGTGAACAATCAGTTTCGTGCGCTCAACGTGGCGAAGAAACTCAAGGCCCAGCCCCGTCCCCTCGTGCGCTCCCTCGATCAAGCCGGGTATGTCCGCGACAACGAATGTATTGCCGTCACCGTAGGTCACGACGCCAAGATGCGGTTCGACCGTCGTAAACGGATAATCGCCGATCTTCGGTCGCGCTGCGGAGATTCGGGAGATCAACGTCGATTTTCCGGCGTTCGGGAAACCCACGAGTCCCACGTCCGCGATGAGTTTCAGTTCGAGGCTGAGCGTTCGCGCGATCCCTTGGCGGCCTTCTTCGTGGCGGCGAGGCGCGCGATTGGTCGAGGTGGCGAAGTGCGCATTGCCGCGGCCTCCGCGGCCGCCTGCCGCAACTAGGAGCACATGGTCGGGCTCGGCGAAATCATGAATGACTTCGCCTGTCTCGGCGTTGCTCACTACGGTGCCCACCGGCACGAGCACCGTCACGTCTTCGCCATCGCGGCCGTGACGGTTGCTGCCCTCGCCGTGGGAACCGCGTCCGGCGCGAAACTCCGGGTTGAATCTGAACTGCAATAGAGTGTTCAACTGCGTCGTCGATTTCAGATAAACGGAGCCGCCGTGGCCTCCATCGCCCCCCGAGGGTCCCCCGCGGGGCACAAACTTCTCGCGGCGAAAGGCGGTCACTCCATTGCCGCCGTCTCCGCCTTTGACAATTATTCTGGCCCGATCTAAGAACTGCATTTCGTTGGAACGTGGGGGCGAGACGCTCGCGCCTTTTCCCACTGTCCACAATCGGCAAGCTACAACGCGGGTGGTTACTGGGGATAGACGCTGATGAATTTGCCGCGGCGTCCTTTTTCCTCGTACTTCACGACTCCCGACACCATGGCGAACAGGGTGTCGTCGGAGCCTCGACCGACGTTGACCCCGGGCTTGAACTTAGTGCCTCGCTGCCGGACGAGTATTGCACCGCCGTTGACGCTCTCGCCGGCAAACCGCTTGACTCCCAGGCGCTGGGAATTCGAATCCCGTCCGTTGCGAGAGCTGCCTACTCCTTTTTTGTGTGCCATAACTCCTCTTGCCGTAGTTGTGCCGCCGGCCGTTCAACCGCACGGCTCAATCGGTCTTCTCCGCCGAGATCTGTTTTTCTTCGCCGAGCGATTCGATATACACGGCGGTGAAGTCTTGCCGGTGGCCGTGAATCTTCTTGTAGCCTTTTCGGCGTTTCTTTTTGAACACGATGACCTTCGGATCGCGTCCGTGTTCGATCACTTTCGCGGTGACACGAGCGCCCGCCGCCCGATCGGCACCTACGACCGCCGTATCGCCATCGCCGTGGAGTAACACATCAAACTCGACCGACGATCCAACCTCGGCGGCGATCAAGGGTACTTGGATGACTTGGCCTTCGGCGACCTTGAACTGTTTACCGCCCGCCTCGATGATAGCGTATGCCACGGTTAGCTCCCTCCAAAATTCAACCGCTGATGAAAGTCCCAAATTATAGCGGCCAGTCACCGAAGCGTCAACGCGCCCGCTCCAAGTATCAGTGTTCGGGTCATAGTCGCCGCGCGAGTGCGTTGTAGGACTGGTCAGCACCCTTATGTGTCGTTGGTCAGCTTGATTTCGGTTTCTTTGGAAGTTCCAGACGCCTGGCTACCCTCAAGGATATTCTGTTTGCCTGATCGAGCAGCCTGGACCATCTGATCGTAGGTGCGGTCGCGCTTATTCAGATAGTGCTACAAAACCAGACCGTCCCGTCGTATACAATTCTCGCCTTCTGAAAGGACAGAAGGTTTTCGTAGCCGCCGTGGGGTGGGATGAATCGGTCGGTCATGCGTCTAGCCTCCTCGAATGCGTTAAAGGGACGAAGGCGTTAAAGGGACGAAAGCGACCAAAGGAACGGCTACTTCAGTTTCCTCTTCGTCCTTTATTCCTGATTCACTCCTGTCGCCGCCGGCGGTTCATCTCCTCGATCACCCGTTTGATCTGGTCCAGCTTCTCGCCGGCCTCGCGGTGTTTACCCTCAGCCGTCAATCGCTCGTAGTCCGAAAAGAGCCGCTGCGCCTCTTTCGCGAATCGCTCCAGATCGGTCGCCGCAGGTTGGGTCGCTCGCTGTGCGGGCGACGGTGACTTGGCCGGCGTCTGCTCACCGGACGCCGGCGGCGACGGGGCTTGCGAAGCCAGTTCGGTGAACAGCACCTTCAAAGCTTCGTCGAACGACTTAGCCGTTGCGAGCCGGTCCTGTGTCGCGACCGCCACCTGGCGCAGCTCAGGGAGCTTGCTCGTGCCCCTTTCGGCTTGAAGGTAGAAAGATTCGACGTAGAGCAGTGAATCGGCTATCGGAATCACGAGCAGGTTCCCGCGCACGAGCTCCGATCCCTTCTGGTTCCATAGCGTCATCAACGTCGAAAGCTGCGCGTCCTGATTCACCCGTGCCCGGATTTGATCCGGCCCGCTCACCGTAAGATTCTTCGGAAAGGCGAATACCAGAGTCTGCCCATAGTGCTCCGCATCGCTTCGCGCGGCCATCCAGCCGATCATGTTATTGCGGCCGGGCCCCGCCGGAGTGAATGGCACAACGCTGACGAATTCCAACTGAGCGCCAGGCGTGGGCAGCTTCATGACCACGTAGTACGGCTTCATCGGGGGCGGCTCGGTGTTTTGAACAGCAACCCCGCCTGGGCCGACGGCGCTCGTCTGTTGGGCCGTTTGTTCGCCTCGGGCAATCGCCCACAGGTCCTCTCGATTGTAGAAGGTCTGGGCGTTCTGCGTGTGGTACAACGTATAAGCCCGGGCCTGCGCTTCGGCGAGCATCTCGGGGTATCTTATATGCTCCCTCACGTCGGCGGGCATCGCGCTTGCCGGCTGAAACAGCGACGGGAATATCTCTTGATACGATCTGATGATCGGATCATCGGGCTCGAAGACGTAAAACCTGGTCTCACCCTCGTATGCGTCGATCACAACCTTGACCGAGTTGCGCAGGTAGTTTGCGCTCTCGTGAGCAACTACATCAGAGGTTGAATACGGATACCGATCTGAGTAGGTGAACGCGTCGATGACCCAGAGCAGTCTGCCTTCGCGGCTGATCACGATGTATGGATCGTCTTCGAAGATCAGAAACGGCGCGATCAGAGCCGCTCGCTCGCGCACGTTTCGACGAATCAACACGCGGCTCTCGGAGGTGATGTAGCCGGAGAAGAGCAAGTTGGTTCCGTCGCCCAGGTACATCGACAACGCCATCTGACGGAACGCGCCTCCGACTTCAATCCCCGCTGCGCCTTCATACTCGCTGTAGGAAGCCGTGTTGTCAGGAGCGGGATAGTTGAACTCCGGCTGCGTGGCTGCCTGCGGTTTCGTGTGCACGTAAACGTGAGTGTCCGACATTTCGCCGAAGTAGATTTCCGGCCGGGTGACTTTGATCTCGGGAGCATCGCTCTCGACCGGCATGTTCTTCAGCACGAGGTGCGGAAGTCCTTCGGTGGTGAATTCATTGACCGTACTCATCGCGACGCCGTAACCGTGAGTGTACACGAGGTGCTGGTTGATCCAGTTTTGCTCAGGCAACTGCGCGACGTTCAACTCACGCGCTGCCAGCATCACCTGTCGCCGCTTCCCGTTGATCAGATACCGGTCGACGTCGGGCGTGTTGAATCGGTAGTAGGTCCGTATTACCTGGTTTTGCCCGTAAGTCGATTGCAGCACCGGCGGATCCCAGAGCCGGACGTTGTCGAGTGTGTCCTGGTTGGCCCTGATCTGTTCGATCGAAAGCGTCGCCGCGGGTTGAAACTGCTTTTCTTCGAACCGATCGAGCGCAAAGCCCCGCCTCGTCATTTCTATGTTGCGCTCGATGAATGGCGCTTCTTTGGCTAGCTCGTTTGGCTTCACCGAGAAGTAGTGGACGGCTTGCGGGATGAGCACGAGCGCTATGAGCCATACCGATACGACTAGCCCCGACACCCAGATGATCAACCGCCCGCGCCTCATGACGAATGCGTTCAAGGCTAGCGCGAGAGCCGCGATCAGAAGAACCACGAGCAGTACATTCAAGCCGGGCAGCCACGCATTCGCATCGCTGTAGCTCACGCCGGTGAAGATCGCCTGCCGCGCGGTCAGTAAATCGTACCGGCTCAAGTGCGCGGCTATCGCAACCGTCAGAGCGAGAAACGCCCCGCTGCTGCTGATCGCAGAGACGACTCGCCTGCGTGTGCTGGCCGACAAGTAACCCTGCATCTTCTCGAGGTACCAGATGTAGCCGGCGGACGCCGACATCGCGACAAACAGAATCACCGCCAACGTCAGCAGCCAGCTCGACAACGCCGTCAGCACCGGCAGCTTGAGCACGTAGAAACTCACGTCGCGATTGAAGATCGGATCGCTCGTGCCGCCCGGCTGCGCGTGCAGGTAAAGCGCGAAATCCGACCACGCGCCGCTCATGGTGACGCCATACATGACCGCGACGATGGCTGATACGACCCACGCGCCGGGACGGTAGACGTACGCCAGCACGTTGATTTCCCTAACGTCTTCTACCGAGGCGAGACTGATCTTCGGGCGCTCGTTGAGTTGCGGCAGCAGGCGGCCCAGCCAGGCGAGCGGCAGCCGCACAATCAAGAACGTGAGGACGAGAAACACGAAGAAGAGGAGAGCCCCGAGCCGGAACTTGTACCAGTAGACATCGGAGTAGCCGAGCGACGAGAACCACAACGACTCGATGTAGATGCTGAGGAATTGCGAGCCGAACAGGAAGAGCATCACAATGGCCGCGCCGGCGACGTAGAGCCAGATTCTTCGCTTGCGCGGCGGCTTGATGTCGATCACGCGATGGCCGAAGTCGTCTTCCATTCGCCAGCTATCCTAATGCACTCCAGCCTGCCGCGCAATCCAGCGCCGCAATACCGGGTTCGCTCTCAGTTCAACAGACGTGATAGCCAGTGCATGATGTTGAGGGCGAGTTGCCGATTATCAATCCCTTTGCGGTTCATCCCCATCAGGAATTCGTCTCGCCCGAGTATCTGGGCCGCCGCGCCTCTCACGACCTGGGCGGAGAGCATTGCCGCTTCGCCAAGTACGACGACCCGCCCCTTCCCGAAAGCGAACGCCAGCGCTTGGGCACGGCCCGCCGCGGAAGTACCGGCCCTCGGTCCCTGTGAGATTCGGACCCGCGCGCCAGGGGGAAGCTGGATTCCGCCCGGCAAGCGGTCCGTCGATGTACTTCCTTCACCCCCAGGCTGGCGGGTTACATCAATAGCGGTATCCGACAGCCGCAGGACAGCCGTGCTCCCCGCCGGGCCTTTGAGCGACTGGCCGGTGAACGTGACGATGCGAGTGATCCGCTCGGCATCGTTGCGCCCGCGGGTTATCGGGTGGGTTGCAATCAGGTTCGCCTCGGGCGTGAAGACGAGAAAACTCATGTTGCCGGTCTCCTCGTCGTAGTGGTTCGGGTCGCTCGTGTGTCCCTTGCCCGTCTCTACCCCGAAGCGCGCCGCCAGATTCTCCGCGGCGGCGCCAAAGGGCGGGTGGTCCGCGATGAGCAGCAACGACCCGCCCTCGCGTACCCACTCGCGCACCGCATCACACTCTTCTTCGGTGAAGGCAGGGCGGCCGGCCTCCGGTGTGTTCTGCCGCTCGGCTCCCAGCGCATTGGCGATCACGAGAATTTGATAACCATCGAGGGTCTTCTTCTGAAACTTCTGTTTGTTGGGTGTGACGCTGTAGCCGTCGTTCGCGATGAGGTCCGCGAACGGTTTGTAACGCCCGGTCGCCGTGTGGAAGTTGTTGTGCGCCTCGTCGACGAGCACTCGCGGGTTGTTGTTGGCATAAGCGGGATGGGCGACTTTCGCGTCGAAGTTAGGATCGGCGACCTGCTGGCTATAGGTCGCTCCTGCAAGAAACGTGACGGCAACGACGGCGAGGAAGCGGGTTCTCGAGTTTCTCACGATGGGACCTCCCTAGCATGTTTTCACACGATGTCGGCAAAGAGTTCCACATACTTCGGAGATTCGAAGAAACCGCCTCTCGATAACGATTGAACGACGACTGAGATTGTCCGCGGTATCCGTACCGGCCGCAACGAAGCGCTCTCGTTTTCCGAACCCTGATCTGGCTGATGGATCGCAAGCCGACCCACAGCGATCAGGCGGCGGGCGCGATATGCACACGTCAGGAATGATGTGGGCGATTCACAAAACGTCAACTTCGCGCGCTCGCGTGCGTCGCCATGTCCGGCCTGCGACCAAGCGCCTTGCTGCCCTCAGCGTAGCTCTAGCGTGCGGAGATCGATTATGGTCCCAACCGCCACGAGGAAGTCGGTACCTACAATGCCATTAATCTCGAACCCATAATCCATCGCACCACCCTCGACCGCGAAGTCGGTGACTTGAAGCTCGCCAATTGCCACAAGATCGACTCGCTTGAGAAACACGAACTCCGAACCCCCAACGCCTTGGATACGATGGATGGGATCGTCCGGGTCATAGACGAGACCTATCGCCAAGAGGCTGTCGACCGAAACCACCGTCCCGGCTGATCCGGTATCGAGCAGGACGTCATGGAGTTCGAGATCATGCTCCCCATGGCGCAACGTAACGCTCACGAACGGAAGACCATCCCGCATCTGAATCTTCATTGCTGGGCCCGTACCCCAAGCCAGCGCCGTTCTGTGATGTCAAGGCTCGTTCGGCGCGTATGCACGACATAGAGTTCTCGTCGCGGGGCCTCGTGGTGGAGCTGAGAGTACCGCCGGAGAGCGGATGTCGAATCGGGGAAAGCGTTAACGACAGCCAACTCGTCAGGAATGCGCTTATCGGCTTCGGTATGGGCCGCGAGCGCCTCCACCAGTAGCCATTGATCTGGGTAGTGATTTCGGATCTCCTGCCACTGCATTGGCTTCGCTCCTGGTATACGGATTATCGTCAGCAAAGAGAGCATACCAGAATGAGTGTTCACGTCACAGGCGGCACCCGAACGTTGCGCGTGACCGGGCGCGCGCTGACGACTGCGCGAAGCCTGCGACATACGAAGCCGTGGTGGCGCGCTCCGATGGTTGTGTGAATCCACGTGACGCGAGGAGGAGAATCCGGGTCAAAGCCAACCAGATGATTTTGCGGCGATGACTGGATCCTAGAATCGTTGCGCTGCATAGCGGAGCGACTCGTCAAATCCACGATCCCAGATATTGCTGTCTTCTCTTTGGTATCGGTGATTGTTTCCCCGATAATCTTGTGTATGCGTCGAACGGAAACAAGTCCGTCACATGCGAATGAACTGTGTGCCCTTGTGATAGACCTCGATCTCGCCGTCTGAACTGACCTTAACCGCCATACCGTAGTTGGATGCCCCGATGGCCGCTTTCGTCCTGCTCCCTTCCGTGCCTCGTAAGCGTCCAGCCTTCTTTGGTTGCAGAACGGCCCCATATGCCAGTATCCGGCCGGAGTTCTCCAGGACCATCGCGCCGTCTAGTGAAGCCAGTTCGACAGTCACCACGCGAGGCAATGACTGTATGTTTTTGTGCTTACGTAGTACTTCATCGAATTCGCAGTCCGTTTTGCTTCGCTTTCGGTCACTGATGGCGTCGCCCGCTCGAACAACTTCACGCAACTTCCGCCGATTGTGGAGAATCACAAACAGACCCCCGCAGCGTCGGAAAGAAACGTCCAGTGCTGCTCGGTAGATCGCGCCAACAACACGGCCGAGTATAGGGGGAGGGACCCTTTGTGCTTTCGCCCTGTCCCGAAGTAGCTTCACCAGATGTGCATGGTTCCAATACTGCCAGCGGCCGTATCGATACGTAAACCGGAGCGTGCCGTCGTCGAAGACCAATATGTCGCCTTGGCGACTTAGTGCGATGCCACACCTCCCCGAACGGCTCGCTCGGGCAATGGGCTCCGCCCATTCGGGATAATAGTGCTTTTCAGTGAGGGGATCTTTCTCGAAGCGTTCAAGGTCTACGAAATTAAGAACCTGCCCTCCCGTGGAAACGTGATAGGCCGTCCGGAAACCATCAGAGAGCGCCTTGTACTTCTTCGAGCCTAGAAAGTCTCCTGGGAATCGCGCATCGGCCTGTCCCCCCTGCCGGTCGCGGTCGAGTATGCAGCCGAAGGTTAGCGCTTTGTTCTCGTAGCTCTGCTCCGATAGCGTGTGTAGAGCGGCAAAGACCGAACTGACTGGCATTTTAAGCTCATGATGGTCTTCGATGTGCCCGGCTACGATGTATTCATCGAAAGCGTCACGGATCGCGTGAATTGAAGCGGAGCTTTGGCCGGATGGGGCGCGCTGTACTATCTCTGAGATTCGAAGCGCGATTCGTCGACAGATATCATGTTCCCGCCTATCCAGAACGCGCGGGGCACGCGCGCGAGCTACCTGTACACTGCGACGTTCGATAGACGCAGTCAATGATCTGCTCTCCAGCGCTTCTTGCCCTCCGATCGCAATTGTCATTTGAATAGCGGTCCTCCTCGGCGAGGTCCAAACGGACTTGGGTTTTTCCCAAGGACCCTCTTGCCACGCCGAAACCTTTACGTGCGGAAGGATCCGCTGAATCGCACCGACGGCGTGCTCTACAAAGTCCACGCCGGGGACGCCAAGGAAACCATGCAATCGACTGTTGGCTCTCAGCATCTCGCATCGATCGCGACAGCACCGAATAATCAGATGGGCGACGCCTCTCTAAAGTAAGAAGCCCTGTAGTGACGATCGTGAGGAAGTATACGCGCATCCGATTCGGGCCTTCAATATGATTGGAGATCAGAACTCACTTGTGTCCATCGCGACCCTGGAGAGCGCTGTCGAGGAATTGCGAGACCCGGTCAACGTAGAGCCTGGAATCGGCCTGATATGAGTGGCCGTGAGTCGCTGTTTCCGCGCCCTCGACGACTAACAGATCGCTCATCGCGTTCTTCGATGCTTCGCGCAACCTACGCGCTATCTCAGGCGGCATGCGCTTATCGTTTGCGCCGGCGATGAACAGTATAGGGCGGTCCCCGATTCGGTTCACCGCGTCAACCATGTCCAGCTTCGCGGAGTCAAATCCTCCGCGCCGCTCGATGAAGAACTTCAACTCGTTCGCCATCGGGAAAGCGGGAAGGTGAAGGAACATCTTCACGTGGTGACTGACCGTGTCATCGAAGGAAAGAAACGCGCTGTCGGAGATCACGGCAGAGACCTCGGGCGTCTCCGCTGCCGCCAGTAGCGCCGCCACCGCGCCCATCGAGATGCCGAACAAGGCGATACGATCAGTCGTCACGCCGCGAAGGTACCCGACCGCGGCTTCAGCATCGAGCCTCTCGAAATACCCCAGGCCGACGCGCGCCTGGCCGCTCTCGCCGTGATTGCGCGAATCGTAGAGCAGCGCGCCGTAACCCAATCGCCACAGGTCGACCGCCCGCGCCAACAACTCACGCCGCGAGCGAAACAACCCGTGCGAGTAAACGATCGTCACGTGCTTGCCCGTGCCCGGCAACAGCCAGCCGCTGAGCTTCACACCGTCTGATGTCTCGAATTCGACGTCTTTGTAAGCCGCGCCGAAATTGGCCGGCGTCTCGGTGAGCCTGCGATCCATCGGCCGCGTCCGAGCGCCGGTCATCAAGCCCGCCGCCCAGTAAGGGAAGACGCCGAAGACCAGTATCAAGATCAGCGCGACGAGCGATAGCAACACGCGCTTAAGGATTCGCCACCAGCGACGGCGCCGGGGTTTGGTCTCGGTCATTGGGGGATTTGGTTTCATTCCAGTTCGTTCCTTCAAACGACTCACCGGTCGCGGCCGGGATCGACGTCGACGCGGATTGTCCTCTGCGCCGGCTCTCTGATCAGAAAGATGCAAACCGCCGCGCCCAAAGTCAGCGCCGCGCCGAACAACCCAACGGCTTCATATCCGCCATGGTCGTAAAGGTAGCCACTCACGCCCGTCGATACGGCGAAGCCGATCTGTGAAGCGGTGTTGCGTACTGCCACGAATGCCCCTCTTGCGTTACTCGGCACCAACTCGGTCGCGAGCGCTTGCAGCGGCCCTTGCCGGAATGCGAATGCGAGGCTTGCCGTCAGAAAGCTCGCGATCAAAGCCAGTCCCCACCCGAATCTGGGTATCACGAAAAGCATCGCCGCAAGCGCCAGCGTGCTCATGATAGAGAGCCCCCGCTTGCCGAACGTGTCCGATACCGGCCCCGCGACGAACGCCCCGATCACGAGCGCCACGCCGACTACGGGAAAGAAATAACCTATTTGCGTTGTGCTCAGATGGATCGTGTCCTTCAGCCACGCCCCTAGATAAGAAAAGAAGCCAACGAAGCCGCCTGTCACGCAGAACGCCGCGGCGATTGCCGCGATGCGCTCGCGTCCCTCGAAGCTCATCCGGATGTTGTTGAATCGGCGAGTTGGGGTCGCAGACGCATTGCGCGCGGCTACCTCGCGGCCGTCGTCGGGCAGCAAGGCCAGCACGATCACGAACGCGAGCGCCGAAAGCGATGCAAAGAATGCGAAGCTTGGGCGATAGCTGTTCCGCCACGCGGCAAGATGCGTCGCGACCGGCACGCCGACTACCAACGCCAGAAAGTAGCCCGCCTGAACGACGCTCATGGCGACGCCGCGTTTCTCATATGGGAAGTAGTCGGCGACGTATGCGATCGAGCAGGTCGAGAAGGTCCCCGCGGCGAGTCCGGTCAACACTCTTGTCGCAATAAGCACCCGCGCATCTTTGATCAACATCGCCGCCAGCAGCGACAATCCGAAGATGACTGACGCGTACAGCAGAAACTTGCGGCGGCCGAGACGGTCTGAGACCGGCCCGATGACGAGCGAGGCCGCGGCAGCAGCTATCGCATAGGCCGGGAGAATCATACTGCCAACGCGGCCTACTTCTAGTCCGACCTCCGCCGCGATGAGGGGCAACAGCGGCGAGATCATCGAGTTGTCGCTCGTGCCGAGAAAGAAGATGAAAAGCAGAACAACCATCACGACTACGGCGCGCGGGGGTGATTTTGATTGAGCGGGCGTGTGAGCCGAGTCCGTAGTGGTTGCCGCCATGCTTTCCCCGAGGCCGCCGACGTGGATTCGAGTACCGATATGAAATACCACAGAGCTTCAGTGGGCACAAACCTCGACCGCGGAACCGAGGAAAGCGGGGCTGGTCGTGGCATCGCCTGCCGGCGATCCGCCTGACCTTCAGATTGCGGACTGGAGTTTGAACATCTCGTCATCGGCAAACTCAAATCTATCACTCCTCAATGCCCAAGATTGGAGCCGCCTGAAGTGGCCGAGTCATCGAGTGGGTCGTGTTAGAATCGCTCTCACCGCCGCTGCCGGAGATCGACTCGACCCGTAGGCGGGACGGCGAAGATGGGAGGAAGACGGTGAGGCTCACGATACTCGGATCCGGGACATGTGTTCCCAATGGCGAACGGAACTCGGCCGGCTACTTCGTCGAGACGTCGGGCGTGCAAATGATGCTCGACTGCGGGGCAGGGACGGTCCACGCGCTGGCGCGCTACCATCTCGCGTGGGAGACGATGACGCACGTTTTCGTCAGCCACTTCCACGTCGATCACATTGGCGAGCTCGCGTCGCTCTTTTTCGCGTTCAAGTACGGCATGCGCACGACGAGAACGGAGCCGCTGTGGCTGATAGGACCCGCGGGGCTGGGCCGGGTGATGGAGGGATTGAAGACGGCGTTCGGGCCGGGCGTCTTCGAATTGAAGTTTCCCGTCCACGACGCTCACCTGGCTCCGGGAGGAACGATTGATTTGACGGAATCGTGCCGGCTGACCGTCGCCAAGACACCTCACACCGAGGAGAGTCTCGCCGTTCGAATCGAGAGCCGCGGCCGGTCGATCTGTTACACGGGCGACACGGACTACAGCGACGAATTGGCGGAGTTCTTCAAGGGCGCCGACTTGTTGATCTCCGAGTGTTCGTTCCGAGAGCGCCACGAGGGAGTGCCTCATTTGGCGGTGAAGGACGTGGCGGTGATGGCGGCTCGCGCTGAAGTCGCCCGGCTTGTGGTCACGCATTTTTACTTCGAGGTGGACGAGGCGGAGTTGAAACGAGAGTTGGAGCGGGGCTACGCGGGCGAGGTGATCATTGGAAGGGATGGCATGAGGATTGGTGTTTAATCAAGTTACGCCGCGTGATCGGACAACAGGGAATCGAACAACGGATCATCTGGCGCAATCCTCGCGCAGCGACACCAGTATACCAAGTCGAGGTCCAAGTCTTTGGCAAGCGACTTCAGCCGATCAATCGATCCGGCATTGGGGGATAAACGCGAGTAGTGGCCGAACGCAATGACCTTAACGTTGCCGTTTGGAGCCACACCGTAGAGGGTCAATCCATCCTTCGTTGTGAGTGAGTAGCCATCGCCGATCCGCGATGACGCGCCGTGATACGTTACGCCGTTCAATTCAGCCGATACGTTGAGAGCACGTGCAAGGTCGGCGAACGTGAGATTGCAGACGAGCGGCGCTTCCGGTTTCGTTCGGACGTGAATCTCATTCCAGCCGACTCCTGCGGCGGCGTTCTCGTGAATCAGGCGGATCTTGGCGATCTCCCCGTCCACTTCGCGCGCGAGTGCACCGGACACGAGTTCAAACTGCCGCCAGTCATCTTCGGCGAGCACCAACTCAGTTCCAGAAAGGGGTTGGTCATTCAGGGCGGGAATCGCGTCGCAAATGGATGGCAGGCTGTAAAGAACGTTCCTAGGGTCCGACCTTTCGATGCGGCGAAGTCGCAACGTGAGAGCCTTGGATTCCGCGTACTCATCGCGGGTCTTTGGTGACGCATCGACAACCCTCCAATCGTCGTCACCGAGGTGGAGGGTTGTGTCTAATGCGAAGGATTCCGGAAGATCAGCAGGTGGCAACTCGGCGATACCAAGGGACTCGCCGGTGGTGTCATCGATGAGATTTACTTTAACCTTGAAGCTGAACCATCTCATAGGAATACACACCGGGTGCAGTAGGTCATTACTCACACTGACAACTGACCACTCATTCATGCTTCTTCAACTCCTCCTTCGCGATCGCTTCGCGGTGAACTTCATCAGGGCCGTCCGCAAGCCGCAACGTCCTCGCATTCGCCCACGCCGCGGCAAGCTCGAAGTCCTGACACACGCCCCCGCCCCCGCAAGCCTGAATCGCCCGGTCGATCACGCGCAAAGCCATGCTCGGCGCGACCACTTTGATCATCGCGATCTCCGCCCGCGCCGCTTTGTTGCCTACCGTGTCCATCATGTAGGCGGCCTTCAACGTCAGCAGCCGCGATTGCTCGATCTCGATCCGTGAGTTGGCTATGTCAGCGCGAATCGTTCCCTGGGCCGCTAACGGTTTGCCGAATGCGACTCGCGATCGCACCCGCTTGCACATAGTCTCGAGCGCCCGCTCGGCTAGACCCACCAGCCGCATGCAGTGATGAATTCGTCCCGGCCCAAGACGGCCTTGCGCGATCTCGAATCCGCGGCCCTCGCCAAGCAGAATGTTTGAAGCCGACACCCGGACGTTCTCGAACAGCACTTCGCCGTGGCCGTGCGGCGCGTGGTCGTAGCCGAACACCGTCAGCATTCGCTTGATCTTCACGCCCGGCGCGTCCATCGGGACGATGATCATCGATTGCTGTCTGTGCACCGGCGCTGACGGGTCGGTCTTGCCCATGAAGATCGCGACCTTGCAACGGGGATCGCCTGCACCCGAACTCCACCACTTCAAGCCGTTCAGCACGTACTCATCACCGTCGCGGACGATGCTGGCCTGAATGTTCGTCGCGTCCGATGATGCGACCGCAGGTTCGGTCATCGCGAAGCACGAGCGAATCTCGCCAGCAAGCAGCGGTTTGAGCCAGCGCTCCTTCTGTGCGTCCGTTCCGTAGCGCGCGAGCACTTCCATGTTGCCGGTGTCGGGAGCGGAGCAGTTGAAAACCTCGGGGGCCATCGGCGAGCGGCCCATGATCTCGCACAGCGGCGCATACTCGAGGTTCGATAAGCCCTCGCCATACGGGTTCTCGGGCAGGAAAAGATTCCAGAGCCCGGCGGCTCGGGCTTTCGGTTTAAGCTCTTCGATGATGGCGGTCGGCTGCCAGCGGTCGCCTTCTTCGATCTGTTGGTAGAAGACTTTCTCGTTCGGGTAGACGTACTGATCCATGAATGCCACGAGCCGTTTTTGAAGCTCCTTTACTTTGTCCGAGTATTCGAAGTGCATGCGAGTTTCCTTTCAAGGTTGTAGTGGCCGAAGTGTATCACCGCGGGATACGAGCGGCGAGGAAGAATGATTTCAACCGCCAAGATGCGAAGAGCGCCAAGGTCGGAACGAGAACGCCCTTACTTCGCCGTTGCGCCGCCGTCGACGACGAAGGTTTGGCCGGTGACGTACGAGGCCTCGTCCGACGCGAGGTAGAGAGCGATGCCGCCAATCTCTTCGGGCTGGCCGATGCGGCCTATGGGTTGAGTTTGTTCGAGCCGTTTGCGGTACTCGTCGTTCTTCCAGAAGTACTCGCTGAAGTCGGTCTGGATCAGACCGGGCGCGATGGCGTTAACTCTGATGTTGTGGCGGCCGAATTCGAGCGCCCACGTGCGCGTCATCATGATGAGACCTGCTTTGGTGAAGCTGTAGAGCAAGCCGCCGGGTTGTGGCCTCAAGCCTGCAATCGACACGATGTTGATGATCGACCCGCCGCTCCCACGCTCGATCATCGTCGGGACCGTGAGCCGCACGAGCCTGAAGGCCGACATTACGTTGATCTCGACCATCTTGAGAAGCGATTCGTCGGAGACCTCGAGCGCCGGCCCCTGGCTGATGTTGGTTGCACTGTTGTTGACGAGGATATCGACCGGGCCGAGTTCGGTTTCGGTTTCGCGGATGAGGCTTTCGAGTTGATCGGGCCGTCCCACATGACACTGAATTGGAATGGCGCGGCCCGCAAGCGCGCGAAACTCCTGCGCGGTTGCTTCGAGGTTTTCCAACTTGCGGCTGGCGATGGCGACGCTCGCGCCGGCTTCGGCGAGGCGATAGGCGATGGCCTTGCCGATCCCGCGCCCGCCGCCGGTTACGATTGCGACTTTGCCTTTGAGACTGATCGTTGCACTCATATAATGGCGCTCCTATTTCGTGAATCTCCGAGTTCGAAGTGTTGACGCTGCCTGTGAAGGCCGAGAAAGCATATGGCGTCCGCTCGGGTGGATCAAGTCCGCCGGTGGGAGGTCGGGCGCGCGTTTCGCGATCGAACCAGAGACTTGCACAAAGAGTACGCGCAGACTGCATTGTTTGCGCCGCGACATGGGACCTTACACCCGAGTCTGGCGGGGACCTGACGAGAGGTTGCGTGCGCGTCGGATCCTTAACGTGTATCGCCCTCGTCGCGAGGAGAAGTCCTGCGACCAGTGAAAATCGAAGAGGGTGAGACGATGACTTCAGAAAACAAAAGAGACTGGCGGCGGCTCGTAGTCGTCGCCTGCGCCATCGCGCTGCTTGTCCCGACCGCTTTGTTCGGTGCCCGGCCGCAAGAGACTGCCTCGGCGAAGCAGGCCGTCTTCAAGGTCGGAACCGCCCGCCGCGACATCACACCTCAAGAGCCCGTCCCGATGTGGGGCTACGGCGCGCGACACGACATGCTCTCAAGCGGGATTCTTGATCCTCTCTATGCCGAGGCGCTCGTAATTCAAGCGGGCGACCGGAAGCTCGCGATTGTCGGGCTCGATCTTGGGCGCTCGCCCGCCGAGCACTCGCTTCAGACGATCCGTAAGCGCATCAAGGACGTAGCAGGGATCGAACACTCGATCGTCGCCGGATCGCACTCGCATCACACGCCGGTGCTCGAGCTGACGGATGAACCGGGCAAGGGGAAGGGGAGATTCGACGCGGCGTTGCGCTACTACAAGGTAATGGAAGACCGAATAGTCGAAGCGATACTGGAAGCAAACTCGAAGCTCGCGCCGGCGAAGATGGCGACCGGGTCGGTGCAGCTTGAGGGATTCAATCGCAACCGCCACACGAAGCTCGAACCCAAGCCGAGCGATAAGGAGCTTGCGGTGATGCGCTTCGATGATCAGTCGGGTAAGCCGATCGCCATTCTCGTGAACTTCACCGCGCACCCGACGATGATCCCGGCGCTGACGCTGAAATTCTCGGCGGACTACGTCGGGGCAATGAAAGAAGATGTCAGGAGGCAGACCGGCGCGGCGGTGATCTTCATGCAGGGGTCGGCGGGCGATCAATCGGCCAACGAAGGACCGAACAAAGGCCACGTTGCATTTGGTCAGGCGCTCGGGCGCGAGGTTGTCAAGCTGGCGGCCGGGCTGGTTGCGCAAGACGTAACGAATCCCTCGCTTGAAGTCCGCGAGGAGCGATTCAAGTTTGCGTCGCGGACCGATCTGGCTAATCCGTTCGTGCGAACGGGGTATCAAAGAGCATTCTTCCCCGAGCTGATTCCGAACTTCATCGATGAGTACGCTGACGGCATCAGGCCGCGGCTGACGGTCGCGTTGCTCAACGGTGAGATCGCGATGGTAGGGGTGTCGGGCGAGTTCTTCAGCAATCATTCGATTCGATTGAAGCAGCGTGCGCGGGTTAAGCAACTCTTCTTCTTCGGTTACGCGAACGGCTACCATCAGTACTTCCCGACGATCGAAGCGGTGGCCGAAGGCGGTTACGGGGCGGACAACGCGGTGTCGCCGGTGGCGGTCGGGGCGGGTGAGCAGATGATGAATTCGGCGCTGGTATGGATCTACCAGATGCTCGGAAAGATCAGGTAGCCATTGATCGAAGATGAGTTCTTGCGACACCTAATTCCTTGCGGCTTGCCAAGACGCCGCGCGCTCTTTACCCTACAGGTGCCGAACAGAGCAGTACATTGTTAGCCACACGCGATGAGGAGACTATTTTTTGCTGAGGCACCTAACTGTCAAGCAATTCAAATCGCTTGGAGAGGTCGAGATAGACTTTCCCCGGCTCACCGTGCTGTTCGGTCCGAATGCAGCCGGAAAGAGCAATCTCCTTGATGCTATTCAGGCACTGTCGCGCATCGGAACAAGCCGTACGCTCTCCGACGCTCTGACCGAGCCGATTCGCGGCTATGCAATCGAGAACTTCACGTTCCCCGCGGGCGGGCTGGCTGAGTTGTACAACTCGGAAGCCGCACAGTTCACGGTTGGCGCTGATCTTTCTGTCGGGAAGGATCAGTACCGATATAGGGTCACGATCGAAATCCAGCCGGAATCGGGTGGTCTGGTGGTTCGGGATGAGTTCTTGGCAGTCATCGGAAGAGGCGGTGAGCCAAAGGGCGCGCCTTCCATCGAGAGGGTTGGTGACCAGTTGCGCATCCGGCGCAAGAGCAAACCAGCAAAGCCGCGTCAAGAACCAGTGGGACTGAACTACGCGATCTTGTCGGACCCGCGGCTTGCCGGAGTTGAATACCGGGCGATCGAAAAGTGTCGTAATGAGTTGTCTGGGTGGCGCACATATTACCTCGATCCGCGTGTGGCGATGCGCTCGGCCAAGCCACCGGCAGACGTCCGTGACATCGGCGTATTGGGAGACGACATCGCCCCGTTTCTATTTCGATTGCGCGCGGAGCATCCCAAGAACTTCGAAGCCGTGAAGCGCACACTTCGGTCCCTGATTCCAAGCGTAGATGATCTAACGGTAGATCTGGACAAGCGGCGTGGAACGCTGGACATTCAGGTGCGGCAAGGTGGCATTGATTTCTCGTCGCGGATCATATCCGAAGGCACTCTGCGAGTGTTGGCCCTCTGTGCGATAGCCGTGAATCCGACGAGCGGTTCGTTGCTCGCGTTTGAGGAGCCTGAAAACGGCGTTCACCCCCGCCGCCTTGAACTGATCGCGCAGCTACTCACTTCGCTTGCGACTGGCCAGAGCCGGCATCAAGTCGTCGTAACAACTCATTCGCTTCGGTTCTGCGACGCTATTCTGCAACAGGCTAGGTCTCACCCTGGTGAGATCGCATTGTTAACCGTCCGCCGGGGCGTCGAAGGCACTGAGGTGACCCCGTTCGACTTCGCAGGGCCGCTCTTCAAGGACGCTGAGATCGCGCGGGCGCTAACCTCTGGGAGTGAGGATGGACTGTTCGAGAGTTTGACGCTGAGGGGGATGCTAGATGAGTAGCGCGCGCGTTGATGTCTTCGTTGAGGACCGCGCACACGAGGAGTTCGTTTCGAAAATGCTCAACCGGCTTGCTCGGGAGCATCAACAACCAATCGTCATTCGAATTCGGTGCGCTCGTGGGGGACACGGGAGTGTGCTCCAGGAGCTAGCGCGCTATCAGATGGCAGTACTACGAAACGTGAGCGGCCTGAGTCTCCCTGATTTACTTATCGTTGCAATTGATGCGAACTGCAGGAGCTTCAGCGCCGCAACCCGCGAGATTACGGATCGTCTCGACGCCCCCTTCCGCGATCGGGTCGTCCTCGCCTGCCCCGACCCTCACATCGAGCGGTGGTACTTGGCCGACGCTACTTCCTTCCGGCAAGTTGTTGGGATCGGTCCAACCGTAGGTCGGAAGAAGTGCCAGCGCGATTTGTACAAAACGCTGTTGGCGAGCGCCATCGTTAAAGCCGGCCATCCGCCCACGCTCGGCGGGATCGAGTTCGCTAGCGAGTTGGTTGAAGCGATGGACCTCTACCGGGCCGGTAAGTTCGAGCGGAGCCTTAAGCACTTTGTGGATGACGCAATCCGCGGCCTCAAGGTCCTTCGCGGCCTGAGCGCTGGGACTGCTAATGACGTGCCGCAGCATTCATAGCGTGTACACCGGAGAAGACCCGCATGTTTTACCACTCGATCGTCTCATCAGCGCTCGCGGTTGCCTTCGTCGGCATTGTCTCCACTGTCGCGTCGGCCAGCCGGTTGGTCGAGTCCAAGCTCGAGACCAAGCTGCTTCCGACGCCGGTTGAATTCAACGTCCTCTTGCCTGAAGGATACGAAGACGCAAAAGAGCCGCTTCCGTTGTTGCTTTTCCTGCACGGGGGCGGCGGCGACCGGAGCTTTCTCACTCGCATGAGACCGACGATCGACGAGATGTGGAAGGCCGGAACGCTCCCGAAGATGGTCGTCGTCACGCCGAGCGCCGGGAGGTCGTTCTACATGGACTACAAGGATGGCTCGCAGAAATGGGAGTCGTTCATCATCGGGCCGTTCCTCGATCATCTGAGAGAAAGCTACAAGGTGAGACGGGATCGCGGCGGCACGCTCGTCTTCGGAATCTCGATGGGAGGACTCGGCGCGCTGCGTTTGTGCTTCAAGTATCCGGATAGGTTTGGCGGACTCGCGGCGCTCGAACCCGGCATCGATCCGGCGCTCAAGTGGAAGGACGTTCTGCCGCGCAATCGGTTCTACCGCGGGCAGGATTTGATGGAGACGATCTTCGGCAAGCCGTTCGACGCTGACTATTGGGAGAAGAACAATCCGGCGTCGCTTGCCGTCGCCAACGCGGAGAAGGTTCGAGCGTCGGGTTTGCAGGTATACATCGACGTTGGTGACGAGGACAGCTTCAACCTTCACGAAGCAGCCGAGTTCATGCACCGAATCCTGTGGGACAACAAGATACTTCACGAATATCATCTGGTGCGCGGGGCAGACCATGTGGGCCGGACGCTTCGACGCCGTTCCATGGAAGGGCTCGAGTTTCTCGCGCGAGTGCTCAATCCGCCGCCGCCCGATCTGGAAGCGGAGACGCTGCGTAGGCGGCTCGCTCCGTTGAAGCGCCAGGCGGAAATCGAAACGCAAAGACGCAGCGGCGCGAAACCACCAGAACGAGAGAACCGATGAGGACCAACGAACAGTTGCGGGGACTCGCGGGCAAGGAATTCACCCGCCGAGACATGCTTCGCGGAGTGTTCCATCTCATCGGTGCGTCGCTGTTTGCAACAAGTTCAGAGGCGCTTGGTCAGAGGCGGAGCAATCCCAAACGCCGCAAGGCTTCCAGAAAAAAGCCTGCGAGGCGCAAATCTCGCGCGAGAAAGACGTCGAAGATCGCCGGCCCGATTCCCGGCGAGGCGCTCTATCGCGATGTAATCGCCTACTACAACCTCGGCGAACACCGAACAGCTACGGAGGGTGACTTGCGGACCTCGGACTGGATCGCAAGCCAGTTGCGTGCGGCGGGTTTGAAGACAACTTTTCAGCCGTTCACTCTGCCTCAGTTCTTTCCCCGCGAGTGCAGCCTGACGCTTTCGAGCAGGAAGCTCAGAGGGTTTCCACTGTGGCCGGTGCGCTCAACGGGCGCAACCCGGATTGAAGCCCCGATCGCCGAGCTGCGGCCTAACTCAGGTACTGGTTCGCTGACGGGGCGGATCGCGCTGGTGAGGTTTCCATTCGACGCTCGGGCCACGGTGCACAGCCGTTCCGGGCACGCTGAAGTCATCGCGCGTACGGCAGCCGCCGGCGCGCTCGCGGTCGTAGCGGTGACGGAGGGCCCGACGGGCGAGATCATCGCGCTCAACTCGCGCGCTGACGGCGAGCCATACCCGTTACCGATCATGTTGGTCGCGGGCCGGGATGAACCTGCGTTGGTGGAGGCGGCCGCCACTGGATCGAGAGTTTCGTTCTCGCTTGACGGCCGTAATGAAGCCGCTGCTACGGCGAAGAACGTCGTTGGAAGACTCGATCGCGGAAAGGAGTTAATCGTCGTCTCGACACCGCAGAGCGGGTGGTTTCGCTGCGCGGGCGAACGCGGACCGGGCATCGCGCTGTTTCTGGGCCTGGCGCGATGGGCGAGGAGGCGCCGGTCGCCAACGAGCTTCCTCTTTGTATCAACCAGCGGCCACGAGTTCGGCGGCCTGGGCATGCAGAGCTTTCAGCGGGATATCGCTCCGCCACCCGAGCGGGTGATCTGCTGGCTCCACCTCGGCGCTGGGATCTCAACGTGGATGTGGGAACAAAGCACAACAGGAATGCGCAAGCTGAGACAGGTCGACAGCAACCGGTTTCTCATGTGCACGACCGACCTGGTTCCTCTGCTCACCGACACGTTCTCAGCCTTGCCCGGTTTGACTCCCGTCACTGGTCGTGCGGTCGGCGAGTTCGAAATCATGCTACGGCGCGGCTATCGAGTCTTCGGCATCGCATCCGCGCACGCCTTCCACCACACGCCCGCCGATAGTCCGGAGACGACCAGCCCGGAGCTGCTTGAGCCCGTGGCCACGGCGCTTGCAAGGACTCTGGAGAGGATTGAGTCGAAGGACGCCACGCGCGGCTGAGAATTCGTTGCAGAGTCATGCATCCGGCGAGGCTGAGGCATCGTATAGCTGCTCGGTATAGCCGCTTGTTGGCTAGTGCTTTTTGTCATTCGTCATAATGCGCAATCGCGGGTTTTGAACCGCGTCGCCCCCGCTGAAAAACCCTGGAAGGGCCGGCTGCGGCTAAACTTGAATAAAACTGAGGCTCAACTCAGGATTCAGGCCAATAAGTTGAAGACCGTTCAAGATTCTTCTTGACATGGGCTGCGAGTGGTCATACGATGGCATCACTTTTTTGATTACGGTTAACTGGGTAGGCAGCATAGGCTTAAAGGAGAGAAAGACCCTATGAACTCACGAAAGCTCGCCCTCGCCACGCTCGTGGCGGCATTCGCCGTTATCGTCATCGTCTCCGGCGTGCGAACAATCAGCGCCGATTCAAAACACAGCAAGAAGGAAGTCACGTTTAGCAAAGACGTGGCGCCAATCCTTTTCAAGAACTGCGCGGAGTGTCATCGACCCGGCGAAGCTGCGCCGATGTCGCTGTTGAGCTTCAAAGACGCGCGGCCGTGGGCTCGCTCGATTAGAGAGAAAGTGGCGACGCGTGAGATGCCGCCCTGGCACGCCGATCCGCACTATGGCGAATTTTCAAATGACCGCCGACTCAGTCAGGAACAAGTCGACACTGTCGTTGCCTGGGTGGATGGCGGCGCGAAAGAGGGCGATCTTAAAGACCTGCCGCCCGCGCCTCTGTTCGTCGAGGGCTGGACGATTGGCAAGCCCGACATGGTGCTGACGATGCCCGAAGAGTTCACGCTCGACGCAACCGGTCCAGACGAGTATCAATACTTCGAGATTCCGACGAACTTCACCGAGGACAAATACGTGACGATGGCCGAAGCCCGGCCGGGGAACCGCAAGATCGTGCATCACATCATCGCCTTCGTCCAGCCGCCTCCCCCTGATGGCAAGCCCCAGATGAAGCTCACCAAGGAGCAGATCGAGAAGTACCGTGCGCAACGCGAGAAGGATTCGATCTTCTACCGCGACGGCTTCCTGATGCGAATGAAGCCGGATGTTCCCGTCTACGATGATGGCTGCGCGCTTGCGAGCGGCGGCATTGGCGAGCGGCGCGACGGCACCGGCGGCGGCGAGTTCCAGATGGGCACCCTGCTGGCTGGATTCGCTCCGGGGATGAACGCGGGAGTGTTTGAGCCTGGCACGGCCAAGAAGATTCCGAAGGGTTCGAAGATCATCTTCCAGATGCACTACTCTAAGGTTGCGGGCTCTGTGCAGAAAGACCGTTCGATGGTCGGCCTGATCTTCGCCAAGGGGACGCCTGATCGTGAGGTCAAGACGTGGCCGATTGCGAACAACTACTTCATGATTCCGCCCGGCGCCGGGCATCACAAGGTGACGGCTTGCTGGACGGCCAAGGAAGACACCCACCTGACGACGATGATGCCGCACATGCACCTTCGCGGCGCGGCGATGCAGTTCAAAGCATTCTATCCCGACGGCCGCTCGGAAGTGCTGCTCGACGTGCCCAACTACAGTTTCTCGTGGCAGACCGTCTACCGCTTGAAGAAGCCGGCGGCGCTGCCCAAGGGTACGAAGGTCGTTGTGACGGCATACTTCGACAACTCGACGAAGAACAAATACAACCCCGATCCGAGCAAGCCGGTGCGGTTCGGCGAGCCGACTTATGACGATATGATGATAGGCTGGATCGACTACACAGTGGACAACCAGCATCTGAGACCCGCTGAAGCGATGAACCGAAGCGGCGCCGCTCAAAAGTAACATGCAGAAGGTGGGCTTCGCGCCCACCTTTCTAATCTATAGAGGTGTTATTTGCGATGAAGAAGACCTTGTTCATTTCATTGATGGTATCTGCCGTTATGACCGCTGGCGTTGTTGCGGTGCACAGCAGCACCGGCGCCAATCGAGTCGTGACCTTCAACAAAGACGTTGCGCCCATCTTCTACAAGAACTGCGCGGAGTGTCATCGCCCGAACGATATCGCGCCAATGCCGCTGCTCACCTACAGGGAAGCCCGGCCGTGGGCGCGATCCATCAAGGAGAAGGTCCTGGCTCGCGAGATGCCGCCTTGGAGTCCCGATCCCGCTTTCGGCGAGTTCGCCAACGATCACCGGCTCCCGCAGAGCGATGTTGACACGATCGTGGCGTGGGTGGATGGCGGCGCCAAGGAAGGCAATCCTAAGGAGCTTCCACCTGCGCCGGAATTCGTCAGCGGTGGTTGGGAGACTGGCAAGCCCGACGTCGTGCTCGAGATGGCCGACGAGTACACCGTCAACCCGAACGATCCGGACAACTACGTCAACTTCTTCATCCCGACGAACTTCAAAGAAGACATGTGGATCCAGGCGGCCGAGATTCACCCGGGCAACAAGAAGGTCGTGCACCACGTGATTGCGTTTATTCAGACGCCGCAGATGATGTCCAAACGCGCCGAGGCGGCCAAGGCTGCCGGTGAGAGGGTAGGCGCGCGATCGGCCGGCGGGTCCGGCCTCTTTTATCTGGACGGCACCTTGCGCCGCGTGCGAATGGAAGCGCCGGTCACCAACAACACCTGCGAGGCGCAACCTCAGGCAGCGCAGGGTGCGGCAAGACGTCAGCCGGGCGGAGATGGTGGTGAAAACGAGGGCGCGTTGCTGGCTGGATTCGCGCCGGGAATGGGCAACACCGTCTACGCGCCGGGCAGCGCCAAGAGAGTGGTCGCCGGATCGACTCTGATGTTCCAAATGCACTACTCGGCGTTTCGGGGTTCGCTCGACAAGCCGCAGAAGGACCGCACGAAGATCGGCTTGATCTTCGCCAAGCAGCCGCCCGACAAGATGGTGGTCACCAGCGCCGCAGCTAACGTGACGTTCAAGATTCCTGCGGGCGCCGATAACCACGAAGTGATGGCGTGCCAGACCGTCCCGCGCGACATTCAGATCGTAAACTATATGCCGCACATGCACCTGCGCGGGAAAGACATGAAGTACGAAGTCGTCTACCCGGACGGCAAGCGTGAGACGCTGCTGTGGGTGCCAAAGTTCAGCTTCAACTGGCAGATGGTCTATTGGTTGAAACGGCCGGTGAACATCCCGAAGGGATCGAAGTTGATCGTCACCGCTCACTTCGACAACTCGACGAAGAACAAGTACAACCCGGACCCGAAGAAGGACGTGCGCTGGGGCGATCCGACTTACGACGAGATGATGATCGGCTGGATGGACATCGTCATAGAGAATCCATTCAAGCCGAAGGCTGACTCAGCGGGGAGAGCCGGCGGCAGGTAGTCCCGGCACCCATCGCTCGCAATTCAGGTGGCGCGGGACTTGGTCTTGCGCCATTTTGCCATATGAGGTGATCCGTGAAGCGAACGACTTCCCTGGTTCTGCTGCCCGTCCTCCTGATCGCAATCACGCTCGTTGCCGCACGGGACGGCGCCGCAACCGATCGCGCGGCTCGACGCGTCACCTTCAGCAAGGAGGTCGCGCCCATCTTCTTCAAGAGCTGCGTCGGCTGCCATCGCCCCGGAGAGCTTGCGCCGATGTCGCTGCTCACCTACAAGGACGCGCGGCCGTGGGCTCGTTCGATTCGCGAGAAAGTCGTCAGTCGCGAGATGCCTCCGTGGCACGCCGATCCGCAATTCGGCCAATTCGCTAACAATCCCCGGCTCACGCAGCAAGAGGTCGACACAATCACCACGTGGGTTGATCAGGGCGCGAAGGAAGGAAATCCAAAAGACCTGCCGCCGGTGCCTGCCGTTGTCGCCGGATGGAAACTCGGCAAGCCCGACGTGGTTCTCACAATGCCCGAGGAGTACACGCTAGCCGCAAGCGGTTCGGATGAGTACATCAACTTCGCGATACCGACGAGCTTCAAAGAAGACGTCTGGATCCAGGCAGCCGAGATAAACCCGGGCAACAAACGGATCGTCCATCACGTCGTCGCGTTCATACAGACGCCGCAGATGGCCGCGGCTGCGAAGTCAGGGATCGGCCGCCCGTCCCCGCAGTCGATCTTTTATCAGGACGGGACTCTCATTCGCGCCAAGATGACTGCGCCGGTCCACGACGACGGATGCAGCGCTCCTAGCGGCGGAATCGCGCGCGGCAGTGGACAAGAGGGCCTCGGCTTTCCGTTATGTTTCTATACGCCGGGCAAAGACGTCGATGTGTATCCTGAAGGCGTCGCCAAAGCCATACCCGCCGGCTCCAATATCGTCATCCAGATGCACTACTCGAAGACCACAGGCAAGATCGAGAAGGACCGCACAAGCGTTGGATTGATCCTGGCCAAGAAGCCGCCGCAGAAAGTGATCACGGCGTTCGGCGTCCTGAATCACTACTTCAAGATTCCTCCCGGCGCCGACAATCACGAGGTAAAAGGCTGCTACACCTTCAGCCGCGACGTCGAGCTGTTCACCTACCTGCCGCACATGCACGTGCGCGGGAAGGACATGAAGTACGAAGTCCTGTATCCCGACGGACGCCGCGAGACTCTGCTTTCGGTGCCGAACTACAACTTCAACTGGCAGACGATGTATAGGCTGGAGAAGCCGGTCGCGCTCCCGAAGGGGACCAAGATGATCGTGACCGCTCACTATGACAACTCCGAACGAAACAGGTACAACCCCGACCCAACCAAGCCAGTCCGGTTTGGCGACCCGACTTACGACGAGATGATGGTCGGCTACTTCGACTATGTCACGAGATCCCCGTCGCGCACGGCGGTCAAGGTCGACCCTGGGGTCTATGACCTTTACGCCGGAGAGTATTCGATTGCGCCGGGCGCAGTAGTGACAATCTCCCGGGACGGCGATAGACTTCTCTTCACGGCGCCGGGCCAGCCAAAGGTGGAGGCTTTCCCGGAGTCGGAGACGAAGTTTTTCTTCAAGATCATTGACGCGCAGGTAAGCTTCGTCAAAAACGACAAGGGCGAGGTCAACGAGCTGGTATTCGAGATAAACGGGCGGAACATCAGGGCGAGGAGAGTCGTCAAGCCCGGTTCCGCCGGCACGAATCAGTAGCGGAGCGCACGGCTCGCACATTCCGAGGATGCTTAATCAACTCTCATCATACGGAGGCCAACGATGAAAAGGACAGTTCTAGCCTCGATTGCAGTAGCGTTAGCAGCCACAGCCTGCCTGATCGCTCTGCCCGCGGGCGCGAGTGACAACAAGAGAATCAACGTGACCTTCAACAAAGACGTCGCGCCGATTCTCAACAAGAACTGCGTGCAGTGTCATCGGCCCGGCGAAATCGCTCCGATGTCGCTGATGTCTTATAAGGACGCGCGTCCCTGGGCCCGGTCCATTCGCGAAAAGGTCGTCGGCCGGGTGATGCCTCCTTGGCACGCCGACCCGCGCCACGGCGAATTCATGAACGACCGCCGCCTGAGCCACGACGACGTCGAGACGATAGCCGCCTGGGTCGACCAAGGCGCGAAGGAAGGCAACCCGAAAGACCTTCCTCCATCTCCCTCGTTCCTCGACGGGTGGAACATAGGCAAGCCGGACGTCATCTTCTACCTGCCGCAAGAGTACACGGTGCCGGCTGCTGGAGTCGTCGAGTACAAATACTTCAGCGTCCCGACCAACTTCACCGAAGACAAGTGGATTCAGGCCGCCGAGGTTCGTCCCGGCAGCCGCTCGGCCGTGCATCACGTCATCGTGTTCATTCAGAAGGGAACCGAACGAAAGCTGCTGGTCGGGTATGCGCCCGGCGAGCAACCGGCCGTGATCCCGGCGGGGCTGGGCCGCAAGGTCCCGGCGGGAGCGAATCTCGTGTTCCAGATGCACTACACGACTAACGGGACCGAGACGAAAGACCGCTCATACGTTGGCCTGATCTTCTCCAAGGAGACACCGAGAAGCGAGATACTCACGCGGCCGGTGATGAACGCGCGGTTTGCGATTCCGCCCGGTGATCCCAATTATCGAGTTGACTCGACGTACACCTTCACCGAAGACTCGCACATTCATTCGTTGATGCCGCACATGCATCTTCGCGGGAAGGACTTCGAGTTCCGAGTGACTTATCCCGACGGCACATCGCGGGTGATCCTCTCGGTTCCCAAGTACGACTTCGCGTGGCAGAGCTACTACATGCTCAAGGAACCGCTCGCGGCGCCCAAAGGGACACGACTCGATTGCGTGGCGCACTTCGACAACTCGGAGAAGAACAAGTTCAACCCCGATCCGAAGAAAGAAGTGCGATGGGGCGACCAGACATGGGAGGAGATGATGATCGGGTGGATGAGCTACACGCTCGATAAGTCGAGGGTGCCGGCTGAAGTGGTCGGCCAGAACAAGTAGCCAGAGTTGAACTGCTCGTGAGATGGTTCGAGAGGCCGATTCAACTGACCACAGTTGGATCGGCCTTCGGCATAAACCTCGATTTTTTCGGTATGAATTCGATATGAGTGGAACGTCCGACAACCACAGGAATCCCGCGGCAGCCGTCGGTGCCTCCCCGTTTCTCCGCGTCCCCGCGTCTTTGGCTGTCCCGTTTGTCCTGATCGCAGTTTTCTGTCTGGGTGCGGGCGCCGCGCACGAGCCGATAACGACCAAAGTGAGATTCAACAAAGAAGTCATTCGCATTCTTCAGCGAAGCTGTCTTGGCTGTCACCGGCCCGGCGGGATCGCGCCGATGTCGCTTGCCAGCTACGAAGAGGCGAGGCCGTGGGCGAAGGCGATTAAAGAGGAGATGCTCGAGAAACGTATGCCGCCGTGGCACGCGGTGAAAGGCTACGGTGAGTTTCGCAATGCGCCGTCGCTGACCCAGCGCGAGATCGACCTGGTCGTCAACTGGGTCGAGGGGGGAGCGCCGAAAGGGGATGATAAGGACCTCCCTCAGGGCCCGCTCTATTCGGATGATTGGCAGCTTGGCCCGCCTGACCTCGTGCTGACGCGAGATGTCCTCCCCCCGGGCGACCGGCTCACCGAATCTCGGTCTGCTCGCAATGCTCCTCAAGACAGCGACGAGACCTTATCCAACAGCGATGGCTTTCGTGCCTTCTTGCTTCCCACCGGCCTCAAAGAAGACCGATGGCTTCGGGCGATCGACCTTCAACGCCGCGATGACTCGATCGTACACTGGGCAAAATTCTATGCGGTGAAGCTGGAGTCCGGAGAGTCAAAGGATGGAATGGACGGCGAGCGCACCGCATCAGGGCCACCACCCGACGCGAACGTAGTAGGCACATGGATTGCCGGAATGCGAACCGTTGCGTTTACGGATGGCGTCGGCCATTTGTTGCCGGCAGGTTCGGGCATCCTTGCAATTATCCACTATCGCGGCTCGGGCGATGCAGTAAGAGGCTTCAACGCGGTAGGCCTGTATTTCACTAAGGCAGCACCTAGGCAGCGCCTCCGGCAGGTCGCGATCACAAACGCCGGCGTGCGGATTCCCGCCGGGGCTGTCGATCATCGCGTCGTTGCTTCGACCATTGTGCAGGACGGCGGAGAGGCGGTTGCAATTCTGCCGGCGGTCAATCCGCTACTGATTTCGCTTCAGGCGACGGCATATCGGCCCGACGGCACTGAAGAGATACTCATCTGGACTCGGGGCTATCAGTTCGATTGGCAACCGACTTACTACTACAAGCGGCCGGTCGCGCTCCCAAAAGGCACGCGCGTCGAAGTGATCGCTTACTTCGACAATTCGGACGGCAACAGGAACAATCCTAACGACCCGCCGCGGGATCAACGGTGGTCCGACATCGCGGCAGACGCTCTATGCGCACTGTTGGTCGCAAGGGAATAGTAGGTCCCACTCCCTCCTTCTGAGCCTCTCGCCGGTTCAATTGTTAAACAAACCCCAGCGCAACCGAATTTGTGAGTGACATCGACAACTCACTCGCGTAGAATGGACCCATCGAGCAAGGTGAGGCCCAAGCAACCGCCACGCTTTGAGGACGGCTGAAAATCAGATTCATGAGGCTGACCCCAACGGCGGTGAGATATCCCCCGGAATGACCTATGACCTCAAGGGCCACTGACATTGCGGGTTATACGGCTCCAGCCAAGGCCGTGGCTGCGCCTGCCAGGGCAGTACCTTCCGACTCGCTAGACTCCTTAACTAATCCATGACACTGAGGAAGGGGGATAGGAATTATGCAGAGCAAGAATGATCCTGCCCGCCGAACGTCAGACCTCCGAGCAGCCGAGAAGCAGCCCGCGCAACCTGAAACGCGCGTGGGGCTTAGGGGTTGCTGGGAACTGATAATCAAGTTGATCATCGTCCTGATCTTGATCGCGAGCCTAACAGCGTACTTGCTGCAACAGCAGGAAATCATGAACTGGTACCTCGTGCTTGTGATCGCGATCATGATCTTGTTGTTGATCTGGCTGCTCTTGCGCCAGCGACACCTTGTGGTCTTGAACTGTGGGCTCACCGAGCCTAATGGCTGCAAGCATGGCGACCCAAATCTGCTCGCTAACCACGTGCTCGAGCCGATCATCGGCACCGCATCGGGCATCGGCTTCAGCCGCTACGAGCTCGAGGTGTTCTGGTCGGGGACGGTCAGCATACCTGCGGCGGTGATCTACTCCGACAACGCCGGCAACCCCGACACGGCGCTGACTACCGGTAACCACCAGGTGAACAACGGAACGCTGGGCTTCGTTGATCTCCAGCAAGCCGCCCTGGGCGCGGGTGTCAACATCGTGACCTCGACCAACTTCGAGGTGCGACTCCACGTGGTGGGGATTGATGGCAGCCGCCGGGATTGCACCACCGCCTTCTCGGTGACCGCGGCCCGAGCGTACATCAAGAGGATCGGCCAGGCATGGGCGCACAACATTACCAACGCCGATGAGCCGCTACGCCGACTTGATGACGCAGTTTCAGAATTGGCGATAGTGGGCGGCTCGATCAGCGTGCGCGGGGCAGCGGAAGTGTACGGGTGCGCCTCAGAGAAGATCGCTGAGTATCACGTGTGGGCGATCCCTGGCTTCGCTTTCGCCCAACCAGCCAATGGCTCGGCGGTGTTGCCAGCAGGTGACTGGTTACCGGTCGCAACGGTCGTTTACACCAGCAACGATCAGCGGACCTATAACACGCTGGACGGGATGCCAGACCCCGACTTTTTGACCAACGCCGGCTGGTTCACCCGGCAGATATGTGTGTGGTTCGACCTGAATCCGAACCCAATCTGTTGGGACGTTCCAGACCTGCATGAGTTCTGGTGGGAGAGTCATACGTACGGTGTCAGTGGGAAGTATACGTTCCTGCTCCAGGTGATTGATACGGCTGGCAACACGTACTACGACATCCAGCGCGCCTGGATCGACAACAAGGGGATTAGAGGGAAGATTCAGGGCCCGGCGGGGATTTCGGCGTGTCAGGACATCTACATCCTGGATGTGCCAGGGGGGATCCTCGAGATCACCGGCTACGCTACTGACCCTTTGGTTCTGCCGGCCGACCCGACCACGACGCCGACCAATGACAACTTTGATCGCTATCGTGTGGGATTCCGCAAACAGGGGGCGGCAGCCGATTTCTGGCTCGACATTCCGCTGGCTGGTGGGGCTCCCGCCCACGCCACATTGTCCCCGACCACGCCTGTGCCCACTCGAGCGGTTTGGAAAGGAGCGGCTGGCGATCCGGTTGATCCCCCGGCAGCCGTGCTCGCCGAGTGGAAGCTGGATTGGCTGACTGGCGGCAACGCGGCGGTGCCCGCCGATCAGAGATTGGCTCCGAGTGAGAGCTGCCCTTACGACATCGTGCTGGAGGTGTGGGATAAGACGATCGTCAGCGAAGACGGTCCACACTGGACTGGCCGACTGACCTTCCCAATCAAGATTCACAACGCCCATGCATGATCAGGAGGGGCCGCGCGCTAACAAGAGCAGCGGCCCCTCCCTTCGCCAATGGCGTTAGAAAGACGAAGCGCGAAGCGGGACGTTGGCAAGCGGCTGGCGAGAAGGCGATGGGAGCTGACGCCGGGCGAATAAGATCGCCGCGCTCTGCAATAGCCGAAATAACCTGCGCGTCGCGGTCCTACAATGATCGCAATGCATCAGTATGCATCTCGCAGCTTCTAGCGGGATGGGGGCTGTAGCTGCACAAGGCCCTTGGCTGAAGCCGCTGAGTGGTTCATCTCCGAACGCCACAGGCAATCCGCGACGCCCAGCGGACCTTCGATCGAGCCATCGTAATCGCGGCACATCTGCGGCCGGGTCTCGTACACTCCGCAGACGTAGTGAGTCACTCCGGCGGCGGTCGTGATGTCTTGAAGCGCGCCGCAACGCTGCGGGATGGTGAAGTAGTATTCTGTGAGCGTTGACCTGCCGGCTCGCTTCTCGACGTAATCGATCTTGAGGCCGTGGAGTTCCATCCAGCGGATTTCATCGCGCGCCTCGTCGTCGACCTCGCCGCCGAAGAAGGTCATCGACATGCAGCATTTGCCGCACTGAAGGCATAGTTCGGACTTGCGTTTGGGAGCCAGTTTTTTCTTCATAGATCCAGCCAGCACGGAGTTCGGAAAATTCGTTAGAGGTTCCCTCACCTCGACAATGAACACCCGTAGCCGCCGGGATTCGATCCCCACGGCTCATCACGTAGTTTCCCACAAAGTCCGAGGCCGCGGGAGGCATCGATCTCCTTCGCCCGTCGTACCTCCCCGGAGACTCGTTGCTCGTCAACGGCACGTTAGCCTACAACCCACTCTCGGGAGCAAGCAGCGTTACTGCATTGGACCTCTGTGATAGGGCTCCGCCTAGGAGGCTGTCGGAATAATCCCTCGTAGTAACGAATTCATTCGTTACTACGTCGGCGAGACACGCATTTCTCAACAAACAGAACGAATGAATTCGTTACTACGAAGAGGCGCCTCCTTATTCCGACAGCCTCCTAGACCGGCAATTATCAATCGGAGTAACCACCCGTCCGCGAGAGCCTCGAAGGTTGGCAGGGCGAATTCCCGACACTTGACAAGCCTGAGCAGCGGCGCGTAGTAACTAGGCTTGAGTCGCAGCATCACCACCGACGTTCAAGAGAGACACCGCGTGAGGAATTCCGTCGCCGATTGTCTTGCCGGCGAGGTTTCGGTTCGCGACTGAGTGACGGTCAGGCAATCTACAACATGGGTTCCACTCGCACTGAATCACCAAACAACGATCAAAGAAGTCGTCGTCGGAGCTTGCTCATCTGCGGTGTCCTGCTATTCCCATTCCTGTTGGCGGTCTGGGTTGTTCCCTGGTTCGTGACCCAAGACGGGCCGCTCAGCGTTTACAACACGTATGTTCTCCGCGAAGTGTCGAAGGGCAACGATTTCCTGGCGACCGCGTATGCCGAGCGGGGCAGCGTAGTCCCATACTTGGGCGGGCACAAACTCCTTACGCTGCTTCTGGCCATCTTTCCCGCTCGGACCGCGGATCGCCTGATGATGACGTTCTCGCTTCTGGGGATCGTTGCGTCGCTGTTCTGGCTTCGGCGGAGACTGACAGGATGGACCGGCATCGAGGTGATACTCCCACTCGTTGTGTTACTAGCCGGGACGCGTCTCTGGCTCTTGGGACTGAATTCGTTTCTCTTGGGCGCGTGCGTTTTTCCGCTTGGGCTGGGACTCTGGTGGAAGTGGCGCGACGAACTGAATGTTCTGCGAGCCGCGCTGCTTGCGGCGCTGCTTGTCGCTGGGTACTTCTTTCATATTATCGGGGCCGCGTTCACCGTGGTGGGAATCGGAATACTAGCGGTCGCGACGCCGACTGCGGATTGGAGGAAGCGGCTGACCTGGAGCACAGCCAGTCTCGCGCCTGTCTTGTTGTTCATTCTGGGCTTCGGCGCGTCGGCGCGTCAGTCGGGAAAGGGGGCAACTTGGGATGGTCTCACCGGCGCGGGCTCGGCGGATGAATGGCTCCAGTACATCCAATCACCCGACTTCATCTCGTTTTCATTCAAGACCAGAGCCGGCGGTCTTCTGTCGATTGCCACGGATTGTCCGTTTGTCAGCGAACCGTCGAGCAGTTATGCGGTGCTCGGTCCAAGCCTCTGGGCGGCGGTCGGGCTGATGCTACTGATCGCCGCTGCGATAAGGCACCGGGGCGGACTCGGCGGACTTCGAAGGAGTTACAATCGCGGCTGGATGGTCTTGATACTCGTGCTCGCAGTCGTAGGGTTGTTCGGACCAAGCAGCATCGCGGAAGGATCGCTCCTGCGCGAACGCGTGATGTTGTTTTCGGTAATGACGGTGATGTCGGTAGTCCGCGTTGACGCCGGACATTATTTGTCGCGAGCGTGCCGGGTGTGCCTGTTTGTCGGGGTGGCTCTTCAAGCTGCGTTCGTGTGGGACTATGCGCTGATCTCGAATCGGATCGCGGGCCAAGTGATGGCAGCCGCGCCTCACGTTGGTACGCGAAAAAGGGTGGGCCTGGTCCTCGCCGACCCGCGTACGCAGTACCTGATCAATCCTCTTCCAAACATCGCCAATCAGCTTGGAGTTGACGCGTCAAACATCGTTTGGAACAACTATGAGCCGAACTACTACTACTTCCCGATAACGTTTCGGGACGGGACGGCGGAGACCGCTACCGCGCGAATCCTCCTTCTCAACGAGCTGTTCATTTCCGGCGAGGCCGAGCAATTCGCGGCGAAGGACCCGCGCAGATTCGAGAGCGCAGTCTCGGCCGGTCTCGACGAAACCGACGTGCTGATAGTATGGGGGCGTGTTCCCTGGTTTGATGCGTTTGGTTCAAAGTGGTTTCAGAGCGATCCGGTATTCGAGAGCGGCCTGCTGCGCGTGTTCACGCGAAAATGAACCGCCTGGCGCTGCTTCAGCGTCAATGCGACCGATCACTCAGGCGCGATTCGCTCCGTCCCGGTCGAAGACGGTGTTCGCCTCTTTGTACAGTGTTTGATATGCCTCGGCCAGGTAGACCGCGGTCATGTTGTCGCAAGCCGTTTTCAGTGGGTGAAAGAACTCAAAGCCGCCTTTCGGCGGCTTTGAATTGGTTGCGGGGGCGGGATTTGAACCCGCGACCTTTGGGTTATGAGCCCAACGAGCTACCAGACTGCTCCACCCCGCGATAAACTCGAAGCAGCAGTATAGCTACCGGCTCATGGGCATGTCAAGAAAATGCGCTTCCTTTCCGCCGAACGGCTTATGATCTCACAAACGGCCGGCAGTCCCCCTCAACCTCGCCACTCGCACATCGCGCTCACCGGAGGTCCCAACCGCCGCGTCGGGTTTGAGCCTGATCACAATCTCGCCCGGTCGGATGAATCCCAGATTCTGCCGCGCCAGCGCCTCGATGAAACTCGGATCTGTGCGCAGTCTCTCGATGTCGCGCTCGAGTCTTCCCGTCTCAATCCTCAGTTGTTCAAGCCTGTCTTGCAGTGCTCGGTGCTTGTCGGTTGCAGCCGACAACTCCGCGCTGGTTCGCGAGTAGACCGATGCGCATATGCCAGATGCCGCCAGGATGATCATAAGCACCAATAGATCGATCAGGCGGTGTGGGCGAACACACTGGTTTGTAATAGAGCGAACCCGCCACATCGAGCCGGAATGGTTCCAAGAGAATATGTTTGCGGCCTGACTCAAGAATCACCTCCTAGTCCACATCCGCGTAACAGTTAAGATCAGGGCGAGAACGGCCAGGATGCGCTGAATCAACGATGGCAACTCCCACGCCCAGGCGTAACCTGAAAATCACAAACGTATTACTGAATGCTACTGCGGAACGGATGAAGCGCTGTTCCGCCGTTGAGGAAATGCTTCCGGGGGCATACTAACGAGGCCGGGTCGCGCGCCAGTCCGCACTGTCGGCGACGCAACATCCAACCGGGACCGAGAGCTTGACGCTCCAGTTCACCCGAAAAGGATCGTCGTGGCGGCCTGTTTCATATCTGAAGTTCAAGTGTCCTAAAGAGTGGGGACGACGCCCGGTGTGGGGTTGGGCTTCGTGGACAGGCGCGACTGTACCACCTTTGAAACTCAAATGCAACATGTTTTTTTGGAGCATTTCAGGCGGCTTCCCTCACGTTCTACTTAAGATTGAGTACAAGGCATACGCGGGGCTGGAACGGGACCGTTTGCCAGGTAGCGGGGAGGACTGACGATAGCCCGCCGCCGACTCAACTTTTGTTTGCGGCGCGCCGAACGAATCATTATTCTTGTGGCGTCATTGAGGGGTCGCCTGGCTTTGGGTTTGCGCGTCGTGATCCCTGCCCGAAAGAAATCGTTTGGAGGTGAGTCGCTTGCCTGAATACGTTCGCAGCACCGTCGAGCACGTCAAGGGAGAGGTTCGCAAAGCCATCGTTGGTCAGGAAGAAGTGCTGGATCAGATTCTGATCGCTCTGCTGACGGAAGGCCACGCGCTGATCGAGGGCGTGCCGGGAACGGCGAAGACCTTGTTGGTGAAAGTGCTCGCCCTTTCAATTGGGGCGGGGTTCGGGCGTATTCAATTCACGCCCGACTTGATGCCAGCCGACGTTACGGGTACGAACATCTTCAATATGGCGACCTCGACGTTCAGTTTGAGGCACGGGCCGATATTCACCGATCTGCTGCTCGCCGACGAGATCAACCGAACACCGCCTAAGACGCAGGCCGCGCTGCTGGAGGCGATGGAAGAGCGTCAGGTGACAATCGACGGCGAGATGCATAAGCTGTCGCCGCTGTTCACGGTGCTTGCGACGCAGAACCCCATCGAGTACGAAGGGACGTATCCCTTACCCGAGGCCGAGCTCGACAGGTTCGTGCTCAAGATCCTCGTCAATTATCCGAGCGACGAGGAAGAGGTGCGGGTCGTGGCGAACTGGAATGCGGGGTTCAACGCGCGGCGACTTGATGCGCTTGGCATACTGCCGATCTCGGATCCGGCTGTGATGCTGGAGTGTCGCGCTCGTGTGCGCGCTATAACGGTCGAAGAGGGCATTCAGAGATACGTTGTTTCGATAGTTCGCAGCACGCGGAATGCGATCAGCATCTCGTGGGGTGCAAGTCCTCGCGCAGCCGTCGCGCTGCTGCTGTGTTCCAAGGCACTCGCTGCCCTTCGGGGCCGCAGCTTCGTGACGCCCGACGATGTGAAGGAGATCGCGAAACCGGTCCTCCGCCATCGCATCGTGCTTCGCTCTGAGGCCGAGATCGAAGGCGCAACGACGGATCAGGTGCTCGATGAGGTGATCTCCACGATCGAGGTGCCAAGATAGGAAGTAGTGATGTGAGGACTGAGGACTAAGGCTTGGGATCTTCCCGGTTATTCAGTCGGTCCACATGTTTCGGCGATGTTATGAACCGAAAGCAACCAATCCCGGCGGCGGCCGTTGCCTTTGTGAGGGACACGGAGAAGGGAATCGAAGTTTATCTCAGCCGCCGTCCGGCCCACTTCCGCTATTACGGTGGAGCATTCGTTTTTCCGGGCGGTATGGCTGACCCTGAAGACGCCGATATGAGGGCGACGGCCGCGCGAGAGGTGAGAGAAGAGATCGGGTTCAACGTCGATCCGCAGCGCTTGCTTCTTCTGAGGGAGACGCATACGAGCCCGCACGCCGGACCCATTTATCACATGCTGACTTTTGCGTATTCTGTCGACGGCGAGTTTCGGACCTCGCTGAACGAAGACGAAGTGGACGAGGAAGTGTGGATTCCGCCCGGCGAGGCGCTCGTTCGGCTGGAGCTGCCCTATCAGATTCGCGCGGCGGTCCACACGATTTCGAGTTTTCAGAGCGTGTCCGATCTGATGCGGGCGCTCGAGCGCCGAAGCTTCAACGAGGATTACCCGATTTGAAGTTTGTCTTCACGAACCGTTTTTTTGCTTTGCTGGCGGCCGGTTTGGCGTTGCTTTCGCTTGGGTGGAAGCTCCACGCCGCGCTCGTCATGACAATCGTCTATGACGCCGTGCTGGCGGGCCTGGCTGCGGTCGATTATTTCATATCGGAGAAGGCCGGCGACTTTCGAGTCGAGCGAGAGTTGGAAGATCGTTTCGCGATGGGCGCGGAGAACGAGGTGACGATCAGGATCAGCAATCTTGCGGCTCGAAGCGTGACGTTCATCGTCAAGGACGAACACCCGCCGGCGATCGAGTTGGTTGACCCGCGCGAGGCGCGGCTCACCGTCCCGCCGCGGCGTTCGCGGCTCTGGCGTTACCGGTTGCTGCCGACGGCGCGCGGAAGCTACGGATTCGGCAATACGGCGCTGCGCTTTCGATCGCGTTTGGGGTTGTTGTGGCGCCAGCTCAGCTACCCGACCGCCCGCGACGTGAGGGTCTATCCCGACATTCGCGAGGCGAAGAAGAACGAATTGTACGCCCATCGAAATCGCAGGCCGGAGCCGGGGTTGCGGCGCATGCGAGTGCGCGGACAGGGGCGGGAGTTCGAATCGCTTAGGGAGTTCGTCATCGGCGACGAGATACGGCACATCTCGTGGCCGACGACTGCCCGACGCGGAAAGCTGATCACGCGCCAGTACACGATCGAACGGAGTCAAAACGTCGTCGTGATGCTCGACACCGGCCGGCTGATGACCGCGCGCATAGGAAAGCTCTCGAAGCTGGATCACGCAATCAACGCGGCGCTATCGATTTCGTACGTCGCGGCCACGGGCGGCGACAACATCGGGCTGGTTGTGTTTTCCCGGCGGGTCATCAGCTATTTGCCACCTCGCCGCGGACGCGACCAGATCAATCGAGTGATGGATGCGCTGTACGGCATCGAGCCCCAGATGATTGAGCCCAGCTACGCTCGAGCTTTCAATTTCTTCGGCGCAAGCTGGCACAGGCGGTCACTGGTAGTGATCCTGACCGACCTGGTCGACCGCGATGCGTCGGCTGAACTGCTTGCGCACACGTCGAAACTTGTTCCGCGACATCTTCCGCTGATAATCACAATTGGCGACACCGATCTCCGTGAGCTTGTTCGCGCCGTACCTACGTCGCCGGCGGATGTCTACAGGCAGAGCGTTGCCGAAGGGATTCTGCACCAGCGCGAAGAAGCGCTTTCGCGGATACGCCACGCGGGCGGACTTGCGCTCGATGTACCGGCGCGGCATTTGGCGATGGAGCTTGTCAACAAATACCTTGAGGTGAAGGAGCGCGGGCTGCTCTGACAAGAGCGGGTGTCCGACATCACGAAGGACGCGCCGTCCAGGCGCTGACTTCGGAAGGCTCGAATCTGGCGATGAGTTCCAGGAGATGTTGAGCTACGACGGGTTTTCGGATGTACTCATCCATTCCCGCTTCGAGGCATCGCTCGCGGTCGTTTGTTGTATCTGAAGCGGTCATCGCGATTATCGGGATGCGCGAAGTTGCGACTTGACCGCCGGGATCGCGACGGTCACATTCGCCGGCGGAGCCAACCGTCGTTCGTGCCTTAATGGTCTCATCCTGCGAGCGAGCCTCCCATTCTCGAATCCTGGTCGCGGCTTCCAATCCGCCCATCTCGGGCATGTGCAAATCCATCAAGACGAGGTCGAACGGTTCCTGTTCAACCGCGGCCACCGCTTGCACGCCGTTATCGGCTACCCGGACCGTGTGCCCTTGCTTCTTGAGTATCAGGGCGACGAGCGCCTGGTTCACCCTGCTGTCTTCAGCGATGAGTATCTTCACGTCTTCTCGTGCCTGGAGGCTCCGCCATCAGACTCGTGTGCTCCAAAACTCGATGTCAATAAGGGGCAATCCGTGTGCCGTCTCGTGGAATTGTGACCGAACTTGCGCGCCATTCGCGGGCTGTGACGAATTCGTCGCCGGCGGAGACGCAGAGCCCGGGAATCCCACAGCGGGTGGGCTGAAATGCAACAGACCTGGCGGGGAGGAACGGCACAGCTTCTAACGCGCGGCGTCTCGCGGATCGGGCTTGAGAAAATAGGCCACCATCGCAAGCGCGCTCACGATTGACACTGAGTACTTATAAGATGGCGATACATGCGCGGGAGAAAGGAACCCCTCGATGATGCCGGCGATGATCAACATCGGAATGCCGCCGAGAATTAACTTGATCGCGAGCAGTCCATTTGTGACCAGAGCGTCAACGCGTCGGAGATTACCGGGCACAAGCAGTGCCTTGCCGACCAGCAGGCCAGCTCCGCCTGCCATGAAGATGGCAGTCAGCTCGATCACGCCGTGTGCGCATACGAAGATCGGGATGTCCCAGAATCGGTACTTGACGCACAGGCCCATAACCATGCCGAACATCAGTCCATTGTAGGTAAGAAGCCAGAGAGTTCCCACGCCGGCAAGCACTCCGCCCGCGAAGGTGAAGAACGTGACCTGGATGTTGTTGGTCTGAATCGCTGCGGAGATGACCGCGTTCGCTTCGTTGACCTCGTCGGTCCAATTCCGGTGCCCCGCAATTTGTTCCCGCACGCCTGGTTGGATCCGGTCGGCGAAACCCTCGTCAACGAAACTCAATGCAAAGGCGAAGGCAGCCGACAGTATGAAGACTAAGAATGCCGTGAGAGTATAGTAGAACGTCTTTCTGAAGATCGCCGGAAACTCATACCGGTAAAACGTCACGAACACGCCGAAGCCAGAGGACTCGCTGCGATAGATCGTGCCGTGCGCCCGGCCTACAAGATGGTTCAAGTAGTTCACCAGCCGCTGATCGCGCACCTCTTCGCGGGCAATGGCGAGGTCAGCCGCGGTCCTGCGATACAGCCGGCCGAACTCGCGGACTTCTTCGCCGCTCAGGTTCTTAAGCCGTACGCGGGACGCACGCGCGGTCAGTGCTTCAAGGCGCTTCCACTTTTCGAGTCGTGATTCGAGAAAGTTCTTGAGCATCTACGATCACTCATTCCGGCGCCGAGTTCGCAGCCCGTCCCACCGGGGTGGAATTTCGAACTCGCAGCCGTAATGAATCCATGACCTTCGAGTCGAACCGAAGGTTATCACGCGCGAAGGAAAAGAAAAACTGCTAGAATCTCGATTCACATGCCTTTTGCTTCCCTTATCGGCAACGAACGCATCAAGAAACTGCTTCGACGCGCAGTCGCCGAAGGCCGCATCGGGCAGGGACTGATAATGGCGGGGCCCGACGGGGTCGGCAAGCGTGAGTTCTCACTTGCGCTCGCTCAGGCGCTCAATTGTGCGCGCACCGCGGACGGCGATGCCTGCGGGACGTGTCTCCCGTGTCGGAAGATCGCCGCAGCCGAGCATCCCGACGTCAGCACAATCTCGCCCGAGGGCCAGTTCATCAAGGTCGACCGGGTGCGCGAGATGTCCCGCGAGGTTTATTTCCGTCCTTTCGAAGGGCGCCGCCGCGTGTTCATACTCGACTCTGCGGAACGGCTTCATCCAAGCGCCTCGGGCGCACTTCTAAAAACCCTCGAGGAGCCCCCTGTGACGTCGGTGCTCGTTTTGGTGACGGCGAAGCCTTATGCGCTGCTCGAGACGATCCGCTCGAGATGCCAGATGCTAAACTTCGCGCCGCTGACAGAGTTTGAGCTTGAGGCGCAACTCGCTAAGGCGTCCAAACGATCGACTGAAGAAACTCATCTACTTGCTCGGTTGGCGCGCGGCAGCATAGGTCACGCGCTTGAGATCGACCTGGAAAAGTACCGCGAGCGGCGACTGGCGATGATCGAATTACTTGAGACGATGGCGCTTACCCAAGACACGATTCGCCTGTTGGGCGCGGCCGAGTATCTCGGGAAAAAGATCGAGCGAGACGAATTCGTGGAGCACCTCGACGCAATGATGGTGTTGCTGGGCGACCTGCTTCGCCTAAAGAGCGGCGGCACGATCGAGTCGCTCACGAACCGGGACATAGGCGACAGCATGGTCCGGCTGGCTGAGTGCGCGACGTTCGAGCAAATAACCGGTTGGGCGGATAGAGTGGAGAGGATTCTGCGCGACCTTGCGCGGAACATCGGCAGGCAGCTCGCGATGGAAGCGATGCTGTTTCAGGAGCGGGCGCGCGGCAGCGCGCCTCCTTAGACAGCCATGCCGGCGCAACAAAGCGCGCAACCCCGCAGGACTAACCTGCCTGAGACAGCACCGGCAGCGCGACCGCCGTCCTCGGTGTTCGTTCCGGCACGGAATGGCCGTCCGGCAAATCGCCGTTGTCTGGTCTCAGGTATCGCCAGTAATGCGGCTTGATCGAGTCTATCAGCTCTCTGCGGCTCTTGGCCTTAAGCGGCTTCCCAATGTAGATTCGCCCCATCCGCTCGAGTCTCTTTTCGGACAAGGCCCCGGAGAACATCAGCAGCGGCCACGTGAAATTCGGCCCGTTCAGCTTCCGCAGCTTCGCGAGCCACAATGCGATTGACCCCGCTCGCCAGGCATAAGGCCCCCACCAACTGTACTGCCCGGGCCGCAGGTTCATCTTCCAGCACTTCATCATTAGCTGCCATTGCAGTGGAGTGAGCTGGCGTGTTTCGCTTACGCCTTTCTGTTTTTCCATGCGGGTGTCGTGCAGCGGCGTGAAGATCGACGGTATGAAGAATGCGAACAGCCCGCGGCGCTCGACTTCGTAGACCAGATCGAGGGTGGCTCGCACGTCGTCATCCGTCTCGCCGGGACTGCCGACTATCAGCGTCATCGCCGGATACCAGTTGTTCTGATTCAACACCCTCAGGCCTTCGAGCACGACACTGGGCCAGTCTTCGATGGGGAATGGCACCCCCTTACTCGGCATGATCTGTTTGGCCAACCGCACCGAGCCGGTCTCCAGGCCGATGAGCGGAGTCAGTGCCTTCTTCTGCGGGTGCGTGCTGAGGCGAGGCAGGTGGATTGGGCTCTTCGGCAGTAGCAGTTCCGACAGTTGTTTTATCAAGAGCGGATCGACCACCGCGGGCGCGATCGTGCAATGGCTTAGAAGATGCTGTTCGACGCCCGGTGTGTTGATGATTTCCGAGTAGAGGTCGAGTAGCGCCTCACGATTCGGGAAGTAGAACGGAGTGTCGGTGTGCACCTGGCCCCAAATGAACATGTCTTCGGTGGCGAGCGAGATTTGGCGATTGCCGTCGCGGACGTTAGCCTTGACCGCTTCGAGGATCCTCTCTTTTGGAAGGTCGATCTGCGGATTAAGATCAGGCACACAGAACTGGCATCGCCGCCCGCAGCCGGTCGTCATCTCGACGACGCCAAAGGTGGTACGCTTGTCCGGAAATAGAACTGCGTTGCGGTCTTTCGGGTGACTGACATCAACTGTTCGTGGGAGTTCGTCGCCCTTAATGGCCCGGGCGATCAACGCGAGGGTCTCCTGTGATTCGCTTCGTCCCTCAACCACGCAGTCAACGCCGAGTTCCTCATACGTGTTGGTCTGCGTAATCTGCCAGCCGCCCGATCCCCCCACTATCACTTTGAAGCCGTTGCGGTGAGGGTTCGCCTTCAATTTCGCGAACAGCTCCCGAGCATAATGAGAGTTGATCGGCATCTTCGACGACCCGAACATCGACGTATAGACGCCGGCCGCAAAGGTCACTCCGAGTGGATTATGCGTCGAGACAGCAACGAGCCGGGTTTTCGGGCCGATGAACCTGTTCAGATCGTCAGGATAACACGCGACGATGTCTTCAGCGCGGTACTCGCGAAGCAGCGAGGCCTCAACCAACCTGACGCCGGCCGGCATGCACCGTGCCGATCCGTCGGCGTTGCGCTCGACCTCACGCCAATTCGGATACTTGCGATCTATCACTCCTTCCATCCAGATCGGGATGGACGCGAGCGCCATCTGAATGAAATAGCCGGCGTGGTCGATCGTCTCTGTCAGCGGAGCGGTGAGCACGATGAGTTTGCCGCCATCGGCAGGCGCCTGGGGTTCTGCTTCGTCCGTCTTTGCCCCGGAAGCAAGGCTCCGGGGTCGATTCTCACCTGCTCTAGTGGTTCGATCGCGCATTGCACTGGTCCCCTCTCGATGTGCCCTCGACATCGGGCCGAATTGATAATGCCGTCGTGTAAGGATGATCGGCTGATTCTATTGCATCTGGCTGGCGCCTACGAGCCGCCCTGTGCCTCTCAGGGCGCCCAATCGGCGATGAAGACGTTGGTCTCCCCCTGTGTCTTCGCATTTCGGTTCGACGCAAAGACCAGCTTCTTGCCGTCGGGGCTGAACATTGGAAAACCATCGAAGGTCTCATTGTAGGTTATGCGCTCAAGCCCCGTACTATCGATATTGATTGAATACAAATCGAAGTTCCTCCCTTTCGGGTCATGCATGTTTGACGCAAAGATCACTCGCTTGCCATCTGGGAAGAAATACGGAGCGAAGTTGGCCTTTCCGTTGTTCGTAATCTGGCGTTTGCCCGATCCGTCGGCGTTCATCACCCATATTTCGAGTGTCGTCGGGCGGATCAGGTTCTCTTTCAGCAGTGCGCGGTAATCGTCGGTCTCCCGCTGAGACGACGGATGATGCGCGCGATAGACGATCATCTTGCTGTCGTAGGAAAAGAACGGGCCGCCGTCGTAACCAATCTCGTTGGTCAATCGCTTCACGTTTCGGCCATCGAGATCCATCGTATAGATGTCAAGGTCGCCATCGCGCAGAGACGTGAAGACGACCTTCTTTCCATTTGGCGCGATCACGGCTTCGGCATCGTAGCCCGGAGTAGAGGTCAGCCGCTTGAGGTCCGACCCGTCGGCCAATGCCTGGAAGATGTCATAAGCCGGATAGATCGCCCACACATAGCCTTTAGAATAGTCCGGCCGCGGCGGGCACTCCAAGCTCGCAAGGTGGGTCGTCGCGTAAATTATGCGCTTGCCGCCGGGGAGAAAGTAGGAACAGGTTGTCCGGCCTTTGCCCGTCGATACCATCCGTACGTCCGAGCCATCGACGTTCATAGTGAATATCTGATCGCAGGCAAGACGGTCGCGCGTCGACTGGAAGATCAACTTCCGGCCGTCGGGCGAGAAGTAAGCCTCGGCATTCTCTCCGCCGAAACTGAGCTGGCGAATGTTGCGCAAGTGCTTCTCCTCGGGGAGCCGCAGCGGGTCATCCACGAGCGCGCGAGCCGGTTTGTTCAGGGCCGGCATCGTGACCGTTGCTGCAACCGTCAGCAATGCGATCAGCACAGTTCTCATCGTACCTCCAGGTTATGAGCTTCCGGGTTTGGGCGAGCCTCGCGTGTCGCCGCCATCGATTGCGCACTTGTTTGCGCACCGCTCCGACTTTTGTTTTGGGCTCCAACCAACTGCGCCGCGAGCTTGATGGCCTTGACCATGCTTCCGTGATCGGCGACGCCGCGACCTGCTATGTCGAAGGCCGTCCCGTGGTCGACCGACGTGCGAATGATCGGGAGTCCAAGCGTGACGTTAACCGATTCACCAAATGCGAGGCACTTGACGGCGATCAGCCCTTGGTCGTGGTGACAGGCCAGCACGGCGTCGAACTCGCCGCGCGCCGCGCGAACGAACAGCGTATCGGCCGGAAATGGTCCGCTCGCGGCGAGGTGCCAGTTGTCCCTCGCGTCGCGGACCGCGGGTTCTATTTCGCGCGTCTCTTCGGAGCCGAACAATCCGCCCTCGCCGGCATGCGGGTTGAGCCCGGCAACGGCGATGCGCGGCTTATCTATGCCGAACCTGCGCAACTCGCGCTCGGTTAGAATCAACGCGGCCACGATGCTGTCTTTAGTTATGGCTTTGATTGCTTCGATGAGACTGGTGTGAGTCGTCAACAGGACGACCCTTAGATCACCTGCAAAGAAACACATCAACGGCTGGTCCGCTCCGCACAGCGAGGCGAGCATTTCGGTGTGGCCTGGGAATGGAGACCCTGCGAGCCGTAATGACTGCTTATTGATCGGGGCCGTTGCGATCGCGTCGAGTCTTCCGTCGAGACACAACGTGACGCCAGCTTCAATGAACGCGACCGCCGCGCGCCCAGCGGCGGCCGACACCACACCAGGCTCAACGGGTTCGGTCGGGAGGCCAACATCGAGAATGGCGACGCCCTCGGGATAATCCGAAGCAGGAGTGCTGTCGGTTACAACCTGGTAGTCGCAACTCAAGCCGAGGGCGTCCGCCTGCGTTCGGAGGGCGGGCGGGTCGGCGATCACGAGAGGGCGGCACACTCGACGAACATCGGGGTCGGCGACGGACTTCAGCACGATCTCCGGGCCAACACCCGCCGGGTCTCCGACTGTGATTCCGACTCGCGGCTTGTCAGGACTTGGCGTCTGGGTCACAAGAATCAGTGTCGAAGGGCGGATTAGGTGGGGTTACCCTTGCCTTCCACGTCTATGCTTCTACCGTAGTCTCGGCGGCCGCCTCGGCGAAGTCCTCACCGTCATCCGCCGCTTCATCTTTGTAGATGTACTTGATGTTGTGCTTCAGCACCAAGAGATTCGGGCCCTCATCCCGATGCAGTTTGATGCAGCCCCGGTCATACCACTCGATGCTGCCCCGTATTTGCTCACCGTCTTGCAACACGAGCACCATTGGGGTCCGGTTGTCCATCTGCTTCTTGTAGTAGAAGCTCTCGGCGTGAGTTTGCTCGGGTGGAACGCGCTTTCGATTCGGATCCTGATTATTCCGCCGGTCGCGAGGATCGCGATCACCCCTCTCTCGCACCTCCGCCAAAGTCGTCCGTATCAATTTTCTGTTCACCACACATCCTCCAAAAAGAAATAATTTCCTAAACACGCGGCTGGGCGTCACCCCGCAACCGGATGGCTGAAACCTGGCTCAACAGAGCAGGACCCACCACCTTTTTCTACCGCTTGGCCGGCATCTATGAGCCGGTTAACTTTCAGTTAGAGTTTACGCGGGTTCTTGTCCACCGTTTCGGATGGCCAAAATACTATCCTAAGCCGGCTTCTTTGGCAAGGCCCGCGCTAAACAGCCAGACAGCCTAGACAGCCCGCGGGTGGACAGGAAGACCGGACGCGGTAATCAGGCGCGGGGGCAGCCATCGCCACGTCACCCCACGCATCGTCTTGCGGGACTCTTCGTTTGCTGCTAAAAGATACTCAGCTCTCAGCGGTATGAAGCTCCTGTCTTAATCCGAGCGAGAACGGTAGGTCAATGCGAATCCCTCGCGGCTTTGCTGACGATGTGAGGAACCAGGCGGACATTGTTCGCATCGTGTCGGACTACGTCTCGCTCAAGAAGGCTGGCGCGAACTACAAGGCCTGCTGCCCGTTTCATTCTGAGAAGACCCCGTCGTTCAACGTTCATCCCGGCAAAGGCATATTCAAGTGTTTTGGCTGCGGCGCCGGCGGGAGCGTCTTCGAGTTCATCCAACGTATCGAAGGGTGTTCGTTCCCCGAAGCGGTCCGCATCGTCGCCGATAAGAGCGGCATTCCTATCCCCGTCGTCAACGAAACCGAGGACCACAAGAAGATCGCACGTGACCGCGAGGTCGTGCTCCGATTGAACGAATGGGCCGCCGACTTCTTCCAGCAACAACTGGACGGGGCCGACGGCGAGGCCGCCAGAGAGTATATCCGGTCGCGTGGCATCAGCGACGAAACCAAAGAGCGGTTTCGGCTCGGATTCGCACCGGACAAGTGGGACGCGCTCATAAACCATTTGCGGCAACGCGGCGCCACGACCGACGAGTTGGACACGAGCGGGCTCGCGGTCCTGAAGGATCAAGGCGGGCTTTACGATCGATTCCGTGGCCGCGTCATTTTTCCGATCACCGATTCTCAGGGGAAGGTGATCGCATTCGGCGGGAGGATCATGGGTGAGGGTGATCCCAAGTATCTCAACTCGCCCGAAACTCCGGTCTACACGAAGGGTCGCAACCTGTACGGCCTCACGCACGCGCGGGAAGAAATCCGCCGGGCGGGGTTCGCGATCCTCGTCGAAGGCTACCTAGACTGCATGATTCCGTTCCAGGAGGGCTTGCATAACGTCGTCGCCAGTCTCGGCACTGCTCTTGCTGACGGCCAGGTTCGGTTGTTGCGGCGCTACATGGATAGCCCGCAGGTCGTCGTCAACTTCGATCCTGACGCCGCCGGCCAGGCGGCGACGATGAGATCGATCGAGATGCTGCTGGCCGAGGGATTCAAAGTCAACATACTCCGAATCCCCACCAACGAAGATCCGGATGAGTACGTCCGCGCCCATGGGATCGACGCCTTCCGATCGCTGTTGAAAACAACGCAGCCCTACATCGAGTACGTCATCGACGTGTCGCTGGGCGCCTACGATACGTCGCGGCCGTCCGGAAAAGTCGCGGCGATCAACGCGATTCTTCCGCACCTGGCGAGGATGAGAGACAAAGTCGTACGCGCAGATTATGCCGAGCAGATTGCCAATCGGCTGCGCGTCGACAGCAGAATAGTCCGCGAAGAGATGAAGCGCGTCGCCGTCAGTCAGAGAAAATCACTCGATGCGGATCGCCTGCGGCTCGCAGAACAGGTAACACAGGCCGAGCACCAATTGCTGGAGTTACTTCTGGCAAGCGCTGAAATCCGCCGCGCGATCATTCCCAACCTGCTCGAGGAAGACTACGCCGGCGTCGCCACCAGCGCCCTGTTTCGAGCCGTCATCGAGCTGGATCGCGAATCGGCGGTCCCTGAATTCGCAGCGCTGAACGATAAGCTCGAGAGTGAAATGGAGCGGGATCTCCTGCCGGGCTTGCTGATAAGCGATCTGGCGTGGGCCGGAGGGGACGATTTCGATACGCGATTCAAGAAAGCGACCGAAGCGCTTACGTCGCTGCGGCGCAGGCGACTCGAGAGAATGCTCGACTCGCTTCAGATCGAGCTCGGCCAGGCCGAGATCGAACAGGACATGGAGCGCGTCCTCCGGCTGTATGAAGAGAAGAGAGACATGTTGAAGCGGAAGCTTGCGCTGTCGGCCCCTTGATCGAATATTCCCGGAGCCAGCGACGAAAAAGTACCCGCGTTGAATCTTGACAGATTTTGTTAATGAGGGTACGAATTCTCACTAGTGAGCAGGCATACTTCGATTGAATCGCCCCACTGGAGATTCGGCATTGTCTGACATCAACGAGAAGTACCACGACGAAGTAGAGAAGTTGTTGGAAGTAGGCAAGGAGAAAGAATACCTTACCTACGACGACATCAATCGCCTGCTCCCACCGGAGATGAACTCCGCAGACGACATCGAAGCGATCTTCGACGTGATCGGCGCGGAAGGCATTTCGATATCCGAATCCGACGAGAAGTTCATCGAGGCGGCGGCCGGCTCAGTCGATGGGCTCGATGGCAAGGGCGATGAAGCCGTTGACGAGGAACTCGACCTCGACCTCACGCCCGGCTCGGCCGACAAGACGAATGATCCCGTCCGCCTTTACCTTCGAGAGATGGCTGTGGTCCCGCTGCTGACGCGCGACGGCGAGGTCGTCATCGCGCGTAGAATCGAACGCGGCCGCAGGCGCGCGCTGAAGGCGATATCACGCTCGCCGATCTGCATCGAGGATTTGATCAAAACCGGAGAACGCTTGCGGCGCGGGGAATTGCACATCCGCGAGGTTGTGACCTTCAGCGATCAGGAAGTGATCACCGAGGAGAAGATCGAGGAGTATCAGAACCAGATCCTCGACGCGATCGCGGAAATCAAGCGCTTCTATGCCAGGATGCTCAAGTTGTACGACCGCACCCTCAATGAGCCTAAGCGCTCGACGAAGCTCCCGCGCCTGCGCCGCAAGCTCGCGCGCGCGCGAGTCGAGGTCAGCCGCCAGACCATCGCGCTCGACCTTACGATTCAGCAGCACGGCGATCTGACTGCGTTGATACGCGATTCGGTGCGCCAGGCTCGCGAGGTGAGGTCCGGGATCGACAAAGCGCGGCGGTCGCTCGAGAGAAAGAAGTGGAATGAGGACGAGCGCGAGTTGAAGCGCAATTTGCGAGAGGCCGAACGGCGACTCTCTGAGCTTGAAGGACGCTGGCACGTGAACGCCATCGAACTCGAGCGTTCGCTCGCGTCAATCAACAGCGGCGAAGAAGAAGCCAACCGAGCGAAGAAGGAGTTGATCGAAGCCAACCTCCGGCTCGTGGTTTCGATAGCCAAGAAATACACCAATCGCGGGCTTCAGTTCCTCGACCTCATCCAGGAAGGTAACATCGGGTTGATGAAGGCGGTCGACAAGTTCGAGTGGCGGCGCGGATACAAGTTCTCGACCTACGCGACGTGGTGGATTCGGCAGGCGATCACCCGCGCGATAGCAGATCAGGCCCGAACGATTCGAATACCGGTCCATATGATCGAAACGATCAACAAGCTCATTCGAACGTCGCGCGCACTTGTGCAGGAGTTGGGCCGTGAGCCGAGCTCCGAAGAGATCGCCAAGAAGATGGAACTCCCGGTGACGAAGGTGCGAAAGGTCTTGAAGATTGCTCAGGAACCGATTTCGCTCGAGACGCCCATTGGTGAGGAAGAAGATTCGCACCTGGGCGACTTCCTCGAAGACAAGACGATCACCAATCCGTCCGAAGCGGTGATTACTTCGAACCTGCGCGAAATTACCGACGAAGTTCTGAAGTCACTCACGCCGCGCGAAGAGAAGGTCATTAAGATGAGGTTCGGTTTAGGTCCGAACGGCAGTGAGCACACGCTGGAAGAAGTAGGGCAGCATTTCGCGGTGACCCGAGAGCGAATACGTCAGATCGAAGCGAAGGCGCTGCGCAAACTCAGACACCCCTCGCGCTCGCGCAAGCTGAAGGCGTTCCTGGAATCTGCCCGACCGTGAGGGTCAGGATCCTCTTGGCCCGCGTCGCCTCATTCAAACACCAGCATCATCTCGTCGATCGGTTTCCTGGATATATTCGGCACCGTCGCTCCCTTGGCCGGATATCCTACCGGGATCAGAAGGAACGGTTTTTCATTCTTGGGTCTATCGAGAATCTTCGATAGAAACCCCATCGGACTCGGCGTATGCGTCAGCGTTGCGAGACCCGCGTTATGCAGCGCCGCCAGCAACACTCCCACAGCAATTCCAACCGACTCGTTTACATAATAGTGCTTCGAGCGGATCATCGTCCCGTCGTCCACCGCTGACGGCGATTCGCCGTAATCAAGCTTGAATACGACTATGAGGTAAGGCACGATCTCGATGAACTCCTTGTGCCAATCGGTGCCGAGCGGGGCCAGCGCCGCCTTCCACTCTTCTGGAAACCTATGCCCGTAGTTGGTTTGCTCTTCTTCTTCGGCGGCCATCCTGATCTTGCGTTTGATCTCCGGATTGCTGACAACAACGAAACGCCACGGCTGTTGATTCGCTCCCGAAGGCGCAGCTCCCGCGGTTTCAATCGCGAGTCTGATGACATCAAACGGTACAGGCTCCCCAGAGAACGCTCGCACAGTCCGACGCCCCCGCATAAGCTCGCAGAAAGCTCGCGCGCGTTCGAGTTGTTCGGCTTCGGGAATACGGTCAAAGGCGAGCGGAATGAAATCGTCCTTCACTGATGACTCCTTTCAATAACGCCGGACGAACATCGGTTGGCAGCCTGATGACGATGGAGTGTTCCCGTGGTGGGTCGGAACAATCAATCAAGGGGTCTCACGGGCCCGTCGGTCCGGCCCAGCGACTTCTCCTGCCCGGGGCTGCTCTCGTCGCCGGTCTTGCCGGGTGAAGCGGCGGGGGCTTGCTCAGTGGATGCGAACCGAGGGCTGACGGTCGGTTGAGGTGTGCCGGTTTCCGTCGCGATTTCGTCGCGCTGCTTGTAGCGAGCCAGCAATTCATCGGTGTGTGCGCGGGCGCGCTCGGCGGCAAGCTCGCGGTCCGCTGCCGCGACCCGACTCTCGGTCGTATCCGCGGCCCGCTGCTTCAATTTCGCGCGCATCTCCTCAATCGTCGCCGCAGGGTCGGATGTGCCGAAGGGCGATTGGACGGCCGACAGGTTTTCGCTCAGCGTCGTGAGGTGGCTCTGCGCGGCAAGCTCCTCGCCGGCGAGCCGTCGCTCTTCCCGGATTGCGTGTGCGCGGTCGGCCGATGCGTTGGCCTCGCTAACTTGTTTACTGAGGAAGTCGCGCTCGACCGACAGTGTCTCAAGCTGAGCCGCCGCGCTCGCTGCTGCAGCCGCGTCGCCGCTCTCCCGTGCGGAACGGACGCGCTCGGCTGCTCCAAGCAGTTTCAGTTCAACTTCTGCGAGTTCCTTCTCGCGGAGTTTTGCCGTTGCCCGTGACTGGACCTCAAGTTCGTTCAGGCGAGCGATCTCTCCGCGAGTAACGTCGCGCACTTCGCGGTCCGGTCCGCTGACGCGGTCGGTGAGCGCGTCAAGGTATGAAGTGATCACGCGTTTGATCCGATACCACATTCGCGACCCTCAGGGTTTCCGCGGAGGCTCGGGCGGTTTCGCCTCATCCTGCTGAATAGGGCGCGGCGCGCTGCCCGGCTGTTGGATCACGGGCAGAGTGATTGGCTTGACGAACTTGATCCGGAAGATCGCACCAGGAGAGACGCGAACCTCGCCGCCCTTGGTGAGCAGCAACCCGCCAAGCATCCCCGCGCCAAGACTGGCCGCGCCGGCTGCGAGACCGCCGGGACCACCGCCGGTGCTCAGCACGATGATTCCAGCGCCCGCGCCTCCGATCCTCGCGCCGCGCTCGACGTTCTCGACGGTCTTCCCTCCATTGCCGGCGCCTTTCACTTTACCTTCGGTATCGGCGGTGAGCTTCTGGTTTGAATCCCAATCGTCAATGGCGGTGATGAGGATAGACACGGGCTCCTCGCCCCACGGCATCGCCAAGCGGTCGAACAGCAAAGTTATCTTGCCGGTCTTCTGCGGGCGCTTGGCCGGGATGACCTCGGTAACGCGGCCGTGGAATTCTGTCCCACGCGCCAGAACCAGCAACCCGTCAACGTAGATTGGTTCGTAAAGGACCGCAGTGACGGTGTCACCGGGTTCGTTCAGCTTGGAACTGAGATGAGACTGAAGGACCAAACGAGCCTTGGTTTCAGGCTCGATTGTAGCTTCGCGCGCGGCTTGGGAGAGGGCCGTCGTCGGCATGAGCGCGAGAGCCGATAGCACAACGGCGATAATCACACTCTTTTTCATGGTGAAACCTCCAGGCCGATGAGAGCAGTCCGATTCGATCTTAGTTCAGTCGTTAATGGCGGGTCAAGCAAAGCCTGCTTGGATTGCCTGGACGCCCGGATTGGGATCGGTTTCGGTTGCTTTCGCTCTCGTTCCGGGTTTAACATACGCGTCCAGAACCCCCCTTTAAACTCGTCGGTGATCCGTCGGACCCAACCGCATACATGATGTCGGCCCGCCGGATGAACTGGGGATTGCGCAGGAATGACGATCGTACTCCTAATTCTCGCGGCGGTCATCGCGGCGGCACTGATTGGGCACGCGCACAAACGGATTCGACAACTCCAGAAGCAGCGACTGGCAGAGAACGAGTACAACACCGCGGTGGTAGTATGGACCTACGCACGCCTCGTGAAGAGCCAGATCGACGACGCGACGAACCACCACGCCGGCGTCATAGACTTTGCCAACATGACCGTCCCTCATAGCACCGGCTACCACGTTGCGCTGGAGTTGAGCGGGTTCAGCTTTCGGGTCAACGCGACGCCGCAGAAGTACAAGAGAACGGGCCGACTGTCGTTTTATATCGATAATTCCCTCACCGTTCGCGCGTCGGATCGGGACGGCGCCGCTGCCACCGAAACGGATGCAGAATACACCGGCGAGCCCTCCAGCTAATGAGCGTCTTGAATTTCGTTCGCGCAAGCCCCTGTTCTGTCGCCGGATCAGCCTGGTAATTGGTACTGCTTCGATTTGTGCACGGCCCCCAACTAAGCGCGGCCGAGCCCCGGATATCAGAATCCTCGAACGGAGAAAACAAATCGTGTCTGAAGAAACCACTGAGGTTGGAAAAGTCTTCGCGCTGCTACCCGCCAGATTCCGTACCGGACGAGTGGCGGAGAAACGCGTCTACTACTTCTCGATCGACGAGGAGAAATGGACTGTGACCCTGGGCCCGGATGCTTGCGAGGTCACCGAAGGCAAGCTGGGTGAGGACGCCGACTGCTACCTTAAGACGTCCACGGAGATTTTCCTCGGAACATTTCGGGGCGAGTATGCGCCCTCGATCATGGATTTCGTCAGCGGCAAGATCAAATCGAACCGGCCCGAGCTGCTTCGCGATTTCATCGAGGCCTTCGACAGATCGTGACGTAAGAGAATGCAGGCAGGCGGGCAAATCAGGTGAGACTCAAGGGGACGGAGTACAAGGCCCGATTCGCACTGGCGCTGTTCGTTCTGGCGCTGATGCTGACGATCGGTCTTAGCCTGGCGCTCTACGCGCAGGCGCGGCGCGAGCTGGCCGTGCAGCGCCGATCGCAAGCAAAGACCGAAGTCGCGCTGCTGGCGGCAGTGGTTACTCGCGACGTCGCGGCAATCTCCGACGCGCTATTGAGAGAACAACTTTCGCGATACGGCATGGACGCGGCCGTCGCCGTATTCACCACTGACGGACGACCCCTAGCACGAGCATCAACGATCGAACGAGCGCCCGACTGGCAGCAGATATTTCAAATCGCGTTAGTTGAGGGGCGCCCGTCCCCCGACGGTTCGTCGCCGCCGCGTACAATTGAGATCGGCAGCCTCGGCTTTGACATCGCCGAGCAGTTCGTACCTGATGCCTATCTGGTTCTGGTGGCCAAGCCTATCGGCGCGGAGGCTTCGCCGGTGACCTTCTATATCTTCAGCTATCAGATCGTCACCTTGATCGTCGGGTTGGCATTGATCCTGCTGCTCGTACGCTGGTTGTTCCGGCCGTACCGCCGAATGGTTGAAGCGGCGCGCGGCAGCCCGGTGCGGGCGCCCTCGTCGAGAGGCGAGAGCGAGTTCGTGGTCGAGACCTTTCAAGCCCTCATAGATCAACTGCAAGCGAAGGAACGAGAACTCGCGTCGCTCCACGATCTGGAACGCCGCCGGGCGGAGAGGTCCGAGCGATTCAGTGAACGGCTGATATCGAGCATTCCCAGCGGCCTGGTATCGATCGACTCGGGCGGAATGGTCACCTCCGCCAACGCTCAGACGATGATCATCTTTGGCCCGGCGGGGCGAGGCGTCGCGCCCCGTATGCGCGGAGACTCGGGCCACCTGCACCCAATCGGAATTGATTTTCGCGAGTTCTTCCGCACAGCGCCGAAGATGGTCGAGATGATCCTCGAGTGCCTCACGACCGGCGTTGCCTTCCGCCGGGAAGAGGCGGACGTGACCGACGTTGACGGCTTCGTGCGCCATCTCGGGCTCAGCATCTCACCAATCATAGACGCGTCCGGAAACCTCGAAGGCGCGCTTTGCCTGATGACCGACATAACCGAGATCATCGACCTTCGTGAGCGCATGAAGTTGCAAGAGAACCTTGCGAATCTCGGCGAGATGGCTGCGGGGCTCGCGCACGAGTTCAAGAACTCGCTTGCGGCAATTCACGGCTACATTCAATTGGCCGAAGCGCAATCCGCCTCATCGCCGTCGGCGGACCGCCGTGCGACCCTGGCGGGCACGTTGAAGGAGGTGCGATTGTTGGCGCGCCTCGTCACCGATTTCTTGAACTTCGCTCGTCCGCAGCAACTGAACGTCGGGCATGTCGCGACGGCGTCCCTCATTGATGACTGTGTGAATGAGATCCGGCCGCAGTTGAAGGCCGCCGGTATCGAGATCAGCGTCCGAGGCAGGTTCGTCGACCTTGCGGGCGACGAGTCGATGCTGCGGAGGGCATTCGTGAACCTCTTACGCAACGCCGGCGAGGCCATCGACAGCCAGGCGCAGGACAAAGCCATCGAGGTGGTCGCCAGCGTTGACCCTGGCCACAACGCGCGCTACGCCCACATCCGCATCCGCGACACGGGTTCGGGCATCTCGTCGGAGGACTTGCCGAGGATCTTCATTCCCTTTTTCACTACGAAGTCCCGCGGTTACGGCATAGGCCTGGCGATCGTGCAGAAGATCATCGTCGCCCATGGTGGCGACGTCGTCGTTGAGCGCAGCGACAGTTCGGGGACGATCTTCCACTGCCGGCTGCCGATAACCGCCCCGAATCGAGTGTGAAAAGGGGCTCATAGCTTGTGGTTTTAGGTTACAGGATTCCCGTTCGAAGCGGCGGGCGAGGGCGTTCCGAATCCCAGAATATCGAGAGCCTGCATGTTTGTACCCTGAAACGGGAATTGGCAGCATATTTGCACAACTTCCGGTCGGATTGTTGGCTGTACCTGAGTGGGGGTCCCTAATGGAGAAGCAGTTGACACCAATTGCTCGCAAGCGCAATCAACAGGGCGCGGGGCTGATGGAGGTGATCGTCGGCGTGCTGGCGGCCCTGATCATTGGTGCGATTCTACTGCACCTCGTGCGCCTCGGGTACGCGGTTTACAAACTGAACACGGCAACCAGCGGCGTTGCGCAAAAGTTGAAACTCGCTCGGGAGCTGGCGATGAACGGTCGCCAGGACGTAAGCGTGATCTTCGATTCGGAAGACAACAAGTACGGCATTGACCGAAACGGAAATCGAAGGCTCGATCCAATAGAAGCCGATGAACTGCCGGACGGTGTATCGCTGGCGGACAGCGAAGTCGTCACTTTTCTGCGTTCGGGTAGTCTGCATAAGGGCTCGGAGCAACCGCAGATACTCATTAGTAACGCCAGGGGCTCGCACAGCGTCAGCGTATCGTCCCTTGGCGCAATCGCAATCGATTAGTCTGTCGCTAGACTGAACTGATCAGGCCGACGCCGGCCCGGTCAGCCATAGCGGGCGGCTCAAAGGGGCAGCAACCGCAGACATCTGCGGCCATCGCTTTCCGAGTTGTATTCACGGATGCCTTCGACCGCCCGCACTTTTTCTTATACAGAACATGACACGGCGGGCTACACCTCGACCACAACCGGCATGATCATTGGCCGGCGGCCAGTGCTTTTTTGAATGAACCGCTTCAACCCAACTCGCAGCTTCTCCTTTATCACCGCGTAGTCGATTAGCTCCTCATGAGTCGCCCCACCGATCACTTCTTCGACCCGAAGCTTGAGGTTGGTGAGCAATTCGCCTGCGCCCGGATCGTCTTCGTGGATGAAGCCGCGCGTCACGATCTCGGGCTCGGATTCGAGTTCCCCTGAAGTCGGGTTGATGGCTACTATCGCGACGACAACCCCGTCATAGGAGAGGTGCTTGCGATCGCGCACGACGATGTCTTCGACTTCGCCAAGCGTGCCGTCGATGAACGTCCGGCCGACGACCTCCTGCGCGCTCACCCACGCCGACGACTCATCGAGTTCCAACACGTCTCCGTTTTCAATGATGATTATGTCGTCGGGTTCGACGACCCCCAGCGACTCGGCCCATTCTTTGTGGCGGTACAACTGGCGGTGCTCCCCGTGAATCGGAACGAGGAATCTTGGCCGCGTGGCCTCGATCAGAATTCTAAGGTCGTCCTGGCTGCCGTGACCCGACACATGAATCCGCGCAAGCGAGCTGTCAACAACGCGCGCGCCTCGCTTGTAGCAGTGCGATATCAGCCGCGATATGGATCGCTCGTTGCCGGGGATGTTGCGAGCCGAAAGCACCACCAGGTCGCCCTCCCCAACTGAGATGTTCTTATGCTGATCGGTGGCGAGCCGAGCCATCGCCGACATCGGCTCGCCCTGGCATCCGCTCACCAACAACAAAAGCCGGTCATCGTCCATCTGCCGCGCGTCGGCCGGACTGATGAAAATGCCGTCCGGCGCATCAAGCTGCCGGTGATCGTCGGCGGCCTGGACGTTGCGGAGCATGCTGCGGCCAAGGAGCGCAACTTTCCGGCCGTATTCGCTCGCGAGGTCGAGAACTATCTGAATCCGGTGCACGGAGGAAGTAAAACAGCTCACGATGATCCGGCCTGTAGCTTCATCAAACACTTTTTCGAACGCCGGAATCACCGCGCGTTCCGAGAGCGTTCGGCCGGGACGTTCCGCATTAGTCGAGTCGGCCAACAATGCCAACACGCCGCTGTCGCCGTACTCCGTAAGCCGCTTCAAGTCGATGGGATCGCCGATGACAGGCGTGTCATCCACCTTGAAGTCGCCTGAGTGGATCACAACTCCGACCGGCGTGCTTACGGCGACCGCGGTGCATGAAGTCAGGCTGTGCGAAACGTGAATCCACTCGACTTCAAAGGGACCAAGCTCCACCACGTCGAGCGGCTCAACCGCGTGAAGCTGCGTCGCGTCGAGAAGGCCGTGCTCCTCTAGTTTGTTCTCGAGCAGCGCGAGCGTGAAATGAGTTCCGTAAACCGGGACATTGATATCCTTGAGCAGAAACGGCACGGCGCCGATGTGGTCCTCGTGCCCATGGGTCAGGACGATGGCGGAAATCTCGTCGCGGTAGCGATCAATGAATGAGAAGTCGGGGATGATGACGTCAACGCCGGGCAGGTCCTCTTCGGGGAAACTCATTCCCGCGTCGATGATGATGGCTTCCCCGTCGCACCGCATCGCCATCATGTTCATGCCGAACTGGCCGACCCCGCCCAGCGGGATTATCTCAAGTTTGCTTTCGCCCATTAGTTGTCGCCACGAGTATACCAACGCGCGGGGTTAGAGTGAACCAGTCTTGCCCACGGGTTCGCGGGCAGCCCTGCCATACAGCGCATGAAACAAGGCGCCGAATTCCTGGAGCGACAGGGTCTCCGCCCGGCGTTTTGGATCTATGCCCGCGTCCGCCAGTGCGCGCTCGACGTCGTCGACTAATCCCATGCCTCGTGCTCGGGCCTTCAAGTTGTTCAGCAGTGTCTTGCGGCGCTGAGAGAAACACGCCTTAACCAGTTCGAAGAATCTGTCTTCGTCTGAGAGATCGATCGGCGGCGCAGCGCGCACCGCCAGCCTGATAACCGCTGAGCGGACCTTTGGCGCAGGCTTGAATGCGGACGGGGGCACCTCAAATAGCTTCGCGGCAACCGTGTGATACTGGACCAGCACCGAGAGGTATCCGTACTCGCGGCCGCCGGGCGCGCTCGTTATTCGATCGACTACCTCATCCTGCAGCATCAACGTCATATCAAACACGCGGCGGCCCAGCCGGAGCAGCTTCGCAATGACCGCGGTCGAAATGTAATAGGGCAGATTGGCGACGATGCGGACCCTGGGCTCGCTTTGGGTTCCCCGATCGAGCTTGCGCCATGAATCGATGGCGGCGTCGATCGTCGCGCCCCAGTCGAGCTTCAACGCGTCGGCCTCGACGAGCGACAGGCGAGGACTCGCAATCGAACGGCGGAGGCCCTCGATCAAATCGTGGTCGATCTCGACGGCCGCGACAAAGCCGCTTCTCTCGACGAGACCGCGAGTCAGCGCGCCTGTACCCGGTCCGATCTCGAGGACGATGTCGGTCGGCTGGGGCGAGACAGCATCGATAATTCGTCGGGCGACCCGCGCATCGACGAGAAAATTCTGCCCGAGGCTCTTCTTTGCCTTGATCACACCTACGTCCGATTATTCTGGCGCAACCGTGGGTATGCGGTGGTCTCGACGTGTTCTCCAGTGTCGCGACTCGATGCTTCGAGCAGTTCGATGCCTAGTGCGTTTGCGGCACCCGCGAGAGACTCGCGGCCCGACGTCACCAGCGTGAGCTTGTCGATCCTGTTCAGCACCTCACCGAGCATTCCCGCGAGCGGCATCACGAGCACGTTCGTAACGGGATCCTCCTGCACGCTGAAAGAGACAAGGGAACTCTCCAGATGCTCATAAGAAAAGTGGTCCATCGGAACGGAGCGAGCGACGGGACCTTCGATAGTAACGGCCGGAGACACGGATAAATAGCTGTTCTCCAGCGCGGCCCCTACCACGTCGTCCATCGCTTCGATCTCCGAGGTCCCGCCGACAATAGCGAGCGGCCGATGTCGCTCGCGGTCCAGCGACGCTCTTACGACTGCCCGGTTGCTGTCACGCTCGGCGCCAACCACCAACGCGTCGAACGTCCCCGCGTGCTCCAGAAAGGCCGGCGACGGCAGCCACGCGGCCGAGTTCGGGTCTTCTTGTGGCCAACGGATCACCGCGTGGACGAACGGGGCGCCGGTAGTAACGAACTTCAAATAGGATTCATTCAAGTGCCGGGCGTCGTCTGCGCCCATCCCGACCTTGACGGCGACGCCGGCTTCGCGCAGTTGCTCAATGCCGCGGCCGTTCACTCGAGGATCAGGGTCACCGATCGCAATTACCGCGCGAGCGATTCCAGCCTCGATCAGCGCGTCGGTGCACGGAGGCGTCCGCCCGTGGTGACTGCAAGGTTCGAGATTGCAGTAGAGCGTTGCGCCCCTTGCAAGCGGCCCGGCCATCTCCAGCGCGAGAGCCTCGGCGTGCTTGCGAAGAACAAAGCGATGATATCCTTCTCCGATGACACGGCCGTCGCGCACGAGGAGCGCGCCGACCATCGGATTGGGACTGACAAGGCCGGCCCCGCGCTTCGCGAGCGAAAGCGCTTTCGTCATGAAGATCGTATCGTCGTGAGCCATGCCTGTCAGTCGCTTCCCGGCCCGCCCGTTCGCATGGTGTCGCGCGTGTCGCGGGCAGCCGGCCTACAGTTTGTACCGGGCTTTGAGCGGCGCCTCGTACCCTTCAAGCACAAGATTGTCGAGTTTCATCGACGCGGAAGCCGCAAACTCGAACCCGTGATTCTCGCCCCGCACGAGTTTCGCGTGGCCGGCTGCGGCTATCATCGCGGCGTTATCGGTGGTCAGGATCGGGCTCGGATAATAAACCGGCGCGCCGAGGTCCGCTCGGTTTACCGCGGATCTCAACGCGCTGTTGCACGCGACTCCGCCCGCAAGAACGATCGTTCGCGGATGGTGGCGTCGGACGGCTTGCTTAAGTCGCGCCATCAGTGACCGAATCACCTTATCTTGAAAGCTGCTGACCAGGTCGATGATAACTTGATCAGGCTCCTCGCCTGCCGTGGCCGGCTCTACATGATTCTCTCGCACGAAGCGGAGCACCGCGGTCTTCAGCCCGCTGAAGCTGAAGTCGAGATTCGGCGAATCCATTCGCGGAATAGTGAACACAAGCTCCGCTGCCTTCGGGTCACCGCGTCCGGCGAGCGAGTCGATGACTGGCCCGCCAGGGTACCCGAGCCCCAGGAGCTTCGCGACCTTGTCGAAAGCCTCGCCCGCCGCGTCATCGCGCGTGCGGCCGAGCGTAGCGTACCGGCCTTCTTCCGGCATGAAGAACAACGTCGTGTGCCCGCCCGACACGATCAGCGCGAGTGCAGGATAGTCAACCGGGGGGTGTTCGAACGCGATCGAGTAGATGTGGCCTTCGATGTGATTCACTCCGACGATCGGCGTTCGAAGCGCGTAGGCTAGAGACTTCGCGAAGCTCAATCCGACCAGCAGCGAGCCTACAAGTCCCGGCCCTTGCGTGACCGCGATTCCATCGACCTGATCGAGCGTGACACACGCAAGGTCGAGCGCTTGTTGAACGACGGGCACAATTGCGGACAGATGTTCTCGCGAAGCAAGCTCGGGCACGACGCCGCCGAAGGGGGCGTGGGTCGCGATTTGCGAGGCGACGACGTTCGATTTGATCGAGGGTCCGTCGACGACGACCGCTGCCGCCGTTTCGTCGCACGAGCTCTCTAGTCCGAGTACCAGCATTAGTGAGTGATTCTACACGAGCGCACTTAGGTCTCGCTAACAACACCACCGCGCTGGACGCCGTCATCTTCGTTGACCCTATTGGTGCAAATCACTAGAATGCCGCTGGTTTCGCGAAGATGATTGAGCTTCAACCCACAACAGGATCAGCACGTTCAAGCGAGGGGTTAGACCGATTATGAGAGCCGCGATAGTCCGTGAGTTCAAGCAGCCGCTTCGGATCGAAGAAACAGAAACGCCTTCACCCGGCGAAGACGAAGTACTGATCAAAGTCGAAGCGTGCGGCGTTTGTCATTCCGACCTGCACATCGCCGAGGGCGACTGGCCTCAGCTCGGACGCGTCATCAAGCGGCCGCTCATCCCCGGCCACGAGATCGTAGGTCGAATCGTCGCGATAGGCGAGGCCGTCGAACATCTCTCGATCGGCGATCGCGTCGGCGTCGCATGGGTGCACTGGACCTGCGGTGAATGCGAGCTCTGCAGGGAGGGCCGCGAGAACCTCTGCCCGAAACAGCAGATCACCGGCGGCTCGGTCGATGGCGGTTACGCTGAGTTCATCAAGGCCAAGGCGAGCCACACGCTGAAGGTCCCCGACGCGTTGACTTCTGAAGAAGCCGCGCCGTTGTTCTGCGCCGGTGTGACGGTCTATCACGCGATCAAGAACGCCGGCATCACGCCCGGCCAGCGCGTGGCAGTCTTTGGCGTCGGCGGACTCGGGCACCTCGCGGTTCAAGTGGCGAAGACCTTCGGGGCGAATCTCGTCGCGGTCGACATCGCTGATGACAAGCTCGAACTGGCTCGATCGCTCGGCGCGGACCGAACTCTGAATGCCGCGACGACGGACGTAATCAAAACGCTGCGAGGAGAGGGCGGGCTGCATGTAGCCGTAGTGACTTCAGCGGCCAAGGCTGCTTACGACACGGCGTTCTATTCGACGCGATCCGGCGGTACGCTCGTGGTTGTCGGGATGCCGGCTGAAGACCTGACATTCCCGGCCATAATGATGCGCGAGATAAGAATAATGTCGGCGGCGACCGGAACGCGCGATGACCTCAAAGAAGTGCTCGATCTTGCCGCCGCGGGCAGGCTTCGATGCATCGTCGAGAAGCGGCCGCTCGAACAAGTGAACGAGATCTTTGACGAGATGAGGAGCGGCCGAATCACGGGCCGCGTAGTGATCACCTTTGACTGAAAGTCCGACTCCAGCACTTCGCGTGCTACCAAAGAGGCTCGTCGCCGGTCAAAAGCAAAGGGCGGGACAGAGCCCGCCCTTCGGCACATCTGGTATTGCGCGAGGGTTCCACTGTCACGCGTACGAATGCAAGCCCGGTAGCAGGAAGCTCACGCCTAACCAAGTGAATATCACAAGCGCGAAACCGAGCAGCGCAAAGTAGGCGCTCCGCCGTCCTCGCCATCCGTGCGCGATGCGCGTGTGCAAGAACCCCGCGTAAGCCACCGCCGCAACAAGCGCGCCGACTTCCTTCGAGTCCCATCCCCAGTAGCGGCCCCACGATTCATTCGCCCACACGGCGCCGGTGATCAGAAGCATGCACAACAGCGGGAAGGCAACGCCGACAGTTCGGTAGAGAAGAGAATCAATCGTCTGCAGCGAGGGCATCGTCTTGACGACCTCATCGCGCTTCCACGCGAAGATGGCGACGAGCAGCAACGCGACGAACAAGCCTATCTGCGCGCCGAAGTCAATCGGGCTCGAATTCATCGTCACCGACAGCCTCGACCCGTTCTCAGTGAGCCAGCTTTGCGCAAGCCGGTCGGCGCCGATCGGCGGAACATCGCCCCCCATCTCTTTTGCGAGCCACTCGCCAAACCCCGTCATCTGCCACTGTGGGATCTTCGAGATAACATTGCCGACGGTTTTGATCTGATAGAACAGCACTATCAGGATGCCCGCCTGCAACACCGCCGTCCCACGGAAGAGGTACCACGCGAGCTTGTTCGCCTTCTCGTCGCGCTTGAACCAATCGATCATGAACAGCGCGAGCGCGGCCAAAAGCCCCAGCAGCGCGATGAGCAACAGCGGCGCCATCCACGGCAGTTCCGCTCGTATCGGCAGAGGGCTCTTGCCCATCACCAACGAGACTGCATACTCCTGGTGAAACGGAACCGAGAACCTCCCAAACGGACCGCCAATCGTCGAATAAACAAGAAGCCCGAACAGTATCACCGCAATCGCGATCGCTTCAGACCGAACTCCGTCTTTCAGCAAGTAGGCGAACGCCAGCCCGAAGCTCACGAGGCATACGCCGTAGCCTATTGTCGCGATCGACACGTGAATCGGCCGCCAGTAACTATCGAGAATCGGCGGCAGCGTTCTGATGTCGTTGCCTAGAAACGTCGCCATCGTCAGTATCACGGTGGCGATCGGCATCGAGAGTGCGCCAAGGAACTGATACTTGGGTTTGCGAATGATCACCAGCGTCGTGAGCGCGGCGCCCGCGCAGAACCCCAGCGTCAGCGGGTACAAGTTGTCGAGCGGGAAATAGCGCCAAACGCCGTTGATCCCTTCCTTCCAGCCCTCCGCCTCTCCGGCCTCGATCCATCGAATCATCCAACCCGACAAGTTGAAGCAATAACCTGCCATCACGGTGATCAGCCCGAACCTGCGGAGGACGTTCTCCTTCACAAACAGGTTCGTCACGAGAATGGCCGATGCGGTCATGTAGCTGATGAGGGCGAGCATGGTCAGCGCGCCTTCGTAGAGGAATCCACGCGGCCCGACCTCGGCCCGCAATAGAATCAGCACAACCGCCGCAACGATCGGAGTGACAACCGGCCAGAGTCCGAGTACCTTGTCTGGCACGCTCAGCTCGAGCTCTGGCAATACTGCCTCTGTCCCCTTCAATGCCGTGCTCATTGTTGGCTCCTTCCTCCAATGACAGACTGCACTAGTGTGTTGAACCGGCCTTCAAACGCCGGCTTGTTACGGTTTACGTTCCCCCCAAAGTAAACCTTCGATCCCTTGCCATCTTGCTCGACGACGGCCCACATGCGCTGATGCGAAAAGAGAAACACGCTCATCAACGCCATTATCAGCAAGACTGAGCCGTAATAAAACGGAAGTCGTCCCGGGTCGTACTGTATCGTCAGAATGTGTCCGAGAGCGACCTTCTCGAAGTGCTTTAGTATGACCTTGTTGCCGGCCACAAGCAGCTGGTCCTCGCCTCCCTTTTCGGCAGCCCTCCGGTAGATCTCGTCGGCCAGCGATGGGCTGAAGGCCATCGCCGCCCTCGGCTTGCCATCGCCTCCAGGCACCTGCAGCAGGGCCACGGGACGGTTGAAATCGCCGGAACCGTTCTCGCCGGTCTTCTCATCGAAGTCAGGATAAAAGTCAGCGAAAGCCACGCGGCCGATTCCCGGGACGTCGACTGAATCATCGCGCCCAATCGTAACGTCTCGCGCCTCGCCGCCGGCGATCGGCTCGAAGCGCACAGTGATCTGGCGCGCGTACCCCATCGGCTGAAACGCGGACTGAAAGAAACGATAGCCCCGGTAGCTTCCGACGTTGTTGAGGTGGACCAGTTGGTCTTCCATTTTGCCGCCGTCCCTGATCCTGATGAAGCTCAGCCAGTCGATTGTGTTGCCGGCATCAAGCCCACCCTCGGGGCGGACCAACTTCTGTTGCAAGTCGGTGCACTCGATAGCAAACGGAAGAGATGCTTGTGAGACCTGCGGTCCATCGAGCGCCATCTCAGTCGTCGTGAACGTCGACGCGGGACGCATTCCCGGCCGAATCTCCATCTGTCCACCTGAACCGAGGCGGTTAGTTAGAAACCCGCCGATGAAAATCGTCAGCAGCGCGACATGAACGACATAAGCCCCGAGCCGGTTCCACGTGTTGCGCTGCGCGAATACAGTGATGCGGTTGTTTTCCTCGCTGATACGGACGGGACGACGCGGCCAGCGCTTGAGCTTCCACAAAAGGGTGGCCGCGAGGAGCGCCAACCATACGCCGAGTTCCGCATACACCATCCACAGCGGTCCCCAGCCCTTTACAACAATCACAACAACAATCACGTTGGCGATAACCTGGACCACCAGACACCAACCCAAAAGCTGGCGCACCCGGTCCGACGCGTCTTTCGCCCAGGCGGCGTGGATTCGCTCAGCCGCGGCCTTTGCAGGCATCCCCATCATCGTTTCGGTATTGAACATCTGGGCCTTGATGAAGTTCGGCGAAGCGCTCAGCTTCGGCTTCGCGATGTACTGCCACGCGGTCGGAAAGCGGTCTATTGATGCGAGGACGATGTTCAGGCCGGTCACGGCGAGCAGGAGGTAAAAGTACGACGCTTTATAAATGTCGAAGAAACCGAGCGCGCCATAAACCTGCCGCTGAGCCGGGGTGAGCTTCTGGTAGTACTCGTCGAAACCCTCGACGTTTACCTGCATGATCAGCATGCCAATCATGCAACAGATCAGCAGCAAGATCAGCATCGTCACGCCGAAGCGCACCGAGCTGAGCAGACCCAGCACCTGGTCGATGATTGACTTGCTTTTTCTCGAGGTAGCCTTGACGACTTGTTCCGCAGCGTCGGCGGCCTGCGAATTCGCTGCTACTTCAGTTTCAGTAGTTGCCATATGTATTCCTGGATCAGTTTATGAGAACGTGTGTCGGAGAAGGTTGCTGCCACTCGCCCGAATTCTAACAACCCGCGATTTTCAATGTCAATCATAGGAGCTTCCGTCGCTTCCGTCGCTTCCGTCACTTCCGCGGCTCCGACGGCCGCACCTCTACGCGGCTCACAAGCGCGCGTGAGTCCATCTCCAACACTCCGAGCACGACGGCGGCGACGTCTTCCGGCGCCAACTTCCAGGTTGCTGCCGGGTCCTGCTGGCCGCCCCGGGCAAAGCCGGTATTGACCGAGCCGGGCATCACACAACTCACGCGAATGTGGTCGTACCTGACTTCCTGCATCAGGGCTTCGGAAAAGCCGATCAGTCCGTACTTCGATGCGCAGTAAGCGCCGCCGCCGGCGAACCCGCTGGTTCCGGCCAGGCTTCCTATGTTGATTATGTCGCCGCCTCCGCTTTTCTTCATCAACGGTATAGCTTCGTGACAGCAATAGAAGACGCCCGAGAGGTTGGTCTCGATCGTTGAGCGCCATTCCTCGCCGCCCATCTGCTCAATGTAACTGCGAGAGCCGATTCCAGCGTTGTTAATCAGGATGTCGAGCCCTCCAAACAGACGCCCAGCTTCACGGAACATCTCCGCCACATTGTTCGGGTCCCGAACGTCGCATACACGCCCCAAGACCCTTTCGCCGTACGAGGCAGCCAGAACCTCAGCAGAACGTCGTACGTTCTCGCCGCCGCGCGAACAAACCAGAACGCGCGCGCCGCGATCCAGCAAAGCTCTTGCAACCGCAAAGCCAATTCCGCGTGTGCCGCCGGTCACGAGGGCGGATTTGCCGCTAATCCTCTTAGTGCTTTCCTTTGCGTCAGCCATCACAAGTTACAAGAAAAGATTACCGAGCCTCGAGCCGAGTCGGCGGGAGGGGATTCTCACCCACAGATGCGGATTTCTGCGGGCGCGCCTAACTCGTGCCGGCGTGAGCTACCAGCGAGAATCCCAACTGCCTGGCGAGCCTGTATAGCAGCGGTATCGGCAGACCAACGACGTTGTGATAGTTCCCCGAAATCTGGTCGATGAACAATGCGCCGAAACCCTGAATCGCATACGCACCGGCCTTGTCCATCGGCTCGCCGGTTTTTACGTACCAATCGATCTCCTTCTCGGTGAGCTTCGCGAATCGCACCAGGGTCTTGTCGTAATCGGCGACCTCGCGGCTCGACGCAGCGTCGTAGAGGGCAAGGCCGGTCAGCACCGCGTGCCACTCCCCGGAGAGATCGCGGAGCATCTGTACGGCATCAAGCTCGTCTTCGGGTTTGCCGAGCACGGCGCCTTTAAGCACGACAACCGTATCCGCGCCCACTATCAACCCGGATTCCCGCTGTCGCGCCGCTTCGACAACTTTAGCGCGCGCAAGCCGTATGATATAATCCGCAGGCGCTTCACCCTGATGAAGACGTTCGTTAATCTGGCTCGGAGCAATCTCAAAGTTGATGCCCAGGTTGGTCAATAACTCAGCTCGCCGGGGCGATGACGACGCTAGGATTATTCTCGTGTTGTTGTCTGGCATACGGGTTAGCTCACTGGTTGACCGCTACACGTCTCGCGAATCCGGAGAGGCGGTCTGCTAACGAACTTTCATTCTCGAATGGAGGTTTCTCTGTGGTGCGAAAACTCTCACTTCTGGTCATCATAGCGTTTCTTTCCACGCTCGCGGCGTTGAACTTCGGGTGTGGCCGATCCAGCGGAGACGATACCGATGACGGCCCCCTCTATGTCGATCTCAATGACCCGAAGATCAAGGAACGCCTCGCTCAGGATGACGGATACGCCTTCGCCATTTTTTATGGCGGCGACATTCACGGCAGCCTCGAAACCTGTGGCTGACCGAGCCACCCGATGGGTGGACTGGCACGGCGTGTCAGTTATCTGAAAGCGTTCAAGCACAGATCAAACATGGAGGTTCCTACCCTCTTCGTCGACGCGGGTAATATCTTCTCCGACGAACGATTCACTGCAGGCCAAATCCCCACCGACGTTATGTCAAAAAATAAGTGGGTAGTCAAGGCATACGGTGACTTCCATCACGATGCCGCGAACGTTAATTCGGCTGACCTCCCCTATCTCGGCGAGTTGTTTAAGAAGGAAGACTTCGATAAACGCGTAGAAGAATTCCCGTTCATCAACAAGCTCGTATCTGCCAACGTCCGGCCCATCGACGACGCGCATCTTGCTCCGGTGCCTTACGTCATCCGAGAGATCACCTTGAAGCGCGGCGTACCCGGACACAAGATAAGGATCGGCATCGTCGGCTTCACCGAGAGCATGCCGATCGGGCCGAACCCCGATAACCGCGAGACCGTGCGCGGAGCCTACCGTATTGATGATCCGTTTGAAGCCGCCAAACGAGTGCTCCCGGAGCTCAAGAGCAAGACCGATTTCATCATCGCCCTCGCCTACATGCCTATCGACATGTCGCAGCGGCTGGCGACCGAGAACCCCGAGATCGATACGATAATCGGCGCCCGCCAGATAAACAACACCGAGGACGTCCAGAGCGTCAACCGCGCGACGATCGCCTACGCGTACAACCAGACCAAACACCTCGGCGAGCTGCGCGTCTACGTGAAGGCGGACGGCTCGATTGAGAACCAGGTCAATCGCTTTGTTGCTCTTGATTCGGATATCCCGGATGATCCGGCGGCGGTCGAGGTTGTGACGACTGCGCACAACGACTTTACGAACGAACAAAACAAGCGATCGCAGGAAACATCGTCGTTGATCCAATCGACGTCGCTTCTAGGAGCAGCGGAGTCGCCCTTCGCCGGCGTAGAAACTTGCGCCGTCTGCCATCAGAGTGAGTTTGAAATCTGGGAACGAACCGGCCACGCGCACGCGATGGCTACGCTGGAAAGAAAGAAGCAGCAGTTCGACACCGAATGCGTGCGATGCCACGTCGTGGGATTCGGGAAGGGCGGATTCCAGTCCCTGACCAGCACGCCCCAGCTTGCCAACGTCCAGTGCGAATCCTGCCACGGGCCCGGACGCGCGCACTCGGAGAGCCCGGCGAAGGGCTATGGGCTCATGGTCACCCCCATCGGCTGCGTCGCGTGTCACACGCCGGTCAACAGCCCGGACTTCAACTTCGTGACATACTGGCCGAAGGTGAGACACGGCGCGGGCGAGGCAGCTCCGGAGTGAACGCCTCAATGATGACCGAGTTGCTGAAACTGCTGCCGCAGGTCCTGCGCACCGCGGGTGACTCCGATGAAGCGCGAGAGCAGGCGGTTTTCGCCGCCTGGACCGCTGTAGTTGGCAGCCCGCTGCGAAAGGTCACCGCGCCGGTCAAGCTCGAACGCAAGACGCTGCTCGTTGCAGTGCCTGATTCGACGTGGCGGAATCAGTTGAATGCATTCAGAGGGCAGGCCCTGTTCAAGCTGAATTCACTATTCGGAGGTCCGGCAGTCACCGCAATCGAGTTTGTCATCAATCCTCAGTTCGTCAGCCGCGCTCACCTGCCTCCACGTGAAATCAAGTTCATCGCCCCCGAAAAACAGGCGCTGCCGCTGCGGGATCAAGCGGACAGGATTCCGAATCCCGACATCCGTGCCGTCTTCCTGCGCGCCGCCGGCAAGTGTCTTGAGAGAAGAGTGAGATGAGTTCGAACCGCACCGACGCCGCTGATCCCGTCATCGAAATCCAACAGCTCACCAAGGACTATCAGGTCGGGTTCCTGAAGACGCGGACGGTTCGCGCGCTCGATCATCTTGACCTCGAAGTACGGCGGGGTGAGATATTCGGGTTCCTCGGACCCAACGGCGCGGGCAAGACGACCACGCTGAAGCTGCTGATCGGTCTCATTTTCCCGACCTCTGGATCGGCACGCATACTTGGCCGGCCGTTCGACGACGTCGCGACCCGCTCGCGAATCGGGTTTCTACCCGAGAACCCTTACTTCTACGATTATCTGACCGGACGCGAGCTTCTCGAATATACTGCCGCGCTTTTTGGGATTGCTAAACAGCAGGTCCGACCACGAGCCGCCGAGTTGTTGAACCTCGTCGGCCTCGACGAAGACCGCGCCAACCGGCAGCTCAGGAAGTATTCGAAGGGCATGCTTCAACGCATCGGCATCGCGCAGGCGCTGGTCAACGATCCGGAAGTCGTCTTCATGGACGAGCCGATGTCAGGTCTCGATCCCATCGGCCGCCGCGAAGTCCGCGACTTGTTGCTGTCGCTGCGGGCAAAGAACAAGACGGTCTTCTTCTCATCACACATTCTCTCGGACGTCGAGGCGATATGTGATCGCGCCGCTATCTTGAATCGAGGGAAGCTGCTGAAATGCGGAAGCGTTCAGGAGTTGACCGGTGATCAGGGCGACTACCTCGAGATCGTCGCCGTCGGAATAGACCCCTCTTCGATCCACGTCTTCACCGAGCACTTGCCCTCCGACGCGTCCGTGACGGCGACTCCGAGTGGGGTCAACCTTGGCATTCGCTCCGAGGGGGACGTAGACCAGGCGATTCGGCTGATTCATCAGTGCGGCGGCAAGCTGGTCTCGATCAATCCGAGGCGTGCGTCGCTTGAGGACCTGTTCCCTACCCAGCAGAGCGAGTAGAAAAGCCCGTGACCATACCGCGCAATCCGGATCGCTCCACGTCTCGTGACGGTTCCAGCGCCCGTGGATGGCGGGCGTTGGCGATGGCTGCGCTTGGGACGATTCTTTTCCCTGCCTTTCAATCAACTGGTGCGAGCCCCGCTGCGCGACCGACCGGGTCTGGATGGGTGAACAGTGCTGCCCAGACTGACGCCCAAGCCAATCTCGACACGCTGATCGATGGGCTTCAGGCAAAGTACTCTCGCATGGCGGGACTTGCGGCGAGCTTTGTACAGTTCTACCAAGGCGCTGACGGCCGCACGCGGCGCGAGAGTGGACGCGTGATTTTGAAGCGCCCGAGGAAGGCGAGGTGGGACTACACGAGCCCCGAGCGCAAGCAATTCGTCTCGGATGGGAAGAACATATACTTCTACGTCGAAGGAGACAGGGAAGCGACGCAATCACTGGTCAAGGAGTCGGCCGATCCTCAGATACCGTTCCTGTTCTTGCTGGGACGTGGAAACCTTCGCCGGGACTTCTCTCGCATCGAGATGTTGGCAGGTGAGCCGGTAGTAACGGCGGGAAGCTGGGTGTTGCTGTTGGTCCCGAAGCGCGCGCCGGAGGACTTCAAGAGGATCATTGTGGAGGTCAACCCCGTCGGTTTTGAGGTCCGACGCCTGGTGATCTTTGAACGCAGCGGAGCGAGGATGGAATTTCTGCTCTCGAACGTGCGTGAGAACTACGTCGCGCCCGATAGTGCATTCACCTTTTCTCCTCCGCCTGGAGTCGTCGTGCGCCGGGTACAATAAGCCTTGGCCTGCTAGAACAACCTCGATATGACTCCTGCGAGACAGATACTCACTGCCCAGATTCGTATCTTCTCAACAAAAGGTCAGCAGAACATGCATGCCCAGTCGCCCCGTCATTCTTGCTACTTTCGCGGTTTTCTTGCGGGCAGAGATCACCGTACTCATTGCGGTCGCTGTCACCGCACGCTCAGGCCGACGATCTCCACGATCATTTCCCTAATCTCCGGGAGGTCGGGGCTCGGCTCGATGTAGATGTCCATTTCGATGACCTCGCCCGGCTTGAGCGTGTCCTCCTGCCGTGGGACCGGGTCTACCAGCTTCTCCTTCAAGACTTCATCGCTGAACCCTATCAGCGCACCCCGGAGCTCAAGCGCGGTGATTACCCGGTCTCCGTTGTTCTTCACAGAGCACCGTATCCGGGCGTACTTGTGGTCCAGTCTCTCGCCGGTCCACTTGTCGATCACGGTCAACGACACATTCTCAATGTAGCTGTTAAACATCGGGGTACCTGGTCTCGCGATCTCAATCGCCTGCGGGTCTCCAGTCCTCAAGACGCGAACCAGCAATATCAACCCAATAACCAGAATGACCGCGCCCGCGCTCAGCGCCATGATCATGCGTGAGCGGTCCTTCTCCACGTTGCCGGCAGGTTGTTCGAACATGTCCTCCTCTACGCTCCTATAGTCATGTGTCCGATCAACAACGTTGGCGAGACGATGCTGCCGCGAAACTCCAGGTCGTTGCCAATCATCTCGATCGAATTGAGCATTCCTTTCAGACTTCCCGCGATCGTCACCCCTTGCACTGGAAAAGTCATCTCGCCGCGCTCGATCCAAATCCCCGACGCGGATCGCGAGTAATCTCCAGTCACGATGTTCACGCCGAATCCAATCAGCTCAGTAACCAGCAGGCCCTTCGAGATCGAACCGATGATCTCCGACGGCGAATGCGAGCCCGGCTCGATGTAGAGATTCCCCGCCTCGACGCCTGGCGCGCCCACGAGCCCGCGTGAGCTGTTCGCGGTCGACCGAAGCCCCAGCTTGCGCGCGGTGTAGGTGTTCAACAGATAGCTTTCGAGCACGCCATCGCGAATGATGACCGTCCGGCGCGTCGGGAGTCCGTCGGCGTCGAAGGGTCGCGATCCCAGCCCGCCGCGAATCGTTCCATCGTCAATCACCGTGAGGCGGCCGGCAGCGACCTTCTCGCCGAGCTGCCCGACCAGGAAGCTCGCCTTGCGAAACACCGACTCACCCGACACGGCCTGAAAGATGTCTCCCAAAAGTTCGCGCGCGACATTGGGTTCGAAGACGACCGGAATCGTCTGTGTGGGAACGGATCTGGCGCCGAGCTTTCGCAGCGTGCGCTGGGCCGCCTTCACGCCGATCTCTTCCGGACTGTCCATCTCCGACAGCCTTCGCCGCATGTCGTACCAGTAGTCCCGCTGCATCCGGCCTCCGTCGGACGCCACCGGAACCGTCGCAAGCGAGCACGTCGTCGCGTTGTACCGTCCTGCGAAGCCTAGCGAGTTTGCGAGAATCAGGGTGCTGCTCATCGAGTCAAATCCGCCGCCGTCGAAGTTTGTAATCAGCGGGCTGTAGTCAACCGCCGCTTGCTCGGCCCTCAGCGCAAGCGCGATCTTCTCTTCCGGACACATCTCTTCGACTGCCGGGTCGTGGAGGTCAAGATCGGGGATCGTCGTGGCGAACTCTTCCGGCTCGGGAAGACCGGCGCTGTCATCGGGCGAGGTCGCGCGCGCCAGGTTGACGGCTTCATCGATCAGCGGGTTCAGCGCGTCGCGGCCGAAGTCCGAACACGAGACCGACGCCTGTCTGCCGTCGATGAGGACGCGAAGCCCCATGCCGCGATCGGTCGACTGTTTGAGCGTCTCGATCTGGCCCACCCTGACGCCGACGGCGAATTCCGTGCGCTGCCGGATCACAACTTCGGCGACGCTCGCGCCGCGCTTGATCGCGGTTTGGGCGATGTCAGCGGCGAAATCCGTGTCCAGGTTTTCTGTCATTGAGCCGCGAAGATTGCCCGGTAAGTTCACTGACGGGTTCCACCGACGCTCATTTCGCTTATCTTCGTCGTTGGAAGCCCGACGCCGACCGGCACGCTTTGACTGTCCTTGCCGCACACGCCGACGCCCTGATCGAGTTCGAGGTCATTGCCGACGGCGGCCACGTGTTTAAGCGATTCCGGGCCATTGCCCCGGAGGGTCGCGCCTTTCACCGGCGCCGTTACGCGTCCGTCTTCGATAAGGTACGCCTCGGATGCCGAGAAGGCGAACTCGCCGCTGGTGATGTCCACTTGTCCCCCGCCGAACTGCACTGCATAGAGTCCCCGCTTCACCGATTTGATGATGTCTTCGTTGGAATCCGCGCCCGCCAGCATGAAGGTATTGGTCATTCGAGGCAGTGGCATGTACTTGTAACTCTGGCGGCGCCCGTTGCCCGTTCGAGCGGCGCGGGTCAGCTTGGCATTCAGTCCATCATTCAGATAACCGCGCAGGATTCCGTTTTCGATCAACACGGTCTTGCTCGTGGGCTCGCCTTCGTCGTCCATGTTGAGCGACCCGCGGCGTCCGGGAATCGTCCCGTCATCGACGACGGTGCACAGCGGCGACGCGACCTGCTGTCCTATCAGTCCAGTGAATGCGGACGTCTCTTTGCGATTGAAATCGGCTTCGAGGCCATGCCCCACCGCTTCGTGGAGCAGAATGCCCGGCCAGCCGGGGCCGAGCACGACTTCCATCTTGCCCACCGGAGCTTCGATGGCCTCCAACTGGATGATCGCCTGCCTTGCGGCTTCCGCTCCGAATCTGTCCGGCGCGAGCACGTGTTCCAGTCGGTCAACGCCGATTCTCCCGCCGCCGCCGGCCCGCCCGACCTGCCGATTCCCATCATCGTCCGCGATGCACGAAATGGCGAAGCGCGCGAGCGGCTGGACATCCCCGACGAAGCGGCCGTCGGACGACGCGATCATCACATACTTTATCTCGTCCGCAAGCGAGCATTGTACTTCGCGAATACGGCGGTCAAAATCGCGAGCCGCGCGATCACCACGCTTGATCAGGTCTATCTTTCGCGCGAGAGGGGCGGGCGAAAGCGAACCGTCGGCGGGGTAGAGATCGTGCCGCGCCGGGGAAACATCGACGCCCTTCGCCTGAGCGGTTTGGCCTCCCCGAGCAATGTGCCCGGCGGTTTCGGCGGCCCTTCGAGCTGCGTCAAAAGCGATTTCGTCAGTGTAGGCGTACCCGGTCTTGTCGCCGATTACGACGCGCACCCCGACGCCCTGGAAGACGGACTTCGCGGCCGCCTTGACTATCTGCTCTTCCATGCTGACGTTGGTGGAGACCCTGTACTCGAAGTATAGGTCCGCGAAGTCGCCGCCGCGCTCCAGGGCAATGCCCAGCAACTTGTCAATATCGCCTACGGTCCATCCATAGCGATCGAAGAAGAATTTGATGGCGTCGATACTCATACTCTCCTCATACGGTTGCCTAGCCCCGAGGCCGGGCTAACCTTGGCTCTTCGGTTCGATCTGGGGAGGCGTATCGGGTCTTTCACCAGTGTGTAAAGCGGCTGCGCCGAAAAACAAATTGTAGTATCTCACATTAGAAAAACCAACTCGCCGCATAAGGGCCGCCAGCGATTCTTGATTTGGAAACGTCTTCACCGATTCCGGCAAGTAGCGGTAAGCGTAACTGGAGCCGGAGACCGCGTTCCCAATCAGCGGCAACAATCGCGTGAAATAGAACTGAAACACCGAGCGAAACACCGGAATCCGAGGTCGAGAGAATTCCAGAACCGCCGCGCACCCGCCGGGCTTCAGCAATCTCAGCATCTCCGACAGCCCCGATGCCGCGTCTTCGAGGTTCCGTAGCCCGAATGCTACCGTCACGACGTCGAACGACTGATTGGCGAACGGTACTTGCAACGCGTCGGCTTCGATGATCTCAACGGGTCGTCCGGCTGCTTGCACTTTCTTGAGGCCGATCCTCAGCATCGGATGGCAGAAGTCGACGCCGTATGCCGGCGCCACCTCAGCCAGATCAAGCGCGAGGTCCGCCGTTCCGCAACAGAGGTCGAGGGCAACGGCGCCGGGCCGGCTCAGGTAGGCTCGCACTTTCTTTACCGCGTAACGGCGCCACCAGCGATCGACACTGAGCGAAAGCAGGTGATTGAGGACGTCGTATCGCGGCGCGATTTCGGCGAACATCGACCGCACCCGCGTCGCCTTGCTCAGTTCAGGCATTCTGTCCGTCTGCGCGTTCACTGCAAGATAAGAAAACAGAAGCGTCGCTACTTCAGCACCGTGACTGGTCCGAGGCCTTTCAATGGCTCCTGGAGCTTGTTTGCCGGGCCGGCGACGGCGACGGCCACAGTTTGGGGAGATAAGTGTTTTTGGGCCGCGCGCTGAACGTCGCCGGTTGTAACGGCGTTGACGCGGTCGGTGAAATTGATCAAGTAATCACGGCCCAGTCCGTAAAGCTCGACATCAAGCAGAGAGTCGAGCGTCTCGTGCGGGGAGCGCAAGCGGTCGGAAAACGCCGCGATCAGATGCGACTTCGCAAGCTCAAGCTGCTCGATCGAGGGCGGGCGCGACTGAAGCAGCGCCATGTCCTCGATCAGCGCGTTGAGCGTGCCAACGAGGTCCTCAGCGGGCGACTTGACCGTGATCACGAGCGGACCGGCCAGCACGCGGGGCTCAACGCGCATGCTCACGCTTATCCGCCTGGTGGAGTTCGCCTGCTTCGAGTTCAACGCGGACAGAATATCAGCCATCACCATCGCCGCGAGATAATCGTCGGCGCGCCGCGACAGTCCTATCTGTGCGAGGGCGGCATGCACCTCGGTTGAATCGGGCCGGTCGAAAATGAAAATCCGCCGCGAGGTATGGACCTCAGGAGGCCGAAAAGAAGGCGGAACTCTCTCGCCCTTGATCCACGACCCAAGCTTCGCCCGCGCCAGTTGAGTTACGTCTTCAGGGTTTGCGTCGCCGCTGATCATCAACGCCGCATTACTCGCGAGGTAGAACCGATTGTGATAGTAGGTCAGGTCGGGGCGAGTGATCAGCGCGATCGTCTCCCGAGTACCGCGCATCGGGTGGCCATAGGGGTGAGAGCCGAAGACGGCTTCGATCGCTTTTCGCCGCACCAGGTCGGCGTTGTCGGGCGGCGCCGATTTCAGCGCCTCGATGCGCGCCGCCTTAACCGACTCCATCTCTTTTTGATCAAAGGCGGGCGAGATGACGAGGCGGCCGAGAAGATCGAATATCGACGAGAGCGCGTCGGACGGCCCGCCGACTACGATATCGGTCGAATCCCATGTGACCGTCACGCTGACCGTAAGTCCCAGTTGCTCGATCGTCTCGGCGACATTCTTGGCGCTAAGCCCCCCTCCGCCTCGCAGCAACATGTCGGCGGTCAAGTTGCTCAGGCCCCCCTTTCCGGCAAGGTCGAGCATCGCGCCGCTGTTGATCCTGAGCCGCAACACCACGCTGCCCGTTCCAACGTTCTGGATCACGCCGATCTGCAGCCCATTCAACAGCGAGTCGCGCCTGACAATCGGCAACACAAACGTCGAGTTCTGGCGGGTGAGCCGCGCCAGGCTCGTCTCCCGGCCGCGCGAGGTGTCCGGGGTTGTCCCGGCCAACAACACAAGCGCCGTAAAAACCGCGCACGCCTTCCCAATCAGCAAGTGGTCCTCCCTCTCAGCAGATTGTTTTCGAGTCTAGCGATCTAGTGTAGAGACCGTCAACCTTTCGTGCTATACTGCGCTCGACCCCCCAAGCGACATCCGAGCGCGGCGCCTCCGCCGTCCGGGATCTCAAACGCAAAGCCCTTACACCTCTTGTTGGTTCGGAGATTCCAGAATGTACTGTCCGAATTGTTCAACACAAGGCGTTGACGGCGCGAAGTTCTGCAAAGCATGCGGCATGAACCTCAGCATCATCACTCAGGCGCTCAACGGGGGTGTGTCGGGCCCCGATCCTCATCGCGATCGGGAGTACAAGCGGGCGAGGAAACAGATAAGCGACGGCATTCACGGCTCGGCCATCGGTTTGGCGCTGCTGGTCGCGGCGGCGCTGGCCTACGTACTAATCCCAGGAAACGTGTACGTCGTGGTCTCGACGCTGGTGCTGGCGCTCTTCGGTGTGATCAAACTGTTTCGCAGCATCGGCGGCATCATCGACGCGAAGGTCGGACAGAAGTTGCTCGACCCGGCGTCGCACCCGCGCGGAACCGGCAATCTGTCGGCTGCGGCGCCGGTCACGAGTGCGTTGCAAGTTGTTCGATCGAGTCAGCGTCTCGCCATGGATCCGGCGCGTCCCGCCGGCAACACTCGGCCGGTTAATCCCGACGCCGGCGCGAACCCACCGGCTCCGCCTTCGGTGATGCCTCCCAACGCCCCTCCGCCGCCACTTGCCGGCCGCGTGAACCGGGAACACTCGAGCCCGCTGAAGAAACTCGAACGCGAGAGCGAAATCTTCACGAACCTTCGGAATTAACTTCGTAAGCTCACCAAGCTCACCTCGACTTCACCTCCGTCCACAACCGGTCGTAGATCGTTATCGCCGGGCCGAGGTCTGTTATGAACTCGCACCTTTCGAGGACCTCGCGCGGCGGGTAGGCGGCCTCATTGTTCAACAGCTCGGGCCGAATCAGGCGGCGCGCGGCCAGGCTCGGGGATGAATAGCCGGTCCCGTTCGCGATCGCCGCGGCCGTCTTCGCTTCAAGCACGAAGTTTATGAATTCGTGTGCAAGCTCGCGGCGGGAAGAGGCGCGAGGTATGCACAGGTTATCGACGAAGATCGTGCAGCCCTCTTTCGGAACGACGTAGCCGATCATCGGATTGTCGGTGATCGCCTTGGCAATCTGGCCACTGTAGGCCTGAACGACCCACGCGTCGCCCGAGAGCAATAACTGGTCGAAGCCGCCGCTGTCGTACGCCTTGACCAGCGGCTTTTGTTGGATGAGCAATTGCGCCGCTTGTTGAATCTCCCGCTCATCCGTCGTGTTCAGCGACTTGCCCGTGTACTTGAGCGCCGCGCCCAGTACCTCGCGCACGTCATCAAGCATCGCCAGCCGGTCCCGGTACCGATCGTCCCACATCACCGCCCAGCTTTCGATCGGCTCGGTGATCTTGTCCTTGCGATAAGCGATCCCCGTCGTCCCCCACATGTAAGGAACCGAGTATTGATTCGTTCGGTCGTATGGGAGGCCGGCGAATTGCGGGTCGAGGTTCGAAAAGTTGGTCAAGAGGTCGCGGTCGATCTCTTGAAGGAGCCCCTGAGCGCGGAGAACCGTGACCATGTAGTCGCTTGGCACGATGATGTCATAATCGGCGCCTCCCGACTGAAGCTTGGCCAGCAGCGCTTCGTTTGAGTCGTACAGCTCGACGTTGAGCTTCGCGTCGTATCGCTGCTCGAACTCGACGATGACGGTGTCCGGCAGATAATTCGACCAGATGTAGACATTCAGCTTGCCGCCCTTCGCTCGCTGCCCCTCACCGCCGAGCGCAAAGATCAAAAGCAACGCAATAGCTACGGCGCCGACGCTTGCGGGCCATCGCCACGATCGCCCCGCGGCCAGCCGGTCGGCGACGAAGACCAGCAACACCGTCGCGAGCAGCAATACCGTCGAGATCGCGTTTATCTCCGGGGTCAAACCCGTCTTCACCATCGAATAGATCTTGAGCGGCAAGGTCGACGACCCGGGGCCGGAGACAAAGCTCGTGATGACGTAGTCGTCGAGCGAGATCGTGAACACGAGCAGCCCGGCCGACGCGACGCCCGGCAGTATCAACGGCAGCGTTACTCTCAAGAAGGTCTGCCATGGCGTCGCTCCGAGGTCCATTGCGGCTTCTTCGATCGAGCGGTCGAGTCCGACGAGCCGGGCTCGAACGATGAAGATGACGTAGGAGATAGAGAACGCGACGTGGGCCGCGACGATCGTACCCAGACCGAATGCGACGCCCATCAATCCAAAAAACCCGGCTGTCGAGAACCCGATGACGATTTCAGGGATGATGACGGGCAGAAAGACGAGCGCTTCGGCGGCGCGCTTGAATCTGAACCGGTAACGGGCGAGGGCGAGCGCGGCAGCAGTTCCCATCGCGCAAGATATGACAGTCGTGAGAGTCGCGACGATCAAGCTTGTTCGCAGGGAGGCGATCAACTCAGCGTCGCGCCAGGCGAGCGAGTACCATCGCCAGGTGAAGCCTTGCCAGGTTGTGCCGAAGCGGGAGTCGTTGAAGGAGAGGGCTACCAGGACGAGGATCGGGACGTAAAGGAAGATGAAGACTAGGCCGGTGATTCCCGCAAGCGGACCCGGCAAGTGGCGTGACCGTTTGGTTGCACTCACGGCGAATCAATATCTGTGAATGCCGGGGTTCTGGTCAAGCCTTCGTCGTCCTTCGTAAGTCACGTCTAGTGGGCTGATTCTGTCGCCTTCGAGGAGCGCCATTGTGCTGCCGGGCGTAGCACAAGCTGGCAGCTTGCGGGCCCGAAGAGAAGACACCCGGCACGCAAGCTAGTGGCTTGGGCTGGCATCCCCTCGCACTCGCAGCTTAGGCATGCGCGAGTTCCAGTCTTTTTACCTTCACGCCCCGGTTCAAGCGACGCTTGATTTCCGCTTCGTCAGCTTCCTCCAGGAACAGCTCGACTGCTTCTTGAATCATTGCCTCGGCCTCTTCGAGGGTTCTTCCCTGACTGGCGACGCCAAGCTCAGGGCACGTGGCCACGTACCACTTTCCTTCTTTCTCGATTACTGCTGTCAGCTTCGGTAACTTCACTGTGTTTGTCCTCTGGCAATTTGAGCAGGTCAGCCTGACGCGGACTTGAACACCCGACGTCCCGGCTCCGTTAAGTGTCCACGGTTGTGCGTGACAACGCAATTCGCTTGCGACTCAACTGCGAGTTCGAGAACTCACGCAGCAATGATCGCTGCATGACCGCCCGTGCGCGCTTCCGCGTCATTCACACTTCGCCAAAATAACTCTGGCTAGGAGCCTGTCGGAATAATCCCTCGTAGTAACGAATTCATTCGTTCCCACGTCGGCGAGACGCGCATTTCTCAACAAACAGAACGAGTGAATTCGTTACTACGAAGGGGCGCCTCCTTATTCCGACAGCCTCCTAGTCGGGACACGAGCCACGTGATTCCGGCTAACGGACGCGGCAGGTAGCGTGTTCGGTTGGTTCTGGGCGCGACGAATCACTTGATTGGTCAATGCTGCCGGGACTGGAGCCATTCGTCGAACGCGACGAGCGTCTGAGATTCGCCATCCTTCGGAAGCCGGGCCAGGAAATCCGTGAGCGCGCTCGCCGAGAGCATCGGCAGCGCGAGGCTATTTTCGACGCTGACGTATTCATCTTCCTGAAGTCGATGAATGGTCAATTCCTCTCCGTCGTAGCGCCAGATTTCAGGCACTCCGAGCGCAGCGTAGATTGAGAACTTGTCCCGCGAGTCGTGATGAATGTCGACCTCGACGGCGATGTCAGGCGGGGGGTCGGTGGCAAAATCGATCTGCATTTTGTTGCCGATGGCGGGGGCGGATTGAACATAGAAGCAGGCATCAGGCTCGTTGCCTTTCTGCCATGCCGGCTGCCTCATCGTGGTCGAGCCAAAGGAGCGGACGTTCAAGCCCAGCCTGAGCCTGATGACCGTCATCAAGCTGTCAAAGAACCGAGCATAGCCCTCATGTTCAGATGAAAGAGTCATAATGTTCAAGGTCCCATGGTTGTAGCTGACGCGCAGCCCCGTTTCTTCCCCGAGTTTCTCAAGCAGTTGTTCGTATTCTTCCCAACTGACGCCGTGAAAAGTTACCGTGGCGCACGGCGGCAAGTGGGAGGCGATTTCAAAGTAGCTCAGTGTCTCGGTAGGCATACTCTCTCCCTGCATCGGATTCATGATGGCGGCAATTATAGCGGCAGTGTCGAAGCTCGACAATCGAGTAGAACCGCAACCGCCCGCAAGAAAGCCCGAGCGATTTCATCACGACCGCAAAGTTAGGCCGGCGATCCGCCTTGCCGCGAAAGGCCGTGGACAGCAGCAGCAACGAACGATCGGAGCCGACTTCATCGCTCAACTGCTGAAGCTGAGGCTCGTAGATTGGATGACAGCAAGTCCGAGGTTAGCCGTCCGGACAGAAGTCAGGCCATCGGTACTTGCTCTGACCTCGGCCTCAACGTTCGAGAACATTTGCCGCAGCGATTCCTCTAATGCGAGTCTTTGGTCGGCAAGACCATTGGGCTGCCCGGCGCGCGCAACGTTTCTAAGCGCGTTCAAGTCAAATCTAGTGTGCGCCTCCTCCCACGATTGATCCGCATTCAGCAAGTAATGCTTGTAGACCTTCTCTCGGCGCCCATCCTCGAAGCTCAGATGCAGCAGAAGCCGGACAGACAATCTTGAATTCCCATTGTGAAGAGAGGATACGTCACCCCGAAATGTCGCACCTTGGAGGTATGCAATAACAGCATTGATCAAAGGGTGACCCAATCCAAGAAGCTGCGCTTTGCGGCGGCGCATTGCCAGCTTCCGGTCAAACGTGCAGTCTCGATAGGATGCCGAGACATTCACGTAGTGACGAAGTACTTCCGGCGTTTCAATACGCAGGAATTCGGCATCCGGAAGAATCGCACCGCCGAGCCGAGGAATTGCTTTCTCGACGAAGAGTCTCAAATCATCGAGGGTGAAGTGGCCGCGAAGCGCGCGATAACTCTCGAGATTGAATGCGTTCAAGTCCTGGGTGAGCGCGCGCAAGGCCTCGCTTGCTTGTCGGGCCTTCTCTATGGCGGCTTCGATCTCGCGCTCGGTGCGGTGATAGTCGCGATCAACCAGCGCCTTCTTATAAAGTTCCTGATAGTTCGGTGACGCGCCGAGAAAGCCGAGAATTTCGGAACGAAAGTCCTCAACTACTTGCCCAGTCACTGCGTCCACTTTGCCGATGGTTTGCGCAATTTCGAGCAGCTTGTGTTCGAGTAGAGAATAGATGCGTTGCTCGACGGTATCCTCGGCCACGAGATTATAGACCTGCGCGGTGTCGCGTTGGCCATAGCGGTGGATGCGGCCAATGCGTTGCTCCACGGCCATCGGGTTCCACGGCAAGTCGTAATTGAATAGAATCCGGCACACCTGAAGGTTGATCCCCTCTCCACCGGCAGAGGTGCTGATTAAGAACTGCGCGCCATCCGGCTGCCAGAGACTTTCAACGGCGGCGATCTTGTCCTCAAGGGGGCCGCCCTTTATAGCAGCGATCTTTTCGGCTCCGTAAAGCCGGCCTAGCTCTTCGCGGAGAAATTCCAAAGTCTCGCGATACTGTGTGAAAACGATGAACTTCTCCTCAGGAAACTGACGGCGAATTTGCTCGATGGCTCGTACCATCGTGTCGAACTTTCGATCCGTGCCGTCTGGAACAAGCCCGGTCAGTTCCCGCACCTTACTCACTTCGTCGGGGATGCTTGCGTCGAGATAGATCGCGTCTTCTCCTTCTTCGTCTCCATCCAATGCCCAAGACGTTGTTTCTTCCGCAGCTTTTCGCGCGAGTCGCTTCTTGACCTGCGCAATGTAACTATCCGCTTCCGGGCGCTGCGTGGCGCTGGCCGCTAAACCCAAAATGTCCACTGCCAACTGACGCATCTCTTCCTGAAGCCTTACAATGCGCTCCGCTGTATCTGCCGATGCAGGCCTGTCTGCAATTCGTGCTTCGAGCGCCATTAGTTGTCGCGCCAGCAGAACTAGCAAACGGCGGCGCAATGCTTGCCGGATCGCGCGCGGGCTGGACGCCATGATCTTCTGGAAGGTGGCCATCACAAAACCGATGGCTCGCTGCTGAGTAGTCGTCTTCGCTTGGTCGATGCCCGCGGCGTTGTAACCCTCGCGCAAATACTCGGTCAAGCTGTCGTAGAAAGCCCGCTCCCGGGCGGCCAGCGGGAAGCTCTGCGTATGAACCTGCCTCCGCATGAAGATAGGATTGCCATCCGCATCAGTCGCTTTACGTTTGGTCCGGCGAATCATAACGCGATTCAACAGCCCCCGATGGTCAAGCATCGATTCCGGCGTCTCAAAGAGCTGATCGTCAAGTATTTGTACCAATGACCAAAACTGATAGCCGTTGCCCTGATGAGGAGTGGCCGATAAGAACACGAGATCCCTAGTGTGTCCTCGAATCAATTCAGCAAGTTTGTAGTTCTGGGTCGCGTGTGTGCGGTTGCCGGTGCGGGTTCTGCTGATGTGATGGGCCTCGTCGAACACGATCAAATCCCATCGTGGACCTGCAAGCAGCCGCTCCATTCGCTGTGGCCGCTTCAAGGTGTCAATCGAGACGATGACGCGATAATGGTGCTCCCACGAATCAGCGGTTCGATCAACAAAGTCCTCGCCGAAAATCTCAAAGCGCAGCCGGAAACAATCTCGTAGCTCGTCCCGCCAGTTTCGCACGAGCCCGGCCGGACAAATGACCAAAATACGATGGGCCTCGCCCCAGGCGACCACCTCCCGAATGACCATACCAGTCTCGATTGTCTTTCCAAGTCCGACTTCGTCGGCTATGAGCATCCGCCTTCGAGACATCGCTACAACGTCGTGCGTAAGGAGAATCTGATGGGGTAACAAATCCGTCCGGTTATTTGCAACGGGGCTAAATTTAATCGATGTCTTTGTGGCGATCCAAGAGCGATTTGAGTAAACGCAGCGACGCGCGAAAAGTTGTTTGTCTCAAGCGATCAACAACCTCGGGCAGATCAACGAGCCCGCGCGTCGCGGACTCACCCAAAACGCCGAGCAGACCAGTGACGTTCAAGCCTCGCTCGGTTGCCACCCGCCTTGCGGCCTTGTCGTCCAGGATTATCAGGTCCGCCTTGACCGATTCAGCCAACCTGATAGCATCGCGCTCGCCGGTATGTAGACGTTGAAGCGAAGCATCCGTGTCGCCCTCAACCGATCGAATCTCAAGCCAGCCGGGTGGCGCAGCAATCCAAGTCCTCACCGCTTCCGGGGCGTCTTCGTCTGCGAGTTCATCCCTGACGGATTGCGGGATCAGCACGTCGCCAAACAAGGTCGGAAGCAACTCCACGCGACCGATCAGCACGAGGTAGCAGAGGGGCGATGCGTCTGCGACAGCGATCATTGCGGGGCCACTCTGCGGATCGCTTCGATATCGCGCTCGAGGTCCTCCTCGGTGTAGTCGAGGTAGGCCTGCGCCCGCTTGAGCAGTGCTTCTACTTCCCAGCGCGAGGAGAGGTTGAGCATGCGCTGCACTTCGGCTGCGGTAAGAAGTCCGGAGCGATAGCCGTCCACTGCCAGCGTCTCAAGCGCGCGCCGGGACAGGTCACCCCAACCCGCTTCAAGCTGTCGCGCGATGTCTTCGGGCACCTTGATTGCAACGTCCATTTGATTATCCTCCACGACTCCTGGCCGTGATTAAGATTAGCTCACGCGCCGCTGCTTGTCAGCAGAACCCAGGGTACCAGCACTTCCATGATCGATAATCCGCCGTGCTTGTAGAGGCGGCTGCTCTGCGGACCCGGCGGATGCGTCTGCGCTCGCCCGCGTATGATTGCCAGGTCCCGGTCTCTTAACTCAACCAAGTCGGGATGCTCGGGCGGCGGTCCCGCTTCTGAGGTTCGTTTGAAACGCTCGCCGCCGAAATATTGGGTCAGCGGACGCATTGCAGCATTACTGCGCGAGAAGCTCATTCCTGAACCGAAGTAGACATAGCCGTGGTCGCTGGTGATGAGAATGTTTCGGCCCGCGGGAATCTGCTGCACGGTGTTCTTCCACGCGGTTTCAAGCAGCACATGCATTTGCTCGAAGTGTTCTTTGAAGCGGGCTCCCGAATCGCTATACGAGTGGTCGGGGAACGAGGACCACAGCAGCAACGCTTCCGCCGAATCATCCAGTCGGAAACGGCGCGACACACTGTCGTAGTAGTATGCCGTTATACCTCTATCGCTGAGCGCTCGCCGCTCGTGCAAAGCTGACGGCGAAGTACGGCCGAAACCAAGCCGCTGTTCGATGAACTCGACGGTCCCACTTGGCACAGCAGAAAACGAGAAGTCTATTGGCTCTGCCAGACTAAGCCCCGACTTCTCAGCAAGACGGAGCAGTAACGGCACTTCACGCAACGACAGGCCATCAAACACAACGACGGCACACGGCCGCCGCTCATTAAGGAACCTTTGTACGTCGCATCGCTCCGGCACTCCTCCGAGCAACTCATCGTAAACGCGCGGTGCCGCTGCAGCGATTACTTCTTCGATCTCGTTGACCTCCTTCTCGCCCTGCTCCAGATACTCACCGGCAGCCATCGAGTTGTAGCGCTCGCTGCTCCACACACATTCGAGCAGCCAGTCGCGCAACCAGTCGATGCGCGAGCCCGGAGCGGAAAGGCGGTCGAAAGTCTCACGCGACAGCTTAGGCCTGATCACGACTCGCGGCTGTCGCGCTGCTGCCTGCGTTATCGCTGGAGAATCTTTCTCCCAGCCGCTCGACAACTCGACGCACATCCGCAGTGGGAGATGTCAGCGAAAAGAAATCGTGCGGACGCGCTTCCAATGGCAGCCGGCGCTTTCCCTGCACGTTCAGGTTTGCCAAGTCGATAATCCCCTGAATGCCATCGTCAGATAGCACTTCAGGGCGGGGCTTAAGTAAGTCAGAGAAACTCATAATACCTCCTGGCGATGACGCGATGAGATATATACCCGTTTACAGTGGGGCAGCAAGTGCACTATCTTCCCCACGGACGTTAATGCAACGGCGACTTCAATCTCTGAAGTTGCTCCGGCCTGACCACGAGAATCCTCCGCTGGTGTTCGGCTCAGGGCTCGGGAATGACCAGCCCGGCTTCAATTGTCTTGCCGAGTCCAACTTCATCGGCGAGCAACGCGCCCTTTGAGAGCGGAGAGCGGAACGCAAACAGGGCCGCATCGACTTGATGAGGATTCAAGTCCACTTGTGCGCTCGCCACCGCGCCCGCGAGTTTCTCAAGGCTGTCAGACGGATAACGCCTGGTCAGCTCGTGAGCGAAGTATTTGGCGTGATAGTCGGTCAGATTCATGCATCTACGCGGCTGATTACTCACCGCCAGTCGAAGTCAACGCCAAGGCTGATTGGGACCGGTTAAACGGTCAAATCCTAGCAGAATTCGATGTGCTGAAAAGACGCAATCTGCGTGCGCTGCGTGCGCGCTCGCGACTCGCACGAGTGGCCTTGTTTGACACCCCGAAACTCGCCCTCTAGAATTCAGTCCGGTAGCTCCCAAGGAGAACCGGATTGGTCACATTTCACTTCACCATCGCGTTAATCCAAGCTCAACAACCTAAAGGAAGCTCACTCGTCGATCTCTTGTGGCGCGCAAGCCCAATAGCCAAAGGAGTCCTCATCCTGCTGCTGATCTTCTCCGTGGTGTCGTGGGCCATCATCTTCAGCAAGTGGCTTCTCCTCAAGAACGTCGAAAAGTCCGCGCGCGAGTTCCTCACTCGCTTCCGTAAACAGCCCAAGCTGTCGGACCTCTACATGGAGTATGACGCGTCGACGGGCGGGCCGCTCGCGCGAATATTTCTGGCGGGCTACGATGAGATCGCCAACCAAATCTCGGACGGAGACGGCGAGGTTCGAAGCGTTGACTCGGTAGGGCGAGTGCTTCAGGGCGCGACCATCGCCGAGGTCAATCAACTCGAGAAGAGCTTGACGTGGCTCGCGACGACCGCCAACGCGTCTCCTTTCATCGGCCTTTTTGGGACGGTCGTAGGAATAGTGATAGCCTTTCAGGGATTGAGCGGGGCGACCGCGTCGTCGATTCAGGCGGTCGCACCCGGCATCGCCGAAGCCTTGATCGCGACCGCGGCAGGCATCGCAGCAGCGGTCCCGGCCGCGATCTTCTATAATCATTTTCTTAGCAGGATCAAAGCGCTCACGGCGACGATGGATCGGTTCTCGCTCGACTTGTTGAATCTCGTCGAGCGGCACTACGTGAAGGCAAATGTATGAAGGTCGGATCACGCAGCGCCGAGAGTAGGGCGTTTAGAGTACCGACTTCAGTCGGGCCTTTAGGCTCGTAGATGGACTCCTCGAGGGCGAAAGACCCGACTGAAGTCGGTACTCTGAACGCCCGTGTTTCAGCGACCCATTAGGACGCTATGGCTTTTTCGGATCGAAGCGGGCGAACACAGACTTCACTGGCGGATATCAACGTCACGCCGCTCGTGGACGTCATGCTGGTGCTGCTGGTGATCTTCATGGTCACGGCGCCCATTCTTCAGACGGGCATCGAGGTCAATCTGCCGAAGACCAGCGAAACAAGCACCGAGCAGCCTAAGCCTAAGGCGGTCGTCGTCAGCATCGACAAAGACGGCAATGTCTACCTGAGCACCAGGTCCGAAGCCAAACGAGTCAACGTCGACCAACTGCCCGACTTGATTAGACTCGAATTGGGTCAGGGCAGCGAGCGACGCGTCTACGTTCGCGGCGACGGGGACACCCCCTATCGCATCATCGCTTACGTGCTCGACATCGCCAAACAGGCGGGCGCGGATGTCAGCCTCGTGACTGAACCTACGGTGAAGAAGAGATGACGGAGGCGCGACAATCGAAGGGTAATCTCGTCGAGAGCACGAGTGGATCCCGGCTCGGGATCGTCGCTTCTGTCGTCTTCCACGTCGTCGTTATCGCCGGCCTGTTGCTCTGGATCGAGCGCGCCGCGACTACAGAGTTCGTGGCGGCCGGACCTGGAGAAGGCGGCGAAGGCGGCGGCGGCTCGATCGAGGTCGGTGTCGCCGATCCGTCTTCGATTCTTGGATTCGCCAGACCCCAGCCGGTTTCTCACCTCGGCGATCAGGATAATCCGATCAACAACGCGCGCGTTGAGACGTTTCATCCCCAGGACGACTCCGAAGCCTTGTTGCCGCCTACTGACAGAGATCCGTCCAATCCCGATGCGCTCAAGACTGACCGGCCGGTTCTAAATCAGCAAGAGAAGATTTTCACCGGAAAAGACGAGCGCGGGCGGTCGGCCTCCGACAGCGCGCAAGTCGGGAGGAGCTTCGGCAGCCCGACGCCGGCGATGGCAGGGGGGGTTGGAATTGGCTCTGGAGGCGGCTTAGGCGTCGGCACCGGGCTCCCCGGCGGGTCCGAATACGGCAGGAGAATTCAGGCCATCCTGAGCCGCAACTACACGCCGCCCGCACTCGAATCGGGCAACGTGCAGTACGTTGTGATTCAGCTCCGCATCGCGCGCGATGGGAGAATTCTGTCGCTCGTTAACGGGCGGGTGTCGCCCGCGTACATCAAACAGCGAAGTCCTCTTGGTCAGGTCAACTACGCCGCCGAGCGAGCGGTGCTTGCGGCGGACCCGTTGCCGCCGTTCCCGCCCGGGTTCTTGACCGGCGCTCAGGAAGCGGTGGCTGAGGTTTGGTTTCGCTATCCAAAATGAGACTCCGACACGTCACACTATGAAATTCATCAAGGCAATCGTACCCCTCTTCGCGCTCGCGCCGTTGCTGTTGGCGGCGCCCGCGAGCGTAGCTGTTCAGGAACCCCAGCCGCCGCCGGACCTGCGCAAGCAGATTGGGCAGATAATCGTCACGCCGGGCAGCGGCCCGAATTTGGCGGTCGCCGATTTCATCGCTCGCAGCGCGGGCATCGACGCCGCCGTGAGCGCGTTCAATCAAGCGCTCGAGGCCGACGTGCAATTTGCAGCCGTCGCCGCCATGGTCGGCAAGAGCCTTCATCCGCGAACGCTAGTACCCGATCCCGCGTCGCTGAACACTGAAGCGTGGTCGGCCGATCCGGTTAAGGCCGACTACGTTGCGTTCGGGAATCTGCAAAACTCGGGCGGCGCGCTGGTCGCGGATACGTATCTGTATGACGTGAAGACGAAGCAACAACTCATCGCGTCGCGGCACTCGGGTGACGCGCGCCGGATGGCTCATGAGTTCGCCGACGAGATAGTGAAGCTGCTGACGGGGCGGGACGGCATCGCGACGTCGAAGCTCGCGTTCGTCGCCGGCGATTCGATCAGAGTGATGGACTACGACGGCTTCAATCAGCGAGGTTTTGCCAGCGACGGTCCGCTGTTGCGCTTTCCGCAGTATTCACCTGACGGCCGGTATCTGGCCTACGTCAGCTACAAGAGCGGCGTCCCGAACATCGTGGTGCGCTCGGCTGAAGGCGCGTTAGTCGGTGGCACGAGCTTCAACTCGACTACATCTTCGCCGTCGATCTCGCCGAGCGGGGAACTCGCATTCAGCTCAGCGATCAGCGGCGATGGATCGATGGAAATCTACGTTGCGAATCTCGACGGCTCGGGCGCGCGGCGGCTCACGCGAACGTCGAAGGCGGTCAACATATCGCCGCGGTGGAACCCGAAGACCGGCCGCGAGATCGCTTTCATCTCCGACCGAGGCGGCTCGCCTCAGATTTATGTGATGGACTCGAGCGGCGCGAATCAGCGGCCCTTGATCGCACGCGGGGGCCATTCGGATTCGCCGTCGTGGTCGCCGGACGGCCGCTACGTCGCGTTCACGTATGGCGGGGCCGGGAGCTTTCAAATATTCGTCGCCGATGTAGCATCAGGCCAAGTCCTTCAGTTAACATCTCAGGGGCGGAGCGAAAGCCCGGCGTGGTCGCCCGACGGACGGCATCTCGCTTTTCAATCGAGCCGTTCCGGCAGGTGGGAAATCTGGCAGATGCACATCGACGGCAGCGAACAGCGCCAGATCACCAGGGGCGGGGGCCGCCTGCCGACGTGGGCCAAATGATGCCGGCCGTGGACGCAGACAGTTGAAGGCCGGATCGCGGATTCTTCCACACGTAGTAATGACAAAGGCCGGTCACTCCTTAATCAGTGCGACGTGACCGAGGCGAAAGGAGACTCAGAGATGGCAGTCAAGACGTCACGGTACTTCATGATCATGTTCGTCGCGGCGGTGCTCGCGGGCGCCGTCGGATGTGCCAAGCCGAAGGTCCAGTTGCAAGTATCGAAGGACAAGATCCAACAGGGCGAGGACGTCAGCGTTAGCTGGACGTCGAAGGACGCAAAGGCCGTCTCGATCAACGGGGAAGCCGTGGATAAGGCCGGCTCGAAGGTCTACTCGCCGGATGCGACGACGACTTACACCGCCGTCGCCACGCGCGGCAAGAAGGAAGCCCGAGACTCAAAGACCGTATCGGTCAGTGCGCGCGCGGTTGCGCCCACGATCAGCATCTCCGCCGATCGGGACGCAATCGATCGCGGCCAGAGCACGACGCTCAGATGGCGCTCGACGAACGCCGACCAGGTGACGATCACCGACCTCGGGACCGTGCCTGGGGCCGGCTCGCGCGTAGTGAGTCCCTCGCAGTCGACGACCTACACCGCGACGGCGAAAGGTCCGGGAGGAACCGACAGCGCATCGACGCGGGTGACCGTGATCGAGCCCGCGCCCGTGTCGGGTGACCGGCCGCGGACAGCCGGCTCCGCCCCTACGATGGCCGCACTGTTCGCGCAGTGGGTACAGCCGGTCTACTTCGACTACGACAAAGCGGACCTTCTGCCCGAGTCGAGAGAGAGGCTCCGCCGCGCAGCATCGTGGCTCACCCAGGCCCCGAATCGCTCGATCATCTTCCGAATCGAGGGCAACTGCGACCCGCGCGGAACCGAAGAGTACAACATTGGCCTCGGCGAGCGGCGCGCACAGACGGCCAAAGAGTTCCTCGTCTCGCTTGGAGTCGACGTGGCGAGAGTGCAGACAGTGAGCTACGGCAAAGAGCGGGCTGCGGGTGACACTGAAGGCAGCATAATGATCATACCTTCGTGGGCTCACGATCGCCGCGATGACTTCGTCTACGTGAGCGGGGGCACGCCGCCGCGCAGTTGAGGATGAACCGGCGCGGGGCGCGGCAGCAGGGGAGAGGTCGACACAGGGCTTCGCTGCTGACGTGTTGGCTTCGGCTGAATTTGGAGACGAATTATGCGACGGAGAATCTGGCTGACGATTGTGTTCACTCTCATTCTGATTCTGGCGCCGGGTGTCCCCGGCGCCGGCGCGCAAAAGGACAGAGAACTGCAGATGCAGCAGATGAAGATCGCCGTTGACGAGTTGAAGAACGAGGTGGTGATCCTCGAGCGGCAGATTCGCACCATGCAGGAGTCGATGGATCGAAACAGCGGGCAGTGGAATACGCTGATCACGCAGATCATCGACAACGTGACGGCGATACGACAGGCCCAAAGCCGCGTAGCCGAAGGATCGAACAGCGCGCTTACGGCGGTCAGCGGGATTTCAGAGCGAGTGTCGGCGACTAATACGCGGATCGACAAGGTGTCAGAACAGTTGGCGGAGCTTAAGAGGCTTGTCGAGAATCTGCCGAAGCTGCCGACGTTCACTCAGATCACACCCGGCAATCCCGACCAGCTATTCGCTGCGGCGTATGGCGACTACAGCCGCGGGAACTACGACCTTGCGATGAGCGAGTTTCGGCAGTACGTCGAAACGTATCCCTCGAGCGAGATGGCTGACAACGCGCAGTACTGGATCGGAGAGTGCCAGTTCGCAAAGCGTCAGTACAACGAAGCGATCGCAGAGTTCGACAAGGTCACGACGAATTTTCCCAAGGGTGACAAGGTCCCCGGCGCGCGGTACAAGAAGGGGCTGACGCTGATCGAGCTCGGCCAGGACGACGCGGCGAGAGCGGAGTTCCAACTCATAATTAAACTCTTTCCCCGCAGCAACGAGGCTGCTCTGGCAAAGCAGCAACTCGGCGAGAGATAGCTGCGGGCCGAGGCGTTCCTGCGCCTATCGTGCGCCGCTCCCGTCGCGCGATCGCGCGGCCATCGATTCTAGTCGAAGCGCGGCCCACACTTCCTGGGAGGCGCCGTCTTTCTGACTTCACCATCGAACTCCAAGGTGAGTGCGGATCAACACGCCGTCCGTCATTTTTTCATCTCGACAATTGTCGCGCCGGCGCCGCCCTGGTTTGCGGGCGCGAGTTGAAACTTTACGACATGCGGATGGCCCGTCAGGAGTTCGGCGATTGCTTTGCGAAGCGCGCCCTTGCCATGCCCGTGAACTATGCGAATGCTCTCGGCGCCTGCCATGAAAGCCTGGTCGAGAAACTTATCCACGCGATCTGTGGCTTCGTCCACCGTCGACCCGATCACGTTCAACTCCGAAGCGAAGCTCTGGTCCACGGAAACGTCGGCGCTCACTCCGCGAGGCAGCGATTGAGAGAGCTTATCCGATTTGGACTCGGCCGGTTTCACGAGCCCTAACTCGTCGCGTCTGGCTCGAAACCTGAGTGACCCGGCCATCACCGTGTAGCTGCCGTCGTCGATCGATTCGACGACGCCTTCCCGATTGAGGCCCTTGATTAGCACTCGGTCGCGCTCGTGGATCTCGCCGGCATCTTCAATCAAAGAGGCGCTCTCATCCGTAACGGCCTCGGGCGTTGAAGAAGGGACGTGCGATCCGGCGCGCCCGGCCGGTGAGGCTTCGGCCTGTTTGCGCAATCGAACACCCGCCGAACGCCGCAGCTCAGCCGCGCGAGCTTCGGCTTCGCGTTTCAAGCGAGCGGCAGCGGCGCGATCTTTGATCGAGCCGATCAATCGCTCGCTCTCGGCCGTGAACTCTCGAAGCTCTCGCGCAAGCTGGTCCTCGAACTGGGCCTGGCGTTCAGCTTCCCGCCTCGCGAATTCAATGTCGAGCCGCGTGAATTTTTCCGCCGTCGCCTGACGTTCCTCTTCGAGCGCATCGCGCAACGCCTTTTGTTCATCGATCAGGGCCTTGATCTGCTTCAGGTAATCGCTCGCCTGCCGGTGGGCGGGATCGAGGAGTTGATTCGTCTCATCGATGATCTCCACAGGCACGTCCATACGCCGCGCGATCTCGATGCCCGACGACGCTCCCGCAACGCCAACGATCAGCCGGTAAGTCGGTCGCAGGGTGTGCTCGTCGAATTCGACCGACGCGTTGAGCACGCCTTCCGTTCGCGACGCCCACATCTTCAGTTGATTGTAGTGCGTCGTCGCGATCGTCATTGCGCCCGCGCGGCGAAAGTAATCGACGATGGCGACGCCGAGCGCCGCGCCTTCGTCGGGGTCGGTCCCCGTGCCGACTTCGTCGATCAGAATCAACGCTCGGGGCGTAACGCTCGCAGCCATCTCGGCGATGTTTCGCATGTGCGCGGTGAACGTCGAGAGGTTCGCCGCGATCGATTGCTGGTCGCCGATGTCCGCCAGCACTTGTTCAAACACAGTCAGGGTCGCTTCGCTCGCCGGCACGTGCAGTCCCATCTGAGCCATCAGCGCGAGAAGTCCGACTGTCTTCACAACGACGGTCTTACCGCCCGCATTCGGCCCGCTGATCACCATCGTTGGATTTGCGTCGTCGAGCTCGATCGTGATAGGCACGATGCTTCCGCCCGAATGTCTCAGGTTGTGCTCGAGTAAGGGGTGCCGCGCCTCGCGCAACATCAGCCGGTAGTCAGCGGTCATCACAGGGCGGACGCAGTTGAACTCGGCGGAGAGCCGGGCCTTGGCCTGCACGAAATCGATCTCGGTGAGCGCCTCAACCATCAGGACTATTCCATCGACGTGTGTTCTCAACAGCTCGGAGATGGAAAAAAGTATCTGCGCTATTTCAGCTTCCTCCAGTTCGCGAAGCCGCGCCAATTCGTTGTTCTGATCGATGACGGTGAGCGGTTCAACAAATATCGTCTGACCGCTCGAGGAGAGGCCGTGGATGACGCCCGGCACCTGGCTGCGCGAGTCGGTGCGCACCGGGATGACGAATCGCCCATTGCGAACCGTGACGATGTCTTCCTGAATGGCTGTTTGTGAAGAGTCGCGCATGATCGATTCAAGCGCGCCGTAGACGCGTTTGCGCCGGATGATGATCTCACGCCTCAGGCGCCGGAGCTCGGGGCTGGCGTTGTCGTCGATTTCACCGTTAGGCAGAATCTTGCCGCGGATTGAAGCGAGCACGCCGCGCAGATCCGGAAGCTCACTGGTGATTGCCGAGAGCTGCGGATAGCGTTCCCTGGCGTCCCGGCCGCTGAACTGAGATCGCAGATCGAGTGCCGCGCCGATTATTCTTGCGAGCGCGAGCGCTTGATGAGGATCAATGCTTGCTCCTTCGACCTCGAGCGTAGAGAGCGACTCGCCCGGATCGAGGATGTCGCTCAGGTCGAATGTTCCTCCGGTCGAGAAGTAATCGCAGCACTCGCTCGTTCTATTCAACTCGCGGTCGATGTGATTGCGGTCGCCTGATGGCGCGAGGGCCTCGATCCGTTCGCGTCCAAGCGGCGTTCGGAGGTAACGAGACAGAAGCTCTCTGACTTCGTGCAGTTCGAGAGTTGAGAAGGTGCGTTCATTCAAGTTGATGGTCTCGCGTTGTTGAAGGAGAGAAATCTTACGCCGTAGTCTCGAGGCGGGTCAAACGGCGTGCTTCGCGGGGGATGCGCGTCAGATTGTCGTGCTCGGCGACTCAAGCGCATCGTACCCGCCTCTGGCGGGGCTGGAACCACGGATTTCATTAGGTTGGGGATCGTTTCGATAACCCCCCGAGACCGAATGTGTGACCCCATTCGTGAGCAGTCACCGTTAACCTATTGTGAACCCCGCAAAGCCCAATAAAGGAAACCCCGACTCCTGAGTATTTTCCTCCGGGGAACACCCCCGGCGAAGAAAAGCCCTCTGTCCCAGATTCACTAGTCAGCCGCCCCATCGAGTCATACGTGAAGCTCGACATTCTCCCGAGCTGATCTATCGCCGCCGCCTGCTGGCCTATCGAGTTATAGACGGTCTGCGTCGCAGTCCCGTCGGCGTTGATCGTCTTAGTCAATCGGTTCAGCCGGTCGTACTCGAACATCGTCACGAGCGTCTCGACTACTCCACTCGGCGCGGTGCGAGTCGTGGTCTGCGAGATTCGATTGCCGGTCGCGTCGTAGCCGTAACTCATGACGTGACCGAGCGCGTCGCTCTCGCCTGCGGGATTCCCATTCTCGTCGTACCCGTAGCGGGTCACCCGTCCCAGCGCGTCGGTCATCGTGTCGCGCATGCCCTGCGTGTTGTATGTGAAGCTCGTCGTGTTCCCCAGCGCGTCTCGGGTAGATGTGAGGTTCCCGCGGAAGTCGTAGACGTTCGTTGTGACTGCGCCTTTTGGATCAGTCACGGTCAGCACCTGACGGAGATCGTTGTAGGTGAAGCTCGTCGTGTTGCCGAGCGGGTCGGTCTCGCTGGCCAGGTTGTCTTTCGCGTCGTAAGTGAAAATCGTCGTCTTGCCGATCGCGTTGGTCTCGGTCAGCTTGTTGTCGTGATCGTCATACGTGAAGCTCGTCGTGTTCGCGAGCGCGTCGGTCAATCGCAAGACGTTGCCTCGTTCGTCGTACTCGTAGACCGTCACGTTGCCCAACCGGTCGGTGATCTCTTCGTGCCGCGCGGCGATATTGTGCGTGTAGGTGATGGTCTTCCCGAATGCATCGGTATGTTTGATCAACCGGCCGTCGGCGTCATAGTCGTTGCGAATCGGTTGAATGCCGCGCGGGTCGGTGATCTTGGTGATGCGGCCCCCCGCGTCGCGAGTGAACACGATCGACTTGCCCGACGAGTGAATGATCCCGTTCGAGTTGATCACGAGCGAGTTGCCGTTGGGGTCGGTCATCGACGTGACGCCGGTTTGTTGGTCGATGACGTAGGAGTAGCCCTCAGCCGTCGTCAAGCGGAACACCTTCGGGTTGTAGATCTGTTGGTTGGTCAGGTTGATCAGGTTCACGAGTCCCGGGACAGACGCGTCGATGATGACGGAGTTGTTGCCGACTGCTGTGAGCGAAGCGCCCGATGTTCCGCTGTCGCCGCAACCAGCATGCTCGTAGTTTGTTTGAGGTGTCGGAAAGCTACTGGCCGTATGAGCGCATTGGAACCGAGCACTTGAAGCGAAGCGTGGAAGGTGTCGATTCCTACGTCGCTAGGATTCGCGATCTATATCTGACGTGTG
>DATDOV010000061.1:0-28894 GCA_035293105.1 Blastocatellia bacterium
GCCTGCCCGGTGCTCGGGAGCGGCGTACCGCGGCGTACATAGAAAGAGGCCCGACTGCTTTCGCAATCGGGCCCTGGGTATTAATGCCGGCAGCGACCTACTCTCCCATGCAGTTTCCCACACAGTACCATCGGCGGTAACAGGCTTAACTTCCGTGTTCGGAATGGGAACGGGTGTAGCCCTGCTCCTATGACCACCGGGAAGACTGGCTGACGCCCGCCAGCAACGAGCCATGAGCGCCGAGCAACGAGCCCCTCACTCGTTGCTCATTGCTGGTTACTCGTCGCTGACAGTCATGTCAGCAAATGTCAAAGATCGACGACAGCTGAATACTCTGCAAACGGTAGTCTCTCGTCCCACTCGGGATTCGGGGTTCGGGATTCGGGATTCGAAGAATGATCCTCGAATCCCCAATCCCGAGTCCCGAGTCCCGAACCCCGGCCACTTCCTCTTTCCCCGCCGCTTGACAGGCCGTTATAGTGAGTGCAACAATCAGACCGTTAAGCGAGGCTGTCTGCTCTAATGAAGGATTCCAGGCCTCTCCGGGCATTGGGAGCGAGGCAGGACCTGCCGTTGGGAAGCCTCTTCCGCATACCCCGGGGGAAAGTGGTGTCTGGCCGGAGGTGCATATGGCTGAAGTTGAGGCGATGAGCGAATTCAAAGAAGGGCTGGCGATGCTGCGCAACAATTACGCCAACAAGGCTCTGCTGCACTTCACGCGGGCGCTGGAACTCGACAAGATGAATCCCTTCTACATTTCCTATCTGGGCGTGGCGATGGCGGCGGGCCAGCGCAACTGGGATTCCGCCGAAGACCTGTGCACGCAAGCGCTGAAAATGAAGCGCACCCAGCCCGAGCTTTACCTGAATTTGGCGGAAGTCTACCGCCTGGCGGGTAAGCGCCAGGACGCGGTGGAAACTCTTTCGCTGGGACTGACCATGACCAAACGCGACCCGCGCATCTCCGAGGCGCTCACCCGATATGGCTACCGCAAGCCGCCCGTCCTTCCGTTCCTCGAGCGCGACCACTTCCTGAATCGCGAATTGGGCAAGCTGCGCTACCGCATGATGAGATCGCTGGGAAGATGAGTACGGGAAAGGATTCAGGAGGCAGAAGGCAGAAGGCAGAAGGCAACTCTCCTTGATGGAGCGCTGACGTTTTCAATCCAAAATCCAAAATCTAAAATCCAAAATCTAAAATCCAAAATCGAAACTGCCATGACTCAGAAGGCCCAACACAGCGACCGCGAGAACGCGCCGAGACTTGTCGCGCTCGAAACCGGAATTGGCGACATGCCATTCGGCCCCGAAGAATTGCTCACCGACGAGCAGGCGGAACACAAGCGAGAGGCGCTTGGATTCTTCCAGCAAGCGTACGCCGCTCAGATGCGCGGCGACCTGGACGACGCCGCCGATTTGTACAAGCAGTCGATCGCGGCTTATGCAACAGCCGAGGCGCACACGTTCCTGGGATGGGCTTATAACTTCATGGGGATGGTCGACGAAGCGATCGAGGAGTGCCATCACGCGATCGCAACGGACCCCGATTTCGGCAATCCGTATAACGACATCGGCGCTTACCTGATCGAGAAGGGTCAGTTCGAGGGCGCCATTCCGTGGCTCGAGCGCGCGATGAAAGCGCCGCGCTACGAAGCGTATTTCTATCCCCACTTCAACCTCGGCCGCGTTTACGAAGCCAGAGGCAGGTTGTTTGACGCGCTGCGCGAGTACAAGGCGGCGATCGATCTCAATCCCAACTATGCGCTTGCCGTCCGCGCGTTCAGGCTGGTACAGGCGAGATTGAACTAAGGGAGCGACCAGATGGAAGGCCAGAATCCCCGCGGCGGATGGGTCGAGGTAATTACCGGCGGAATGTTCAGCGGCAAGAGCGAGGAGCTGATTCGCCGCATTCGCCGTGCCGAGATAGCCCGGCAGCGCACACAGCTATTCAAACCGGCGATCGATGACCGCTTCGACTCGGAGCGAATAATCTCGCGGGACAATCGCGGCATGGACGCGCTCGCCGTCGGCGGCAGCGCCGAGTTGCGCGCCCAGTTGATGTTCGGCGTGAAGGTCATCGGCATCGACGAAGTGCAGTTCTTCGACGATCAGATAGTCACGCTCTGCATGGAACTGGCGGATGCCGGAGTGCGGGTGATCGCGGCCGGATTGGATCAAGATTATCTGCGGCGTCCCTTCGGCCCGATGCCTCAACTGCTTGCCATCGCCGAGTACGTCTCCAAGATGCATGCGGTCTGTGTGCGTTGCGGCGGGCCGGCGCACTACACGCAGCGCATATCGGGCGGCAACGACCAGATCGAGATAGGAGACGTCTCGTACGAAGCCCGCTGCCGCTCGTGCTACGAGCCCTACAAAGCCAGGGACGACAGTACGAATACGGTCGAACAGATAAAAACGGCGTGATTGGTGACGGGCGTTCAGAGTACCGACTTTAGTCGGGTCTTTCCTTGCGCGTTCCTGCCACTGGAAATACCCGACTAAAGTCGGTACTCTGAACGCCCGTCACCTGCGCGATTTCACTATGCACATCTTGGAACTGACCAGGCGCCTGATAAACATTCCGTCGATTAGCGGCGACGAAAAAGACGTCGCGGAGTTTCTCGCTGAGTATCTGTCCGACGCGGGATTCGACGTTCAGCTCCAGGACGCAGCCGAACACCGGCCCAACGTTTACGCGCGCAGAGGAGAACCCGAAGTCGTGCTCTCAACTCACACTGACACGGTGCCGCCGTACTTCGGGTTCCGTGAGGACGACGAATTCATCTACGGGCGCGGCGCGTGCGACACGAAAGGCATCATCGCCGCAATGCTCAAGGCCGCGGAGGCGCTGGTTGAGGCGAAGGTGTCCGAGTTCGGACTCCTCTTTCTTGTCGGTGAAGAGGCGGGCAGCGTCGGCGCGCGGGTCGCCAACGCGATGCCAAATCGCGCGCGATACCTGATCAACGGCGAGCCTACCGAATCCAAACTCGCGCTGGGGTCGAAAGGGGCGCTCAGAGTCATTATCAGGGTGGAGGGTCGCGCTGCGCACTCGGCTTATCCGGAGATGGGCGACTCCGCTGTTGATAAGCTGATAGACATCCTGACCGACCTCCGGCGAGTGAGGCTTCCGCGCGATGAAACGCTCGGCGAGGCGACGATGAACATCGGCGTCATCAACGGCGGAGTCGCCGCCAACGTGATACCCCCGACTGCCGAAGCCGAGTTGATGTTTCGCGTCGTGACCGACACCGATTCGATGAAGCGATCGATCGAAGCAGCAGTCGCCGGGCGCGCCGCCATCGAGTACACTTTTGCGTGCAATCCGGCCTTCACCGAGCGGCTCGACGGAATGGAGACGACCGTGGTCTCGTTCACGACCGACATCCCGGCGCTCACGAATTGGGGCAAGCCGTTGCTGTTTGGGCCGGGTTCTATACTCGACGCACACACGGCGAACGAGAAGATTTCAAAACGCGAACTCGTGCGCGCGGTGGATACGTACACTGGGATGGTAATGCGGCTGAAGAAGAAAACGGTCGCTGATGGACAATGAGTGCTGAATCCCGGACTCTTCACACATGATCCGTCGTCGTTGTGAAAGGCAGCGTAAGAATGTCGACTAGAATCGCCGTTGGGGTGCTCGGCGCGACGGGCGCGGTGGGACAGAAATTCGTCAAGCTGCTCGAAGACCATCCGTGGTTCGAATTGACCGAGCTTGCCGCTTCAGACCGCTCGGCGGGAAAGCCTTATTCGGAAGCGACGTTGTGGCGGCAGTACTCGCCCATCGCGCCGGACGTGCGAGACAGAATCGTAAAACCCTGCGAGCCGAACCTCGACTGCCGCGTCGTGTTTTCAGGGCTCGACTCGTCGGTCGCCGGCGAGATTGAAGAGAAGTTCGCGCGCGCCGGCTACATCGTTCTGAGCAACTCGAAGAACCATCGCATGGCCGAGGACGTTCCGCTGCTCGTGCCAGAGATCAATCCCGATCACCTCGGACTGATCGCGGTTCAACGCAAGCGACGCGGTTGGGCCGGCGCCATCGTGACCAATCCTAACTGCTCGACCATCGGGCTGGTGATGGCGCTAGCTCCCATTGATAGGAGGTTCGGCGTGAAGCGCGTCATCGTCACGACGCTTCAGGCGCTGTCAGGTGCGGGATATCCGGGCCACGCGGCGATCGACATGCTCGGCAATGTGATCCCGTTCATCGCCGGCGAAGAGGAGAAAGTAGAAACCGAACCGCTCAAGATCATGGGAACCATTGAGGCGGATCGCATTCGCTTCGCCGGCTTTAAGATCAGCGCGCACACCAATCGCGTATTCGTCGAGGACGGCCATATGGAATGCGTTTCAATCGAGTTGGAAAAGAAAGCGTCGCCTGACGAAGTCGCCGAAACGCTCGCAAGCTTCTCGGCGCTGCCGCAGGAATTGAAGCTTCCGTCCGCGCCGGCGCAGCCGGTCATCGTCGCTGATGAACGCGACCGGCCGCAGCCGCGCTTCGACCGCGACGCGGGGGCGGGCATGAGCGCGGTGGTCGGGCGGATTCGCGAGTGCCCGGTGTTTGACATCCGGCTTGTCGTCTTGTCGCACAACACCGTTCGAGGCGCGGCGGGCGCGGCGATCCTCAATGCGGAGCTGATGAAAGCGAAAGGATATATCCACGAAGGACACGAAGAGCACTAAGAGAAAAACACGTTGGAGAAGACCGGCGTTCGTTGTCGCTTATCCTTGCGCGGGACACTGACAAAAAGCGCTGCGGAAGTGGTGGCGTGAATGTATTTTGCTTACGTCGTGTACTAAGAAAGAAAGGCCCTGAGCGAAACGCGCTTTTTTGCCCCTTGTTGTTTTCTTCGTGTTTCCTTCGTGTTCTTCGTGGACTCTCTTCCCGATGATTGTAATGAAGTTCGGCGGTACCTCCGTTGAGGACGCGCCGTCAATCGAGCGAGTGGCTGAAATAATCCGGGCGCGGCTTGCGCTCCGGCCGGTCGTCGTCGTCTCGGCGATGGGCAAGACGACTCGCAGACTGCTTGAAGCGTCGGCCGCGTCGGCTTCGGGCGACACGCGAACCACGCTTCGAATCGTCGCCGATCTCAAGACGCGGCATACAAGCGAAGCCCGGTGGGTCATCGGAGACGCCGCGGCGCAAGTCGCCCCTCGGATCGATCAATACTTCGATGAGTTGAAGAAGCTCCTCGAGGGCCTCGCGATCCTGGGCGAAGTCCCGCCGCGCGGGCTCGACAAGATTCTCGCCTATGGCGAGTTGCTCTCGTCAGCGATCGTAGCCGCGGCGCTCGAGGAACGCGGCATCCGCGCGCGGCTGCTCGATTCGCGCGAGTTGATCAAGACCGATGATCGCTGGGGCGCGGCGTCGCCGATCGCCGACCTCACCGACAGCAGCATCGTCGCGTCGCTCGGACCGCTAGTCGAGAACGCCGAGGTGCCGGTCGTTCAGGGCTTCATAGGTTCGACGCGCGAAGGTGCGACGACCACGCTTGGATTCGAAGGGTCCGACTACACGGCTTCGATCATCGGCGCGGCGCTCGGCGTTGATGACATTCAGATCTGGAAGGACGTGTCGGGTTTGATGACTGCCGACCCTGCCGTCTTCGCCGCCGCGCGCACGGTGAAGACGTGCAGCTACGCCGAGGCCGGCGAGTTGACTTACTTCGGCGCGAAGGTGCTTCACCCGAAGGCCATCGGTCCGGCGGCGCGCAAGAACATCCCCATTCACATCTACAACTCGAAGCTCCCCGAAGCCACGGGCACTGAAATCACCGCGAACGTGACTCGATGCGCGAACGCGATCAAATCGATCGCCTACACACGGCCGGTCACCCTGATCAAGGCGCGGTATGATTCGGACGCCTCGAACGCGCAGGCGACGTCTTCAAACGACTGGCTTCGCGCAATGCTGATCGCGCTCGGCCGGCGGCGGGTCGAGCCGTTGATCACGGCGGTGTCGGCTTCCAGCGTCGCGCTCGCCGTCGAATCGCGTCAGTTGGGCGGCCACGCGGACGAGCTGGTCGAGAACCTCTCACAGTTCGGCGCCGCCGGCTCCGCTGCGGGCAAAGCGATCGTTACTCTAGTCGGTGAAGAAATGCCGGGCGATCCGACTGTTGCCGGCCGCGTCCTCAAGGCGATCGAGCACATTCGGCCTGACGCCATTCTGCACGGGACGTCGCCAATAACGATGAATGTGATCGTCGATGAGGGCGACGTCGAAGAGGCGATTGGGCGCTTGCACGAAGAGTTCTTCGATCAGCTCGACCGTCGGGTTTTTGAGTAGTCGATGGGGTTTTGAGTTCAAGCTTCAGCTTGCCGGTGTCGAATGCGGGCAGCCTGAAGGCTGAACTCAGAACTCAGAGCAGCGTGAGTTCAAGCTTCAGCTTGGCGATGCCGAATGCGGCAGCCTGAAGGCTGAACTCAGAACTCGGCCGCTCTTCGCGGGATGACTCGCGTGCGGACATTCGAGTATCATACGCATCTTGCGACAGCGTTCAGCGCGGTTGAACTCATGGAGATTGTGAGCCTTGCGGTGCGATCGATGTTGGTTGGCTTGATTCTGTCTGCGCCGGCCGGTGCGCAGTTGGGGCGGGCATCGTCGAACAGTTCGGCCGGCGTCGGCGCCGTTGCTAAGAACTCCTGGCGAGGGATCACCCCGCTGCGTTCGTCTGCTGCCGAGGTGGCCCAGGCCGTCGGCACGGACGACCGACAGACCGACGCGGCGGTTGCGGGCCCGTTCAAGGTGGAAGGCGGGGAGGTGACGTTCTCGTTCCTGACTCCCAAGCTCGCGGAAATCTATCGCGCGCCGCGTTCGATGGTGGGCAAGGTCTTCGCGGTCTACTTTCAGCCCGGCGAGAGGATGGTGCGCGGGGATCTCAGATTGGCGCCCGGGTTCAAGCAGTGCGCAGAAGAGGCCAATAAGAGCTCATACTATCTCGTGAGCGATGCCGGTCTCGCATATCAGATACAACGCGGCACAGATCTCGTGGAGCGGATCATCTATCAGCCTTCGCGGGCCGAGATTCGGCGGCTGGCGGTCAACACCGAGTGTGTGTTCTAGGAACGATGAATGTTGAGTGACCGATCGTGAATCACTCATCACGCTGCCTTATGAGAATCGCGCTACTTGGCTACGGACAGATGGGACGGATGGTCGAGCAGGCCGCGGCGCGTCAAGGCGTCGAAGTAGCTTGCGTGATCGATCCGCTCGCCGGCTCACGCGGCAAGATCACGGATGCGGAGGTGGCGATAGATTTCACGGAGCCGGGCGTTGTGATTTCGAATATCGGGCTCGCCGCAGAATCCGGTCTTTCAATCGTCGTCGGTACTACCGGCTGGCATGACCGGATGGATGAGGCTCGGGGGCTCGTGAATCAACACGGAGTCGGGCTGGTCTACGGCTCGAACTTCAGCATCGGGGTCAACCTGATGTTCAAGATCGTCGCCTACTCGGCGCAGTTGTTCGCCCGCTTCCCGGCCTTCGATCCGTTCATCGAAGAGGCCCATCACAAGTTCAAGAAGGACGCGCCGTCCGGCACCGCGCTGTCTCTGAAGCGAATAGTCGAGCGCGAGTACGAGCGCGAAGTGCCGGCGTCGAGCACTCGCGCGGGGTACATGCCCGGCTCGCACACGGTTGGGTTCGATTCGGCGGCGGACACGCTGACGGTCAATCACACGGCGCGGAATCGCGAAGGGTTTGCGGAGGGCGCGTTGATGGCGGCGCGGTGGATCGCGGGCCGCAAAGGGTTCTATGAGTTTTCGGAGATCATCGAGGAGATGCTGAAGTGAATAATCAGCGGGAGCAAGCTCGCCTTCCCTGAGAGTTGCGAGCGTTGCACCCACCCTCCAATTCTGAACAGACCCGAAGCTCCTTGCCTTGCCTCGCGCCCCTTTTCCCCATGACTCTCGCTGAAAAACTCGAGAACCTCCCCGACCAGCCTGGTTGCTACCTCTACCGCGACCGGCGCGGCAAGATCATCTACGTTGGCAAAGCCAAGAACCTGCGCAATCGCGTCCGCCAATACTTTCACGCCGACCGCGCGCACGATTTCAAAACGAGCGACCTCGTCCCTCGCATCGCCGACGTCGAGCTGATCGTCACCGACAACGAAGTCGAAGCGCTCGCGCTCGAATGCAATCTCATCAAGCGCTACAAGCCGCTATTCAACGTTCTGCTAAAGGACGACAAGCAGTACCCGCACATCAAGATCACCAACGAACGAGCGCCGCGCGCGATGATCGCCCGCAAGATATTCAAAGACGGCGCGCGCTACTATGGGCCGTTCTTGCCGGTCTCGCTCGCGTGGAACACCCTCGATCTGATCAACAAGAACTTTCAGCTTCGGACGTGCACGATGCAGATTGACGGCAAAGCGGACCGGCCCTGTCTCGAATATCACATCAAGCGGTGCCTCGGCCCATGCGTCCGCTCGCTGTGCTCGATCGAGCAGTACAACGAAGCCGTGCGCGACGTCGATCTGCTGCTTCAAGGGAAGACCGACGACCTCGAAGCCGAGTTGAAAGAGCGCATGCAGCTTGCGTCGGACGAGTTGCGCTTCGAAGCCGCCGCACGGTATCGCGATCAACTGAAGACCATAGAACGGCTCGGGCAGCAGCAGAAGATGATGACCATCTCGCGGGATGACATCGACATCTTCGGCTACTACCGGGAGGAGCGCTTGCTGGCGTTGTCGCTTTTCACGATGCGAGAAGGCAAGGTCGTGGGCAAACGCGAGTTCTACTGGGAAGACATGCCGGAGCCGTTCGACCCGGCGGCGTTCATCGGGCAGGCGCTGAAGCAATACTACACGACCGGCGACTATGCGCCCGGCGAAGTTTACGTCCCGGTCGAGTTTGAGGACCTCGAACTGCTCGAAGAATACCTGACGACTCAACGAAAGCGCCGTGTGCACATAGTCTCTCCACAGAGGGGAGTGAAGCGCGATTTGATCGATCTGGTCGAAAAAAACGCGCGGCTGAACTTCGATCAGCGGTTTCGCATGCAGCGGCCGGACATGCAAAAAACGCTCGAGGAGCTTCGCGAAGTGCTCGAGCTTCCCGAAGCTCCCGAGCGAATCGAATCGTTCGACATCTCGAACATTCAGGGCGCCGAGAACGTCGCGTCGATGGTTGTCTGCGAACACGGGGCAATGAAGAAAGCTGACTTTCGCAAGTTCAAGGTCAAGACCGTCGAAGGCCGCGCCGATGATTTTCAGTCTATGTATGAAGTGGTCGGCCGGCGCTACTCGCGGTTACTGCGCGAGAAGAAGCCGCTGCCGAACCTGGTGTTGATCGACGGCGGCAAGGGCCAGTTGACAGCAGCCGCGCGGGCGCTGCACGAGATTGGATTGGAGGCGCTTCCGACGGCGGCGATCGCCAAACGCGAAGAACTTCTCTTTGTGAAGGGAAAGGAAGAGCCGATACGAATCGACCACCACTCGCCTGTGCTGCGGTTGATTCAGATGATCCGGGACGAGACCCATCGCTTTGCCGTGACCTACCATCGGCAGCGGCGAGCGATGCGAGACTTCGATTCGGAGTTGAGCTCGATACCCGGCGTCGGCGACAAGCTCCGCGCGCGGCTGCTTCGCAACTTCGGAAGCCTGAAGCGAGTGTCGGAGGCCAGCTTTGCAGAGCTTCGGCCCTTTGTCGGGCCGCGCCAGGCGCAGCGGATCGTTGAGCACTTCGCGAAGCTGCGCGAAACGAGTTAGAGTATTAGCCATGAGAATAGTTCTTTCGATCTTGCTGGCCCTGATCGCCTCATTGACGCTCACAAGCTTCGCACAGCAGCCTGCAAAGAAGCTCAAGGTCTTCATCTCAGTCGATATGGAGGGCGTGAGCGGCGTGGTGAGCAGCGACCAGACCGGAGCAGGCGGCGCCGACTACAACCGCTTTCGCCGACTGATGACCGAAGAGACCAACGCCGCAATAGACGGCGCCCTTGCAGCAGGCGCGACGGAAATCGTCGTCAACGATTCGCACGGCTCGATGCGCAATATCGAGATCGAACAGCTTCACCCGCCCGCGGAATTGATCAGCAGCAACGTGAAACCGATGGGGATGATGCAAGGGATCGATTCGACGTTCGATGCTGTGATCTTCATCGGCTATCACGCAAAGGCCGGAAGCCCCGTCGGTGTGCTCGCGCACACGGGGACTGGAACCATCGCCGACGTGCGCGTGAACGGGCGATCAGTCGGCGAGTCCGGCATCAACACCTACGCCGCGGGCGCGGTGGGCGTGCCGGTCGTGATGGTAACAGGCGATCAAGAGGCGGTCGCTCAGGCTCGCGAGCTTGTGCCGAACATCGAAGGCGTTCAAGTGAAGGAAGCGATTTGGACGACGGCCGCGCGATCGCTGCGATCCGAAGAGGCACGGACTCGTATTCGAGCGGCGGCCGAGCGCGCGCTCAAGCGATTGGCGGAGTTCAAACCGGTGCGCCCGGCGACGCCCACAACGTTCGAGGTTGCCTTCAATCAAACGGTGCTCGCGGACATCGCGGAACAGGTGCCGACGGTCAAGCGGGTGAGTGCGAATACGGTCAGCTACAGCGCGGCGGATTACCTGGGGGGCTACCGGCTGTTGCGCGTGCTTTATCGGTATCTGCGGGCAGATTGAATGGATGGACCCGTGGGTCAAGATCCGAAGCGAGCGCGGAGTGATCGTAGAGAACCGGCCAGGCTCCAGAGGAACTACGAGGAGCACATTACTTTTTGTTTGACCTGCTTTTTTCCGGGCAACGCGAGCGGGGGTCTTCGAGAATCTAACCGCCAGACAGCGACCCGAAAACTAACGCTGGTAGAATCATCCTTTCGAGGCAGTCCGATACTCGGGTCGCTGTCAGTCTCTCCTCACATTCAGCGCGCAAAGAAAGTCCGGCCGCCCTCGACGCGAAAGCCCGCGCTCAGAACCCGTGCGACCGCTTCCGGATAGAGTTTGTGCTCCTGTTCGAGTATTCGAGCCGACAGCGTTTCAACTGTGTCGTCGTCTCGAACTTCGACCGCGCGCTGCAGGACAATCGGACCGTGGTCCAATTCTTCGTCGACGATGTGTACCGTGCAGCCGGTGATCTTTACTCCGTGATCCAGGGCCTCGCGCTGGGCGTCGAGTCCCCGAAATGCCGGCAGCAGCGACGGGTGAATATTCAGGATGCGACCGGGGAATGCGCGGACGAACTGCGGGCTGATCAAGCGCATATAACCGGCCAGACAAACTAGTGAGACTTCGCGCCGTTTCAATTCGGCGATGATCTCGGCGTCGTGATCCTCTCGCGAACGGCCCTTGTGAGGGATGAACAGGGATTCAACACCGCGCTCGCGAGCTTTCAAGAGGCCGGGCGCCGACTCGATGTTGCTGATCACGATTGCGACTTCGGCATCGAGCCGCCCGCCGGCCGCCGCGTCCAGCAGTGAGAGCATGTTCGATCCGCGCCCGGAGATTAGAACGCCGATCTTCGGCTTCGTGGTCACGCGCGGAAAATAACTCACGCGGAGAGGCGAGGCAAGAGGAGTGAGGAGATTTTGGATTTTAGATTCTGGGTTTGAGTTAGATGTGGCCCTTGGTCAACGGACTCCTTTCCAACTTCCATAACCCGGACTTCAAGGCGCAGACTTCAAAGTCCAAATCCCAGAATCGAAAATCCAAAATCCAAAATCTCTTCTTTGCTCCTTCCTTGATTGCGATCAGCAAAGCGAGTATCCTATCGCCCTCCCATGGAACCGGAGCCCGTACTGCCCGACAACGGAAGAACATCAGACGACCTCGGCGAACCCGAAGCGCTCGTGCGGCGCTCGGACGAAGACATCGCCCAGTTCGACGAGCGACGCATCGTCGATACGCTCATCCGCGAAGCCAATGTCGATGAATACCTTGCCGTCCAGATAGGGATCGAGGTGCGGCAGTTCATCCAGAAACTCGGCTTCCGGACGTTGAGCTCCACGCTCATCCGGGGTCTGGTCGACGCGAGACTTCTCGAGCTTGGACTCGAATCGGCTTACCGGGCGCACGCGCGGCTCGGCGTTCCGATTTACGATGTCGAGCGCACGATGCGCAGCTCATTTCGGGAGTCGGTCCCCCAGCCCTTCGGCCCCGAAGGCACCAGCGTGATCCTCGCCGAGTCGATCAAGCGTGAGTATGCAATCCTCAGCGTCTTCTCCGAGCAGGTCGCCAATGCCCATCTGGTCGGCGACATTCACATCCACTCGATCGGGGCGGTAGACCGGCCCTACTCGATCATCTCGGGGGTCGATTACGTCAAGCAGTTCGGCATCGCGTTGCCGCGCGGCTTTGCGAGTTCGCGGCCTGCTCGCCACGCCGACGTTTTGATCGCCCATCTGGTTAAGTTGTCCGCCGCGTTGCAGGGCCATCTCGCCGGCCCCGTTGTGTGGGATTCGCTCAACTTCGGCCTTGCGCCGTTTCTTGAAGGCTCGGATGACCGCGCGATAAAACAGTTGGCGCAGACTCTCGTGTTCGAGTTCTCGGCGCCGGCCGTTGCGCGCGGAGGACAGATCATCTCGTCGGACCTGCATCTTGACTGGGACGCGCCGTCCTATCTGAGATCTCGCGCGGCGATTGGACCCGACGCCGCCGTGACCGGAACGACATATGGCGAGCATGCGGATGCGGCCCACCGCTTTCTTCGAGCGTTGTTGGAGGTCTACCTCGACGGCGACGGATCGGGCCACGCGTTTTTGACGCCGAGGCTCTTCCTCCACCTCAATCGGGGGTTTGACGGGACGTCGGAGCACCGCTCGCTTCTCGAGCTCGTGGGGCAGCTCGCGCTCGAGCGCGGGGGAGTGTCGATAATGTTCGATCGCGATGATGAAGGCTCGTTTTATCGGCGCTACGGTGTCAGCGATTGGAATGCGGTCGAGGCCGCCGAGAGCCACGCGTTGCGCGCATCGCAGTTCCAGGTTGTATCGTTAAACCTGCCGCGCGTCGGATACCTGGCAGGCGGGAACCAGGTCAAGGTGTTCGAGGAGCTGACCAGGCTGATGGAAACAGCCGCGCAAGCGCACCTCGAAAAGCGGGTCTTCATCGAAAAACTCCTTGCGCTGGGCGAGGGCGGACCTCTTGCGGCGTTGACGACGCGGGCGAGCGGCGCGCCTTTCATCAGGTTGAAGTGGGCGACCCACGCGATCAGCCTGGTTGGGCTGAACGAGCTGTGCCGCTCAGTGCTTCAATCAAACGTCAACGAGTCGCAGGCCGCGATGGATTTTGCGTTGAAGGTCCTGACGCACTTGAAGAACGAGGCCGAGCGATTGTCGAGCAAGCACAAAGTCCGTTTCGTGTTAAGCGGCCAGTCGGCGGAGTTGCCCGCGCCGCGGATGGCGGGGCTCGACCTTCGCTTCTTCGGCGAGACCGCAGCCGGCGCCGTCTGCGGTGATGCGGCGGGCGGAGCGGTCTATTACACGGACGGAGTACGGCTCGCGAACACGTCGGACGTGCCGGTGATGGACCGCGTTCGGCTGGAGGGCCTATTTCACGCGATCGGATTCACGAATGCGACCGTCGAGGTTTGGATTGGCGAGTCCGAGATGAGCGCGGATGACGTCGGACGAATGATCACCCGCGCGTTCTACGAGTCGTCATGCGCGGGGCTGGTATTCTGCCCGGAGTTCACCGTTTGTTCAGAATGTAATCGGACGGGGCGCGGGCTTCGGGATCGCTGCTCGAGCTGCGGCTCCGAGCGCGTCGATGGGCTGGTATACGCCGGCGATCGATGCCGGCACACGTCGTCATGTAATGCCGGCCGGCTTGCGGAAGTGCGGGACCGTCGGCGGGTCGCCAGCTCGGAGATGGCTTAAAAGAGTAACTCGCAACGGGTAATCGCACAAATACGGCGCGCCGGTAGTTCGCAGTCGGCGCGCCGTATTACTTGATCCTGCCGATCAATCACGATCAATCAGAAGATCAGTTTCATCGCAAATTGAATCTGGCGCGATGACCCGGAATCGCCGGTCGGAAACCGCGTGTTGGATATCACGCCGAACGCCCCGGTCCCTACGACGCGTCCTGGCTGGCCGAAGTTCGCGTGGTTGAAGATGTCGAACACTTCGGCGCGGAACTGGAGCCTGAGCGACTCAGTCAGCTTCGTGTTCTTGAGGACCGAGAAGTCTGTATTGCTGAAGCCCGGCCCGATGACCACATTGCGGCCAAGGTTGCCGAAGTGAACGACGTTTCCGGGCCCGACCGGAAGCGCGAACGCGGTGTTGGTGAACCACTGCGCCGGTGTCCCGACCGTTTTGATCTCGCCTATGACATCGGGACGGAGGCTCGCGACACCCGTGAAAGTGTTGATGCTGGTGATGATGTTGACGGGGTTTCCGCTCTGAAGCTGAGTGATCCCACCCAGTTGCCATCCTTCGGTGAGGCGGTTGCTGTGGAAAGGCAGTTCGTACAGCCAACTGACGACGAAGCGGTGGCGCGCGTCGTAGTCCGAGAGTCCCCTGTCGTTTCGGATGTTGTAGCTGTCCTGCACGACCACGCCCTGCGAGTTCAGCGAGTTGTAATCGATCGATTTCGAGAACGTGTACGAGGCGTTGAACTGCAAGCCGTGCGCGAGCCGTTTGGTTGCGGTGACCCAGAGCGCATTGTAACTGGAGTTCGCGCCGCTCGAGTTCTCGAGGATGTTGCCTACGGTCGCGCCAGGAAGAATCGGGCTGGTGGAGGATAGTCTGGGAAACGGCCGGGCCCCGCTGATGAACTGGTTGATGTTTCGCTGGATTCGGAGGTTGGTGCCCTTCGATCCGAAGTACCCGATCTGAACTCCAAGCGTCGAGGTGATCTCGCGCTGGACATTCAGATTCCACGACTGAAGATACGCGTTGTGGAAGTCCGAGACGACCGACGACGGCGCGAGCCCCGCGCTTCTCGCGACGGTGACCGCGTTATCGAACCTGATCGCTCCGGTGAATGTCAGCGGCGTGGCGAGCGGAGGATTCGCAGCGGTACCCGTGATCAGATTGGTGACCGGTTGGTCCGCGAGTATCGAATAGCCGCCGCGTACCGAGGTCTTGCCGTTCTTGAACGGGTCCCACGCGAATCCGAGCCTCGGTTGGAACAGTTGATTGCGCTGGTAGACGTTCTCGACGCCGGCGCCAACCCGCTCCAACGAGTTGGTCGCCGGGTTGAATACAACGAAGCGATCGAACCGCTCGGTGGGTGAGAGGAACGTGTCGTACCTCAAACCGAGTTCGAGCGTCAGGTTCGGCCTGATCTTGTAGCTGTCCTGGGCGAAGAAGCCGATAGCCTTAGACCCGATGCTGCTGGCAACGTCGCCAAGCGTGACCGTGAACGAGTTCGCTGTGCCGGCGATGAAGGCGTCGACGCTCGCAAAGGAGAACGTGCCGATGTTGCGAGCAAAGTTATTGTTCGAGAAATGCCGGAACTCGCCGCCGAGCTTCATCGAGTGGGTGCCGTGCAGATAGCTGACGGTGTCGGACACGACATAGGTGGTGTCGCCACGACCCTGCGGAAAGCCGGCCGGCCCGCCGATGTTGAAGTTGAAACCGACGATGCTGATCTGCGGCAGCCCTATCGGTTCATTGATACCGTTGTTGATGCCGAAGTCCGCCGGGTTCAAGAGCTGGTTCGGGGTGAAGGTTATATGCAGCCGGTTGAACCCGAAGCGCGCTTCGTTGACGAGGTTGGAGCCGAACGTGTGCGTCTCGTTCAGCGTCAGGATCTGCCGGCGCGATTGCCGCGTGTCGCCGAAGTTAGGCACCGTGTTGCCCTGCAAGACCGGCTCGCCCCGCAGGTCGCGCTGAAAAGCGTAGTAGCCGTGCAGCCGGTCGTCCTTGGAGAGGGTGAAGCTGACGTCTCCTGTCCATTGATCGATATTGACGGGCGCGGTGCCCGAGCCGAAGAATCTCCCGATCTGTCGAGGGACTCCATTGACGATCACGGTGTCGACTCGGCTCGCGGTCGGGACCAAGTCGAGCAGTTTCTTGACGACGGGGTCCGTTACCCTCGCCCGTTCGGCGTCGGTCAGGACGTTGGAGTTGAGGGTCAGCCCCTGCCGCTGACGAGTGCCTTCGTAGGTGAAGAAGAAGAAGGCGCGGTCCCTGGCTATCGGGCCGCCCAGGTTACCGCCAAACTGATTTCGTTTGAAGGGCGGCTTGGTGGCGGCGAAGAAATTGCGCGCGTCGAGTGCGTCGTTGCGTATGTACTCGAACGCCTCGCCGTGAAACTCGTTCGAGCCCGAACGGGTCGCGATGTTGACGATGGCGCCCGAATTGCGGCCGTACTCCGCGCTGAAGGTCGAGTTGTCGACCTTGAATTCCTGAACGGTGTTGATCGAAGGCTGGAACGTGATCTGGTTCTGAACCATGTCGTTCAGGTTGATGCCGTTGACCATGAAGTTCACGGTGTCTTCGCGGTTGCCGGCGGTGTTGAACGCGAACGATCCCTGTCCGCGCAGCGGTGCGGTCAGGAATCCGTTTTGCGGTGGCGTGACCGAGCCGGCAATCAAGAGTCCGAGATCGACGAAGTGCCGCCCGTTGAGCGGAATCTCCTGGACGGTCTTTTGATTGATCGCCTGCCCTACGGTCATGGTCGTCGTTTCGATCACGGGGACTTCGGCGACGACTGACACTTCCTGGGCGACGGCCCCGACTTTGAGCTGGACGTTCTGGACCGCGGTCTGATTCACGAGCAGCTCGAGGTCGGTCAAGACGTGTGTCTGGAAGCCCGTGGCTTGCACTTCGATGCGGTACTTGCCGACGGGCAGGGCCGCGACCTGATAGTTGCCGGTCGCGTCGCTTTCTGTTGTGCGTTCGAAGCCGGTTGCCTGGTTCCGAACAATGACCTTCGCGCCGGCGACAGCAGCACCCGCCTGGTCAGTCACCGCTCCCTGAATGGTTGAGGTCGACTGAGCGAGGGCCGGAAGGCCAAGGTTGATGATTAGAAGAGCGCTGAGCAGGGGGCTCAAACGCCGGGACCCGATTGACGTGTTGCTCATACTGGTTCTCCTTCTCTGAAGTGACGGAAAATGGGAGCGCCCGAAATCGGGCGCATGCCCGCAACGCGCGTCGAGGCGAAAGTCCGACGCGCAGAGAGCATCTTCGATCCTCGGCTATCAGCGGCCCGCATACCGTATGCACGACACGCCGGCAGCTACCGACAGTACGTGTTCGTTCTAAATAAGTCCAACGTCAGATTATTCGGTGACGAAAAAACCAAGGGCAGGGTGGAAGGTAGCACGGCGGTTGAAGCTTGTAAAGCAAGCCCGCTTCATCGTCCTCCATGGCTTTTCTGCGAGGGCTATTCCGCGAGGACGACCGCTGCAAGGAGCGGAATCATGATCTCGTGATGTCCGATAAAGGAGAACCCGCGCCCACTCCCGGCTACAGGACGCCGAACGACGTTGGTCAGCGGGCGGTACTGCTGGACGAAGTCGAAGTTCGCGGTCGTGAAATCCTGAAGCCGATGGCCGAGATTACGAACTACAGTGACCGTCTTCAGGAACACCTCGGGCAACACGACAGCCGAGCCAAGGTTCAGGTAGACGCCGCCGCCGTCAAGCTCGCGCACCAGCGAACACAGCAAGCGGAAATCATGCAGCGAGGTCTGGCCTATGCTCGCGCCGTCCGCTGAAGGATGTATGTGCACGATGTCGGTTCCAATCGCAACGTGTACGGTCACCGGAACGGCCGCGTCGTAGGCTTGATACAGGAGCGACTTGCTTGCGTGCGGGGGGGCCATCTCCAAGAGCTGCCGGCCCGCGGTTTCGCCCATCCCAAGGCCGTCGCTTGCGCCGCGCTTCGCGGCTTCGTTGAGCACGCGGCCGGTCTCTTCTGCCATCCCGAAACTCCCGGAGCCCAGGGACGCGTCAACGTCTTCCGACGTCGCGCCAACAAGCGCTATCTCGAAATCGTGGATCATCGCCGATCCGTTCATCGCGAATGCGGTGACGTACCCTCGTCGCATCAGGTCGATCAAGATCGGGCCGAGTCCGGTTTTGACAACGTGACCTCCTAACCCCGCGATGATTGCCCGGCCCTCGCGTTTTGCCGCCCGAATCAACGCCGCCAGTTCTCGAATTTCGCGCGCGGCCAGGATGTTGGGCAGCCGGTCGAGGAATTCCTTGAAAGACGATTCAACGGCCACGGGCGCGGCCAAATCATCCGCCGTCACTTTGCTTGGCCGTGACGCGAGCGGGTAGGTCGTCAAGCGGGAGAAGTCCAGGGGTTCGATCTTATATCGCGACATCAGGTCATCAGTTCATCCACGAAGGACACGAAGAGCCGCGAAGAAGAGACAGGGAAGGGAAATGGAAGATCGAACGCGCGCGGAAACAGCATGCATACGACCGAGCCGCTCGTTCGCCTGCCACTCTCTGCCGCCGGCTCGTTACCTCTCCTTGTCACGACTCTCCTATTCTCACCTGCATCTCTTCTTCGTGTTTCTTCGTGTTTGTTCGTGCGCTTCGTGGATTATCCTCTCGGGTAGAGCGCCTCTTCGATCAGTTCACAGAGAACGTGTCCGATCGTAATATGAGTTTCCTGAATCCGTTGCGTGGAGGCGGCTTCGACGACCAGCGCGACGTCAACTGCCTGGGCGAGCTTGCCTCCATCACGGCCGGCGAGGGCGATGGTATTCATGCCGAGCCGGCGTGCCGCACTCACTGCGCGCAGGACGTTCGGCGAGTTACCGCTCGTCGAGATAGCTACTGCGACATCGCCCTCGCGTCCCAGCGCCAGCACCTGCCGCTCAAACAGCTCATCGAATGAAGAATCGTTTCCAATCGACGTCAGGATCGACGTGTCGGTCGTGAGCGCGATTGCGGCAATCGGGGGGCGATCGTAGTTGAGCCGGTTTACGAGTTCGGCGGCGATGTGCTGGGCGTCGGCCGCCGAGCCTCCGTTGCCGAAGACAAGCACTTTGCCGCCGGCTCGGATAGTCACGAGCATCAGTTCCGCGGCGCGCGCGACGTCATCCGCGTGATTGTCGAAGAACGCGCGCTTGGTTTCCAGGCTCTCACGGGCGATATGGCGAATGCGTTCTATCATCGCAGCCCGGCTAGTTTATTGCCGGGACTTGTGAAAGACAAGGTTGGGCATTCAGGGGGCGACCGAGGATTGAACGCGGCCGAGCTTCTCGGTGATGGCTACACCCGACAACACGGTTGAACACGGATGGCGGAACGCGCGATTACTTGGGCGCTGGTCTCGATTCTCTCCGGCTCCCGCCGCAGAACCGTGTGCTTTATCCGATGCTCACGAGATTACGGCGGCGAGCAGGAGGCGTGTTGCCCGTCAGGTGGCCGGTCCTGCCGGGGCTTCAGCAGTCCGGTCTCTTCGCCGCGCCAGGAACTTCCCGAACACACCGTTCCACGGGGGGATCACTATCGACACCGCGCCGAACGCTTGAGCCTGACACGCCAGCCGGATCAGGGGTCCCGGCTCATCGCTGTCAACGTAGCCGAACTCTTTGATCTTGCGCGACTCGAGCGCCGCTACCTCCGACAACTTCTCCGCACCGCCTAACACTCCCACCCAACAGGTCCCGCAAGCCCCGGAGCGGCACTCGATCGGAATCGGTCCTTCTCCCGGCATGCAACGACGATCCCGCGACGCGTGATCGCGCTTGTCGCAGGCTGCCGCCGTCGTCAGGTGCTGCGTGTTGATGAGCTTGAAGCGCGCCTTCCCATCACGCTCGTCGAAGGTGATCGTGTAGACCTTCTCCTGACCGCGAACGAACCCGAATAAGCCCTGACCGTCGTCCTTCGCGCGCGCCTGAACGATCTCGTCCGGAGACTTGCGAGCAACGCCGACGACGTCCACGGCGCCTACTGAAGCCTTGAACGCCTTCGCCCCCGTTTGCTGCAACGTCATAAATGCGATCGCGGTTATGCCGAGCGTCAATGACTCATCGACCTTGAGCGATCTGGCGGCGTGAGCCGCGACCGAGTGTATCTGCGTCGCGAGATCAAGGCTCACCGGCGCCTGAGACGACAGGGCGAGCTCGATGACCGCGGCTTTGATCTGCGGCCAGAAGCGATGGCCGTAAAGGAACCGATGCGATGAATCGATCTGGCCCGCGAGCCGGTAATTCCCCTGAAGGAGCAACTCCCTTGCCAGTTGTTCAGGGTCTTCAGCTTCGTCAAGCGCGCGCGCGAGGTCCAGCGGATAAAACGCGAACCATATCTCGGTCGCGTTGCGGTCCACTTCATGAATCAAGGGCGTGATGGTTCTGACTACTTCGGCCCACGCGTCGCGGTCGTGCTGGTTCAAGAAGGCTTCGAAAAGTGATCCCGTGTTTTCTGTCATAATCGCATTCGCATAATAGCGCCCGCCCCATCAATGATCAATCTAGCAGCTTGTCGGAATAATCCTTCCTTGGCGGCGGCTTCCGGTCACGGCTGCTTTCCCGCCTCGGAGGTCAGCCGCTTGCCGGTCTCTCGATCAAACACGGCATTCCGCAAGAACTGTTCGCTGGTCCACGGAGGCCCGCCGCCGCCGAGATACTTCTGAAACCACTCGAGGTGCGCCGTGTAGTAGAGCGCCATCTCGTACCAGTTCGGCCAGTGACCCGCGTTCGCGTACACGATCAGCCGCGACGGCACGTTCCTCTTCTGAAGCGCGGTGAAGAACTGGAGTGACTGCGTGTACGGGATGCGATAGTCGCGCTCGCCGGTGATGATCAAGCACGGCGTCCTGAAGTTCTTCACCAGATTCGACGGCGACCACTTCTCGTAGAGCGGTGAATTCCACGGCTGGCCCTTGAGGTCCCACTCGGGAAACCACAGCTCCTCGGTCGCGCCGTAGAAAGACCTCAAGTCAAAGATGCCCATCATCGACGCAAGGGCCTTGAAGCGACCGGTGCGCCCCTCGAACCAGTTCATCACGTACCCGCCGAACGACCAGCCCATCGCGCCCATCCGATCGCGATCGACGTAGGGCAGTTTCTCCAGCGCATCGGTGACCTTCCTCAAATCATCGAAGACTCGCCCGCCCCAGTCGCCCGAAATCTGAGCGGTGAAATCCTGGCCATAGCCCGTCGATCCGTGCGGATTCGGGAACGCGACGATGTAACCCGCGCCGGGGTAGACCTGCCAGTCACCTCGGAATGCGTCGGCCCACTGCGATTGAGGACCGCCGTGCACGTTCAGGATCAGCGGGTACTTCTTGTTCGGATCGAATCCGTGCGGCTTGACGATGAAAACATGAATCTTCTTTCCGCCCGTTCCGGCGACCCACAGCGACTCAGCCTGCCGAATGTCGACTTCGTTTGCGACGGCCTCGTTGATGCGGGTGAGCCGCGTGGGCGTCGTTGCCTTGCCCTCAATAAGATCGACCGAGTAGACCTCGGGCGGCTCGCCCACTGACCGCTTGATGTAGACCAGCCGCGTTCCATCTGCCGCGAGGTCGAACGCGTCGATCGTTCGGTCGGCCAGCACCTGGGTGATGGCCTTGGTCGCCAGGTCCAGCCGGTAAATCGGATTGATCCCTTCGACCGGGCCGGTGAAATAGATCGACTTCGAGTCTTTCGACCAGGCGAAATCATCAACCCAGTTGCTGAACGAAGGGGTCAGCACGGTCGAGGTCCCCGTTCCCCGATCGTAGAGAGCTATACGAAACAGATCCGACTCGTAGCCCGGCTGCTTTTGCATTCGGTACGCGATGTACTTCCCATCAGGCGAGAACTTCGGGCTGCCGTCGTACGCAGGATTTGCCGCCGTGATGTTGCGAGGCGTTGCTGATTTGTCGCTCAGCGATACCAGCCAGAGATCGTTGTTGGTCGAGGAAGCCGGGACCTTGTCGTGGTTCGAGACGTAGACGAACTCCGACCCGTCGGGTGAGAAGTCGTATTGCAACGGCCCGCCAAGTTGAAACGTTGGCGCGTCGAAATTGCCGGGCGTCAAGTCTCGGACCTCGCCCGTCGCCACAGCAGCCAGGAACACGTGTGTGCGCGTGCCGTCCCTCCACGCCGTCCAGTGGCGGTAGAGGAGCTCGTCCGCGATGTGGGCCTTCAATGGGCCGCCCTGCCAGCGCTCGGCGATCTTCTTGTTGCACGCGTCGTCGGCGCCGCATTCGGGATAGACGTCGGTCGAAAAGGCTATGGACTTGCCATCGGGCGACCAGAGCGGGTCCGAAACGCCCGTAGATACGTTGGTGACCCTCTTCGGCTCACCGCCCGCCGCCGGCATCACGAAGAGGTTGCCGTCTGCGTTGCTGATGAACGCGATCCATTTCCCGTCGGGTGAAAACAGCGGCGTGGCCTCGCCCCTTTCGCCGTTGGTTATCTGGCGAGGATTGGCGCCGCCGATATCCATCATCCAGACGTGGCTGGTTCGCTTCGCCGTCGGGAGGTCCGAGGATGTGACGACGTAGATGACCGACTTGCCGTCGGGCGAGATGTGGACATCGGAGACGGACTTGACTCGGTAGAGGTCCTCGATCGAGAAGGCGCGCTTCTGCGCCAGCGCGGACGATACGGTGATGATGAGCAGTGCGGACAGCAAAACAATACGTTTCATTACTAACGTCCTCCGTCGTGCTATGTGACCGGCGCCGGTGACGGACTCATTGACAAACCGAACCGGGCCAACTAATTTAGATCAACTGATCGAGAATGTCAGGTCTGTGGCGAGCAGACACACCAATCTTGCGCGGGAAGCGCTTGCCTGGCTTTCGGGAGCTGCTTCCGTGGTTCGATCGAGAAGAACGACTTCAAAGGAAGGAGACAATGAGATATGGCTATTAGACTAGGAGACACGGCTCCGAATTTCACCGCTGAAACGACAGAGGGTACGATTGACTTCTACGAGTATCTTGGCAACAACTGGGGCGTGTTGTTTTCTCACCCGAAGGATTTCACGCCCGTTTGCACGACCGAGCTGGGTGAGGCCTCGCGGCTCAAAGCCGAATTCGACAAGCGCAACGTGAAGGTGATCGGCCTGAGCGTCGATCCGCTGGACGCGCACAAAGGGTGGGTCGGCGACATCGAGGAGACGCAGGGTCATGCGCTCAACTTTCCATTGATCGCCGACCCCGACCGGAAGGTCTCGGTGCTTTACGATATGATCCACCCGAATGCGAGCGAGAACTTCACCGTGCGATCGGTGTTCGTCATCGGGCCGGATAAGAAGGTGAAGCTGACCATCACCTACCCGGCGAGCACGGGGCGCAACTTCGACGAGTTGCTTCGGGTGATTGATTCGCTCCAACTGACGGCGAACTACAGCGTGGCGACGCCGGTGAACTGGAAGCATGGCGAGGACGTGATCATCGTCCCGACAGTGTCCGATGAAGATGCGAAGCAGAAGTTTCCAGGCGGCTGGAAGACACTGAAGCCCTACTTGCGCATAGTCCCGCAACCGAACAAGTAGCGACCCAAGGAAGGCGGCGGCCTGCCGGCCCGACGGGCTGCCGCCGCGTTCCCGCGCGAGGCGCCAAAGGCTGGTGAGTCTAAGCAGAACAGAGACTTAGCGCACGTTCGCATTTTCAATTCAGCCCTTCAATCGCGAGAGCCGGGCCTGTCGGCCCGTCCGCGCCTGGATGAAGGTTGAATATCGTTTTAGGAGTTTCCCATCCCTTCATTTCACCGCAACTAATCAGTTGAATTGGCCCTCTCATGTGTGCTATAACCCGCACTCCGTTGTGGACGGCGTTGAGGGAGAGCGCAGTCACAAGAAGCCTCGATCTTTCTTCTTAGCAACAAACGAACGAACAAGGGACACAAGACTCGCCGCGTTGTCTTGCGCACGGGAGGGGCGCATGGCACTCGGAGAAGTACGCAACGATCCGCAGTCCAATCTTAGCCACTCATGCGAGAGGCTTTGTAAATGACCCGGGAGAAGCAAGGCTGCCAGCCTTGCCAGGACAGGTATGAGCGACCTCTTACCATTCTGCCACTCACAACAAAGGAGGAAAACGTATGCGTAAGATGTGGTTACTGCTGTTTGCGCTTCTTCTGATCGTACCTTCGATCCTTCAGCGCCGCGTTGCGCGGGCTGAGATCGAAAGGCCCGCAGCACCCGAAACCGGTCCGTGGCAAACCACGATCATCGGATTGCCAAACTACGACGTACGACAGCAACTGGCGGAGATTCAAGATCTGAGCGGCTCGGATGCGCCGACCCAAACCGCCGAGGTCAGAGCGCGGTTGAGCGCCATCGAGAACTATCGCGAAACTCTCTCGCCGCAGACCCGAGACGATCTCCGATATGAAATCAACGAGGCCGGTGTCCCAAAGGTTTTCTTCAGTCTGGGAGGACCGCTCTCCGCGCCTTCAAGGGCATCTGCGGATCAAGCAGCTCGCGCCTTTCTCACCCGTCACGGCAACATTTTCGGTCTGACGCGCGGCGAGGTTCGCAGGCTCAAGCTTGGAAACGAAGACAACGATCAGGGCCTTTCGTTCCTGGTCTACGATCAGACGATCGGGGGCCTGCGAGTATTTCACGGGCAGGTTCAGGTGGCCGTCAGCGCCGACGGCGAAGTCCAGTCGGTGATGGAAGGCATGATCATCCCGAACGGAAGGGTGCGTACGACCCCGGCCCTGAACGAAGAAGCCGCGCTCGCCAAGGCGTTCGAGTATTCGGGGCGTCCGGCTCCGGACGGGTTTGAAGTCGTCGAAGCGCGCGCCGCCCGAGGCGACCTCGCCAAGTATCGAAACCCGCTCGGCGAAAGCTACGAGGATATAATGTCCGACCTTCGCATCATGCGCGTCGGCGACCGGGGCGTGCTTGCATGGCACTTCTACATTGATGCCGGCCCGAGCGAATGGTACGAGATATGTCTGGACGCCAACATCGGTGCGCTTCTGTTCCGCTACAACCTTTACGCGGACGCGGCTCAGGGAACGGTCTTCAGGCAACACCCGGACGCCGGCGCACGGACGCTCGAGTCATTCGTCGGCGATACGGTCATCAACACCACGGCCGGGTGGATGGGCACTTCGACTGTCACGACTGGCAACAACGTTGAAGCGTACCTGGACACCGACGCGAACAATGTCGCCGATCCAAACAACACAACGGGCCTCTCCAACGGGCATGCCTTCTCTGCTACGCAAGACTTCACGTTCCCGTTTTCGACCGGAGTCGATCCGCGCACGCAGAGACCGGCCGTTGTGACGAACCTCTTCTACTTCAACAACATCATGCACGACTTCACTTACCGGCTCGGGTTTACCGAGTCGGCGGGGAATTTCCAGACGAACAATTTCGGCCGAGGCGGGACGGGCAACGACTCCGTCAGGGCCGAAGCCCAGGACGGGTCTGGCACTAACAACGCCAACTTCGCCACGCCGCCTGAAGGCAGCCGTCCTCGCATGCAGCAGTTCCTCTTCACCCAGGGCACAACCACGTTGGCCGACGACCGCGACAGTTCGGTTGATGGCGACGTCGTGCTTCACGAGTACGGACACGGCGTTTCCAACCGGCTTGTGGGCGGGCCTGCGAACACGAGCTGCCTCGGCGGAACCCAGGCAGGTGCGATGGGCGAGGGCTGGTCCGATTACTGGTCGATCACCTTCTACAATGATGGCCGGGTCGGAGAATACGTAGTCAACAACCCGACCAACGGCATCCGGCGCGCTGCTTACACGGTGCCGGCGAATCCGGTACACGACTCGTACGCGGATCTCGGCGTCGGGGGCTTCCAAGTGCACCGCGACGGAGAGGTTTGGGCGGCGACGCTGTGGGACCTTCGCACGCAGTTGGGCGCCGCAGTGAGCGATCGCATCGTGCTGGAAGGCATGAAGTTCACGCCGTGCAGCCCGTCATTCCTGAACGCGCGTGATGGTATTCTCCAGGCCGACCAGAATGTCAACGGCGGAGCGAACAGGTGCGCGATATGGACTGTGTTTGCGCGTCACGGCATGGGAGTGTCGGCTACCGGTAACAACGGAACGACCCACAACGCCGCGACTGATGTACCGGCCGATTGCGGCGGCGCGACCACGGTCTTCTTCGACAACTTCGAGACGAGCCTGGGCTGGGCGACCAACCCGAACGGCACGGACACGGCGACGACCGGCCAATGGGAGCGCGGCGATCCTGAAACCACGACTTCCAGTGGCACGAAGCAACTAGGGACGACGGTGAGCGGCGTCAACGATTTGGTAACCGGGCGGCTGGCAGGAGCGTCGGCCGGGGCCTTCGACATCGACGGCGGCGTGACGTCAACCCAGTCGCCGGCGATCGCTCTGCCGTCCACTGGAACTCTGACGTTATCGTTCAGCTTCTACCTGGCCCACGGAAGCAACGCGACCAGCGCGGACTTCCTGCGAGTTAGCATCGTGAGCGGAACGACGACGACTCAGGTCTTCCAGAGGCTCGGACAAGCCGTGAACGTAAACGGCGCGTGGGCCTCAACCAGCGTCAGCCTCAACGCCTTCGCGGGGCAGTCGGTGAGAATCCTGATCTCGGCTGCCGACGCTTCGACGGCAAGCCTCGTAGAGGCCGGCATCGACGACGTGAGGGTGACAAGGCAGTAACGATAAGATGTTGATTGTCTCGTTGATGGGGCGGGGGGAACACCTCTCGCCCTTTTGTTTTTGCGGAGGGCACGCGTTAGAGTCCCGACTTCAGTCGGCTTGATTCAGTGTGCGACACGACGAAAAAGACAGTACTAACTAAAAAGCGCCGGCTGACGAAAAGATCCGAGTGACGAAAAAGACCCGACTAAAGTCGGTACTCTATACTCCTACCGGTATGCTCTCAGTCCACAACAACTGGCTCGTCGCGTCTGGAATGCTGCCTGAGAAGTTGACCTGATAGTAGTCGACCGTCCCCGTGCTCTGCCCAAGCGTCAGCAGCGCATACCCGCTCGCGTACACCAGCCCATCATCACCGGTCTGAACGTAGCCGGAGGGGAACTGCGGGGCCGCTTCAAGCTGAACGCTGTCGGGTTCCGGCGTGTATGCGCCCACATTGTTGAAGACCGGGAACGCCGAATTGCCGATGCACCGGCCCACGATCGGCGGATTCAGTCCTGAATTCACCCCCTGCGTCCCCGGCAGCGCGTACACCTCCAGCAGGTGCTCGTGTCCCCAGAACCACGCGACGACGTTGTCGTGTCCCTTCTTTTGCCATTTGTGGAGGTTGTGTAGAAGACTCGGGTTCTCGTAGCTCGGGCCGGATCCGGTCGCTTCGCCGATGTGGATGAAAGCCGAAAAGAGCTGATGGTGCGACAACAAGATAACCTTGCGATCGCGGGCCTCCTTGATGTTCTTCGTGTGCCAGTCGGCCTCATCCTCTTCGAGGTGGGTCATATCTTCGCCGACCAGGAACAGGTCGTGGTCGTTGAAGCCCGTGTCCATGCCCTCGATCTGCCAGTTGTCGTTGTAGAGCGAGAAGAAGCTGTTCTGCTGAATCGTCGCGTTCGGGATCGCGACGTTGAGCTGCGGCAGTATTCCGTAAAACCCCGCGCCGCCGCTGTAGTAGTCGTGGTTCCCCGGAAGGTTGTAGACCGGAATCGGGCGATTGTACGTTGCGCGCGCGGCGATGATGGGGTTCAGGAAGTTGTTGACGCACTCATCATGCGTCCCCGAATAGTAGATGTCCCCAACATGGATGATGAGGTCGGGATTCTGCTGCATCAATTGGTCGAGGACGGCAATCGCTTCGGGCTCGCCGGTCCCCCAATCACCCAACAACCCGACACGCAGCGAGCCGTCCGCGGAGGCCGGCGGCGGAAGCAGGATCGGCTTGGGCGAATTGGCAGTCGGCGGTACGTACTGCGGCGACCGGCCGTCCCAATAGTATGCCAGCCACGAGACGATGGCGGTCAGCCAGCCGGGATCGCAACTGCTGTCCTTAAACTCGCTCTCGATCTCATTGATCTTGTCTGTGTCGTGAAACAGCCAGGCAAGCGCGTACTGGGCTAGAAGGTCGGCGCAGTCTCCTATCGTCCCGCCGCCGCCGGATGCTGCGCTCGGGCCCGCCGACGTATCCGCGCCGTTCGCCGCCGCGCGCTGGGCGGCGCGATGTGAGGCAAAAGCTTCGATGGCCGTCCGCGCGTCGGTGAAACCCGACTTAATGATCCCCTCGAGCGCGTGCCCGGCGGCTTCGAGGACCGGGTGACCGGCGATGAGCCCCGATCCGGGCTGGGTGAGAAACTGCTTTCCGATTACCTCTCGAAGGCACGATTGAACGAGGGAGAGCCAGGCGCTGTGGAAATCATGGATTGCTGTGCGGGGCATGGTGATTCCTCCGTTATCGGACGTGTGCAAGGATCATTCGCCAAACCCAACCACGCTTCCTCCGTTCCGGTCTGGCGGGGAGGAATCTTACCATACAAGTAGGGTTATCCTCCTACCCGTTGCTGCTCCACAATGCTCCACATTCGGTAGAGGAACTTCCACTGGCCGTCGGGCTGCTTCTGAATCACGTCGAGGTACTTGTTGTTGAATCGCTTCGACTCGCCGCCCTTCCGGGGCACGCTCAAGCCCGAAATCGTAAACCGCCTCACCGCCCATCCGTTCGAAACCCGCGGCGGCCCCATCTCAAGTCGCGCGTCCTTGATCTCGAAGTCCTCCAGCACTTTCTGAATCCATTTGCGGATGGCCTCTTTGCCCTCGATGGCGGGTCCGTCGGGCGGCAAGAGCGCTCCATCATCGGCGAAGAACGAAACATAACCCTCTGCCCCTCGCGTTGCCAGAGCCTGCGCCCACTGACCGTAGAACGCGTTGATAGCAGCTACATCGGCATCCGAACCTTCTGCTTTCTGGCCGCGAGCCGCGCTGACACCGATCGCGAGCGTCATTGCGATAGTCGCTGCAAAGAATCGAAATCGCATAATCGGCCTCCTTTCACCTGCCAGATGATTAGATCAAGTTCGGCCGGCGTCAAGCTCCTTGTGGTACAGGTAGAACCGCTTCGAGGCTTCTGCGTAGGACCTCGTGATCGCATCGTCGCTGCCGGTGAGCGCGTCTGCTTCGTCTGT
>DATDOV010000062.1:0-201364 GCA_035293105.1 Blastocatellia bacterium
ACCCGGGCTCTCAGTTCCGACATTCGAGTGAGGCAGGTCGCTCCGATGGCTGATCTAGTCAGAGCTACAAGGGAACGGTCTCCCCTCTGCCGCCGGTTACGTCAAGAACATCGATGGATTCCGTGGCGACGATGGAGGGAAGAATGAGAATCACTGTGCTTCTTTGTATGGCGATCTTTACGGTCTCCGGGTGGTCACAGACAGACCGCCGCCTCGAGAGGAGAGAAATGATAGGAGTGGCCACGCCGATCAGAGCATTGACCACTCCAGTTGGGTCCTCGGCGCAATTCGAACCGATGCCACCGTTGCCTTACCACAAGCTCTCCTTCGAGCCGGTATCATCCAGCGAATTTGTTGTTATTGGGCGGGTGGGGCGGCCCCGAGGTATACACCAACGCTTGAGGGAAGGAGAGCGGCTTGAGCTCGACCTGGGCAAAGTAAAGGGCGGCGTGCTATTCACCTTTGAAGTGGAGAAGCTGCTGTGCACGAAGGCCGACTTCACGCGGGGAGCTAGCAGAGCGGATACTCCGCTCGATAAGTTCCGAATCTTCAAAACGAGCGACCAGCGACTTGAGATGCGCGAGTTTTACTCGCAGAACCAGCGCTATCTCATGTTCGTCAAACGGATTCCGAACAGCGAGGAGTTGCCGACGTTATACAACTTGGATGAAGGAGAGACATACTATGAGGCGTTCGAGGGTGTGAGGGGGTTGATACCACTTGGTGAGAAGGCGCCACCTTTAGTTGCGAGGCTTGAGCAGTTTTGTCGAGCTGTACGCCCGGTCGACCCCAGAACAAAGCTCAGGCTGCTGAAACGCCTCATCGCTTCTTCTGATCCAGAGCTAAGACAGACCGCACAGGAAGCCGCAAGAGTCATTCAGAAAGCAATGCGCCGCTGATTAAGCTCTGCCTCGCTCCTAGCCAGGTGCACGAAGTTCCGCCCGGCGTAGTGCAGGCTGCCGTTCAAGCGATTCACTTCCTCCAGCGCAAGGTGTTCCCGCAGTCGGCAGCAAACCGAGGCTCTCGGTATCGACACTCGATTGGGGCAGGCCCGTTTTTCATCGGTCCCTTACGGGCGTGATGACGATATTGCGGTAGTAAATCTGGGTGTGGTCGCCTTGCAGCATTATCGGGCCCGCCTCGCGTTCCTTGCTATCGAGCGCCCCGCCGGTGATGCCGGGAATCTCTGCAGCGTCGATAATCTTTGTGCCGTTGAGAACGACGGTGACCCTTCGGCCGATCAGGGTGATGTCGTAAGACTGCCACTCGCCGGGTTTCTTTGAAGGATTGCTCGACGGCGTTATGAAACCGTAGATGCCCCCGATCCGCAAGCTGCCCGGTTCCATACCGTAGTTGTCCTCGATCTGTACTTCATAGCGTCCTCTGAGGTACACGCCGCTGTTACTCTTCTCGATCATCTTGAACTCGACGTGCAGCTTGAAGTCTTTGAACTTGCGCTTGGAGATGATGTCTGTGCTGCGAGGCGCGTTCTGCATCACGCCGTCTACGACCTTCCACGCGTCTGCGAGCTTCGAGTTGCGTAGCCGCCAGCCGGTGAGGTCGCGTCCGTTGAAGAGCGAAACCGGATTGCCCCAGCGCGGCGCCTTGCGCCTGAGCTTCGGCGCACGCACCGCCGTCCATCGAAGCGGCTTGCCCTCGGCGTCCGAAATTGTGCCCTCGATACGCCTGCCTGTCAGTTTCCCTTCAAATCGCAAATCGTCCTTGCGCCGTTCATACTGAGGCGGGAGGCTGAAGGTCAGCGTCCTGTTGACAAACTCTATGCTCTTGATCGGGCGTTGACTGCCGGTTCGCCCAACAAAGCGTCCGATGAGTTTGTCACCCTCGCGCGTGATCTCGAACCATGAGGGGTACTCCGTCCCACTCGCGTCTTTGACCGTCACGTCCCATCGCCCGACGCTGTCGGCGCGCCGCTGACTTCGCGGAGTTCCGTGTGCGTTGATCATAAGCCCTGACGAAATTGCCATGCACAACACGCCGCCAATCGTCCCCTTCAACATTCGGTTGCTCCTCTTAGGCTTGGTCTCGGACACCCTCATCGGTCGAATTGCGATTGCAATTGGTGTTGGCACGAGGATAATAGTGGGCTTTCACATAACGGGCAACCGCATGGCCCGGGCGGCCCGGGCGGGAAGATCGGCCCGCGCTCTGTTTGGACCAACGCGTTCCAAGCAGGCAAGTTGGTGTTATTTGCAAGAACGTCGCATTACGGAGGTCAATTCGAACCTGACGCGCTGACCATAGACATGAGACTTCTACGGAGTCGGCGGCCCAATTTCCCAGCCCTCGACTTCTGGCGCAGAAACCGCTGTGCCTTTGAATAACCTCGTAGCCTCTGGAGACGGAATAAACATGACAAGAAAAACCTCTCGACGAGATTTCATCAAGCTGTCCGCCGCGTCTGCGCTGGTAGCCGGCACGTCGCGCACGATTCTCGGATCGGAGCGGAGCAGTGATCAGGCCGCAAGAATCTCTCCGAGCGATCGGATTCGGCTCGCGACGATTGGCGTCGGCGGACAGGGCATGGGCGACACGGTCAACGCTCTCAAGGTTCCCGGCATCGAGTTGGTTGCCGTCGCCGATCTCTACGACGGACGGCTGACCCGCGCAAAGGAAGTCTGGGGCGACCAGCTCTTTACAACTCGCGACTACCGCGAGATTCTAGCCCGCTCCGACGTCGATGCCGTGATCATTGCGACACCGGATCACTGGCACATGCGAATCTCGATCGACGCGATGAAGGCCGGAAAAGACGTCTATTGCGAAAAGCCGATGGTCCAGTTGCTCGACCAGGGCAAGCCCGTGATCGAAACGGCGAAGAAGACCGGCCGAATCTTTCAGGTCGGCAGCCAGCGCGTCAGCTCGATCGTGTACAAGAAAGCTAAAGAGCTGCTCGCCTCGGGAGTGATCGGCGAGTTGAACCTGATCGAAGCCTGGTGGGACCGCAACAATGCAATCGGCGCGTGGCAGTACTCGATCCCGCCTGATGCGTTCTCCGAGACGGTTGACTGGGACCGCTTCCTGGGCGAGGCCCCGAAGCGCCCGTTCGACGCGACGCGGTTTTTCAGGTGGCGCAACTACCGCGACTACGGAACGGGGGTGTCGGGCGATCTGTTCGTGCATCTCTTCTCGGGCATGCATTTCGTCACCGGCAGCATAGGACCAACGCGAGTCGTGGCAACCGGAGGCTTGCGTTACTGGAATGACGGGCGCGACGTGCCGGACGTGATGCTCGGCCTGTACGACTATCCGAAGACGGCTGCGCATCCGGCCTTCAATCTGGCTCTCAGAGTCAATTTCGCGGACGGCTCGGGCGGAGGTTCGGGCTTTCGATTCGTCGGCAGCGAAGGCGTGATGACCCTCAGCGGCAATGTCACGGTGTCCAAGAAGCCTCGCTCGAAGGCACCCGGCTACACGATCGAGACGTTCTCGAAGGCGATGCAGGAAGCGTTCTTGAAGGACTACCGCGCCAAGTATCCGGAGAACAAACAGGAGATCAGCGAAGCGACCCTGGACACGTACTCGCCGCCGCCGAACTACAACGACTCGATAGATCACTTCGCGAACTTCTTCGACGCGGTGCGCTCGCGCAAGCCGGTGGTTGAAGACGCGGTGTTCGGATTTCGCGCGGCGGGTCCGGCCCTGCTGACGAATCGCAGCTACTTCGACGGTCGCGCGTATGGATGGAATCCGGAGACGATGACGGTCTCGGGCTAACAGCCGATAAACAGGAGTAATCCCCATCATGAGAACAAAGCTAATCTCATTTCTGACTCTCCTGCTGCTGCTCGGCCCCGGATTGCTGATCGCGCAGCCGCAGGCAGGGCCTTCACAACTCGTTATCACCCACGCCAATGTGATCGATGGAATCTCGGCCCAACCTCTGCGTGATGCGACGGTGATCGTTCGCGGCGGAGTGATCGAAAAGGTAGTGACGGGTCCGAGTGACGTTCCTTCGGGCGCGACCGTGATCGATCTGAAAGGTCGGTGGCTGCTGCCGGGCTTTGTCGATGCTCACGCGCATCTCAATGATCTCAGAGCGGCGCGGGCGGCCCTTGCTTCGGGGACGACGACCGTGCGATGCCTTGGCGTGAGTCACTTTGTTGACATCGGAATCCGCGAGCTCAACCACGCGGGAGCTTCAGACCTGCCCGATGTTGTCGCCGCCGGTTATCACGTTCGCCCTCGCCCCGCGGAAGAATTCTTTCTCAACCTACCGAAGAATGGCGACCTGATGACGGGCGTGGCGGGCGCCGAGCGGGTTCGCCGAATGGTGCGCGCTTTGATCGACCGCGGCGTCAACGTGATAAAGATCATGGCAACCGAGCGCGCGGGTCTGCCCGAGACCGATCCCCGCAAGCGCGTGTTCACCGATGAGGAACTGGCCGCCGCCGTTGATGAGGCCCGCAAGTCCGGCGTCTACGTTGCCGCTCACGCGCACGGCGACGAAGGCGCTGCGGCGGCCGTTCGCGCCGGCGTTCGCTCGATCGAGCACGGGACCTACCTGAGCGACCGGACGCTCGCACTGATGAAAGAGCGAGGGACGTACTTCGTGCCGACGATTGCGACGGTGATGGACTTGATCGATCCGGGCGGGGACTACGACAATGCGATGCTCTCGATTCGCGGCCGCGCGATGCTGCCTCGCCTGCGCGAAGCGACGGCCCACGCGTGGAAGATGGGAGTAAAGATCGTCGCGGGCACCGATACCGGCTATGGTCCGTCGAGCAGCCGCCGCATTCCGCATGAAGTGATCGAGCTTGTGGGAATCGGGATGCCGCCGATGGATGCGATCAAGTCCGCGACCTCGGTTGCGGCTGACTGCCTGGACGTGGCGAAGCGCACGGGATCAATAAGGCCGGGCATGGAGGCTGACCTGATCGCAGTCGAGCAGGACCCGCTCGCCGACATCCGCGCCCTCCAGGATGTGGTCCTCGTAGTCAACAACGGCAAGGTGGTCATCAATCGCCTGGGTTGGTGACGCGATCACCGCCGGCTTGCCCCAGGCTTCGGTCATACTTTCGGTTGCGCGGCGGTCCATTCCTTCAAACGGTCGAGACTGCGCACAAACGGCTTGAGTCCCGCCCACAGCAGCAGGGCTGACGCTATGTGCGCAACGGTTGCGACGCTCACGAGTGAGTACCGGACCGCATAATCGTCTCCAAAGATGAAGTCGGTTGCGCCCGCCACCGCCGAAGGTCCTATGCCCAACCCAATCAAGTTGACCACGAACAGGTAGATCGCCGAAGCCTGGCCGCGCATCGCATTTGGCATCATCTGCTGAATGGCGGCCGGGGCGACGCCAAATGGCGCGCTCGCCAGAAATGCAGAAGGCACTAGCAGCGCGGCGGCCCAGTTCGCATCGGGCACCAGCGGATAGAGCACGCCGCACGGGAACCACGCGACGGCCGCTATCAACCCGACCCGCATCGTGGCGTCGCGATGGCCGCGCGCCGCCATCCAGTCGGCGAGCCGTCCTCCCGCGACTACTCCCAGCGTGCTCGCTATGGCAATAATCCACCCATACACCTGGCCTGCCCTGCTTTCCGTCCAGCCGTGATTGCGAACGAAGAAAGTCGGAATCCACGCGCTGCTTCCGTAAGAGGAGAACGACAGCAGCGCGAAGCCGACGTTGTGACACAGAAACGTAGTCCAATTCCGGCCGAGATAGCCGATCACGTCCCTCAGTGGCACCCTTGCGACGCTCGTCTTTCCGTATGAAGTCTGGCGAAGACGTATGCCGCGGCGGACGGGCTCGCGCACTGTGTACATCAGCAGAGCCAGCAGCACGCCGGGCAAGCCTACGATGAAGAAGACGACTTGCCAGGGCCGGGTTGCGCCGACCAGCGGCAGGTACCACGTCTCCTGCGCCGACGCGACGCCGGCGACGATGCCGCCAACGATGAAAGCGATCCCCGACCCGATGTAGATGCCCATCGAGTAGACGCTGATGGCGGTCGCCCGGCGTTTAGGCGGGAAGTAATCGGTGATGATCGAGTAGGCCGCCGGTGAGAGGGCCGCTTCGCCCACGCCAACGCCCATTCGCAGCAGCAGCATCTGCAGGAAGTTCTTTGCAAGCCCGCACGCAGCCGTCATCATGCTCCACACCGTAAAGCCGGCGGCGATGATTGTCCGGCGGCTTCGCGAGTCGGCTAACCTGCCAAGCGGAATACCGAAGAAGGTGTAAAAGAGCGCGAAGGTGAAGCCCATCAGCAAGCTCATCTGAAAGTCGGTGATGCCGAGGTCTCGCCGAATAGGGCGAACTAGCAGGTTCAGAATCTGGCGGTCGATGAATGAAAAGATGTAGACCAGCGTCAGCACGCCGACGACGTACCACGCGTAGCCCGGCTTCGGGAAAGCATCTTCTTCAACCTGCGGCTGATTTGTCATCCGTTACCACCACCGTTCGCGAAACGCCGCTCTAGGCCGCGGAGCCTCTGTCGCGCATGCAGTTCCCTGGAACGGGGCGACAATATATAGGAGTTAGTTGGGGGCTTCAATGTGAGCGTGACATGGCGGTGCGCTCGCATTCTGCTTCGGCGACTCAAGCGCATCATGCCCAACTCGCGCGAGATGGGTCCTGATGCGCCAGTCCATTTCTGTTTGCCCCCCATTTCCGCGCGTGTATAATCAAGACCAAGTTGTTTGGAGTCTGCGGTCATCAGCAACGGGTCATCCGATTTTCCCTGCACTGAATCCGCACTCAGGTTCGTGCAATGGTTGGAAAGACCATCCTTCACTACCGCATCGTGAAAGAAATCGGCAAAGGGGGCATGGGTGTAGTCTACAAAGCCGAGGACACCAAGCTGCATCGCACGGTCGCAATCAAGGCGCTGTCCGCAGAACTGCTCGGCGATGAAAAAGCCCGAACAAGGTTCCTCCGAGAGGCGCGAGCCGCCTCGGCCATAGATCACCCGAACATCTGCACGGTCTACGAGATCAACGAAGTCGACGGCCAGCTCTTCTTCGTCATGCAGTACGTCGACGGCAAGACGCTCAAGAAGTTCATCGGCGGCCGTCCCCTTCCCCTGGATCAGGCGCTCGAACTCGCGCTTCAACTAAGCGACGCGCTTTCCGAAGCCCATCACCGAAACGTCGTTCACCGCGACATCAAGTCCGCAAACATAATGTTGAACGAACGCAATCACGCGAAGATTCTCGATTTCGGACTGGCTAAGCTGTTGAGATCGGATGACTCGCGATCCGGTTCCGAACCGCTCGCCGGCCAGGAGCTGACCCAAGTCGGGACGCCGTTTGGGACCGCGAGCTACATGTCGCCCGAGCAGGCGAAGGGCGAGCGCGCCGACTCACGCTCCGACCTGTTTTCGCTTGGCGTCGTCATCTATGAAATGCTTGCCGGGAAGCTGCCGTTCAAAGGCAAGTCTTCGGTCGATGTCATGCATTCGGTGCTGCACGACGAGCCGCCGCCGCTCGGCGAGGGCTTTCCGGCGCGAATGCAGCAAATCATATCGAGGCTTCTCGCTAAGGACCCGGCCGCCCGATACCAGTCGGCCGATCTCCTGCTAGAAGACCTGCGCGCGCTGGTCCGCGTTCACTACTCGGAGCGCGGCGGGGTCCCCGCGGACAAGGCCGCCTCGCTACAAGCCGCGAGACAACCGCAGAAGCAGGCGGGTCTCATAGATCGCATCTCGCAGTGGGCCCAGCGCACATTTCACAGCGGACCGCGCGGGCGAGAGGAATCGAGCAGCAGCGGCGCCGACACCCCTGATATCACGCCCTCGATGTGGCAGTCACGCGACAAGAAGGCGATCGCCATCCTCCCGTTCAAGAACCTGTCAGGCAGCAGCGAAAACGACTTCTACGGCTTCAGCCTCGCCGACAGCGTGATAACCGAACTCGCTCAGCTTCGGGACCTCGTCGTTCGCCCATCGTCGTACATCGCTCAATACCAAAACAAGGACGTCGATCCCCGCCAGGTCGGCGCCCAACTCGGCGTCGATGCAGTGCTCATCGGAGGATACATCAAGTCGGGCGATCGGTTTCGCGTCACGCCGCAACTCGTCGATACAACGTCGGGTGAGATAGTCTGGAGCGAAAAGATCGACGTCGATTCCAAAGACATCATCACCGTCCAGGACACGATTTCGCGCCAGATCGTCGACGGCCTCCGCGTCAGGACCAACGCGAGCGAGCAAGAGCGGCTCGTGAAATCGCCCACTGAGAACGCCGACGCTTACGAAAACTATCTCAAGGCCCGCACACTGCTCTACAAATTCACGACTCAGACAGTCGACGTCGCCGACCTCGAATCGGCAATCGGCTTCTTCGACAAGGCGATATACCTCGATCCGCAGTTCGCGCTCGCGCACAGCGGTTCGGGAGTCGCGCATCTCAGCTACGTTCTGAAGGGGATCGGCGGCGTCGAATGTTACCCGAAAGCCAAAGACGCCTTTGACCGCGCCCTGGCGATTGATCCGAAACTGGTCGAGCCGCGGGTGAGGCTAATCTACATTGACCTCATCGAAGGCCGAGTCGCCGAGGCCCGGAAGGAGATCCGCCGCCTGCTCAAGCTCGCGCCCAACGAACCGACGGTGCACTCGGTTGCGGCGTACGTGTACCGGCTTGCGGGCCAGTATGAAGAGGCGCTCGAACAATGGGATCAGCTCTTGAAGATCAACCCGACCGATGTTGTCTTTGCGAGCTACAATCGCGCGAGGATTCGTATCTACCAGCGGGACATTACGGCGGCCGAAGCGGAGATCGCCAAGGGCGCTGCGGTTGAACCGAATCACCCGTTGCTGCGCGCATATCGTGGGGTGATCGACTATTACAAGGGCGAGGTTGGCGCGGCGACGTCGGCGCTCGAGTCGGTGATCGCGAAGAATCCGGACCTTCACTCCTACAAGATCTTTCTTGCGCTTTGCTACATCGCGCGGGGAGATCGCGACCGGGCTTATGAGTTGATCAGCGACAAGGTGATTGCCAGCGCCGAAGCCGATCAAGACGCGGCATACCGGCTGGCGGGCGTTTACGCGCTCGACGGGCGCGCGGATGAAGCCATCGAATGGCTTGAGCGGGCGGTGGCGATGGGGAACGAGAACTACCCGTGGTTCATCGCCAACCCGGCGTGGGAAGCGCTGGGCAACGACCCGCGTTACTTGAAGGTGATCGAAGACGTTAGAACCAAGTGGGAGAAGCGTTCGGAACCGGACTGAGTTAGTTCGCACCGGTTGACGCCCTCCAGTGGTCGCAACAAGTGCGCGGCACCCTCCGGCAAGCTTCCAAGGTAGCTGGAAGATCCCTAGAACCCGAACGCCAGGAGTCTCCGTGCCGAAGAGAACCAGCACAAGCGGCAGCGAACTTTTCATAGTCGATAACAGTGACCATGACTGGAAGGTGTTGCGCTACCTTCACGACTGGTGCCAGATCTCTAAGGGGATTGACATCGCAACAGCTTACTTCGAGATCGGATCGCTGCTCGCGTTGAAACGCGAATGGCAGAAGGTGGACGTGATTCGCGTGCTGATGGGAGAAGAAGTCTCTCTCCGGACCAGAAGAGCGTTCGAAGCGGGACTCGCCAGGGTCAAGGGAAAGCTGGACGAGAGTCTCGAGTCCGAGAAGGAGACGAACGACTTTCTCGCCGGTGTGCCAGAGATCGTTGAGGCAATCAAATCAGGACAAATCCTCTGCCGCGTCTACCGCAACGAGAAGTTTCACGCCAAAGCGTACATCACTCATGCCCGCCTCGAGGTCATCGGTTCCTCGGCGCTGGTAGGATCTTCCAATTTCACCTATCCGGGTCTGACGGAAAACATCGAGCTCAACGTTCAGATCACAGGCGCACCAGTAAGCGTGCTTCAGGAGTGGTACGAGGAGCATTGGAACGATGCCGAGGATATCACTCCTGAAGTGCTAAGAACGATAGAGCGTCACGTCCGCGAGTACTCCCCTTTCGAGGTCTATGCGAAGGCGCTTCAGGAGTTCTTCCGCGGTCACGAGATGACCGTTGATGAATGGGAGATTGCCGGCCCTGAGCACGGCGGCTCGCGAATGTACCCTGTCCTGGACAAGTATCAGAAGGATGGCTATCAAGCTCTGATGAAGATAGCTAACACTCACAGCGGCGCGTTTCTTTGTGACGGCGTCGGCCTGGGAAAGACCTACATTGGGCTGATGCTGATTGAGCGCCTGGTCATGCACGAGCGCAAACGGGTCGCGCTGTTTGTGCCCAAGGCCGCGCGTTATCCGGTTTGGGAGGCGAAGCTGCGTAGACACCTGCCACTCATTGGCGGGGACTTCAGCAACCTTGTGATCTTCAATCACACCGATCTGCTTCGCGGTGGGGAGTATCAGAGCCGACTGGACCGGCTGGCGGAACTTGCAGACGTGATAATCGTTGACGAGGGGCATCACTTCCGCAACCCGGGCTTGAAGGGCGAACCGGGTGATCGGCGGTCGAGATACTGGCGGCTTTTTGACATCACAAGCGGGAAGAAGCTGTTCCTTCTCACAGCGACCCCGATCAACAATCGCCTCATCGATCTGCAGCACATGATCGAGCTGTTTACTCAGCGCGAGCCCGACTACTTCAAGGAAGCGCCGCTTGGCATTCACTCGCTTCCCGGTCATTTCCGCAAGATGGAAAAAGAACTGGAACGGCTGGTCAACGAGGCAGAAGGCCAGGAGGTCACGGAGACCAACGAAGCAGAAGCCGAAATGGTCCTGGCCAATGACGCCCTGTTCCACGCGCTGGTAGTTCAACGCAGCCGCGCGTACGTGAAAGAAAGTCAGAAGCAACAGGGCGGAGTCCAGGCGATCTTCCCCGAGCGCGAGCCTCCACGCGTTGCGGATTACTCGATCAAGAGAACGTACGGCCGTCTGTTGGACTTGGTCGAAAAGGCGTTTTCGAAAGAGAAGCCGCTTTTCTCGCTGGCTCTGTACTATCCGCTGGCTTATTACAAGGGATTGGAGGATTCGATTTCAGAGTTCGCATTCCGCGAGAATCGCCAAAAGCAGTTGGTGCGCTTGATCCGTATCCAATTCCTCAAGCGGTTCGAGAGCTCGGCACGTGCGTTCGAAATGTCTTGCGAGACTCTGTTGTTGAAGCTGCTCGTCTGGGTCACAAAGCACAGCAATAGCCCGTCCGACAAGCACCGGCTTGATCGCTGGAAGAATCAGCACACCGACCTGATCGAGCAAGTTCAAGAACACCGCCAGGAATTCCTCGGTGAGGACTCAGAGGATATAGACGAGGACATCATCAGCGACGAGATGCTGGAAGACATAGAGGAATTGTCCGCTGATGAATACAAGGTGGACGAAATTCTCGATGAGACATATCTCGATTTGGACCAGGTTGCTCGCTTTCTGGATGAATTAAAGAGGTTCGAACCGGCGAACGATGACAAGCTGAACGCGCTCATCGCGCTGCTAAGAAAGGAACCCACGCTCAGAGATCAGAAAGTCCTCATATTCTCGGAGTATATGGCCACGGCTCGTTACCTGAAGAAGCAACTCATCGCGGCAGGCATCGATGGGGTTGACGAAGTTGATAGCGCCGACAAACGTGATCGCGGCGAAGTGATCGAGCGCTTCTCGCCTTATTACAACGACTCCTCAAGCGGCCAGTTGGCAGCCAGAGGCAAGCCGGAGATTCGGGTGCTCATCAGTACCGATGTGCTTTCCGAGGGTTTGAACCTTCAGGATGCGACTCGGCTGATCAACTATGACCTTCACTGGAATCCTGTGCGCCTAATGCAGCGGATCGGTCGTGTGGACCGCCGACTGGACCCCGATGTCGAACAGCGAATGCGGGCAGACCATCCCGGCGAGAAGCACATTCGGGGCACGGTGGTTTTCTGGAACTTCCTGCCGCCCGATGAACTAGACAGGCTCCTGAGGCTCTATCGGAAGGTCTCACACAAGGTCTTGCGCATCTCCAAAACCTTTGGCGTCGAAGGCAGAAAGCTGCTCACGCCTCAGGACGACTACGAAGCATTGAAGGAGTTCAACCACAAATACGAAGGCACCCCGTCCGAGGTCGAGAGGATGAAGCTGGAGCTTCAGAAACTCCTCGCGGAGAATCCCGGTCTGGAAGACCGGCTGAACGCGCTCCCTGGCCGAGTATTCAGCGGCAAGGAACACCCCACTCCCGACACTCGCGCTGTCTTTTTCTGCTACGCGCTTCCGGCACGCGAGCCTGGCGATGGAGTTGACGGCGATCGAGACGAGTGGTCCATCGCGGCTGGAATCACACAGTGGTATCTCTACGATCTTGCCACCGAGAAGATGCTGGAGGATGCGATGCAGATCAGCGGGTTCATTCGTTGCACGCCTGCTGCGCCGCGCCACTGCCTCATCGAACACGCGACACTGGCTGAGATACGAGCGAAGATCGAGAAGCACATCAAGAACAGCTATTTGAAGAAGGTCCAGGCGCCTGTTGGCGTGAAGCCGACCCTGAAGGCGTGGATGGAACTGTCTTGATCGGGTGGCATTCGTGTTAGAATTACGGGCCGAGGAGCAAAACATGAGCACCAGAATAGAAGCAATCTACGAAGGCGGTGTCTTCAAACCGGTGTCGCCACCCAAAGATATCGCGGAAAACTCAAAGGTGTTGCTAACGGTAGAACCCGCATTTTCAATCGAGCAGTTTCGCGGCCTCGTTAAGATCGATCCGGCCGACGCCGCCGCGATTATTGATAACGCCGATTACAGCATGTTCGAATCCTGATCATGCAGTGCGCATTGCGAGGTCATGCTAGACAATATTCCGGACGGGGCCCACTGTTTTGTAGACACCAACCTGATAGTCGATTACATGATCGACTTCGCCCCGTTTTCGCAGCAATGCGAAACTCTTTTCAGACGCGTCAAGGCCGGTTTTGTATTGGCTTCCACTTCGGCGACGGTAGTCGGCGAATCCGTTCATAAGATTATGCTAGCCGAGGCAATGCAGCAGCACGGCCTCGCCCGCCAGGGACTCGCTCACCGCTTGCAGCGTAAGCGCGATCTGATCACCACCCTGAGCGAACATCAGAAGGTTTCAGGGTTCGTTCGCGGCCTGGGGTTGCATGTGGAAGCCGTGACTTTGGACCTGATCGAGCGCGCGGCTGTGCTATCTGTCCAGCACCGGCTGCTGACCAACGACGCGATCACGGTCGCGGCGATGGAGAAACTCGGACTCACACATCTCGCAACAAACGATGACAACTTCGATACGGTGCCCGGTTTCACGATCTGGAAGCCTCGATAGTCTCGGTCTGCTCGAAGAGCTGACGAATTAGGGGCGAGGTAGTTAATGAATCTTGACGAGACCGCCATTCAACAAGTCAGCGATTACTTCTCGCTGATGAGGTTGCTCAGCGAGAAACTCGATTGGGAGATAGATCCCCAGGCTGCCCAAGACGAAGTGACCTTCGACTGGTCGGGCGACGAGTTACATCTGAGCGAATCCTCGGCACAGCGGCTGAACGGCGGCGTAGTACGACAACTCCGGTTGCCCGTTTCAAACTCGCCTTGGGGAATCTTCTTCGTAGAGTTCGATGAGCAGAACGTCTATCGAACGGTGCTGCGGCAAGTGCTGCGAGGATTGGTTCCCAAGCGCCGCCGTGAACCAAACCCTCCTGCGTGGCAGCACGACAACCTGCTGTTCATCTGCACTACGGCCGACTACGAGCGATTCACCTTCGCTCACTTTCGCGGTCAGCAGGCTAATCGCGCGGTACTCGCAACGTTCAGTTGGGAGCGAGGCGACACGCACGTTAGAACGTTGTGCGAATTCAATCTGCCTGCGCTCGCCTGGCCGGATGATCCTTTAAACGAAGAGGCATGGTTGAAGCAGTGGCGCGCCGCATTCGATGTTGAAGCCGTCACCGGGAAGTTCTTCACTGCGTACCGCGGAGTTTTCGAAGATGTCGAGGCGCAAGTTGAAACCAGCATTCGCGACAAAGAAACCGCGCGCCTCTACACACAGCGGCTCTTGAACCGGCTGATGTTCTTGTACTTCATTCAGAAGAAGGGCTGGCTCTCGTTTGAGGGCGACAAGAGGTATCTGCGTGCGCTGTTCACCAGAGGCGAAGCCGATGGCGAAAACTTCATGCGCGACCGTCTCTACTGGGTTTTCTTTTACGGAATGAGCAACGTCGGCGAGAGTCGTGAGGTGCACGAGAAATCGGAATTGCTCCACCGCCGCGGTGAAGTACCTTATCTGAATGGCGGACTCTTTGATATGGAAGACGAGTTCGACCAGCGCGGCCAAGTGAAGCTGCCCAACGAAGTCTTTGCTGCCGTGCTGGACCTGTTCGAGCGCTATAACTTCACCGTGACCGAATCGACGCCGCTCGATGTGCAGGTCGCGGTCGACCCAGAGATGCTGGGAAAGGTCTTTGAAGAACTGGTCACCGGCCGTCACGAGTCTGGCAGCTACTACACGCCGCGCCCGATCGTGTCGTTCATGTGCCGCGAAGCCCTCAAGTACTATCTGATCGACACTGCAGGCTTGAGCCAGCATGAGGTGGAACGATTCGTTGATGATGGTGAGGCCGAGGAACTGCCGAACGCGGAACGCGTGCTGGAGGCGCTCAAGACTGTTCGCGTCTGCGACCCTGCGTGCGGCAGTGGTGCATATCTTCTCGGTATGATGCAAGAGCTCTTGAGGCTTCGAAGCGCGCTATTCAAGTCGAAGCAACTTGACAGCGACTCCGTGTATCTGCGCAAACGATCGATCATCGAGAATAACCTGTATGGCGTCGACAAAGACGAGTTCGCGGTTCAGATCGCTTGCCTGCGATTGTGGCTTAGTCTCGCGATCGAATCCGAGAAACCGCAACCACTGCCGAACCTCGACTTCAAGATTGAATGCGGCGACAGTCTTGCCGGACCTGCGCCCGATACGAATGAACAACAGCTTGACCTGAATCGAAGCTTGCTCGTCGGCAAGTACCAGGCTGCGAAGGGTCGATTCCTCACTTGCGAGAACTCTGAGCGGAAGAAGAAACTGCGCGGTGAGATCGATGATCTGCAACGGGAGATCGCGCTCGCGTTGAAACACCAGCCTCTGCGTCCGAGTCCACAGAAGATCGAAGTAGCTCGTCAGCAGTTGAAGGAGTTCAAGCGACAGCTCCGACAAGCGCAGACCGAAAAAATCACGCGAAGGCGGCTAGTCTCCAGAAGAAGATTCAGGCGCTGAAGAAAACCGTGGCGGATTGGGAGGCCGCGAAGGATGAGACTGCGCCCGGATTCGATTGGGCGGTGGAGTTTGCCGAAGTTTTTTCACCGGCGGCCCGCGACGGCGGCAGGTGGGATGATGGTTTCTCTTTCTTGAATGAGGTCGACCGTCAACCGATGTTCACCGACAAAGCGGTCGCGCAGGATAGAAGCGGCTTTGACATCATCCTCGCGAATCCACCGTACATTCGCATGGAGCTGTTCAAAGACGAAAAGCCAATTCTCAGGCGGAACTTTCCCGATGTTCACTCTGATCGTGCCGATCTCTATGTTTACTTCTATGACCGTGCGCAACAACTGCTCAAAGACGAAGGAGTAGCATGCTTTATTTCGTCCAAGAAATGGCTGCGAGCTGGCTACGGCGAGAATCTGCGGCGACACTTACTCGACAGCCAAGCTTTTCACCTCGTTGTTGACTTTGGCGATCTGCCCGTTTTCAACGCCACTGCTTACCCGGGAGTTTTCCTTTGGCAGAAGCGGCTACGCGACAACATTCAAACCACTTGGTCTGTTGTCGAAGATCTCCAGGAGTGCTATGGCGAAGGCGTCCGCGACTACATTCGCCGGGTTGCGCATGCGATCCCGGCGTCACAGTTCGGCCAAGGTAAACCACGACTTGCGAAAAATACCGAGACGGAGCGACGAGTAAGAATGGAGTCGAGTGGAGCCCGACTTGGTGAGATGCTAGAAGGAAGGATCATGTGGGGAATCAAGACAGGACTTAACGAAGCTTTCTTTATTGATTCCGATACGCGAGACGCCCTCATCGACAAGAATCCAGCATGCGTTGAGGTAATCAAGCCGCTTCTCACCGGTGAGGATTTGCGTCGTTATGAGACTCAGTTCCGCCAGAGCTTTCTGCTTTATTTGCACCACGGCATCGACATGAAACGCTATCGGGCGGTTCGAGATCATCTGAAGCCATTTCGAGAAAGGCTGGAATCACGTGCCACACGACAGGAATGGTACGAGCTTCAACAACCACAATGGGCCTACACGCGAGTCTTTAGTGAACCAAAGATAATGTATCCAGTGATCGGCAAGGAGCCCCGGTTTGCCATGGACCACGGTGGTCACTTCTGCAACGACAAGGTGTATGCATTGGCAACGGGTGATTGGTACATACTTGCTATCCTTAACTCAGGGACAGTTCGTACATGGGTCGCGGATACACTGTCACCGCTGCGCGGCGGTTACTACGAATTCCGGGCAATCTACATGGAAACCCTTCCCATTCCGAATGCATCAGCTGGCGAACGCGCTAGCATAGAAAAGCTGGCACAAGAGAATCACGCATTGCACGCTAAACGACGAAAACGCGTCGAGCGATTTCTGCGCGACATAGGCTTGTCGCCCGCCGAGTCCACGAGTCGCAACCCGCTCGAACAACCGTGGCAATTGACTGCCGACGATTTCACTCGCCGCGTTCGGAATGCTCAGCTCAAGACATTTAATGACGCAAGGGATGAAACAGGTGCGCTCAATGAGCGCATTAGGGCTATCGAGCGCGAGATTGATGAGCGCGTGGCAGCGCTCTATGGAGTGGCGCTGCCTTCTCATTAATCGATTGCGATCTGGGTCGCGATCATATTTGCAACGGGAGTGTAGACATCGACTTCGGTTTCAGGAGTTCGAATCGTAACAACCAGCGAATACCGTGCTTGCTTGTTCCACCTGCCGAGTTGATGTCGCTCGCGCCACCAACCGATCACGGGGTAGACGGCGATGAATCCGCGTTCAGCCAACTCAACAGCCGTCCCTGTCCAGCGGTCCGAGTGCAACGAACCCAGAGAGCGAAGATCGGGTCCGAAGAACCATCGCGCCGAATCACTAGTGGAGGCCTTTCCGTATTCTTCGTCGCGAGCGGCCTTGTTTATCCGCTGACGGAATTCGTCGAGACTCTCCGTCGGCGTCTTCACATCAAACCGAAGTCCGTGTGAGGCGTAGCGGTGCTTGTTAGTCCATCCGCGCCGCGCAGGGTTCGGCTCGATGAAGTAGGAAAGCGTTACTCGCATCTCGACTTGGGCTTCTTCCAGATCCCGAAGTACCTCAACCGGCCAAGGTATGCGGTGGACGCTCATGTCACGCGATCGAACAGAACTGCCGACCTTATCAAACGGCTGAATGGAATCCTGCGCGACCAGCGTCAGCGAGTTCTTCGCGCTCCACATCGCTCTGTCCAGGTCGGGCACACCGAAGCCGCAATACCTGAGCAGATTCTGTTTCTGGGTGCGAGTGTTCAACGGGGCGAAACTTTCTTTCATCGCATCGGTCCACTCGGCCGAGTGAACGAGCAAGGCGCGTAATGTCTCGGGCCAGAACTTTGGATACGCGGCGAGCAACATTGCTGCCATTCGCGCCGCCATCGCCGTGGCCGCGCTGGTGTCGCCGGTGACCACAAGCGGGGCTCTCATGGCGAACTGCCAGTTACTAGAAAGCAACTGTAAGCTGCCGATGTAGTCGGCCGTTCCAGTTCCTGGATTGATCGCCATGTTGCCGCCTTCGAGTACTATGTCTGGCTTGATCGGCCACGGCCTTGCCCAAACCAAAGACGTGCAACTCGACGGGCTCAGACCGCCTTCGGGCGCAACCGCTGTCCACTCGGGGTAGCTCTCAGGGTCGATGGCGGTCTTTTCAGTGAACGCGCCGACGGTGACGGCATTCCAGGATTGGCCAGGGTCGTGAACTTGGTCCGTTTCATTCGAGGGTGGGTACAAGTGGCGATTCTGGGGGTCTGTGTTGCCCACCGAGACAAAGATCAGACGGCGTTGATCACCTTGTTCTTCGGCACCCGAACTCAAAGCGTCCAGTTTTGCCGACCAGGCTGAGGGCTGTCCGCGGTCCCGAAAATCCGTCGTCGTTACTGACATGGAAAAGACGCGTTTGCGATCTGGCGCGGCGATCTCAGCCCTCGCCGTTGCTTCCGCGGTGATCGCGCCGTATAGGTGCGGCGGATTGTCGCCCTGAGGAGGCAGTATCTTCACGGATTCAAGTCGATGTGTGAGCTCGGTTTCGCCGGCCGAAGCGAGGAGGTCTGTTAGATCACCGTACAGCGCGAGGCCGGCCATTTCGGTCCCGTGCCCGCAATGATCGGCGGTATTCCAGTCAGGGTCGTAGGAGTGCATATCGGTATCGGCCAGTGAATGGCTTAGAAGCGGATGCGCATTGTTTACACCGGTGTCAAGGATACAGACAGCGGGGGAATCAGGTGGCGGGGGAACGATTCGCTGCAGAGCATCCTCGATCCACTCGAACTGCTCTGACGCGGGCATCGAGGCAAAGAAATCAGCGGTCTCCTTAGCTTTTCGAAGTTCGGCAACAGAGTTCAACAGGTCCACCGATTGACTCATCTGCGTTCTACTGCCTCTTGCAATTACTACGGTTCGATCCGGAAAGTTCAAATGCTGAGGACCCAACTCGAGACCTAAGCGGCGCGCGTTCTCGTCGAATGTTCTGAGCAACTCTTCCCTTTCGGCACCCGCGCGCAGCCACACTTCCCAAAAGATCGACTCGTTCTCGGCAGGCGGTGGGTCGTTGTCCGTCCACAGGGCATCCAGGACGGCTCTCCGGATTTCGGAAATGCTTTCGATTAGCTTTCGGTTTTTGAACTGGCCGGTCTGGGTCTCCTTTTCAAGGTACGCGGTGACTTGCTTGATGAAGCGAGACAGTTTGGCTTCCGGGACAAACACGGCAGCGATTCGTTTGTTGTCGAACTGTCTGACTGCGAGAAGCTCAATCCCCGATGGGAAGTATTCCAGACTCTTGAGTGCAAGCTCGTACTTGGGTTCGCTTTCGAATTGGATAACAATGCCAGCATCAACGCCGAAGGCTCGCTGATCTTCAGCTAATACGTGCGCCTCATCTCGCAACTGGTCGAGTTGAGCGAGCAGCTTCCTACCGTGTTGCCTGCGGTTCCGGCGCGGAAGATTAAGTTCTCCGCCGCCAGCCGGTGGCCTAGCATACGGTTCAACGCTGGCAGTACCGGTGACGAGAAGATGGGGCAGTTTGTCGAGATTGCCGTCTGCCATCATAGATCAGTTCAACAGATTACTTGCTTTGGATGGACTTCCTCTGGGACAGCGTGTCCAACAATTCACACTGCGTCAATTCCAGCCGGTCATCTATTATCATTCCCTTAATAGCCTCTTCGCAGGCGCGCGCTATGTCAGCGTAGCTCATCCCAACTGCGACGTCGGCCAACGCGTCCCAGTCGAACTTGGATTTTTTGACCGACGCGACCTTTGATTTGACGGCCTTGATAATGAACTCCCGCTCAGGGAGTTTGTATTCGATAATATCGTCGAACCGCCTGAACAGCGCAGAGTCCAGGATGCCCGGATGATTGGTGGCCGCCAATATCAAACTGTCTGATTCGTCCTGCTCGATAAACTGCAGGAAGCTGTTGAGGACTCGTCGTATTTCGCCGACTTCGTTCGATATTCCGCGTTGAGCACCAATAGAGTCAAACTCGTCAAACAGGTAGACTCCCCTCATCTGTGCTATTGAATCGAACACCAATCGGAGTTTTGCGGCAGTCTCACCCATGAACTTGGTGATGAGACTATCGAGGCGAACGACAAAAAGCGGGAGCCCCAACTCGCCCGCGATCGCGCTAGCAGAGAGCGTCTTGCCCGTTCCAGGAGGACCAACCAGCAGCAGTTTTCGTCGCGGTGAAAGTCCGTGAGAGCGTATCTTCGAGACGTGCCGATGTTCTTTGATCAGGCGGGTGAGCCTCTCCTGTATTGGCGCGTCCACAATGAGATCAGCTAGCCGCGCCTTGGGGTACGAAACCGAAAGGAGACCAGAAAGCTCCCCGCGAGGCTGAGCAATGGGAACAGCATTGCGAGAGCCCGGTACCTTCCGGTTTTGTTTGGCAGCATCAATCATCGCTCTGAGTTCCTGTGCGGCCCTACCGTGCCCGAGTCGAGCTTCGTGCGCCGCAACCTGCATTGCGACGGCAAAGAAGCGTTCGTCGTCGCCCTCAACGTGTGATCTGAGTAAAGCTTTGATCTGATCGGTGCTAGCCAAGAGCAGCCTCGCGCGTAAGGTTCACGGCGGGATACTATATACTTTTAGCGGGTCTTTCAACGGCGCGAATTCAAGAGAAGCAAAACCACGAAGTTATTCGCGCAGTGGCCTCAATCCCAAAGAGCCGGAGTCAGGCTTGATCCCGACAACAAAAATCAAAGATTTCACCCAGGCGACGAGCTTCCAGCGCGTAGGGTCGCGAATCGCCCAAGCGATAGACTCTTCCTTCATCACAGCCGCCAAGCGCGGAGTGATTCAAAACAATCGCGCCTTCTTGTCGCGTTTGTCTCGGAGCATCGGCGACTACTCACGCGACGAGCTGATCGACACGTTGCTTTCGGTGATGGGAGCCGTCTGGTGGGAGCGTGAAGAAGCTATCCGCGCCGCCTCCCGTCATCTCGGCTTCAAGCGCACTGGTTCACTGATTCGCGACGCATTCAAGTCAGCGATCAACGGAGCAATCCGCCGCGGCTTGATCGAGCGCGACGGTCAATCGATCCGCAAGGCGAAGTAGCACCAGAGGTTCTAAAAGGGTGCGCGTCAGATTTGCGCGCATACCCATTACCTATGACGAGATTGTGCAAAAACCCCAACCGGAAGGTTGGGGATCCTTCCGGCCAGCCTACAGGAGAGGCGGCCCGGTGGCCGCAAATCCCCCAACCGGAAGGTTGGGGGATCTTTCACTCTAGCCTTCGGGAAACACGGCGAGTCTTGGATGCGTGCTTTAGGCTGGCGTGAATGATCCCCAACCTTCCGGTTGGGGGATTGCAGGGAGCCGCTGCCCAGCTTCCAGTAGGCCGACGTGAATGCACCCCAACCTTCCGGTTGGGGGATTCTTGAGACTTTTCGCACGGTTTCTGGTGTGCGGGAAAATCTGACGCGCACCCGTTCTAAACTGCGCATTGAAACATGCGGACAGGGGATGTTAAGAGTTACTCGCGAGGAGACCAAACGTCGTGAGCGCACAAGAAATACTTGCCGAAATACAGAAGCTGCCGCCAGAAGATCGACAGCGCTTGCTAAAAGCGCTGCTGCCCGAATTACGGGATCAGGCCGAGGCTCGACAATTGACGAGCGAAGAGGAAGTCGACCGGATACTTCTGGCCGAGGGCACTATCAGCAAAATCCCGGCTCGCCTGCCGGATGATGAGGAAGAGACTTACGAGCCAATCGATGTACCAGGTAAACCGCTTTCGGAAACCATCATAGAGGAACGTCGTTGAGTGGCCGCTTACTTCTTCGATACCAGCGCACTGCACATTGTTGCACCACATGGGCCATTTCGCCGGCGTTGAAGCCTTCGGGGTGGGCGCAATAACTCCAGCGCAGATGCTGGTGAGATTGAGGGAACCGTCATGACCACTATCGAAGCGAGAATCCCAGAGCCTGTACTCAAGCAAGCGCGCGAATTAGCGGAGCGCGAGAATATCCCGCTGGAGCAGATCATTAGCCTCGCAGTAACCCAAGCCGTAGGGATCTGGAGCAACGAGAGCTACCTCGCGATCCGAGGAGCGCGCGCTACTAAAGAAAAGTTCATCGACGCGCTCAAGCAAGTACCGGACGCCAACTCTCCCGAGTATGACCACCTGCCGGACGGGTATACCCCTCCTTCGCTGTAAATAACTCCTCACCAAGGTGGTGGACAGATGATCTCATCGCTACTCGTGAACGGCGGGGAACTCGCCGGCGCGTTCAAGAAACTGCGGAAGTTCACAAAGCGCAGCCAGGATCCCTTCATCGCAGAAATCTTCAGGGATAATTCCGTGGAGATGTGGGTCAGCGACTGAACAGTGGGCCTTGCAGATCGTCGGGGATAACTCCCTCGACGTGAAGGGCAACTACACCTGTATCGGAACGGCTCCGAGCGCGCGCTGGAGTCCCTCGATCACCCGCCGTCTGACTTCTTCGAACTCGCCTTCGATACGGCAGCCGGCCGCGTTGCGATGGCCTCCGCCCCCGAACACCTCCGCTACCTTCGCGACGTTGTTCTTACCTTTCGAGCGAAGACTGACGCGGTAGATCCCCGGCGCGAGTTCCTTGAAGAACGCCACGGCCTCGACCCCGTCAACCGAAAGCGCATGATTGACGATGCCGTCGGAGTCTTCTTCGGACGCCCCGGCTTCGGCCATCGTCTCCCGATTCATGGTCACCCACGCGATGCGGCCCGACTCATCGTGCCGAATCGTCGCCAATACCAGCCCGAGCAGCCGAATCCTGGAAAAAGGGTAAGAGTAGAAGAGCGCTTCCGAGATGCGAGCCGGCTCCGCGCCGCGCCGAACGAGTTCCGATGCGATCTTGAGCGTCCGCTCGGTCGTGTTCGAGAAGTGAAAGCTGCCAGTGTCGGTCAACAGCGCGGTGTAGATGCACTCGGCGATCTCTTTCGTCACCTCGACGCCGAGCGCTTTGCACAGGTTGTAGATCATCTCGCCGACCGCCGCCGAGGTCGAGTCTATCCAGTTGATGTCGCCGAAGGTGGAAGTCGTCGAGTGGTGGTCGATGTTGACGACGAACTGCTCACTCAGCCGCGCCAGTCCCGGCCGGCTTACGTCGCCGCACTCGATGATGAAGGCCGCATCGTAATCTTCCGTGAGGTCGGGCTGGACCAACACGAGCTCAGACCCCGGCAAAACCGTATAGGCAGGCGGCACGCGGTCGCGAAGCACCACGCGGGCGTCTTTCTCCAGACTCCTCAACATCCAGTAGAGCGCGAGACCCGATCCAATCCCGTCACCATCCGGCCGGATGTGTGACGTGATCAGGAACCTGTGCTTTTGCTCGATGAGTTGTACTACCTGACTGAGCATGGTGAACGAGCGGCAGCAGAGCCGGTGCGCCCGACAGATGAGGTCACTCGCGCGGCCTGGAGAAACCTGGATCGGGTGAAACGGGTTCCGGAGGTTTCGAGCTCCGGAGCGCCTTCTCCCGGTCCGGGTCCTTCACAACCTCCTCGCTGAGTATCTTCTCTATGCGTTCGGCGGACTCAAGCGTCTCGTCGTACACGAAATGAAGTTCCGGCGTGTGTTTGAGCCGGAGCGTCGCGCCGAGCTGACGCCGCACAAAGCCGGCCGCGTGATTGAGAGTGGCGATCGATGCTTCTATCTCTTCATCGGTGCCGAGTACGCTGACGTAGATCCTCGCGTGGCGAAGGTCGGGGCTCATTTTGGCGTCGGTCACGATTGCGAACCCGATGCGTGGATCTTCGAGATCGCCGGCGACGATCAAGCTGACTTCCTCCTTGATCTGCTCGGCGAGCCGCTCTGGCCTTCTGCCGGTCATCGTACCCTCGATCGTGATCGCATGAGACTGAGAAGCTAATGCCAAACCAGCCGTCCTCTCGTTGAGTGGCGCGCCTACAGCGAGGTCGGGGCCACCTCTTCGGTGGTGTAGGCTTCGATCACGTCGCCGACCTTCACGTCCTGGAACCGTTCGAGCAGGATTCCGCATTCGAAGCCTTGTTTTACCTCGCCTACGTCGTCCTTGAACCGGCGGAGCGAATCTATGCGTCCCTCGTAGACGACTACGTTATCGCGAACGACGCGGGCCGTGGTGCGCTTCAACGAACCGTCGGTTACGTAACTGCCGGCCACCAGGCCCGCGCGCGGCACTCGAAAGACCTGCCGCACTTCCGCGTGGCCCATTATCACCTCGCGTTTCGTCGCTTCGAGCAGTCCCAGCATCGCGAGTCGAATCTCTTCTTCGACCTTGTAGATGACCGTGTGCAGCCTTACGTCGACGTTTTCGATCTCCGCGATCTCGCGCGCTCTCGATTCGGGCCTAATGTTGAACCCAATGATGACGGCGGCGCGGTTCATGTCCTTCGACGACGCGGCAGCCAGCATCACGTCCGATTCGGTTATCGCGCCGACGCCCGATCTGATGATGCGAATCTTGACACGCTCGGTAGATAGTTTGTTGAGTGCGTCGCGAACGGCCTCGACTGAACCCTGCACGTCGCCCTTGAGGATGACGAGCAGCTCCTTGACGTGACTCTTGTCGGCGAAGAGCTGTTCGAGCCCGCGCGCGGACGTTCGGGCGATCGCGGCCTGCCGCGCCTGCATCTGGCGTTGAGTGGCGATGTGCTGTGCCTGGGTTGCGTCCTGCACGACCTGGAACTGATCGCCGGCTTGCGGAACCCCCTGAAGTCCCAGCACCTCGACGGGTGTTGAAGGACCGGCCTGATCCACGCCGTGGCCGCGATCGTCAAACATCGCGCGTACGCGTCCGAATATTTGCCCGACGATGAAGGGATCACCGACCTTGAGAGTTCCTTGCTGAACCAGCACGGTCGCAACTGCGCCGCGCCCTCGATCGAGCTTGGCTTCAAGGACGACGCCCGCCGCCAGCCGGTCAGGGTTCGCCTTAAGCTCGAGCAGATCCGACGAAAGGATGATCATTTCGAGCAGGGAGTCGAGGTTCGTCTGCTTCTTCGCGGAGACTTCGACCATCACCGTATCGCCGCCCCATCCGTCCCAGAGCAAGCCGCGATCGCTCAAGCCCTGCTTCACGCGGTCGGGTTGAGCGTCCGGTTTGTCTACTTTGTTGATAGCGACAATCATCGGCACTTCCGCCGCCCGCGCGTGATCTATTGCCTCAAGGGTTTGAGGCATGACGCCGTCATCGGCCGCGACGACCAGAACGACGATGTCGGTCACCCTGGCGCCGCGCGCGCGCATGGTAGTGAACGCTTCGTGGCCGGGGGTGTCCAGGAAGACGATCCTGCGCATTTCTTCGTGTTTGTCCGGGTCGGGCACTTCGACAGAGTACGCACCAATGTGCTGAGTGATGCCGCCGGCTTCCCCCTCGGCGACGTGAGTCTTGCGAATCGCGTCGAGCAGCGAGGTCTTGCCGTGATCGACGTGGCCCATCACGGTGACGACCGGGGCGCGCTCAAGCAAGCCCTCCTCACCCGATTCGATGATCTTCTCCTCTTCGGCCTCGCTGATCATCTCCTCGAAGGGCGCGAAGCTCACGTCGTAGCCGAACTCCTTCCCGATCTCATTGGCAATATCGGGATTCAACGTCTGGTTGATCGTCGCCATCACGCCGCGTTGGAGGAGCATCTGAACCACGTCTTTTGCCTTGACCTCGAGCCTCTCGGAGAAGTCCTTGACCGTTGTACCTTCAATCAACCTGATCGGTCTGAACTCGGTGAAGACGGGTCTGACTTTCGGCTGGACCATGGTGCCGGGCCCCCGCATGTGGCGCGGCAGTTCCAGGCGCTTGCCCTCTTCCGGCCCGAACTCGCCCGGTCCTCGTTTCCCTCGGCGCGTGCGCTTGCGAGGGCGGCCCGTATCCTGCGGGATATAGGTCGTTCGCGGCGGAGCCTTCGGTGCGCCCGTGCCGGGAAATGACGTCTCGACCGAAGCCGCACGCACACCGGCTCCGCCCGGCGTTGCGCTCGCGCCTGGCCGCGCGGCTCGCGGCGGCGCGGTCACCCCAGGCTGCGGCCTCAACACCCGCACCTGAGTGCGCGGGCGAACCGCAGGCTGTTCAAGCACGCCAGGCGGAACAAGCCCCGGCGCGGAAGGCTCCGCTCCAAGCTCGTCGGCAGGTTCGGATTCGGCGGCGACCAGGGCCGCTTCATCGGGGACGGCGCGAGGCTCAGGGGGCGGCGCAGCCCGCAGCTTGATCACCTTAGGCCTGGGCGGCGCGGGCTTGCCGGGTTCCGCTTCGACAACCGGGGCCGCTTCGGGAAGAGCGATTTCAGCGGCCGCCTCGACGGTTACCCCGTCGATTGGCGCCTCTAGCGGGGCCTCCTCGGTTTCGACCCGCTTGTGCTTCACAAGCCGCGGGCCGGCTGCGGGAGCCACCTTCTTCGGGAAGTACTTCGTGCGAATCCTCTCGGCGACCTCCATCGGCACGGTGTTGGACGGCACACTTACGTCGATGCCCTCGCGCCGAGCGTCGTCAAGCACGCGCTTGTTATCCAGCTTAAGCTCTTTTGCCAGATCGTAGATTCTGATTTTATGCTGCGCAGTCATATGTGATTCGAGACGTCTAACCCTCCGCTGGTTCCTCTGGCTCGGCGCCGCTCTCGGCGGCTACCGGTTCTTCGACTTCTGCCGCCTCGGCCTCCGAACCAGGCTCGACCGGTTCGCCGGCCTCCGCCTCGACAGCCGGTGCGACCTCGACCTCTGCCTCAGATTCGTCGGCGGGTGTGACCGGTCCGGATTCCGTTTGTGCGGTTTCCTGAACACCAACCTCGGCCTCGGCCTCGACCGCGCGAGCGCCTTCCTCAGCTTCCTTCGCGAGACGGGCTTCGCGGGCGTGCTTCTGCGCGAGCAGGCGGTGCGCTCGTTCGAGAATCTCGTTCGCCTGGTCAAAGCTCGCGTCGATTGCCTCAACCAGATCGTCGACGGTTGCCTCCGCCAGTTGCTCGATGGTCTCGACGCCGCGTTCTTTGAGACGTGCTGCGGTTATCTGGTCGAGCGCGAGGCTCTCACGAATGTCGGTAAGTGAGGCTTCGCCGCCGGCCATCACGGCCTCAAGCTGGGCGGCTGCCGCGCGAGCCGCCTCCTCGGCGCTTCGTATGTCGATGTGCCAGCCGACTAGCTTCGCGGCCAGCCTGACGTTCTGGCCTTTCTTGCCTATAGCAAGCGACAACTGGTCTTCGGGCACGGTGACGGTCAGTTTCTTCTCCTCGAAGCTGTTGATTTCGACCTTGGACACCTTCGCGGGCGAGAGCGCGTTGGCCGCAAAGACCGCCGGGTCCTCGCTCCATTCGATGATGTCGATACGCTCGCCCCGCAGCTCGCGAATAATCGCCTGGACCCGCGAGCCCTTCATGCCCACGCAGGCGCCGACGGGATCGACGTCCCTCTCGGTTGAAATCACGGCAATCTTGGCGCGGTCTCCCGGCTCGCGCACGGCAGCTCTCATTTGCACCGTACCATCGTAAATCTCGGGCACTTCCATTTCGAACAATCGCTTGAGGAGTTCGGGCGAGGTCCGCGACAGCTCAACCTGCGGTCCCTTCGCGTCCTTGGAGACCGAATTGATGACCACGCGAATGCGTTCACCCTGGCTGAATGACTCGGCGCGCGATTGCTGAGTTTTCGGCAACACGGCCTCGACCTTGCCGAGATCGATGATGATGCGCCCGCCCTCGAATCGTTTCACAAACCCGTGCACTAGTTCGCCGAGCCGGCCGATGTACTCGTCATAGACGTTGTTCCTCTCGGCTTCGCGGACTTTTTGAAAGATGATTTGCTTGGCGGTTTGAGCGGCGATGCGGCCGAGTTCCTCGGTTGGCCTTGGAAACTCGAGCTGGTCGCCGGATTCGGCGCCCTCTACTCCCATCGCCTCGACGTCGGTGAGGCTTATTTCGGTGGCGGGGTCCTGGACCTCCTCGACGACGGTCATTAACGCGAACAGGTCGACGACGCCCGTCTCGGCATTGTAGCGAGCGTGGAGGTCTTCACCGGTCTTGAACTGCTTCCGCGCAGCGGCCACGACCGCGTCTTCCATTGCCGATATTATGATCTGGGGGTCGATGCCCTTCTCGCGGCTCAGGATATCTATTGTCTGCGGAATCGGACTCGTCGACATAGCCTCTTTCCTTCGCGTGCCGTGATCCGGTTGAGGAACGCCGGCACTCTAAAACTCATACTCGATATTGGCCTTTACGATCTTCTCGTAAGGTATTTCAATCGCCTCGGCGCCCCCGGCATCGAGGCTGATAACACCGCCTTGAATGCCGATGAGCACGCCTCGAAAGTTCCGCTGGCCGTTTATGGGCTCCGAGGTCTTGATTTTGACCCTGTTACCCGCGAAACGATCGAAGTCCGCCGCTTTGTAGAGGCCCCGCTCGATACCGGGCGACGAAACTTCTAGCGTGTACCCGCCGGGGATCAGGTCCTCAACGTCCAACAGCAACCCGACCTGATTGCTCACAGCCCCGCAGTCGGCGTGACTGACCCCGCCGGGCCTGTCGATGTAAATGCGTAGGATGAAACTGCTCCTTGGGCCGACCGTCTCCCAATGAACCAACTCCACAGCCTCGCGAGCGCACACTCGCTCGATAATCGCGCCAACTGCATCTCGTTCCAAATCAGTCATCGCCAATAAAAAGAGTGGGCGCAAGCCCACTCTTTTGGCAAGCCGGTAATGATACCGTCAGAGGCGTCGGAAAAGCAAGCATGCGAGCGCTGGAGCGCCGGGCACGATCGCGGACAACCCCTCGGACTTAGCCGCATCTGAGTTGCCGGCAAGGACGGAGGTCGATTATGAAACCAGGTATCAGGACTGTCGCGTCGGTTCTTATCGCGATCGCATTTCTCTCGGTTTCGAGTTCGGCGCAGACCGAAAAAGACAAGACTCTCTCGCCGTATTTCTTCGTGCAGGGAGATCCAGCGGTCGATCGCTTACCTCTCAAAGAGACCCGCGTCGAGATTGACGTATCGGGCGTGATCGCCGACGTGAAGGTGCTGCAAACATATCGAAATGAGGGATCGCGGCCGATCAACGCGCGCTACGTCTTTCCGGCGTCGACGCGCGCCGCCGTCTATGCGATGCGTATGCGGATCGGCGATCAAGTCATAGTCGCCAAGATCAAGGAACGCGAAAAAGCAAAGCAGGAATTCGACAAAGCCAAGGAAGAAGGAAAGAGCGCATCCCTGCTTGAACAGAACAGACCCAACGTGTTTTCGATGAGCCTCGCCAATATCATGCCCGGCGATCAGATCGAGATCGAGCTTCCCTACACCGAGTTGCTGGCGCCGACGGATGGCGTCTACGAGGTGGTCTTTCCAACCGTTGTTGGGCCGCGTTACTCGTCCCAGCCCGAATCCTCCGCCCCTGAAGCCGACCGCTGGATCAAGAGCCCCTATCTCCATCAAGGCAACAAGCCGACCAGCGCACTCCATATATCAGCCAGGATATCAGCGGGCGTTCCGATCCAGGATTTGAGCTGTCCGTCGCACGCGATCGTCCCGCAATGGCAGAGTCCGAGTATCGCCCGGCTTGCGTTGGACGAGGCGGATCCGTTTCAAGGCAACCGTGACTTCATCCTCCGCTACCGCTTGGCAGGAGCCCAAATCGCTTCGGGCCTCATTCTCTACCAGGGTGAGGATGAGAACTTCTTTCTTTACATGGCCCAACCGCCGCAACGAGTCGCGACGGCTGACATACCCGCCCGCGAGTACATCTTCGTCGTGGACGTTTCCGGCTCGATGGATGGGTTTCCGCTAAACACCTCCAAGGCGCTCTTGGGGGACCTGATCGGACAATTGCGGCCGTCGGATTTGTTCAACGTAGTTCTTTTCGCCGGAGGATCGAGCGTGCTTTCTCCAAAGTCGCTTCGGGCGGATCAACAGAACATCTCCGCCGCGATTCATGTGATCGAACAACAGCGCGGCGGAGGTGGAACCGAGCTTCTTGAAGCAGTCAAACAAGCCATGAACCTTCCACGTGAAGCCGGCGTTTCGCGAAGCATCGTGCTGGTGACGGATGGCTACATCTCCGGCGAGGTCGGGGTCTTCGATTATGTGCGCGATCATCTGGATGAATGCAACGTGTTCGCGTTCGGCATCGGCTCATCGGTAAACCGTTACCTGATCGAAGGCGTCGCCAAAGCCGGAATGGGCGAGCCGTTTATCGTGACTCAGGAGTCGGAAGCCCCGGCGATCGCAGCGAAATTCCGTGAGTACATTCAGACGCCGGTTTTGACCGACATTCAAGTCCGTCCCGTCGAGTTTGATGTCTATGATGTGCATCCGGCGCACCTTCCCGATCTGTTCGCGCAACGGCCTGTGATTGTCTTTGGCAAATGGCGCGGCCCCGTAGCCGGGACTTTAGAGCTGCAGGGGAAAACTGGACAGGGAGACTACCTGACTCGTCTGGATGTTGGCAGCGTACAGCCGGAAGATGGCAATCGCGCGCTGCGTTATCTTTGGGCTCGTTCACGAATTGCCGAACTGTCCGACTACGGTTCCGGGGGTTTGGACGCAGATCGGATCGGCACCATCACTGCACTGGGCTTGAAGTACAACCTGTTGACCAGGTACACCTCTTTCATCGCCGTACGCGAAGTCGTGAGGAATACCGAGGGACCGGCTAAAGACGTGAACCAACCGCTGCCGCTTCCGCTCGGAGTGAGCGACCTGGCGGTGGGCGTCGGCACGGAGAGCGGAAGCGAACCGGAACTCGTTTGGTTGGTGACCCTATCCGTGGTGATCGCCCTGACAATGATCCTCAGGCGGCGGCGCTTTGTATGAAACAGAGACTGTCCTGGAAGTGGATTGCACACAGCGTCGTCGTCCTGCTGTTCGTTTTCACACTCAAGCTGTACTACTCAAACGCGGGCGCCGACGAGTTGCGCTGGATCCTCGCTCCGACGACCTCGTTGGTCGAGCTGGTCAGCGGCAGATCGTTTGAATTCGAATCCCACGCGGGCTACATCAGCGACGATCGGAGCTTCCTGATAGCGCCCTCCTGCGCGGGAATCAATCTCCTGATCACCGCGTTCTTGATGCTCTCGGTGAGAAGGCTGTGGAAGGATCGGCGATCGGAGACCGTGGGCTGGGCACACATCCCGGCTGCGGCCCTGATCGCGTACCTTGTTACGCTCGCTGCGAACGCTACCCGCATCTCAGTCGCGTTGCTGACGCGGGAGACGCCCGCCGAGGCTGGATCGTTGAATCAGGGACAGCTTCACCGCGTCGAAGGCATCTTTGTCTACTTTGGATTCCTGCTGTTGTTGTGGTTGGTCAGCGAGAGAATCGGATCGGGAAACGGTTCGGGTCTCCCCCGACGGTCGGCATTTCCGCTCCTCGTGTATTACTCGACGACCCTTGCAATTCCGCTCGCAAATGGCGCGTACCGGCAGGGCTCTGATTTCTGGGAGCACGCACTCTTCGTACTGCTCATCCCCTTATTTATGGTTCTCCCTGTCGTCGCGTTCGGCGCTTATCGTCGGTGGCATCAGTTGATGATGGAACCGAATGCGAAAACAGTGAGGCCCGAGGGTTCAACCGCGAACTGACCTGAGCCTGCGAGCGATGACCAAAGATGATCAGATTCGGTAATGACCTGCCGCTCGCTTGCCGCGTTCGACGAACATCGGAGGCGACAGCGAATCTACTACAGCAATCGACAAATCTCGTCGAGCGACATCGTCACCTTCTGGTCCGACTGGCCCCAAAAAGTCGCCGACTGACCCTTGGCGTCGAGCGTGAGTTTGTAGATGTACCGCGCGCCGCGCTTCTCAACCGTGTTCACGACCTTCCACTTCGGGTCATACATGACCATGCCGAAGCTGACGCGGTTATCAAGGTAGCTCATTGGCCAAAGCGTGAAACCGCCGACCGCCAGCACCGGCGAAGCCGGCGCAGATTGAGTCGTGCCAGGTCCGGTGAGGGCAGTCACCTTCATCCCGCTCGGAATCGCGGCTTTTGGCTTTTGCAGCGTGATAACTTTGAGCATCTCCATAGAACAAGCCATCTTTTTCTCCTTTTCGCGGTTGGTGTACTGGATTCCTGAGGTTTAAGAAACCGTGTGATCATAGCATGACTTTCAAGCAGGCGATCGTGCTTTTGTTTCGGGCGAGGGCCGGTACGAATCAGGACTCAAGCGAGGGTTGGATCGTCACTCGGATGGAACAACTCTGAAAGGTTGCCGGGCGATCATGAGACGGCAGATAGCGGTCACTGTCGAAGTTCGTCGTGCGTTCCGAATCCCGGTCGATGAATCGTTTCGTCCAGATTGTAGGTCCGTTCGCCCGGATATACTTCTATCAGCGTCACCCCGAATCGGATGTGTCATTCGCCAAGCGCCTCATTGACCAATTCCTCAAACGATGGAACAAGATCACTCGCATATTGCTTGAGATAGTCTCGCACGAGATTCACGTTCGCGCCGACTTTAACAAGCTCGACGACATCCACCAGGTCTCTCCGCCGTTTCGCCAGGAGTTTCGTGTAGATTAGTACCTCGATAGGAACGATGGCCAGGCCTTCGTTCATGGGAGGGTCATTAAGTACGTCTTCCAGTTGCGGACCGAGTGAGACGGGCGACAGGTAATCTATTCGCACACCATCCACTTCGATCGGAACACCTGCTTTGAAAGCCACCAGCGATCCGTGGTGTTCAAACGCCTCTTCTCCCACCAGAAAGTCCACATCCGTCGTGGCTCGAATGTATCCGTGGGCGCCGACCGCGAGCCCCCCTGCCAGCGCATGACGGATGCCAAGTTGATTCAACTGGGCGGCGGCTTTCAGTGCCGCATCCCGAACGCGGGTTGAGACGAACTGAAATACGCCTTTCAGGTCCATGAGATTCACCGGACGACGAGGGATTTGAGCATACGACAAATGCCTGCCTCTACTTCTTCACCACGGTGATTCGGACTTCGGACGGATACGGCTTCGAATGATGCACCGCATTGTGCGCGATCACGCCTCTCGATTCATCGTAGTTCTTCCCGCCGGTGTTCAGGTTGCGATCAAAGCGCGGGAAATTGCTGCTCGAGACCTCAATTCGAATCCGATGACCTGCCTCGAAGTAATTGCTCGTCGTCATCGGCTGCAGCGTCACCTTGTACACCTTCCCCGGCTCCATCCACGTCAGCGGCTTGTCGTACCCGTCCCGATGCCTCATTCGCTGGATCGTCTCATCCAGGTTGTAAGCCCGCCCGTCCGGATACACGTCGATCAGCTTCACCGTGAAGTCCGTGTCCTTCGCGTCTGACGACACGTAGAGCGTCACCTCGATTGGACCGCTCACCTCGATCCCTTCTTTCAACGGCTCGGTGGTGTAAACCAGAATGTCCGATCGTTCCTCCATCTTGCGCTGGTCGAAAGCGCCGCCTCGCACCGCGTTCCCCGTGCAGCAGACGTTGCCGCCGTATGACGGCGCCGGGTTCATCGGATCATAGTCGAACTCGTCAGGGCTGTCTGTTGCCGGAGGCGCATCGTTAAGCGTTCCATCGCCGTTGAGCGTATTAGCTCTGCCGCCGCTGGACAGAAACAACGTCATCGGTTGTGCGCCGCGAGGGGGCCAACTGTCCGAAGTCTGCCACTTGTTGAGCCCCATCGTGTAGTAGCGGACCTTCGGCATCTTTTCGAGGATGCCGTTCGCCTCTCCCTTGAGAAAGAAGTCGAACCACGCATAAGTCAACTCGTCGTAGTTCAAACGCGCGTCGCCCACACTTCGCTCGCCGACGACCGTGTTCTCGGTTGCGCGCTTGTAGGCGCAGTGAAGCGTCGGCGCGATCACCGCGTACTGCTGATTGGCGATCTCCGGTTTGGCCGTCTTGCGAACGTGATTGTATGCCGCAAGGTTCGGACCTACCGACACGTCGTACCACGACATGAACCAGAATCCCGGCACGTTGATGGGCATGTTGTCATGCCACAACCCGCCCTTGTACCAGGCCGGATCGTTCGGCGCGCGCTTTATCATCGCGCCTCCCGTATCGACCGGCATCGAGTCGGCGAAGATTCCGTGCGGTCCGTCCACGGCTTTCATGATGTCCATCACCGGAAGGTGACTCAGCGCCTTCGACCAGTCGACCGAGGGCAACTGCTGCGCGAGGTCGAACGACTTGGACGCGCGAATCAACTCCTCCTGCGAAGTGCCCGGCGGAAACATCGGCCGCACCTGATTCTGCTCGCCGTAGAGCCACGCGATGAACAGCATCTGGACCGCGCCGCCGCGATACCAGTTCCCCTGCTCGTAGTAGGGCCCAACGCGACCAACCCCGGCGCCGAATCCCTGAGGTATCATCGCCGCATAAGCCGGATGACCCTGCGCGGCAACCGCCAGTTGCCATTCGGCAGTCGACGAACATCCGATCGTGCCGACCTTGCCGTTCGACCAGGGTTGTTTGGCTATCCAGGACAACTCGTCGACGCCATCGCTGAGGGGCGGGCCGAGGATGTCATAGTTCCCTTCGGAGAAGAAGTGACCGCGCTCGTTCATCTCGACGAAGGCGTACCCGCGCTTCACCGCCTCGAGCTCGTTGGTCATATCGCGCGGCGCGCCGAGACGCACGTCCCAGAAGTTGAAGTTGTACGGGGTTCGAACGAAGATCGCCGGGTACTTCTTCGACGTGTCCTTCGGGCGATAGACGTCGGCGGCCATGCGCTTGCCGTCGCGCATCGGGATCATGAGTTTTCGCTCGACGATCGCGATCGATTGGAGTTCATTTTCGATCGTGTTTCGGCGGACGATCAGTTCGGGGCTCGCGGTGCCGCGTCCCTGGCCTCTGGCGTTTTGGTTAGGCGCGGTTTGGATGGTAACGGCGAGTCCCGCGGCGGCAAATAGCAACGTCAGGAGAGTCTTCCTTAGCATGCGTGTGCTCCTTCGGAAAACGTGTCTGTTCGGCCTGTGAGTGATCTGTCTTTCTATCCCAGCAGCGACTTGCACGCAAGCAAATTCGGGCTGGCGGCGCGTGAGCACGGCGTCGGCTGGTCCCTGCCCGCATTGCTGTCATCCCTCGCTTCACCACCGAGGGCGTCGAGGGCATTTCGCCTCCCAATCTCGCCAATCACCGCCCAATCCCCGGCGTTGCGCGCCGTGAACGGAGCTAGTAAGCTTTCGGCGATGTTAGACGCAGGACCCGGAAACCAGCCCGCGCTCGCTGAAGCGTCCTCGGTAGATAGCCCGGAACAACAAGGCGAGCCCCCCCAGCTTCCTGCCTTAGCCGGGCCGATCACCGGCGCGCCGCTCGCTGTCGGGCCCCGTACCCTGAGAGAGGTCATAACTGCTCACATCGAAGCTCTTGAGCTGCACCACCGAATGGTGCTCCAAACGACCGACGTCGAGGCCGTCCACAAGACCCGAGTTACTACGAGGCGGCTGCAGGCTTCTCTCGACCTGCTTCAGACCGAATCGGACCCGATGGACGTCCGGCGTAGCAAGCGAACCCTGCGGAGATGGCGGCGCAGACTGTCGCGTGTACGGAACTACGACGTATTCACCGCACTGGTAGAATCGGAATTCTCTGCGCGTCACCGGCTGCGTGGTCCGCACCTTGAGCTTCTTAAAGCGGGGTTGCAGAGCCACCGCGTCAGGCTGATGGAAAGAGACAAAGGCTTCTTTGAAAAGGTCAGGCTCGCGGACATCGCGTCGAGACTCGGCCTGCGGGCGCCGGGGCGCGCGGCAGTATCAGCGGGTGAAGACAGGATGGCCGCCGATGGACCTCTTAACCCTCACGTCGTTGCCGTGGTCGATGCGGCTTCGAGTCGCGAAGCAGCGCCGTTTCCCGACGAGAATCAAATCGCGGCTCGCGGGGCAAGCAGGATCGAGCAGCGGCTGGCGGAATTTCTGGCCCTCGCCGCGCAGTCTCATCCTTCAACCGATCCACGAGACCTCCACCAGCTTCGAATCGCGGCGAAGCGGCTCAGGTACTTGTTCGAGACGGTTTCTGTGCTGGGTTACGGCGATGCGGCGCGCGCGCTCGCTTGGCTGAAGGCCTTGCAGGACCGAATAGGCGATTGGCATGACCTGGAAGCGCTCGAGGCCGAGATCGTCAAGTTGGTATCTCGCCGGGGATTCATGAGAGAGCACCTGCAACAGTGCGGTAAGCTGCTGGAGGTTGCGGCCGTCTTGCAAGCGAGGAAAGAGGCGCAGGTGGCGAGGTTGTTTCCGGTGAAGGTCCCCGCCTACATCAGTGCTACATCGCACAGGCTCGTGCGAAAACTCCGACCTTATCGCCCCCGCCGGGCGCGAACTGTGAAGACTACGGAATGACGCGGCAGGCGACCGCTAGTTCCGTCTCCAGTTCGAACGACGGGCGCGGTTCAACTCGTACATTGCCAGTTCGGTTGTCTCGCGAGTCAGCCCGGTCGGGGCTTCGCGGAGCTTGGTCGCGGCGTACTGAAGACAAGACAGCGTGCTGAGTCTATTCCGGACCGGCGAGCGCTTCAATCATCACACGAGCAAACAGATCACGCCTCGCCGGGCTTACTCATCCAGTCACCCTGCCGGAACGCGGTTTGACGAGCCCGCGCGATGAATCGCCACCGCTCATCGCTTCCCGTAGCCGCCAGATTCATTGAACTTACCAACCCCATGTCTCGTTTGAAAGAGCGGCGACGGCAGGTCGCAAGTTTCAGATCACGCGAGGTCGAGAGAGCACCCATGAATTTCATCGAAGCGCTTCGCCTGGCGGCAGGCGCCATCAACGCGCACAAGCTGCGCTCATTTCTTACGCTGCTCGGTATCATCTTCGGTGTGGCGACCGTGATCGTCGTCGTGACATTGATCGAGGGATTCAATAAGTACTTCGACGAGAAGGTCGCGGATCTCGGTTCGAACGCGTTTGTCGTGAACAAGCTGGGACTGGTCACCAGTCTTCAGGAGTACCTGGATCGAAACAAGAAGAACAAGGAAATCACGCGTGATGACTGGCGGGCCATCACCGAACACAAGGTGTACGTGCGCGACGCGGCGATCGCTGCCGGGCGATCAGGCGACGTGAAGTACGCCACGAAGACCCTCGAGGAGATCCGAGTTCGCGGCGTCTCGCACAACATGGTCGACATCGACACCATCAAGGTCGCGACCGGCAGATACATCAGCCGCGAGGACGAAGAGAACAGCCACTACACGTGCTTCGTCGGCAATGAGATCGTCAACCAGTTCTTCCCGACTGTCGATCCAATGGGCAAAGAGATCAAGGTTGACGGGCGGCCGTTCCGCATCATCGGAGTCGCCCAGGAGATCGGCACGGTCTTCGGCCAGCCCCAGGACAGCTTCGTTCTCATTCCGATATCCACGTTTCAGAAGATCTACGGGTCGCGTGGGTGGCTCTCGATCAAAGTCGCGGCGACCGGCCCGGAGACGATCGGGCTCGCCCAGGATGAGGTCCGCTCGATCCTGCGCGCGCGAAGGCACCTGAAGTACGATGATCCCGACAATTTCGGGATCGTTACCTCAGACGCGATCAATGGCTTTCGGGAGAAGATATTCGGAACAATCTCGCTGGTCACGATTGGTGTGACTTCGATCTTTCTGGTCGTAGGCGGAGTCGTGGTGATGAACATGATGCTCGCGTCGGTGACCGAACGGACGCGAGAGATTGGCGTACGGAAATCTCTCGGCGCGCGCCACCGCGACGTTCTCAAGCAGTTTCTGGCGGAATCGGTGGTGCTGTCGCTGTGTGGAGGCTGCCTGGGTGTAGCTATTGCGTATGGGCTCGCGAAGCTCGGGACGCTGATCTTCTCGGTGCCGACCGCGCTGCCGGTATTCTGGACGGCGCTGGCGCTGTCGGTTTCGGCGAGCATCGGGCTGTTCTTTGGCATCTATCCCGCGTGGAAGGCGGCGAAGCTCGATCCGATCGTCGCGCTGCGATCGGAATAACCTGGTGATTGAACTCGAATGAAACGGCAAGACTTAAGAGAGAGCATTTGGATGGGGTTGACGACGCTGCGTGAGCACAAATTTCGGTCATTCCTAACCGTACTCGGCGTCGTGATAGGCACAGTGACGGTGATGGTCATCGCCTCGTTCATCGCCGGCCTCGATCAGAAGTTCAAGAACGAGATCGAAGTCTTCGGCACCAACACTATCTTCGTATATAAATTCACCCCGGGGATGCATATCGGAAGGCTGACCCGGGAAGAACGCATGCGCAAGCCGATAAGCTACGAAGACGCGATGGCTATCAAGGAGCAGTGCCCGTCGGTGAAGTACGTAGCGCCGTTTCTAAGCCCGGACGAAGTCGCAAAGGTCCGCTATCGCGACGAAGAGCTCTACGTGACGCAGGTCCAGGGCACGCTTCCCGAATACGAACGCATGGCGTCGGTCGACGTCAGCGAGGGCCGGTTCTTTAACGAGACCGAGAACCTCCACCGCGCGGATGTGTGCGTGATCGGCGCCGACATCGCAGACAAATTCTTCCCTCACGTTGAGGCGCTGGGAAAAGAGATACTGGTCAACGACAAGCCCTTCACCGTCATCGGCGTGCTCGCCAAGCTGGACAACTTCTTCATGACCGAGAACGACGGCGGGAATCAGAATCGCGCCGTCTACACGCCTTACGAAACGATGAGAAAGCTGTACCCGCAGGAGAAGGACCACTTCGTGATGGCGCAAGCCGAGCCCGGCAAGCTGAGCCAGGCCATAGAGGAGATAGGCAGCCTTCTCCGAATTCGCCGCGAAGTGCCGTTCGGCAAGGAGGACAACTTCGGATTGTCTACTCCCGACTCGATCACCGAGCGGTTTCACCAGATCACTGGCGGGATAGCGATGCTGATGTTCGCGATCTCGAGCGTCGGCTTATTGATCGGCGGCATCGGCGTGATGAACATAATGCTCGTGTCGGTCACCGAACGGACAAAAGAGATCGGTGTGCGAAAGGCGATCGGGGCCCGGCGCCGCGACATTCTTTCTCAGTTTCTGGTCGAAGCAATGGCGCTGACGGGCTCGGGCGGATTGCTCGGAATCATGATCGGTTGGATGTTCAGCTTGCTGGTGAACCTGATTCTGCCGGTGTACGTTCCGTCGTGGGCGCCGGTGCTGGGCCTGGTCGTCTCGATGAGCGTCGGGCTGGTGTTCGGAATGTGGCCCGCGATGAAGGCGGCGCGATTAGACCCGATCGAGGCGCTCAGGTACGAGTAGTTTCGAGTGGAGTCCATCTGCGCAAGGGTGAGGTTGCGGCACCCCCCCAACCCGTGCTCGCTTGCAGTGCGTTGACCTCGGAAGCTGTCGGAATCACCCTTCGTAGTAACGAATTCATTCGTTCCCACGTTGGCGAGACACGCATTTCCGAACAAGCAGAACGAATGAATTCGTTACTACGAAGAGGCACGTCGTTATTCCGACAGCCTCCTGCGTCACGGCGTTTCAGCGGTTCTGCGGCACGGTACAAGTACGACGTACAAGACGCAGCGCCCCAACCGCACAGAACGCGCGAGGCTCACCTTGACACCACAATTTGTCGTCTGTTAGATTCACGTGCTTTTGAGGAAGCGTTAAGCGCGGCTGACGCACTCATACCCACCTCAGCAAAGAAAACCGAGGGAGGCATTAACTTAGTGGGAACGGATAACAGGCACTTGTTTACGTCCGAGTCGGTGACCGAAGGGCATCCCGACAAGATGGCTGATCAAATATCCGATTCGGTGCTCGACGCGGTTCTCCGAGAAGATCCGGAGGGCCGCGTGGCTTGTGAAACGCTCCTCACTACCGGATTAGTCGTCGTCGCGGGCGAGATAACTACCCGCGCCCACATCGACTACGCCAGGGTCGCCCGCGAGACGATCCGCGATATCGGGTATACGCGCGCGAAGTACGGCTTTGACGCCGAGACCTGCGGCGTGATCACCGCAGTCGATACGCAATCGCCCGACATCGCGATGGGAGTCGACACCGGCGGCGCCGGAGACCAGGGAATGATGTTCGGCTTTGCGTGCAACGAGACCCCCGAACTCATGCCCATGCCGATCCTGCTCGCACACAAGCTCACTCGCCGGCTCGCCGACGTGCGCAAGGAAGGGTTGCTGGATTACCTGAGGCCTGACGGTAAGTCTCAGGTGACCGTCGAGTACGTCAACCGCAAGCCGGTGCGCGTCACAACCGTCGTGATATCAACTCAGCACTCGGAGCGCATCGGCAACGAGCAGATACGCGAGGACGTGGTTAATCACGTCATCGGACCGGTCGTGCCCGGCGAGATGATGGACGGCGAGACGAAGTTCTACATTAACCCTACGGGGAGGTTCGTCATCGGCGGGCCGCAAGGAGACACCGGGCTCACCGGCCGGAAGATAATCGTGGATAGCTATGGCGGGGCAGGTGCGCACGGGGGCGGTGCATTCTCCGGTAAGGACCCGACGAAAGTGGACCGCTCGGCGTCCTACATGGCGCGGTATATTGCGAAGAACATCGTCGCGGCGGGGCTCGCCGAGCGTTGCGAGGTTCAGCTCGCCTATGCCATCGGAATACCCGAGCCGATTTCAATTCTGGTCGACACGCGTGGAACAAGCAGGATCGACGAAACGAAGCTGGCTGCTTTGGTGCGCGAGCACTTTAGACTCACGCCCCGTGGAATCATCGAGAGCTTGAATCTGCGCCGGCCCATTTTCAGAATGACTGCGGCTTATGGTCACTTCGGGCGCAACGAACCGGAATTCACCTGGGAGCGCACGGACAAGGCAGACGATCTGCGGCGCGCGGCGGGAGTTTAAGCCTGGCTCGCAGGCGCTGCGCTGAGATCAAGGACATCGCACGCTAAGACAAGGGCGGCCTGATGGCCGCCCTTGTTTGCGAAAGGGAGCAGTAAGAGCGAACGGAGAGCAATGATGACTAGCAGCACACAAGTGCAGAACTACGACGTGAAGGACATCGGTCTGGCTGCGGCCGGGCGGAAGCGGATTGAGTGGGCCGAGCGCGAAATGCCCGTGCTGACCTTGATCCGCGAGCGATTTGAACGCGAGCGCCCTCTCGAAGGCAAGAAGCTCGTCGCGTGTTGTCACATAACGACCGAGACCGCGAATCTCGCCCGCGCCCTCAAGGCGGGCGGCGGCGACACCGTCTTGATCGCATCGAATCCCCTCTCAACACAGGACGACGTAGCGGCGGCGTTGGTCGCCGAGTACGGCATTCCGGTTTATGCGATCAAAGGTGAATCCACTGAGACCTACAACAAGCACGTTCGAATGGCGCTGGATCACGAACCGGACCTCATAATCGACGACGGCTCGGACGTTGTGGCAACCCTGGTCAAAGAGCGGCCGGAGTTGCTCGATCGAATCATAGGAACCACCGAAGAGACGACGACCGGGTTGGTTCGGCTGCGCGCGTTGGAGAAGAGCGGGCGGATGACGTGGCCGGCGATCGCGGTGAACGACGCCCAGACCAAACACTTTTTCGATAACCGCTATGGCACAGGCCAGTCAACCCTCGACGGCGTCATCCGTGCGACCAACATTCTGCTGGCGGGCCGCGTGCTGGTCGTCGTGGGCTACGGCTGGTGCGGCAAGGGCGTAGCAATGCGAGGCCGCGGCCTCGGCGCAAACGTCATCGTCTGCGAGGTGAATCCGATCAAGGCCATCGAAGCTGTGATGGACGGTTTTCGCGCGATGCCGATGTCGGACGCGGCGCCAATCGGCGATATCTTCATAACCGTCACCGGGAACCGGCACGTCATCGACGCCGAGCACTTCGGGCGGATGCACGATGGCGCAATAGTAGCCAATTCAGGGCACTTCGACGTCGAGTTGAATCTGGTGGCCCTTGCGGACATGAGCGACGCCCACAATCAACTGCGGCCTTTCGTTGAAGAGTACAGATTGAAAGAGTCGGGCGCGCGTATCATCGTGCTGGGCGAGGGACGGTTGATCAACCTTGCCGCTGCCGAGGGTCATCCGGCGTCGGTGATGGACATGAGCTTCGCTAACCAGGCGCTATCGTGCGAGTACCTCGTAAAGAATCACAAGACTCTCGCGCCCGGTGTTCACCTGCTGCCCGACGAAGTGGACGTGGAGATCGCGTCCTTAAAGCTCGACGCGATGGGAATCAAGATCGACAAGCTGAGCTCCGAGATGATCGAGTACATGAATAGCTGGGAATCGGGCACGTAGTTGCGCCGAATCGTGGCGCCGATGTTCATGTCCTGCGCGGCCGGCGTCGCCGCTGTGACTTGCGCGTCGTGAGCGCAGCCTTTCCCTTGACGCGGTCGGGTCCTCTTCTCTCGTTCTTACGCCTCTCGCGACCGTTGCGCCGGTCGCCGCCGTTGGTGCTCTCTCGGTTTTTCGTGTTCATTCGGATTCTCGCCGGGCGCGCAACGACTCTTTGAAGTTTTGTTCGTTCTGAATGTGCGCCGATTCGTTGGGTTCAGCCCGGCGGGGACAGGGGCGGTCATTACCTCTAAGATCATTAGACCTACACCGACCGCGCAAGTGACAACGCCCAGCCTGCATGAGTTCGACGCCGCCGGTGGCGAGAACGCATCGCCCAACTCAACGGTCAAATCCCGACGGGGTTAATTCTGACCACCCGAGCCTTCGTGAGTGGCCGCGGGAGGATCGGCGGCGGCCCCGGCTCCCTCGCTCCATCCTGCCGCGGCGGGGCCTGCCGTGTCCGCTTTTTCGCCCCCACCTGCCGGGCTTTCAGTGAAGTACTCTTTGAGTTCCTTACCGGGCTTGAAGTACGGCACACGCTTGGCGGGCACATCGACCGGCTCACCGGTCTTGGGATTCCGGCCGCGCCGGGGCCCCCGTTCTCGCGTTCGGAAACTGCCGAAGCCTCGGAGCTCGACTTTCTCGCCCCTGTGCAGCGCGCCGATTATCGAGCCGAAGACGGTTTCCACTATCACCTCAGCATCGCGCTTGTTCAAATCGGCTGCGCGAGCCACTTCTTCTACGAGTTCTGCCTTAGTCATCTGTCTCCTGTGACCCGCCACAACCTCACGCGGGCTGTTTTGGTGTTCTACTCAGGTCAAGTGTCCGCTCCCGAGCCCGGCAGACACGCTACGAATCGTTGTTCCTCCGGCATTCATAGGGTTCTCACCGATGTTTCGACGGGATCCGGGCCGGGCGGCCATTCCTTTAGGTTCAGACTCGATCCGCCCAATCAGCCCTCTAGCGCACGCACAAGTATCTACAGCGAAAGGGCAGAAATCAAGCCTCAATGAGACTTTCGATCCCGACGAGCGACACCCATCGAGCCGTTGAATCAGGCGTTTCAACTTGCTGCCCTCATCCTACTGCGCGGCGACTGGGCCCGAATCGCCGCGAGTTTGACACTCGGTCTGGCGGGCCACTAGAATCTTTGACCCAACCGCTGGCAAACGCGGTCGGAGTTAACGCGGCACTGCGAGTGGACGACATCACCCCCGGCTTTTCATTAGCATCATGACTATTGCAGCATATGCAGACTCTGCGAACGACAGCCAGGTTGACAGAGAGCCATTCGTCACCCGCGGCGTCCAGAAGGCCCACTTGCCCAATGGCCTTACGGTGATCACCAAAGAACTCCACGACAAACCGCTCGTCGCAACGATGATGTGGTACCGCGTCGGGTCGAGGAATGAGGAAGTGGGGCAAACAGGGAAATCGCACTTCCTGGAACACATGCTCTTCAAGGGTACCAACCGCTACAAGAAGGGCGAGATAGACCAGATCACGCTTCGGAACGGGGGCGCAAACAACGCATTCACCTGGCTGGATTACACCGCGTACTATTTCACCTTCGCGTCGGATCGATGGGAAGCCGCTCTGGAAATTGAGGCCAACCGGATGCGCCACACCACGTTCGCCGTTGAGGAGTTCGAGCTTGAGAAACGAGTCGTCCAGGAGGAATTGAGAATCGGGCTGGACGGCCCATGGGAAGCGCTCGAGAACGAAGTCTGGGCCACGGCCTTCAGAGAGCATCCATACCACTGGCCGACCGTCGGGTGGCTTCAGGACCTGGAATCGGCTACCGCAGCCGACATGAAGGCCTACTACGACAAGTGGTATCACCCAAGAAATGCAGTCGTAGTGCTGGCCGGCGACTTCAACACCGGCGAGGCTCTGGCGAAAATCGAGAGGCTCTTTGGTCACATACCGGCCGGGCCCGAGACGCGACCGCTCACAACAATTGAACCGCCGCAGCGTGGCGAAAAACGCGTGGTCGTCAGGAGGAAGACTCCGGTCGAGCGGCTGCTGATTGGCTACCACGCGCCGCCTGTGGGTCATCCTGATTCCTATGCGCTGCACGTAGCCGAGAACATCTTGTCGACCGGTAAGGCGTCGCGCTTGTATCGCCGACTAGTGGAGAAGGACAGGTCGGTTACGCTCGCGAGGGCGACGTTCGGTGATCACATCGACCCGTCGCTGTTTTACATTCAGGCTGAACTAAAGCCAAGCTTCCGCCCCGGCGACGTTGAGCGCGCCATACTCGAGGAGGTGGAAAGGTTAAAGGCCCAAGCCGTCTCCTTGGCGGAAATCGAGAAAGCCAAGCGGCAGATCGAGGCCGACCTCGTGCTCAGCAACGAAGAGCCGCTCCATCAGGCCATACTCTTGGGCCAGTACGAGACGATAGCGATCGCGAAACATCTTCCGTTCGCCTCGCGCGGCTACAAGTACCTGGCCACGATGGTGGATAACATCTGGGCCGTCACCGGCGACGATCTGGCGCGGGCCGCGCGAGAGTATCTATCGGAAGACAACAGAACCATCGGCTTCTTGACGGACGGCCAGGGGTCTCCTCCCGGAAGCGGCTTAATGCGCGAGGCTCAGCCTCATCCGAGTATGGCCGTCCGGGCGCGCGTGGGTAAATCAGCGTTCAGGTCGGACGGACCACGCGCAGGAAGCCACTCGACGGCGGACGACTCAAGTGCGGCCGCCAGGAATCGACGCTCCGCCGGCCAGGGCATTCATCTCGACGTCAAACGGCTTGTTCTTCCAAACGGGCTGACTCTCTTGATCTCTGAGAAGCACTCAGTTCCTTCGGTGGTGATCAACGCGGTAGTTCGTGCCGGGTCAAGATTCGAACCCGGCGAAAAGGCGGGCCTCGCCTCTCTGATCGCTGAAGTATTGGATGAAGGCACTACAACTCGGAGTTCCGAACAGATCGCCGAGGCGATTGAATCGGTCGGCGGCCGGATCGGTACCGCCAGCGATTACCAGGCGAGCGGCGTGATGATATCGCTGCTGGCGAAGGATTTCGCCATCGGACTTTCGATCGCCGCCGACCTCCTGATTAACCCTGCCTTCCCCGGCGACAAGGTTGAACTGCACAAGGAGCGGCGCGCCGCTCAGATAAAAAGCCGGCTTGATCTTCCTCGTGTAATGGCATCGGACGTGTTTAACGAGCTGGTTTTCAAAGGCACGCCCCAGCATCGCCCATCTATCGGCTACCTGGAGACCGTGCAGAGGCTCACGCGCGACGACGTGGTCTCGTTTCATCAACGATACTACGTACCTAACAACACGATCGTCGCGATCGTTGGGGATGTCGACGCCCACGCGGTTACGAGCCAGGTTGAAGACGCATTCGCGAATTGGGCGTCGGCAGCCGGTTTCAGGGCGCCCGAAGTCATGAAACCCGTCCGCCAGCGCGAGCCGGTTCAGAAGTTCGTCACCGCGGAGAAGGAGCAGGTGAATATTTTCGTAGGTCACGTCGGTGTCGAACGCACGAACCCGGACTATTACGCACTGCTGGTGATGGACACGATACTCGGTTCGAGCCCCGGTTTCACGTCTCGGATACCTCGGGTGTTGCGCGACGAGCAGGGGCTCGCCTACTCGACCTTCAGCAATATTACGTCGAGCGCCGGAATCGACCCGGGCCGGTTTGTCGCTTATATCGGGACCGCGCCTCAGAATCTGGAGCGCGCGGTCGCCGGCATTCGGGCCGAGATTGCCAGGATAGTGCGCGAACCGGTCAGCGCCGACGAGGTGCAGGCAGCCGTTGATTACCTCACCGGGAACTTCGTGTTCGATTTTCAGACCAACCCACAGATTGCCGAGTTCTTGATCGATACCGAGGTCTACGGCCTGGGCTTCGACTACCTGGAGCGGTACCCGGAGATGATTCGAGCAATCTCGGCCGATGACGTCGCGCGAGTAGCCCGGAGGTATCTGGATCCGGAGCGACTGACGACGGTCGTGGTTGGGCCGGTCGATGCCAGCGGCAAGACGATCAAGAAGGAATGAAGTCGCGGATTGGATGAAGAGGCCGTTTCGGTCAATCCGGCGTCTTGGTCAATACACAGGGTACAAGAGGAGACCCATGAATCATCGTCGTACGTCTCACAATATGGTGACGCTTCTGATGCTGCTGGCGCTGATGGCAGCGCCGGCCCAATCGGCCGGTAGCTTGCCCTTGCCGTCGCCGGAAGCCACTTCGAGCATAACCGTGCGCGATCTAAAGAAACACCTGAGCTTCCTCGCATCCGACGAACTTGGCGGCCGTTACACCTTGAGTCCTTCCAACCGCATAGCAGCCCGGTACCTGGCATCGCAGCTCGAGTCGTACGGCTTTCGCGGGGCCGCGAGTGACGGGTCCTTCTTTCAGAAGGTGCCGCTGTCGATTCGATCGGTCGACTTGTCAAAGAGCAGCGTCGTTATCAACTCGGGCGGTACGGCGAACGAGTTCAAGTACGCCGATGATTTTGCAATGCTCTCGCCGACCGACGTTAACGCCGTGGGCGGGCTCGTGTTTGTCGGATATGGGATTTCCTCCCCGAAGAACAAACACGACGATTATGCGGGACTCGATGTCAGCGGAAGGATCGCCTTCGCGGTATCCGGGCTTCCGGATTCGCTGAAGGGAACTGCGCTCGGCGACGAAGAGCAAGCGGAGCAGGCCGCGCTCGCCCACGGCGCGACTGGGCTAATCGTTGTCGCCCCTCCTCAGTCACTCATCGCGTGGAAGCAACTGAGGGACTATTTACTTCACGAGGACGCGACGTTGCCGCCCAAACCGAGCGCATCGGGCAAGACTCTCTCCACGATCTTCGCTGGGCCCGCTTTGATCAAGGCGATGGCCGCGGCAATCGGCGTTGCGGAAGCAGACCTTACCGCGCCCGGTGGCAAACCGCTCAAACCGGCGGCGGTCGCGGCGACGGTGGCGATCAGAATGAAGGTCGATGTGAAGGTAGCTCCGCCCGCGCAGAACGTAGTGGCGATTCTCGAAGGCTCCGAGCCCAAGCTCAAGGACCAGTATGTGGTGTTGAGCGCCCACTACGATCACCTGAAAACCGGCGACACCGGCGAGGTGTTCAATGGCGCAGACGATGATGGATCGGGAACCGTCGCCGTCCTGGAGATCGCCCAGGCTTTTTCAATCGGTCCACGGCCCCGCCGGTCCGTCCTTGTTGTCTTCCACACTGGGGAAGAGATGGGACTGTTCGGCTCCGAGTTCAACACCGACTACGAACCGGTCGTGCCTCTGGAAAAGCTCGTCGCCGATTTCAACATCGACATGATCGGAAGGACGCGGCCGCCGGGCGACACCGACGCGCGCGACAAGGAGCTGACTGACAGAGATTCGGTGTACATAATCGGAGCGGACAAGCTCTCAACCGAGCTCAATACACTGAGCGAGCAGACCAACGCGGATACGGCGCGCCTGCGGTTCGACTACACCTACAACGACGAAGGCCATCCGCAGCGCTTCTACTATCGCTCCGACCATTACAACTACGCGAAGCACGGCATCCCGATCATCTTCTACTTCACCGGCGTCCACCGCGACTATCACCGGGCGACCGATGACGTGGACAAGATAGACTTCGACAAGATGGAGCGGATCGCCCGGATGGTCTTTGCAACCGGTTGGCGCGTCGCCAATCTTGACCATCGGCTTGTCGTGGACAAGAAGCCGCGATAGTTGAGAACGATCAGACCTTGCCTGGCCCAAGCGTGGCCTCTTCCATCTCTTCCTCGACTTCTTCGGGTGGCGCGACGGCTATGAGCCCGTGGCGCACCAGGTAGAGACCGGTGAAGATCACGAGCGCGCCAAGAATCTGTCCGGGAGTCGGAGTCTCGTCTAACGCCACCCACGCGACGACGAGCGCCGTCACCGGAGTTATGTTCGAGTAGATCGCCGTCCGCGTTGAGCCAATCTTCCTGACGCCGTAGTTCCAAATCGAGTGCGACAATGCAATGGCCAGAAATGCGCTGTAAGCGAGGCCAGCCCACGCAAGGGGACTAACGGCGGACCAGTTCTGGCGGAGAAGCGACGGCGCGCAGATCACCAGGAACACCGGCGTTCCCGTGATCATCATGAAAGCGGTCGCCGCCATCGGGCCATAGGCGTGCAAATACCGCTTGGCCCCGACGGTGTACAGCGACCAGCAGATGACTGACGCTATCAGGAGGCCATCGCCCAGCAGGTTCGTTCCGAACTCGATCTCGCTCCCGCCGCTGATGACGATGAGAACGATGCCCGCAAACGCTAGCACCAACCCCGCCCCGCCTTTCGCCGTGAAGTGCTCGTGGTTCCTTATGCGCCCGATGATGGCGGTGAACAAAGGCGTGGTCGAGACGATCAAAGCTGCATTGCCGGTGCGGGTGTGGGCGACGCCGTTTATGAACAACGACTGATAGAGCGCGTTGGCAAGCATCCCCAACCCGAACATGCGCCAGCCGTCCCGGCGCGTCACCTTCAGCGTTCGGCCTGATACGACCAGCACGAGCAGCAGCGTCAGCGAGGCGATTACGAACCGCAGCCCGTTGAAGCTGAGCGGCAGAAGGCCCTCGACGAGTGAGTACTTGATGGCCGTGAAGTTCCCGCCCCAGATGATGGTCATCAGGAGCAGCAACGAGTCGGTCGAGGTGAACCCTGGTTCGGACGTGTCTGCGGGGCGGATGACTGAACGGTTAGTCGTTTCGGGAGTGGATTTCAACTCTCGAATGATGCCATGGCTCGGCGGCGTCCACAAAACCGCGCGCGAGGGCTTTAGCGAGAAGAAGCCCTGAGACCAGAATCAGACTGAATCGCGCGACGACAATGAGCCTGCTCAACCCAAGGAGTTAGCAGGTCAGGAAGGTGAGCTTGCTCCCGCTGGGTCATAAGCCCTTTGGCGTTGCGCTGAATCCGATCGCCTGCTCCAGTTGATGAGCCGCGCGCAGCAGTACCGCTTCGTCGAAGTGCCGGCCCAGTAGCTGGATCCCTATCGGAAGCCCACTCGACGAGAGCCCGCACGGCAAACATATCCCCGGCACGCCGGCGAGGTTCGCCGTGATCGTGTAGATGTCCGACAAATACATCTCGAGCGGATTGTCGGTCTTCTCTCCGAGCTTGAACGCCGGCGTGGGCGAAGTCGGCGTCGCGATCACGTCGCACTCAGTGAACGCTGTGCGGAAGTCGCGCTCGATCAAGGAACGGACCTTCTGGGCCTTGCCATAGTAGGCGTCGTAGTATCCGGCCGATAGCGCGTAGGTGCCGAGCATGATGCGGCGCTTGACCTCGGCGCCGAATCCCTGTTCTCGAGTCCGGCTGTACATCTCCTTGAGCGTCGGCGTTTCTTCAGCGCGAAATCCATAGCGCACGCCATCGTATCGCGCGAGGTTCGAGCTGGCCTCGGCGGTTGCGATCAAGTAGTAGACCGGGATCGCATATTCGGTCAGCGGCAGGCTCACGTCGATGATCCGGGCGCCGAGTTCTTCCAGCTTTTTGACCGCGGCCTCGACGCTCGCCCGCACCTCCGCATCGAGCCCCTCGCCGTAATACTCTCCAGGCACCCCGACCCGCAGGCCGCGCACGCTCGCGCCAAGTCCCGCTTCGAAGTCGCCGACGTCGACGTTGCTCGATGTCGAATCGTTCGGGTCGCGCCCGGCCATCACGTTCAGGATCTTCGCGATGTCTTCCACAGAATTGGCAAACGGACCAATCTGATCGAGCGAGGAACCAAACGCAATCAACCCATATCGCGACACGCGGCCGTAGGTCGGCTTCAGCCCGACGACTCCACACAAGCTCGCCGGCTGCCGAATCGAGCCCCCGGTGTCGGATCCTAGAGCCGCCATCGCCATGCCTGAAGCGACTGCTACTGCGGAGCCGCCCGATGAGCCTCCCGGCACTCGCGTCGTGTCCCACGGGTTCTTGACCACGCCGTAGGCCGAGTTCTCCGTCGACGATCCCATTGCGAATTCATCGAGGTTCGTTTTCCCCACGATGATGGCGCCGGCGGCTTCGAGCCGTTCAACTGCGGTCGCCGTGTAAGGAGGCCTGTAGTTGAACAGAATCCGCGAACCGGCGGTCGTCCGCACGCCGTGAATCACCATGTTGTCTTTGACTGCCAGAATCACTCCGGCCAGAGGGGGAAGCGGTTCGCCGGCTTCGATCGCGCGGTCCAGTTGCTTAGCGCGGTCCAGGGCGCGGTCGGCGGTCACAGTGATGAAAGCGTTCAGCCCGGCGAGCCGCTCTATTCGCGCTAGCGCCGCGCCGCACAAATCGACCGCCTTCAATTCGCCCGACGCAAGTCGATTGTGAACCGTGTTGATCGTGAGTCGTGAGAGTTCCAACTTAGTCTCCGGTGCGCGGGCAAGGAGCGAGGAGAGGTTTAGAGGACATTCTCTGCTAGCCCGGCGCGCGTCTCCTTTCAACCGCCGATGACCTTGGGGACCCTGAAGAATCCGGCTTCGGGGTCGGGCGCGTTCTCGACGGCGAGCTTCTGGCCGAGACTTGGCCGGATCTTATCATCGCGCCTCGCGTAGTCGGCGTCGTCGGAGCCAACTGTGCAGTGCGACATCGGAGCGACGTCGGTGGTATCGATTTCGTTCAGCTTTTCGATATGCGACAGTATAGAGCCGAGCTGCTCGGTGAACGAGTCGGCCTCTTGTGGCGTTAGTTCGAGCCTCGCCAACTCGGCAATCTTCTCGACGTCAGCCTTTGTGATGGGCATAGGGTGCTCTGTGCGGTGGTTGATGAAGTGAGGATTATAGGTAGCGGAGTTCAGCGTATCAAGCTGTACCCTACAGTTGCTTCAACTCGATCATTGCGTTTGTTAGAATCACGCGACAGGGTGTCGCATGCAGACGATCGGCGCTAGTCTCTTTCTTGGCGTGCTGCTTCTCTTCCAGGGCGGTGGCCCTAAGAAGTCTGACAGAGAGGCAGCCGGTATTAGGGCTCCGGTTCGCACCGCGCGAGTGGAATCGCGGCGGGTGGTGGAGCAGGGCGGCAGCTTGGTGGAAGTGCCGGAAACTACCATCGTAAACATCACCGTGTACGACGAACAGGGCCGGGCGCTGGAGTCGGGTCTCTACTTCGCGGGCGGCCGGCCCGATACCGGACACAGGCGCAAGTTCGATGACCGGGGAAACCAAGTCGAGGGCGCTTACTATGTTCATGGCGGCCTGACGCACAAATGGACCGCCAGGTATGACTCGAAAGGACGAATCCTCGAACGAGTCGATCTCGATCAGCGCGGGTCAGTTTCCGAGAAAGACGTTTGTGCCTACGGCAAGCGTGGGCTGCAAGGTCGCTGTGTCACCTACTCCGGCGAGGGTTCGATCAGGAGCAAGCGAACTCTCACGTACGACCGCCGAGGGAATGTACTCGAACAAGTGGACTTCGGTTCCGGCGGCCGGTTCGAGCACAGATACGTTTTCGCCTACGACAGCGCGGGAAACCGAACCTTGGAGAAGCGCTACGACAAGCTGCGCGCGAAGCGTGAAACCAGCAGAATCGAGTACAAGTACGCCACGAATGGAGATGTTCTGGAAGTAGTGGATAGCTCCGAAGGCAAGCTCCAATCCAAGACGTCGCTCCGCTATGACCCCTACGGCAACAGAATCGAAGTGGTTGAGTACGGCGCCGATGGTTCCGTCAAGGAAAAGACCGCCATGGCGTATGAGTATGATGCCGGAGGCACCTGGATCAAGGCGACGCTTTCGACGGGCCCTGCCTCGGTGGCTGGTGCGGGTGACAACCGGGTGTATCGGTCTTTTACTCTTGCTGGCGACGATGGCGTTGAGTTGTTGCTCGCCGCCGAGCATCGAGACATGGCTGCGGTGAAGGCCTGGCTCGCAAAGGGAGCCGACGTAACCGCGAGAGACGGGTGGGGCAAGTCCGCACTTATTAAATCGGCCGAGAACGGGGATAAGGAGATGGCGCAGGTGTTGCTCGCCAATGGAGCCACCGTGGATCAGAGGGACGAAGAAGGGTGGACGGCGCTGTTCTGGGCTTCGGAATTCGGCCACGCGGAAATCGTCAAACTGTTGCTCGTAAACGGCGCAAACGCGTTGGCGACGAACAATGGTGAAGGCACCGCCCTTATGCCCGCCGCCATAAATGGCCGGTTTGAAGTCGTGGAGTTGCTCTTGTCCAAAGGTGTCAGCGTGAATGCCAAGGCGAATGACGGTTCCACGGCGTTGATGGCTACCGCCGAACGGGGCGATCTGAAGATGGTCGAATTCCTGCTTGCCCGCGGCGCGGACCTTCAGGCGACAACAAGTGCGGGCGCGACCCCGTTGATGTTTGCGATTGGGCGCGGCCAAATGGAAATCGTGCAGACCTTGATAGCTCGTGGGGCAGACCCGAGTTCCAGCACAACGAATGGGATTACCCCTTTGATGATCGCTGCCGCGGAAGGTCACACCGAGATCGTCGAGCTCTTGGTGAAAAAAGGCATCGACGTCAATGCCGCTGACAACGAAGGGCGGACCGCGCTGACATTTGCGGAAAAGTCGGGCCACGAAGCAATCGTCAAACTACTCAGGAACTCGGGCGCGAGGGACGGTCGCTGATGCGCCGAAAAGAACCGGACGAACAGAAGATGTCAGCCGCTGGACCCAAACCCGAACGCCTCACCGAGCGCGGCCGGCGACGGCTCGCTACGGTCATCATTCTCGCGCTGGCCGTCCTTCTCTTGATGCTCTCGCTCGTCGCCCAGAGCGCGTTCAACCCAACCCCGTTCCTCATGCCCGACACCGCCGGCGAGACGCTTCTGCTGTACGGGCTGACGACGCTCAACTTCCTCGCCTTCGTGACCGTGCTCTTCATCCTGCTCAGGAGCGTGTTGAAACTCGTTCGCGAGCGCCGCGCCAACCGGCTGGGCTCGAAGTTCAAAGCTCGGCTCGTAAGCTACGCGATCGGCCTCTCGCTTCTCCCGGCCCTGTTGCTGTTCTTCTTTTCGTTCGGACTCTTGAATCGCAGCATAGACCGGTGGTTCGGCGAGCCGGCCCGCCAGATCGTCGAAGACGCACACACCATAGAAGAAAGCTACTTCAAGAAGGAAGAGGGCGAGCTGACCAGCATTGCGCGGTCGGTCGCGCGCAACCTGACGCTTGCTTCGCGGAATGACTTCCACACTCCCGAACTCGAGCGGTCGCTTCGTCAGGAGATGGCCGGATACGACCTCGCACTCGTTCGGGTCATCGCGCCGGGGCAGCGGGCCACGATCCAAGCGCCGGGCCGGGACGTTGAGCCCGGCATCGCTGAGACGTTGCAAGCCGCCGAACAGCAGTTGCTGAATAGCGCCGATGCCTTCAATGGCCGCGATGACGGCGACAGCCCGCTGGCGATTTACATCATCGCGGGCGTCCGTCTCACCGACGCGCGGGCTGACGGCCGAATGCTGATAGTAGCTCGCCAGTTCCCGCCTGACCTGACTCAACGCGCGGCAAACATAGACGAACAGCACACCAACTTTCACAGCTTGTTGGGCAAGATCAAGAGGATCAAGGCTATCTACGTCTTGCTGCTCGCGGCCGTAACGCTGCTGGTGATCTTTGCGGCAAGCTGGCTCGCGCTTTACGTCGCGCGCGGGATAACGATCCCGATACAGGCGCTGGCTGAAGCAACGGACCGCGTGGCTCACGGAGACGTTCCGCGGCCGGTCAACGTCGTCGCCGAAGACGAACTCGCCGTTCTGGTGAAGTCGTTCAACGAAATGGCCGCGCAGCTCGCCGAGAATCGGGAACGCATCGAGCGCGCGGCCGAAGAGCTGCGGCGCACGAACCTCGCCCTCGAAGACCGCAGCCGCTACATCGAAACCGTCCTCGAGTCGCTGTCGACCGGGGTGATATCGACCGATGCCGAGACTCGGATCGCGACCATCAACCGCGCCGCGGTGATCCTGCTTGGATTGAAAGAAAAGCCTGAGGGCCGCCCGCAGCTCAGTCACCTGATGGAAGGCAAGCAGGGTGACGAACTTGCTGCACTTTGCCGCCGCGCGCGGAGAAGCGGGACGGCTCACACAGAGTTGGAGTTCAAACAGCAAGACGGCGGCGCGATCCACGCCGCGACCACCGCGATTTCGCTGCGAAGCTCAGAGGGCGAGATGGAAGGGTACGTGATCGTCATCGACGACCTGACCGACCTCGTGCAGGCCGAGCGCGCCGCCGCCTGGAGCGAAGTCGCGCGCAGGATGGCGCACGAGATAAAGAACCCGCTCACGCCCATTCAGCTTTCAGCCGAGCGGATAATGCGCAACTACGGACGCGGAGTCGGAGCCGCTCCCGAGTCGCGCTTCGATCAAGTCGTTCAAGAGGGGACGGCGACGATCATTCGCGAAGTTGGCGCCCTACAACGAATGGTCGAGGAGTTCTCCCGCTTCGCGCGGCTGCCCGAAGCGAGGCCGGTTGAAGCCTCGCTGAACGAAGTGATTCGCGACGCCCTCAGCCTGTACGCGGACAGACTCGACGGCATTCGGCTGGAGTCCCACTTGGCGGATGATCTCCCCGCGCTGCGGCTCGACACGGATCAGATCAAGCGCGCTCTCGTAAACCTGATCGACAACGCAATCGAAGCGGTGTCGTCCGACGAGCGGGAGGAAGGGAATGGCTCGGCGGGGAACGCAACTCGCGTCGTCGAGAAACTGATCAGCGTAGAGTCGTCCTACCAGAAGACGGTAGATATGGTGCAGTTCACCGTAGCCGACACGGGGCACGGCATCAGGCCGTCGGATCGCGATAAGTTGTTCTTGCCGAAGTTCTCGACGCGCGAGCGGGGCACCGGACTCGGTCTGGCGATCGTCAGCCACATCGTCGCCGACCATCACGGACGGATATGGGTCGAGGAGAATCGCCCCCGCGGCGCCCGCTTCATCGTTGAACTGCCGGTGACTCGCAGTGAGTGAGGACCTTCGCTACAGTTCGCCGTTGAGAACTATGTTGTCGATCAACCGGGTCCCGCCGATGAACACGGCCATCGACACGAGCGTCGGAGTCTCTGCTGGGATCGACTCGATTGCGTCGAGGCGGACTGTGTCGGTGATCGCTGCATAGTCGATGCGCGCGAGCGGCTCGGCTTCGATAATCCCGCGCATCGTCAAGATCAGCCGCGCGCAGTCCCGCTCGCCGCCGTTGTACGCGGCGCGGCAGCGGTCCAATGCTCGCCGAAGTACGGTCGCGGCCTTTCGCTGTTGCGTCGACAGATAGACGTTGCGCGATGAAAGCGCGAGGCCGTCTTCTTCGCGCACGGTCGGGCCTACGACGATCTCTACGTCCATCGCAAGGTCGCGAATCATTCGCTTGATGATGATGACCTGCTGCGCGTCTTTCCTCCCGAAGAACGCAAAGTGAGGGTTGACGATGTTGAGCAGTTTGCTGACGACGGTCGTCACGCCCTTGAAGTGTCCCGGTCGGCTCGCTCCTTCCAGTTTGTCGCTGAGTCCTTCAACTTCGACGTATGTGGAGAATCCGGGCGGATAAATCTCGTCGGCAGACGGCGCGAAGATAAGGTCCACACCTCGAGTGAAGGCCAACTCGCCGTCGCGCGCGAGGTCGCGCGGGTAGCGCTCAAAGTCTTCGCCCGGCCCGAACTGCGCTGGATTGACGAAGATGGAGGCTACTACGGTGTCCGACATCTCACGAGCGCGGCTCATCAACGAAAGGTGGCCTTCGTGCAGCGCGCCCATCGTCGGCACGAGTCCGATGCGGCTCCCCTTCGCGCGAAGCTCTCGCGCCAGGGTCATCATCACCGGTGTTCGACTGATTATCTCCATCAAACCACAAACTACGAACCACAAACAATGTTCAGTTCACGGGTCCGAGCGGCGGCATCGCTGAAGGGCGATCATCGTCGAGCTCAACCTCAACGCCCTCGGGCAGATGGTAGCTCTCATCTTCCGAGGGGAAACGGCGCGCGGTGACATCGTCCGAGAACCGCCTCAACGCCGCCTGAGCCACGGATTTCAGGTCTGCGTACTCACGCACGAACTTCGCTTTGTGGCCGAACGTGAGGCCGAGCAGGTCGGTGAAGACCAGGATCTGGCCATCGCAGTCTATTCCCGCGCCGATGCCGATCGTCGGAATCGCTACGCGTTCGGTTATCAGGCGGGCGATCTCAGCGGGAATGCCTTCGAGCACGATGGCAAACGCGCCGGCGCGGTCGAGAGAAAGCGCATCTTCGATGATCTCGCGGGCGGCTTCCATGGATTTCCCCTGGACCCGGTAGCCACCCATTCGCAAGACGGATTGCGGCGTGAGACCAATGTGACCCATCACGGGCACTTCGGCCCGGACGATGGCTTGAACCACCTCAGCGCGGCGCGCTCCTCCTTCGAGCTTCACGGCTTCGGCGCCGCCTTCCTTCACGAGCCGGATCGCCGATTGAACGGCTTGTTCAGGGCTGTCGTGATAAGAGCCGAAGGGCATATCGCCGACGATGAGCGCTCTTCGAGTTCCGCGGCGAACGGCTCGGGTCGCGGCAATCATCTCGTCGAGCGTGACAGGCAGCGTCGAATCGTATCCCAGGACGGTCTGGGCGAGGCTGTCTCCAACGAGGATGATGTCGACGCCGGCTTCATCGACCAGCCGAGCGCTTGGGTAATCGTAGGCGGTCAGGGCTACAATTGGCGCACCGCCTTTGCGTGAGCGAATGTGCGGTACAGTGATCTTCGTGGTTATGGTGTCTCCCGTGTGGCCTATGGTCTACTCCTTTCGAGCGAGCAGCACGCGGACGCCAAGAAGTCCCGTGAGGCGTGTACAGCATGCCCAGAGTCGGTTTGATTCAAATCGGCTCAAATGAATATCTCCGGTGATACTTTGAAGAAATCTCCCAATGCCTTCGCCTGAGTCTTACTGATCCCGCGCTTGCCGTTGATCACTTCCGAAACGCGCCCGCTCGAACCGAAAATCTTCACCAGATCGATCTGCTGCAGATCATTGTGGTCCATCAGGAAACGCACAATGCGATGGGGCGGTGAATTCGGGAAGTCTTCGGTCTCATCTTCATATCTCTCCACCAAGGCAGACAACAGATCCAGCAAGCGCTCTTCCTCAGGCGTGAGCTTCTCGCCTTTCCGCAGCAGCTTTCCGATCTCATCTTCGACGCGCCGGCATTCGGCCTCAGTGCGAATCACAGCGGGCGCAGCCCTAGCCAAAAGCCGGACATACTTGCGCTGATCGAATTGTCGGCGCTCCTGCGGGCGATCGGCGCGCGTCTTAGCAGTGACAGTCATCTTTCCACTTCTCCTTGTCGTATTGCTTGTGCGTCAGAACGTGCAGTGTATAGACCCGCTGCGCCTTGAATCTGATCACGGTAATCAGGCGATAATCATTCCCTTTGATATTAAAAACCGTGCAATCACCTACCGGATCGGCATGCCGAAAGCTCTCCCTCACATCCGCGAGGTTTTGCCAGTATGCCTTGCGCGTGACATTGTACCAGTCCAGCAAGGGATCTTTGGCGTCCCGGTATTCCTCCCAGAACTCGCGCAGTTTCCGTTTGCTGATGATTCTCAAGGGGCGCGCTCCCGCCCTCTAAACTCCCATTTTGGGAGCCTCTTGTCAAGCAGGGATCGGACAGGACAGCAGGGATCGGATTGCGTGCGCAACGAGTCGCTTGGAATTGTTGGACGCGCTCAAAGCTGATGCTCGGATTGCGGATAATCACGCGTGGACGCGCAGTTCGAGCATTTCTCCTGCGTTCAATCCGTGTCGCCGACTCGGGCGGCTTCGCCGGGAACGGCGGCGATGGCGGCTTGTCACTAATTGGAACAAACTCCGGCTCTGCAGCTTTGCGGGGGCGGCTGAAGGTCCGTGGCCACCTATTCGATAGGACGCGTGAACATGAACGGAGCCGAGCTTGTGCCGTCGGGGTTTCTCACTAGGAGTTCCACGGTCTGACCGGGCGCGATCTTCTTTCCGGCCTTCTTGCACTTCAGCCGATGAGAGAAATCTTCTTCGTTCGATGTCTTCTGGTCGTCGCCGTTCAGCTCGACGACCGCGTCCATCTGGAAGTTCTCGCCGTTGACGAAGAGCTTTTTGCCTTTCACTTCCGCGCTCGTGATTCTGGCAAGCGCGGGCGCGCCATCGCCGGTGATCGTAAACCGGCCGCTCATAACCGGCGGTACCGCGACTCCGGCTTTCGTCGCCGCGGTGATTCTGAAACGGGCACGGCTCGTCGGCATATCCGGCACCGGCCACTCGTAGCTCGTCATATCAGGGTCGGTGGTTGAGAAGATCAAGTTGGATATCGGAAAAGTGGCGCCGTCGTCCGTCGAGTAGCGAGCTTCGTAGTTGTCGACGTTCGACGGGTTGGTTGCCGCCCACGTGATCGTGTAAATCGTACCGGCGGCGAGCGTCGTGCCGGCGGGGTCGGCGTTCAACGTCAGACTGACGACCGTCGTCGGTGACTCAGAGACGGCGCTGTTCGTGTATATGTAGTCGCCCTGATTCGTTGTGTCGTTATTGGCGGCGTTTCCCGCGACAAAGAACCGAACCGCTCCCATATCGGTGGTTGGAGCCGTCCAGCGCACCTGCCACGTGCGGCTTCCCGGCGATGGGGCCATGCTGCCGACCTGCGTATGCTCGATGTACTGCCGACCGCCGGGTCCGAGCTCCGGAATCACCTGTGAGTTTCCATCAGGCGACGATAGCGTTCCGATCAGGTTGTCGCCGCTGTCGATGGCGGTCAGTTGATATCCGAATCGCTGTCTGCCTCCCTGCGTTACGGTAACGGTGAGCGTGTACTGCTGGCCGGGAGTGTAGACCGCCGGATTGCCGTTGACGCGGACGCTGCCCGGCCCTACGTTGGCCTCGTGGAATGTGTCGTGGCACAACACGCAATTACCGATGTCGTCCGGGGCATCTGTATATCCCGCCTCCGGCCCGGTGATCCTCGCGTACGCGAAGATCGCCAGACCGAGGACCAGTACGACTGCCTGAACCTTCTGCTTAACACCGATTCGGAACATAGCACCAAACAACTTTCTTGCGCGGCTGCGTGTCTTCTTCAGGAGCCGCCAAATGTTTCGCTCGGGACCAATGCGATGGGAGCGCCCGATCTCGTTAGAGGAGCCGCGCCAGCTTGTGCATCGACCGCGCGGCCCAGAGAATTGAACTCTCGGGCCGCGCGATCAGCCGCCCGCCGCTATGGCAGGAACCCGAGGCTCGGGTAATCCGCGCCGAGTATCGTCCTCGAGCTCACGCCAAGCCACTTATCGAGGACTTCCGCATAGACGGACCGGAAGTCGACCTTTGGCTTCATATTCCCTGCCGAATCCAGTTCGCTCACCGCCAGTGATGGTTGTTCTCCGAGCATGCCGCCGCGAACCGGGTCGCCCATCACGAACAGGCAGTTTGACGTTCCGTGGTCGGTTCCGAACGATGCATTCTCGTTCGGTCTCCGGCCAAATTCGGAGAACGTCATCATCAGCGTCCGATCTGCAAGTCCGTGCCCGGCCAGGTCGTCGTAGAAGGCTTTGACGGCTTCGGAGAACCAACCGAGCAATCTCGAGTGGTCCCCGATCAGCTTGTTGTCTCGGTCCTCGTCGTCCCCTATCTGATCCGAGTGATTGTCAAAGCCGCCGAGCGACACCCAGAGCAGATTCGCGTCTGGGATAGTGGTGATGAGCTGCGCCGCCATCTTGAGGAATGGCGCCAACTGATTGGGCGGAGTGCCGGCCGGGTACGTGACGCCCGGCGCGGTTTGGTAGGTTGCAATCGCAGCTTGAACCTCCGCGGCCCCCGCCACCGCGTCCGATCCGGTGCTCGCCAGCGCGCCAAGGAACGTGTCGGTCGGAAGTCCACGGTTGTTGTCCGCATTAAACGTGTTGAGCTGGTTGTTGCGGTCGCCGTTGAATCTCGGGTCGGTCTGGAACGTGTAGGTTGCGAAATTCGAGATGCTCGGAACGACCATCTTGTCGGCGAAGAACGCCTTGGGTAATTGTCCGCCGAGCGCAGCGGCCTGCAACCCGCTCTTTCCGTACAAGACCTGGTCCGCGTACCTGCCGAGCCAGCCGTTGCCTGCGCCTCCGTTGGTGTTAGCGGTCATCCAGATGTCGGTGCCGAGGAAATGAGACAAGCTCGAATTCTGATACCCGACGCCGCGCACGATCGCAACTTTCCCGGCGTCATACAGGCCCTTGATGGCCGTCATCGCCGGATGCAGGGCGAAGGTACTGTCGAGCATCGTCGCGCCCACGTCAGTGTCCCTGAAGGCAAGGTTGGGCCTGAGGCTCAGATAACGCGAGTCGGTGAAAGGAATCAGGGTGTTGAGCCCGTCAACGCCGCCGCCGAGTTGAATGACGACGAGGATCTTTCGATCCCCCGCAGCCGCAGCCTCTTGCCCGAGCGCCTCGGTAGTCAGAAACCGCGGCAGCAACAAGCTGAGCGATACGGCGCTTGCGCCTCGCTTGATGAACTGTCTTCTTGTCGTTGGCATAGCTCTCCTCCTAATTCAATCCGAATTCCGGCAGGCACATTATCTGGTGAACCAGCCCGCGGATCTTCTTGTCGATGGTGGCATCGGTGACGCTCCACTCCACCTTGTTCCCCTGGTCGTCGGATTCGAGATAGTTCCGAAGGTTCTTGATGACCGAATTGCCCGGATGAAGCGGGCCGAGCACCGACAGGAACTTCTTGACGGTCTTTTTCGAACTCGACTTCGTAAACGCCCTGAGTTGGTCGTTAGTCAGCCACGGGCCGACCGGATCATTACCCGGGCGATTACTGGCAAGGCCATTCGCAAAGTTGAACCTCGTCAGCGCCGCCGCGGTATTGACCCACCCCAGGTTGAGGTCCCAACCCGCAACGTCGGGCGGTGCGAACACGTCCATACCCATCGCCCTTGTCGAGGCGGCGAGGCTGCCGTCGCGGCGCTGGTTCGGTAAGCCCGGGTTGTAATTCGCGCCGAGCATCCGGATCGGCCCGACGACGTATTCGACCGGCGTCTTGATCAAGCCGAGCTGTGCGCGCGCGCTGAAGAACTCATCCGAGGTGAAGATGGCGCGCACGAGGTCTTTGATCGAATGGTTGCTGCTCATGTAGACGTTCGCGAATTTGTCAGCGGTCGCTTTATCCGCCGCGCTCGACGTAAGCGGGTAGACGAAGAAGCTGAAGAGTTTCTTCACCAGGTACCGACCGGTCGCCACACGCCGGCAGATTCTGTCTATCACGTCCTCCCCGTCGAAATTCAGGGTCTCGCCATATATCGTCTTGGCGCCATTGTCGTGGTTATTCGGATTTTCGAAGAAGGTGGAATTGAACGGGTCGGCCCTGTTGAGTCGGAATGTCCAGCCGGTGAAGGCTCGGGCGATCTCTTTTACATCCTGTTCGGTGTAATTCGGCTGGTCGGTGACGACGTCGGTGATTCCCAAGCTGAACAGTTCCTGAATCTCGCGCGCGAAGTTCTCGTTAGGTCTTCCACGAACGTTGGTGATGTTGTCGAGCCAGATCAGCATGGCCGGGTCTTTGGACACTTCGGTCAGCAACGTGTCGAATCTGACGAGGGCGAACTGCCGCAGCTTCAGGTTCTGCGGGAACATGTAAAAGTCGTTTACTTTGGATAGTGAGGTTGCGAAGTGGTTGTGCCAAAAGAGAGTTATCTTCTCTTCGAATTGGCGCCGGGTCGTGATCATTCGAGTGAACCACCAGCGCCTGATCTCCCCCTGGTTGAATTTGCCGTCATTCGCGAGGGGGTTGGAGAAATCGAAGCTCCTTGCCAGCAGGTCGTCCATCTGACTGTTGTTGATGAGTTGATAGTTAAGCAGGTAATCGACGGCCCCTTCTCGTCCGCGTGTGACGAGGTCGTCGATCTCTGCCGGACTACCCCCGAAACCCATCCTCCTGAGCAAGTGTGCAGCTTCGTCATTGGTTATACTTGCCATAGATTTGCTCCTCCTTGGTTCTACGAGTCGCGTGCGAGTTGGATACTCAGTCACGCCGACCCGCAGCGTCGTCTTCAAAGCTCGGGCGGTGAAAAGCCCTGATCCGACCGCTTCTTCAGACTTACTGGTTCAGCCAGAAGTTTGGAAAAAGACGGGTTACGCCGATTATGTCGTCAGCCGGAGCCGTCCCCTCTCCTCAGCCGCCGCTCCCACTCGGATCGCGTCGCAAATGCGTGGGGCGAAATTGCGCGCTGAACCGCGAGGATGCCGTCCAGATGGTCGATCTCATGCTGCAAGAGCTCCGAAAAGCCCCCTTCGGCCTCGACCATCCGGTTTGCGCCGTGCTCGTCATCGTAGCGGACCCGAATCCGCGCGGCACGCGAGACCCGAACCAAAAGCTCCGGAAAACTGAAGCAGTCGTCCCATAATTCCATGCGCTCGTCGCTCTGCCACTCGATGACAGGATTGATTAGCGGCCCGCAAAACCCGTCCGGCTGCATCCGAATAAGGATCAACCGCTTCAGCACGCCGATCTGAGGCGCCGCGATGCCCCTTCCGTAACCGGTCGACGCACGGAAGGCGGCAAGCGTTTCGCTCAAATCTCGCACGAGCGTAATGATCTCCGGTGACGCATGCTCTTCGACCGGCTGCGACGTTCGCCAGAGTATGGGGTTGCCCAGTTGTAAGATTTCGCGTTCAGCCATTGTGCTTCATCCAAGCCGGCAACAGTTTCCCCTCGACCGATCGTGGTCGTCGTATGCGGGTCCACAAGAATGTGAGGATTGCCCGTCCATTATAGCTTCGCGTCCACACTGCGCAAGACTAAAGCTCCATCTGCCCCATCACGAGAGCAGGCACTAACTTAGAAAGTCGAGTGGCGGGAACTGAGCGCCCAGCACCGCGCGTGAATCGACGCCCAGCCATCGGTCGAGGATCGTCGCATACACCTCGCGAAAGTCGACCGTGAACATGGGATTCCCCGCCGGGTCCAAAGCCGACGCCGCCAGCGAAGGTTGCTCACCGTGAAGCCCGCCTCTCACCGCGTCGCCGATAATGAACATCTGTCCGACGGTGCCGTGGTCCGTCCCGAAAGATGCGTTTTCACCCGGCCGCCGTCCGAATTCTGACCACTCCATTATCAACACGTCTTCGGCGATGCCGTGCTCGGCCAAGTCGTCATAAAAAGCCCTTACTCCTTCAGAAAACCATTTGAGAAGCGTCGTATGCCAGCCCCCGAGCCGGTTGGCGTTGCCACTGGAATGAGCTATCTGGTCCGAGTGCGTGTCGAATCCGCCCATCTGGACGTAGAGAAGGCCCGCCTCGGGAATTGTCGTCATCAACTGCGCCACCATCTTCAGCCCGTCGGCTAGCGGGTTGTTCTGGGGATAGACGACCGACGAATGGTACGTGCCGACCGCCGACTGGACGGCTTGCGCGCCGCTCACGGATTCGAAGGCCGTCTTGTTGATCGAGGCCGACAGCGTGTCAGCGCCGAAGGTCCGGCTCGCCGCTGCGTTGAACGTGTTCAACTGATTATTGCGATCGTCCCCATAGGCCGGATCGGTGAGAAAGTTGTAGAACGAGAAGTTCACGATGTTCGGAATCACAACGCGATTGGCGTACAGGCCTTTTGGCAACTCGCCGCCGACGGCAGCGGCCGTAAGGCCCGGTTGGCCGAAAAGCGCGAGATCAGCGTATCGTCCCAACCAGCCCTGTCCGGCCAGCCCGCTCAGGTCCGCCGTGTGCCATATGTCCATCGAGAGGAAGTGAGACAGACTCGGATTAGGATAGCCGACGCCGAGCACGGCGGCGACCTTGCCCTCGTCGTATAGCGCCTTGATCTCGCTGAGAGCCGGATGCAAGCCGAACTGGTTCGTGATTATCGTTGAACGGTTTTGGTCGTCCTTGAGCTCCGCCTCTCGCAGCGCGAGCGTCGGCCTGAGCGCGTAGTACCTTGATTCGGTGTAGGGCACGACCGTGTTGAAGCCGTCGTTGCCCCCGGCAAGCTGGATCACGACGAATTTCCGATTCGAAGGCGCGGCAGGCCGGCCCTGCGCCTCGCCGAGCCAGATTCGCGGCAGCACCATCCCCACGGTGACCATTCCCGCGCCCTGCTTGATGAACTGTCGTCTAGTCGTGGGCATAGCCGCTCCCCCTAGTTCAGTTGGTACTCCGTCAGGCACATGATCAGGTGGACCAACCCTCGGACCTTCTTGTCTATTGTTTTATCGTCGCGCCGGAATCCGGCAGGGTTGCCGAATGGGTCGCTCTGAAGGTAATCGGTCAGCGCTCGGGTCGTCGCCGCGTCGATTTGGAGAGGGCCGAGCACTGAAAGGAACTTCTTGAGCGTCTTCTTCGCGCTTGCCTTCGTGTACTTCCGGAGGCGGTCGTGCGGGAGCCACAGACCGGGAACGGTCTCGTCCGCGATTCGGCTCGTTGCAAGAAGGTCCGCGTAGTTGAACCGGTTCAGCAGCGTCGCAGTGCTGATCCACCCCAGGTTCAACTTCCACCCCGAGACGTCAGGCGGGTTGAACAGCTCCTGGCCTAGAAACGTCGTCAGCACGCCGAGGATGTTCGGGTTGTTAGGATAAGGGCCGGGGTTGTACTTGGCGCCGAGCATTCTGATGGTACCGACCACCAGCTCGACCGGCGATTTCACCAGCCCAAAGCGCGCTCGCTCGCTGAAAAACTCATCCGAGGTGAATATCGCCCGCGCCAACTCCTTGATCGAGTGGTTGCGGGTCACGTAGACATCGGCAAACTTCTCGATTGTCGCCTTGTCGGCCGAACTAGTGGTCAACGGGTAGACGAAGAACTCGAAAAGCTTCTTCACCAGGAAGCGGGCGGTCGAGCGGCGCGCGGCGACCCTGACGACGACATCCTCGCCGCTGAAGCTCCGCGTCTCGCCGTATATCGTCTTCGCGCCGAAATCGTGTTCGTTGGGATTGACGAAGAAGTCGAATCGGAACTTGTCGGGACCATTCTGGCCCGCGTAGAAGAACTTCCAACCGGTGAATGCTCGCGCGATCTCTTTGACGTCGTTCTCCGAGTAATTGGGCTCGCCGGTCACGACGTCGTTGATCCCCATGCTGAAAAGTTCTTGGAGCTCGCGCGCGAAGTTCTCGTTGGGGTTGCCGCGCACGTTTGTGATCCCATCGAGCCAGTAGAGCATCGCCGGGTCCTTGGCCACCTTCTCGAGCAAGGCGTCAAACCGGTCGAGTGCGTACTGGCGCAGCGTCAGGTTCTGGACGAAGATCAACAACTCTCCGACCTTCGAAGCGCCGGTTGCGAAGTGGTTATGCCAGAAGAGCGTCATCTTCTCCTCGAACTGGCGCCGCGAGTAGACCATCCTCGTGAGCCACCATCGCTGAATCTGGCTGCGGTTGAAGCGCGGGAAGTCGTTTGGATCGGAGAAGTCAAAGCTGCTCCGCAAGAGCGACTCCAGCGCGGCATTGTCTATCTGGGCATAGTTCAACAGAGAATCGACGGCGCCGTCCCGTCCGCGCTGCATGGTCTCGTCGATCTCACCCGGATCGCCGCCGAATGCCATGCGCCTCAGGAGATGGGCAGCTTCATCGTAAGTAAGATCAGCCATAACGTCCTCGCGTCCCCCCGGCGTGCATCTCGGGTAGGAAGCATGAAACGAAGTGTCTCGTTCCTATCGACCTCTCTTAGTCGTCTGAGATCGAGCCTCATATGACGACAAGGGCGACTTGCCCATTGAATCGGTATTGGCATCGGCTGATCCGGGGGAGAAACGATCAGCCACTCGGATGATTACGAACGGCGTATGATAGCAGGGGCGCTAGCAAACTCGCCCCGGGATTAAGCGATACTCTCTGTGGTTGAGCAATGAGCACCTGAAAAAATACACCGCGCGGCGACAATACGCGAGTTTTTTAGCGTGGGCAAGCTAGCCAACGGTCTTTCGGGGCCGGAACCACCGACGAAATTCGGGGAGACACCTGGAAAATCCTTGTTCTTTGCATCGGTTACGGTGTATCCTTCACGTGTTCGCGGGATGGGTGACCGCCCATCGGCGAGTAGTAAGGAGACGAAGTAATGAGCGCAGTTGGAACTAAGATGTCGACAGGCCGCGAGGCGGACTCGCAGCAGTCCTTGAGGGTTCGTTGCATCGTGGAGGGCGCGGCCCGCGTCTGCCGCTTGCTGGACCTCAGACCCAATTACCTGTTCGTCGAGAGTTTTCTACCCGCAGTCACCGGCTCGCAAGTTTCGTTTCAGCTCAGGCTCCCGAGTGGTCATCAGATTGAGACCGCCGGACGAGTCAGCTATCACCAGATCGGAGTCGGTTTCGGCGCTGACCTCACCGACCTCTCGCCTTCTGACCGGGCCGAAATCGCAAGCGCCGGATTCTAGGGAGCCCGTCGGGAAGAATGCTGCGGCGTCAGCCCATAGTAGATTGCCATCGACCTAACGGCCGCGATTCCACCCCACTCAATGCTCTCTGGCGTAAGCCCGGAGCAGCTTGCTGTCAACCTAAAGTCAGGCTCGTAGCAAAGAACTACTGGCCTACGCCCGCAGCATTTGAAGCGCGCACATGATATCGATTAGGTCGTAAGGCACTACGAGCTGACGCCCGCAGTATTTTTCCGGCAAGCCGCTAGCGGCTGCCCTTAATCCGTCGTGAACTGCCATCGACGTCGCTCACGGGTTCGCGCTAAACCAATGCCCAATAACAACTCGGGGGTGGTACGTCAGCACCACCCCCGGAGAACTGAGGATTGGAGAAGCGTCACTTGGTTGGAATGGCCGTGACCTGAACGTTGTTGCTGACGAGCGTCATCCCTGTGGCGCGCTGTAAGTCCGCGAGCGCTTTGTTGTAATCCGTGAGCGCGCGCACTTCATTCCCCCGCGCAACGGCAAGCGCATTCTGGCGGTCCAGCACGAAGAAGTTGGTTGAGAGTCCTGCCCTGAATTTTTCCTGTTCGCCGTCGAGTTGGGCCCTGGCGGCAATCCGATTCGCGCGAGCCGCTTCATAACGCTGCCTGGCCGCCTGCACTGCCTGAAGCGTGTTCCGGAGATCGACCTGTACGGTCTGAACGAGCTGTCGCTGCTGAGCGTCTAGCTGCCTTGACCGCGCCACCGCGCTTCCGAGGTTGGCTTCGGCGGTCCTGTTGCGCCACGGAAAGCTAAGCACGACGCTCACCTGGTAGGTTCGGAAATCCTGAGTGAAGAGGTTTCGCAGAGATTGACCGTACCCTCCATTGAATCGGGGTAAGACCTCCCTTGGCAACCCGCCAATGCCCCCGCCTGTCGAGGGCGTGCCCGCGAGCCCGGTCGTCGTATAGCTGCCCACTAGATCCAGTTGAGGCCTGGTCATCGACCGGTAGTACTTGATATCGATCTGATTCTGCTCCGCCTGTAGCTTGAGCTGTTCGAGCTCGGGCCGGTTCTTCACAGCGAGCGCCGAAGCCTCTTCCAGACTGAGTGAAGGCTGGCCAAACTGGGGTTCGTCAGTGGGGACGATGGCAGAGTACCACATCTTGTCGGCCGGGTCCTTCAACAACAGCCCTTTCAGCGTGTTCTCGGCGGTCGTTATAGTCTGGAGCGCGTTTATGACGTCTCCTTTGCGAGACTCCAGCGCCGCTTCGGTTGAGCGAAGATCGATGGGCGCCATCGTGCCCGCCTCGACTTGCTTTCGATTATTATCCAACTGCGTCTTGGTCAACTCGACTGCGTCGCGGGCAATCTGGTCGCTGCGGATTGCGAACACCAGGTCCCAATACGCGCGCTGAGTCGCCGTGATCACGTCTATCACCTTCTGCCGGAACTGGCTGTCCGAAAGGTCGAGGGACCGTCTTGCGATCTGGATGCTGCGGCGATTCTGGTCGATCGCGAAGTTGCGCATCAGCGGCTGCGTGTAGCTCAGCGTCAGCGTTGTGTTGTATTGCGAAGTGAAGTTCGAAAACGTGTTGCTGGTGCTGCCGCGTGCGTTGTCGAATTCGATCAGATAGTTGCCGCCTGTGCGCTCGACTTGCTTTGTAGTTGTGAAGTTGTAAAAGAGGGACTTGTTCGAAATGTCCCCGGTTGCGCCGCCGCCGCTGATCGCCGAAGTCGCGGCGCTGATGGAGCTGCGGTAACCAATCGACGAACCTGATGTAATGTCGTAATACCCCCGCAGGGCGAAGAGGCTATACTGCGCCATCTCCACGCTCTGACGGAAGACCTCGATGTCGAGATTGTTGCGCAGGGCCATTGCTACTGAATCCTGCATAGTCAGCGCCACGACGTCACCCTCCCTCACGCCGACTCGCTTGTCGGTTACATCGGGCGACAACGCGAGCGGTTGGGTGATGTTACTTTGAGTCCCGGGCGGCTGCTGGCTCTGCTTGCCTTCGTCTCTCTCGGCCGAAGAGGCGGGTGCGGTTTTCTGTTCCACCTGCCGGATAATGCCTTCCTGACGGCCTTCCTCACCGGCGCCCTGCGCGGTGACTGAAAGCGGCAGTCCAATCGCAACGGCCAGTACCACAGCCGCAAGAGCGCGAATCGATCTTAGAACTGACTTCATAGAATTCCTCTCAAATCTGTATTCGGTTGTCTTCTGCTACCGTTGACCACTGGCGAGCGCTACAGCGAATTCCGCTCATCGAAGCAAGTCGATGTCCTGTGATCAAAAGCCTAGTACGACGCGTCAGGGCCCGCCGTTTCAACCATTCCGGGTGCGTGCGCCAATTGTCAAACATACGCGTGAAAACGCCGGCTCCCGCCAATTAGACGGCAAGTCTACCACCTCGCCCGTTGACAGAACAAAGCGCCTCGTGACGCCGCATTGAACCGGCAATCCTGCCCGACCCGTCACGCTTCGAGCCGAGGCCGCTGGTCACACAGAAAACAAGCGATGTGCCACTGACGGCGCCTCGGCTTGTTGATCTTGCGCAAAACAACCGGCCTTAATGTGCTGAAGTGATTGCCTTGATTTGCGCCGAGATCACGCGAGGCGGCCGGTGTTCAAGGAGTAGCTCGCGCTCGATCCCGGTGTCCGATTCCGGGATAGCGAAATCCTGAATATGAAACGACGCGGAACCGAGTGCGAGCAGTCGAATCGTTCGAGCGCGGCAGCCGCGTTCGTGGCACGCAAGCTCCGAATTGATCAGCCCGGCGGTCATCTGATAGTGTGAGCGCGCTATGGCAAGCCTCCAGTTCCTCGGTGCAACCGGCACAGTGACCGGCTCCAAGTTCGTTCTCGAAGTCGGCGGTAACCGCGCGATGATCGACTGCGGGCTGTTCCAGGGGCTGAAAGAGCTCCGGCTTCGGAACTGGGCGAGCCTACCCGTCAGCCCGGCCTCCATAAGCTGGGTGCTGCTCACCCACGCGCACATAGATCATTCGGGATACCTGCCGCGGTTGGTGCGCGAGGGATTTCGCGGACCGATCTACGCGTCATCAGCAACGGCGGACCTTCTGCGGGTCATGCTGCCGGATTCGGCGAGGCTGCAGGAAGAGGACGCCGAGTACGCGAACCGCAAGGGCTTCTCGAAGCACCGGCCGGCGCTGCCTCTCTACACCGAAGCCGATGCGAATGCGGCGCTCAAGCAGGTTGAGAGCGTCGCCTATAACGAAGAGCTGCGATTGAACAAGTCGATGGCCGCACGGTTTATCCCGGCGGGCCACATTCTGGGCTCCAGCTTCATTGCCGTAGACGTCAGGGAGTCAGGCCGCGATCCCTTCCGCGTTCTGTTCTCCGGCGACATAGGCAGGTACGGCGAGCCAATCCTCAACGATCCGACTCAGGTCGAGGCGGCCGATTATCTGCTGGTGGAGTCGACCTACGGCAACCGGCTTCACGGGGACTCAAATGCCAAGGAACAACTTGCCGGAATAGTCACCTCCACCGCGAAGGCGGGCGGTAAGATCGTCATCCCGGCATTCGCAGTCGGCCGCACGCAGTTGCTCGTCTACTACCTCCGCGAGCTTGAGGACGAAGGCCGGATACCGGTGTTGCCGGTCGCAGTGGATTCGCCAATGGGAGCTTCGGCGACGCGGCTGTATGCAAAGCACCGCGAGGATCACGACATGGACATGCTTCAGATTCAGAGTTCGCGGCGGAACCCGCTGGCGACGCGCAACTTCAGCCTGGTTCAGGGGCGCGGGGGGTCGAAGGCGCTCGACGCGCAGGGCGGCCCGGCGGTCATCATCTCGGCATCGGGAATGGCGACGGGCGGCCGCGTACTCCATCACCTCGCCCGGTATCTGCCGGATCCCGCGAGCACGGTCGTCTTCGTGGGGTTTCAGGCGGCGGGGACTCGAGGGCGAAGGCTGTTGAACGGCGAACGTGAGATTAAGATTCACGGTCAGATGGTGCAGGTCAAAGCGCGAATAGAGAGCATCAGCAGTCTCTCGGCGCACGCGGATTCGGGGGAACTGCTGCGGTGGCTATCGGGTTTCAAACAGGCTCCGAAAACCACTTTCCTGGTGCACGGCGAGCCGGATTCGATTGAGGCGCTGCGCGGGAAAATCACCGACAAGCTGGGTTGGAAGGTCGAGGTCCCCGTCCACGAGCAGGTTGTCGAGTTGGGATGAGCCGCAATAACCGGCACGGCTTCTCACCAAGGAAGCGAGTATCGGGGATTCGACAGGCGCAACCCGTGACGATCAAACATGGCATCGAGGCAGAGTGACGAACTTGCATGGCTTCGAGCGGGTGATCCCTCCATTCGGTGGCAGGCCTTGCGCGACCTCGTCGGCGCGAGCCCTCGCGCGGTGGAACGCGAACGGCGCAAGGTGGCCCGCGACGGTTGGGGAGCGCGGCTGCTCGCAAAGCAGGACGCCGATGGCAAGTGGGCTGGCGGGCAGTCCTCCGACGGCGGGTTGTATTCGCCGAAGTGGATTTCGACGACCTACACGATGCTGCTTCTTCGCGATCTTGGTTTGCCGTCGAAGAACCCTCAAGCGCGGCGCGCGTGCGGGCTGCTTCTCGACGGAGGGCTCCAGCGCGACGGCGGAATCAACTACGGCTGGAGAGGACGCAGCGAGACCTGCATAACGGGGATGGTGCTCTCCATTCTGTCCTACTTCGAGTATGACGACGCCCGCGTCGAAACTATTGCCGACCATCTTCTCGAGCAACAGATGCCCGACGGCGGATGGAACTGCCGGCGGAGGTATGGCGCGACACACGCGTCGATGAACACGACGATCAGCGCGCTCGAAGGGCTGAGGCTGTACGAATTGCAGCGCGGCCGCAAAGTGCGCGCCGTCCGCGCGGCGCAGCGTCGTGGCCGCGAGTTCCTCTTGCGGCATCGACTCTTTCGCTCACACCGGACCGGTGAGGTCATCAAGCGCGATTTCGTTCGGTTGTCCTTCCCGCCGCGATGGCACTACGACGTGCTGAGAGGCCTCGATTATTTCCAAGCCGTCAACGCTGAGCGCGACGGGAGGCTCAGCGACGCCATCGACATCCTTCGAGACACTCGGCGCAGCGACGGGTGCTGGCCGCTTCAACATCGTTACAAGGGCAGGACCTACTTTGAGATGGAACGCCTCGGCGGGCCGAGCCGTTGGAACACGCTGCGCGCGCTTCGCGTTCTGAAGTGGTGGGAAGGCGGCGACGGAGTTGGGGCTCGCTGAGAATGGGACGCGCCGCGCCGCTGACGTTTGGTTTTTTCGGCGAGGCAATTGGATAGCAGGTCCGAGGCCCGCGTTTCTCAGGTCCGGAAGGGTGGCTTGCCCCCGCTGTTCCGTCAGCTATCGAACAACCGATCGCCAGAATTGCGGCAATCCCGTCGGACCCGAAAGTGACAGGCCGCGGCAACCCTCACCACGCCGCTTTTGCTGATGTGGATTGTCCAACCTGCCAGAAGTTGATGGCCGATCGATGAACGCGCACAACCTTCCCCAATCGCTGTGATTGCGAGCGGAACGTCGAATGGCGCAGGAAGCGCCGAATGAAGTTGGCAGTCTCCGCAGCGGTGACCTCAAGATATACCAGACAATAATCGGGGTGAGTGAGGTTCCGGTCGTAGAAATCGTGATCCCGTGTAAAGAAAGTGGGGCGCCGCAAGGAATGCAAGAGCGGGATGATTTCGTCTCGATCCTTCATTCCCAACTGACCGACTTCAACGCCGACCTGTCGAACGTGAACCCGCCATCCTTCAAGCCGCTTCCGCTGTGGTTCATCGATGTTTTCATCAAGCACGATCATGCGGCGCGCCAGCGCTTCACGGTATTCGTGGTCAGGGCCTCGCTCGCGAGACTGATCGCCTCACCGATAGCTTCCCGGGTGATACTTCCGCGATAGGCCGCGACAATCCAGTCCCAATCTTTACCCTGAGACACATAGTAGAGAACGTCTTTCACCAGAACGCGCGTGCCCCTGAAGGTCAAATCGCCCCCGCAGATTTCCGGATCGGACACTATGTGCTCGCCTAGTTCTTTACGTTTCCTTGCTGCCATGCTCTGCCTCTGACCTGTCTACGACGCCGATGAGTCTACCACCCTGCGGGAAGCTGAAACAACGCCTCACAGTAGACGCGAGGAAGCCTTTGCATTCAGCCTTCACTTGTTGTAGTTTTCTGACATGATTGATCTCAAGCTAGAAGAGCCGGCAACAGAAGAAGTCGAAGTGGACGCGGAAACCTCAGCCGCCATTGAGAGGGGAATCAAATCCGCGGATGACGGGCGGACGGTTCCTCTCGATGAAGTCCGAAAGATGATCCCTCAGTCGGCTCGCCAATTCACAGATACTCGATATGTCCGTCCATGTCTTCCGGCTTAAGAACCTGGTAGATCAGCGTAAGAAAGTAGATGATTCCGCCCACCGTGGCTCCCTGCGGCGCATAGACTATGCCTGAGTGGGGCGCGCCCGCCGCGTTCAATCGCAGGAAATCATCGTCTTGGGTGAAGATGACGCGCCCCTCGGCCAGGGCGCGCGCCAAGTGCCTCTCGTCGGAAGCGCCGAGCAGGCCCGCCTCCCGAGCGGTCAGGACATTGACACCTCGTTGCCGCAGCCCGCGGACCACCGCTCGCGCGACGTGTTCGTCGGTGTAGAACCTAATCTGCTGGCTCATGCCCCTTCTGCGGTTGCAGCTTCTGAATCAGCTTCGAGGGAGTCGTTTGTCGCAATGCCTCCACAAACGCGGCACTCTCTGCTATGGACTGGTCAACCTCTTCCCGATGGTCGAAGTAATACGCCAGGGCGGCGTAAACGTCTGCCAGCGTCAGATCATACTCGTCGGCGATTTCATCAGGACTCTTTCCCATTCGCTCGTGCCAGATCGCGATGTTCTGAACTGTGATGCGCCGCCCGGCGATGCGAGGCTTGCCGCGTGCAACGTCGGGTGTGATCTCAATGTGCTGGTCCAATGTTAGTGTCGCCATCAGCCGTTCCTTCGCCAGAATCCGGCTGGATTCTAGCCTAGTTTCGTGGCCTGCGCCAACTTCGACTGGGCTTGATTCCAGATGGGTTGTTTCATAGTGTCCTCAGCGCGATAGCTTGAACAGGCCCTCGTCCAGAGTCTCTTTGTGAGAGATCGCTTCGACCGCAAGCGACCAGTCTACTGCCAAAGACTGCGCGGTCCCTGAGATGTTGAGCCGGAGCTTGTATGAATGCCGCAGCATTAGCTTGTCTATTTGACGAAAGTCACCGAACTCTTCGGTTATCGTGAAGTGTGCCTCGCTTGGCGCCGCCCTCCTGCGCAACATCCGCCGGCTGGGCCGCCCGTCCATGTCGTCAGAGTCCCGGTCAAGTCGAACCGGTAAGCCGACCGAACGTGGCGAACGTGTCCGGCTCGAAGTAGAGCAGGACCGTCACGTTCGACGACCCCTTTCGCGCTCGATAGCCCAGCTCGTGTCACTGCCGCCCCTCCATCTTCTTCAAGCCTCGATATTCGAGCTTGGGATTCTGTTGAGCCAAGCGCAGCAGCGGCCACGCCGCCGATAAAACGCCCCCGAGCAGGCCCTCTCTTAGCGGCACGTTTTCCACTATCAGAACGCGGCCGAGAGTCGAGCGGCTGCCGCTTGGCAGCTTCCCACTGCCGCCATGCTCGCCATCAAAGGCCAACTGCTCCGCCAAGTAGATGGACTCCGGAAACTGGAAGGTCAGGCGGACTTTCCGCGCGACCGAAACTATAATCCCCTTGCCGTCCATAGCCGCCCGCCTGCGTTCGGCTCACATAACGCAGCGGTCCGCTCACGGCGCGAGTGCGCACGGTGGCGCGCGCCTCTGCGCTGCCGATGGCCTCAAGGTGCTTGGCGACTACCCCGTCGGTCGTCATCTTGGTGTCCGCGCCATAGGAAGCATTTGCCGCGGGCGAAACAGGCTTTGCTGCGGCCTCAGTGATCATGATGGAGAACGTGAACTGATAGTTGGTTATCGAGCCGCCGATCTCCACCGGCATGAACACTCTGAAGGACTTGCCATCGAAGGACGCGCCTTCCTTGCTATCAGGCTTCGGGAAATAATCCGCTACGATCCGCGGCTGCTTAAACACCGACCAACGGAGCCAGTTAACATAGTCAACTGGAACTACGACATCAATGATCTCGGCGGAAGGTGCCACCAGAGTCGGTGGTAACTCGGAGTTCCGTTGTGAGTAGCCGATGCCCGAGTGCATTACCTTGTGAGACTGGTTCGAAGCGTCCACGTAGGCCGCTTCGTTCCACCTGATCTTGATTGGATTGTCCGTTTTGTTAAGCAGGGTAAAAGCGAGTCGCTGCCGGTCGATAGTGAATTCGATCCTGATGAACTCGTCCTCGAAGCGGTTCTCAGGGCTGTCCGCCGGCTTCGTCATCTTGAAAGTGTATTGGCGTTTTGGCTTATCGGGTCCATGCGCAGACGTCAAGCTTTGACCCAAGAGCCCGATGAGCAGCAAGGAGCACGTCGTCATCGCCAGGACATGATTCTTCGACGCGATCATGGTTGTATCACTACGAGTGGGTTTAGGTGTGATGGCGCACGACACCGCTCGGAACCATCGGAAGCGAGCGCAATCTCACACCTGTCGCGTCGAAGATCGCGTTCCCTACCGCCGGCGCCAAGCCAACAATCGGCGTCTCACCCGCGCCTGCCGAGGGAAGGTCCTTGCGATCTATCAAGACCGTCTCGATCAACGGCACATCACTGAAGCGCGGCACGCGATAACGTGAGAAGCGCGGATTCAGCACCTTGCCGTTCTCGAAGTCGATCGCCTCGAACAACGCTCCGCCGATGCCCATCACGATCGAACCCTCAACCTGATTCTTCAATTGATCGGGGTTGACGATTGCGCCGCATTCAAATGCCGTCACTACTCGGAGGATCTTCACCTTGCCGCTGGGGCGGTCGATGCTCACCTCGGCGCAGGTCGCAACGTAGCCGCCCTTTTCAAACCCACCGGCAATCCCAAGGCCCCGATTCGGGAACATCCTCGCGGGGTCCCAGCCGAATTTTTCAGCGGCGGCTTCGAATACCGCACGCAGCCGGGCGTCCTTCAGGTTCTTGAGCCGAAACTTCAGCGGATCCATCTTCAGCTCGTGCGCCAACTCGTCCATGTGAGTCTCGCGCGCGAAGTGGTTAGCCGTCGCCGCAAGCCCGCGATACGAGCCCTGCCGCAACGGCGAATGCGCGGAGTGAAACTCGATCAGTTGATTCGGAACGTCGTACATCGTTCTGATCCCCGAACCGCCCGAATTGTAGTTGTGGAACTCCCACGCGGTGATCGTCCCGTCGTTGCGGACTCCGCTGACGATGTCGATCACGCCGGCCGGACGGGAATACGCCCAGGTGAACTCTTCCTCGCGAGTCCACACAACTTTCACCGGTTTACCGGCCGGCCGCGCAAGCCGCGCGGCTTCTATGGCGGCATCACCTGTGTGCTTTCCTCCGTAGCCCGATCCGGTGTCGGGCACGATCACGCGAACTCGACTCTCCGGGATATGAAACGCTTGCGCCAGCTCGCTGCGGACGCCCCAGGGCCGTTGCGTGCCCGTCCATACGGTGAGCTTGTTGTCTTTCCACTCGGCGGCAGCGGCGCGCGGTTCGAGCGGCGCGTGAGCGATGTAGGCGACGGTGTAAGTCCGTTCGAGCTTCTTGTCGGCCGCAGCGAGTCCCTGTTCGATCGATCCGGCCGCGTTGCGCGAACGGGAGTCCGAGCCTTGAGACTTCGCCGCCGACTTCTTGAGATGATCGAACAACTCGCGTGCTGAAGTCTGCGGAGTCGTCTTCCATTCCGCGCGAATAGCGGCGGCGGCGCGCGAGGCGGTCTGTTCGCTGGAGGCGGCGACTCCGACAAAATCCCCATCTCGGACCACGACGACGCCGGGCATCGCTTCGGCCTGTTTCGTATCCACGGCCGCCAGACTAGCGCCGAACGCAGAGGGCCTCACCACTTTTCCGTAGAGCAAGCCTGGGAGTTTTGTGTCCCCTGCGAACGCGTGTTTTCCGGTAACAAAGTTCCGGCCATCGACTTTCGGCAGCGACCTTCCGGTGATCCTCCATTGACTGGCGGGCGTTGTAGGCGCGTTGTCGGTGACGGCCTTCAAGAGCTTTTGGCCTTTCGTGAGTTGCCCGTAGCTGAGCGACTGCTTTGCCGCTGCATTCGACACCTTGCCATCGGCGACGGTGAGCGATGCGCGATCGGCCTTCATAGCTTCGGCGGCGAGGCCGATCAGAACTTCGCGCGCGGCGGCCGCAACTTTACGAAGCTGCGGCACCATCACCGGCGTGGTGCGGCTGCCGAAGGTCCCCATATCAAACGGCGTGAGGTCCGTATCGCCCATGGTCAGGTGAATCGACGACGGCTGAACTCGAAGCTCTTCCGAGACGACTTGCGTCAGCGAAGTGCGGGCGTTCTGGCCGACCTCGACTTTTCCGGTGTAGACCGTGACCGCGCCGTCCTCGGCGATGTGGAGCCACGCGGCGATCTCTTGCGGCGTTCGCTCGCCGGACTGGGCACGGCCTCCGCCGGACTCCTGAACAGCGAGAGCATCAGTGACCACGAAGACGACGACAATCCCCCCGCCGAGCGCCTTGATGAAATCACGCCGCCCGAGCGTGAAGTGGTAAAAGGGCAACGACGAGAGTTCGTATCGTTCCGGCTCTATACTGGTTTGTAGTTCGTCTGTGGTTTGTGGTTCGTGGTTCATTTCCGGCCCCCTTCCTTTCCGCCCTTCGCAGCCCTCGCGATTGCGGCGACGATTCGCGGGTAGGTACCGCACCGGCAGACGTTGCCTTCCATGTAGCGGACGATTTCGGCTTCGGTTGGATCGGGGTTTTTCCGCAGCAGCCCAACCGCGGACATGATCATCCCAGGCGTGCAGTAGCCGCACTGAAGCGCGTCGGCTTCCAGGAAAGCTTCTTGAAGCGGATGCAGGCGGCCGTTGCGCTCGAGGCCTTCGATGGTCGTGATCTGCTTACCCGCAAGGCTGCTGACCTGAGTGATGCATGACCGCGTGGGTACGCCGTCAATCAAGACCGTGCACGCGCCGCACTGGCCTTCGCCGCAGCCGTACTTACTACCGGTCAAATCCAGGTCGTCGCGCAAGACGCTGAGCAGGCTTCTGTCGGAGTCTACGTCGACGCGGCGCCTCGTTCCGTTTACGTGAAGTTCGATGATTCTAAACATGGCCTTTCCTCAAGGTGGATTCCAGTCGAGCGCGGCGGCCACCGACGCCAGGCTCCTTACAGTCAGGAAGATATGGTTTACCAAGGGGTAATACGCCGTCGAGCTGACCGGGGTTACCTCATCGTCGAACTACAGCGCCTGGGAGATGAGAGGGAGAACGGCGCGCTGAATGCAGCGCGACAGAGTTCAGTGTCCGCTGAGCCAAGCGGCGGTCGCTACCGCTCCCGGTACTGCGCTAAGGCTTCTTCTTCTCTTTGTCTCCCTTGAATGGATTCAGCTTCTTAAAGAAGCCGCCGATTCCGCCCTCCTTCTTATTCGTCTCCTTTTTGTCGGTCTTGGCGGCCGCGCTCGCCTCCTCTTTTTTGGCGGCCGGCGCCGAGCCCTGTTGCGGCTTGCTGGTTGAAGTCGAGGCGGCGGGTTCTGACGAGCCGCTCGGTTGTGCGGTGTCGTCAGCCCCGGCACTGCGCGACCGGCTGGCAGAGCCGCCGGTTCCGGGACGACTCGAGGTCTGCGGAGATGCCGAGGGCTCCGGCCCGGCAGTCTGCTCGACTCTGTACTGTTGAGGATTCGGGGGAGGCGTCACCGCGGGCGTTGTCTCTGATTGCTGGGGCGCAGGCTGGAGTTGAGGCTCCGGGCTGCCTCCGCTGAGAACCAATGCCAGCGGGACGATGATCAACACCAGAAGCACCGCGCCGGCACCAGCGTAGTGTTTCCAGTTCAGCTTGCTGAGTATGCTGCTCAACGCGGGCGCCGACGTTTTCACGGCGGGTTGCTGGGCGACCGCCGGTTGGATTCCCGGCGAACTATCGAGCCGCGTCGGTTTGAGCGGACTTGCGGCGACCGAGGCAGCAATCCCCCGGTCGGCGGCGAGTCTCGTCTCCTTCGTGATTTCTCGCGAACCCGACGGCAACGGCGCGCTTGGCGTATCCAATCGCGTAGAGGGAGCGCGGTAGCCGGCGGGCACGGCCTCCAATGGACTCGTGGCCGCGCGCATGCTCCGCTCGAGCGCGGTGCGAAACTCGCCCGCGGTCTGATGACGCGCTTCCGGTCGCTTGGCCAGCGACTTCATTATTGCTTGTTCGAGCGGAACGGGAATGTGAGGCGCGAAATCCCGAGGCGGCGTCGGCGCATCTTCGATCTGCGAGCGCATCAGATCGAACTCACTGCTGCTGGTGAACGGCACCCGGCCGGTCAGCATCTCGTACAACAGGATCCCGAGCGAGTAGATATCAGAGCGGGCGTCGGTCTCCTGTCCGCGAACCTGTTCGGGCGACATGTACTCGATTGTTCCGATCAGGTGCCCGGTCTTGGTCATTCGGTCGGTGCCGAGCACGCGCGCGATTCCGAAGTCCATGACCTTCAAGGAGCCGGTTTCGGTCAGCATCATGTTCGCGGGCTTGATGTCTCGATGGATGATCCCAAGCTTATGTGCGTGGTCGATTCCTTCAAGCGCCTGACAGAACAACTGGACCGCCTGCTCGCTTCGCATGGCGCCGGCCTTGTTTATCACGTCGTCGAGGGTCTCGCCGCGCACGAATTCCATCACCATGAAGTAGTCGTCGCCCTGGCGAAGAAAGCTGTAGAGAGTAGCGATGTTCGGATGATTGAGCTTCGCGAGGGTGACCGCTTCGGAGCGGAACCGCTCGACGATTTGAGGATTGTTGGCGAGTTCCGGGCGCAGCATCTTGATCGCGACTTCGCGTTCGAGCATCACGTCGATGCCCTTGAAGACCGCGCCCATGCCGCCCTCGCCTATCTTTTCTGTGACCTTATAACTTCCGACTACATTGCCTATCATTTGAACCCCTCCCACCTGTTCCGAGTTCAAGCTTCAGCTTGCCGGCGTCGGCCAGCAACCTAAAGGTTGAACTCTGAACCACGCCGCGGTTATCACGCTGACAAACCACTACTGGTAGCCCTTTATCAAAGTAACGATCAGAGTCGATTCCGCCCGCTTGGTCGTCGCGGGAGCGAAGTTGTAATTGTCCGTTTTGTTTCTGGACGTGTCCCTAAACACTTTCAGGTGGAACGCGCCGTACTCCGATCCAACAAAGCCGTTGAGCTCGGTCTCCTTCATGTCCGCGTCGTTGGCTTCGAATGTATGATTGCCGTCGGCGGCCTTGAAGGTCACGCGCGACTTAGTGACGAAGAACGACCCCTGGCAAAAAGTCTTAAAGAATCCGTCGTGATCGTGGTAGACGCGGAAAGCCGCCGCCCCGCCCCGCTCGATCGCCGCGCGCATCGATCTCTCAGCCGCGAGGATGTCGCGATTCCCATAAAGCTCGGCGTAGCCCAGCAGTTGATAAGCCGTCGGCCTTGTCGAGTCCATCGCTATCGCTTGCTGCAGCACACGCACCGCTTGCGAACTGTTGTTGGCCTGAAGCGCTGATACCGCCTGGTCCGTCAGATCGTCGTAGTCGGGCCCGCTCTTGGCCGCTCGGACGGGCGTGCTTGACGAATGAGGCGCCGCGCTCGCAGTCGTGGCCTTCTCTGTTATCGCGCCAAGCAGCGACCGGTTGCCGCCCGCGCCCGTGATCTCGCGGGAAATTTCCGGCGTGAGCGTGAACGCCACTCCGCGCACTTCAACCAGATGTTCGACGCGCGACGCGGGAACGCCGTTCTGCAACAACGTGACGATCTCGTTCTTTGACAGGGGAGGGCCGGACGGAACGTTCCCAGCCGGCTTTGTCGTACTCGGGGCCATCGTACTCGAAGGCGGCGTAGCGCCGGCGGGCGCGGGAGGCCGATAGTTGTTACGCAACGCCTCGATCAACTCCGGGCGTGCGCCGGCTTCGCGGAATTCGGCCTCGATGGCCGCCGTAGTTTGAAAATCAACTCCGCGTTGTTGAACGGCTGCGACGACCTCTTGCGTCGACAGGGCGTTGAGCCGCACCACCTTCAGCAATCTCTCCTTATCATACGGAGTCTTGCCCGTCTGTGCGGTGCCGGCGTCGAGCGCGATGAATAACAGGCCGCCGGTCAACAAGAGCATGAATGCGGCTCGTGTTTTAGAGTTGATTGTCATAGCCGAGTCTCCTGCTGATGATCACAGTTTGGCTCACTGATTGAGGAGCCGCCGGGCCTCAGCGGCCTTCCGAGCTTTTTCCCTCGCCTCCGCGGCGGTGTCCTTGCGGCTGGGCTTCGACGGTTTGCTTGTTCCGGCGGCGCTACCCGAAGGCTCGACGTTTTCGGGGTGGGCGTTCACCGCGCCGGCGGGCAGCGGCGACGCTTCAGCCGAGGGCTGCTGCAGGTCCGCGCTGGGAACCGGCGTCGGTCGTTGCTCAACCGGCGGAGGCGCCGACGTCGAGGAAGGCGCCGGTTGAGAAACGGGTCGCGACTGCTCGACGGGCACTGGCTTATTCCCGATCACGATGAATGCAAGCGGGATCGCGATCAGAGCGAGCAGCACGACTGCTGCCGCCGCGTAGTGGACCGCGGTGAGCCGGCTGAAGAAGGACGGCCGCGGCGCCGCGTACTGCTGTTGCGGAATTGGCGCCGCGTAACCTCCGCTCGACTGCGCGAGCCGCGTCTCCTTCAGAGGACTCTCCGGTTCGGCATAACGCGGCTCGATGAACGGCGCCGGCGTCGGCGTGGCGCGGGGCGGTTCGCCGAGGCGGGTGGCGGGCACTCCCGGCGTGGTTGCCCGCTCCGCAATTGGAGTCGTTGAAGCGCCGAGGCTTTTCTCGAGGACCGCCCTGAACTCGCCGACTGTTTGATACCGAGCCTCGGGCTTTTTCGCCAGCGCGCGCATGATCGCGGCCTCGACCGAGACGGGGATGTGCGGCGCGAAGTCTCGCGGCGGGGGCGGCGCTTCCTGGATGTGCGCCATCATCATCTTGAACTCGGTATCGGCGTCGAACGGGACTCGGCCGGTCAGCATTTCGTAGAGCAGAATGCCCAGCGAATAAATGTCCGCGCGCGCATCTACGTCGCTGCCTTGAATGGCCTCCGGCGACATGTACTCGATGGTGCCGATGATGTTGCCCTGCCGGGTCATCCGCGCGGTCCCCAGCACGCGAGCGATGCCAAAGTCCATCACCTTGATCGACCCGTCTTCGGTTGTAAGCATCATGTTGGCGGGCTTGATGTCGCGGTGGACTATTCCAAGTTTGTGCGCGCGGCCGATGCCCTCGAGCGCCTGACAGAACAGCGCGATCGCTCGGTCGCAGGGCAGGGCTCCCGACCTTTTTATTATGCTGTCGAGCGTTTCGCCTCGGACGAATTCCATCACCATGAAAAAGTTGTCGCCCTGCCGGAAGAAACTGTGCAACGTAGCGATGTTGGGATGATTGAGCTTGGCGAGCGTCACGGCTTCTGACCGGAATCGCTCGACGATCTCGGGCTGGCTCGAGAATTCCGGGCGAAGCACTTTGATGGCGACTTCGCGTTCGAGCATGAGGTCGACGCCCTTGAAGACCGCTCCCATTCCGCCTTCGCCGATCTTATCTGTGATTTTGTAATTGCCGACTACTTGCCCAATCATGCCTCTATCTCCCTCACTCGCGTGTCTCGGACTCTCTTAATCTCGCCTTCGTGCTTCGGCCTGAGACTGATTATGCCGACGGTGATATTATCGTGGCCGCCCCGCTCTTTTGCGAGCGCAATCAGGCTTTCGCAAGCCGAGCCTGGGTCGCAGGCGACTACCGCCTGCCTGATCTCCTCATCCTCGACCAGATCGTAGAGCCCGTCGGAGCACAACAGGAACGTGTCACCCTCGCGGACCGGAAAGGCCTCGTCCCAGACCGAGACTTCCACTTCGGGATGACTTCCGAGCGCGCGGAGGATCACGTTCTTATCGGGATGGTGTCTCGCCTCTTCGAGAGAGATCAGACCGCGCTTGACCATTTCCATCACCGCCGAGTGGTCCTCGGTCATCAGATAGATCTGCCCGCTGCGGATAAGGTAGAGACGGCTGTCTCCCACGTGCGCGGCGAGCGCCGAGCCGTTCTTTAGGACCAAAGCAACGCAGGTAGTACCCATCCCGTTCAGCTTCTCGTCCCTCTGCGACGCTTCGTATATCTCCCGGTTGGCCTCATGAATCGCGCTCTCGATCGCCGAGCGGGCGTCGTCGCCGGCCTCGTAGTAAGCGCGGTGAATCACGTCGACCGCAAGATTGCTGGCGACTTCACCGGCCGAGTGCCCTCCCATCCCATCCGCGACGATGGCCAGCAGCCCCTTGCGCGCGAGGAGACTGGAGTCGCCGGGCTGGATGTAGCGTCCGCTGTCTTCATTGACTTCGCGGACGCATCCGACGTCGCTCCGGAGACTGGCGACTACCTCGTAGGCCATTTCGACAGCAGCACCATTCTCGGGTTGCTCGTCGCCGGGAGTCTCAGTAGGAGCGCTGGGCTTTTTAGTCTTCGATTTCCTCCACCATAACATTGCGTGTTTTCCCGTTTGTCTTTCTCTGGCTTTCAATCTCGGAACAGGGGCGGCGCGTGCCGCGACCCGGAGAGTGAGTCTATGAATTATTCCTTCTTCTTAAGGGAGAACGTGTAAAACTTCTTGTTCTCGGTTACATCGAACGCCTCGTGCCGGTCTTGAAATCCCTCTCGCTTGAGGACGACGTCGATCCGCTGGCCGGGCTTTGCTTTGAACTCATAAGGCGTAGTGCCGACCTTTTGGCCGTCGATGAAGACCTCCGCCTGTCCCTCCATCGCGTCGATCTGAAAAGAACGCAGGGGCTCACCGCCCGCCGGCTTATTCTCCGCCGATTGAGCGGCGGTGTTCGTGTTGGACTGTCTGGTCCTGTTCACCGGAGTAACGTCGTCCGAGGGCCAGATCGCCCAGAAGCCCAATACCAACAGCAGCACGACTCCCGCAGCGGCCGACACAAGCTTCCAGTGCTGCTTGCCTGACGCTATCGTGGTCGTCACCTTCTCGCCCATGAGCGGCGGCGGGGCCGCGCCCGGAGTCAGGACATTCGCGACGTCCCGAAGCAACTGTCCCGCCGTTTGATAACGGTCGGCTGGATTCTTCTTCAAACAACGCGAGACAATCGCGTCGACGGCCCGCGGCACCGATGGATTCAGCACGACTGCGGAGGTGTAAGTAGCGCGGGCAATCTTGTCGCAGAGTTCTCCGATCGTCGTCGCGTCGAACGGCACAGCCCCGGTGACCATTTCATACAAGACAACTCCGAGCGCCCAGATATCGCACCGCGCATCGGCGGCTCCCCCGCGCACTTGTTCAGGTGACAGGTAGTGCAGGGTGCCGATGACGCTGCCGATCATCGTAAGCTGCGGGCTCGCGCCCCCCTTGGCGATGCCGAAGTCGAGCAGCTTTACCTCGCCGGTCGAGCTGATCTTGATGTTGTTCGATTTTATGTCGCGGTGCACGATGCCGTGGCAGTGCACGTAGTCCATGGCCTGGACTACGGCTTGAAAGATTTGCAACGCTTCAGTGACCGGCAGCGTCCCGAACGCGTGTATGCGGTCGACGAGGCTCTCCCCGTCCACGTACTCCATAATGATGCAGGGCTGGCCGTTGAACTCGCAGAAATCGTAGAGCGTGGCAATGTTCGGATGATGGAGACTCGCCTGGATTCGGGCTTCATTGAGGAAGCGCTCGTTGAAGCTGGGGCTCTGGACGGCCTGAGTGAGGACCTTTACCGCAACGACGCGGCCGAGTTTTGAATGGACCGCCCGGTAGACTTCGCCCATACCGCCGGCGCCGAGGAAGTCGACCAAGCGATACTCGCCTATCGCCGCATTCAGTAGGTTAGCCCTGCTCATCTTGGCAAGAAACTTAGCCAGTCATGTGATTCAAATGGACTTGTACGGGGGCCCACCAGGCAACGCCCGTACAGGGTAACGCGCCATTTCTCGTCACTGCTTCGGGGCTGTGCTCATTAGCTCCCTGGCAAAGCGAATCGGCACCGCGAACGAGACGGCTGCCGCCGCCCCAGCCATGCTTCTGCCGGCGTAGTAGATGCCGATCACCCGGCCCCTGTCGTCGAACACTGGACCCCCGCTGTTCCCCGGCCCCGGATTGGTCGTGACCTGATACGCATCGCCAACCTCGCTGTAGATGTCGTCCTTCTTTCCGCCCGACGCTTCCGCGCCCCGCAACACGCGTCCCACGTTGCCGACCGTCACGCTCGGATCGGGTACGCTTTGGACCTTTGTCTCGCGGTTGAAGACGTCCTGCGACTTGATGACGCCGTAGACGATGGGGGAGACGGCCGGATAGCCGAGCACCGTGATCGCATCGCCGGCCTTGACTGAGTCGTAGCTGTCGAACATCTCGACCTTGCTGACCGCTTCGGGGACGTCGATCTTGAGCATCGCCACGTCGTGGCGATCCGAAACGCGGGCGAGCTTCGCGGGAATACGAGTCTCGTTCTTCGGGAAGGTCACGTTCAGATAATCGTGCCGGCCCTCGAAGCCGCCTTGCAGCGAATGGCGCCCGAACTGCTTCGTGTTGGCGGGGACCCAGCTTGAGGGCGGGTTGTAGAGGTTGGGCATTCCGGTGTTCGCGTCGGTTTCGATCTGCCACCCAGTCGCCCCCCTGACCCACACCACGCCCGGATAAGCGTGGTTAGGGTAGTGATAATTCGTCTTCCATCCCGCGGCGACGTGACGAGCGGTGAGAATGAACCCGTCGTTGGTGACGCAGAAGCCGGATCCCGACCCTTCCCCCATGACCGGTGACCCGCCGCCGCCGAGCGTGAGCGAAGGCTCGTAGGTCCCGTCGTTCAGAACGATGTAGGTTGCGACCGAACGTCGGCCATCGTTGACGATCATCCGCTCATTGCCGTCCTTGTCCTTCCATCTGTTTGGAATGTACTCGTGGTACACCTGCGCACCGGTCGGAGTGTAGATGAGCTTCCAACTGAGTTCGATGAGCACGACCGCGTTGGCGTATCTATCGACAATGGCGCCCGGCGTCATGGGCGCGGCCTTGGCTGCGGCCTCCATCGCCTCTCTGGTCTCACCGATATCGCTCTCGAGCTTTTCACCCGTCTTGAGGCCCCTCCAGTACAAGACCCCGAAGACCGCGCCGGCAATCAGGAGCAACGCCGCAAATACCGCGCCCACCATCAGCAGTGTCTTCTTGGATTCGGTCTTGGTTTGAGAGATCATCCGCTCGACGGTCGCCTTTCCGACGCGCCCATCTTGTGCAGGAACCGTCGCCGGAACGTTAGACCGCGCCGAGGAGTCGCCTATCCGCGTTGGCGGTGCGGCGCTGACTCCGTAGGGCATCGTCGCACTGTCGCCTATTCTAGTCGGGCGCAATGCGCTCTCTGGGCGGGGTTCAAGATCGAACTGGAACTCAGGACCGCCCGCGCCAAACTGGACGAGGTCGCCCGGCACGACCCGCGCCGAACCCACGATCCGCTGCTTGTTCAGAAAAGTCCCATTGCGGCTATTCAGATCGACGATTGAAAACTGAGTCGGATCCGCCGGGTCCTGAACGATCTTCGCGTGCTGGCGTCCCACAAGATCATCCCGCTCCGGATCGTACTTCACCGTCGATGAGGGGTCGCGGCCGACGATCAGCTCTTTGAAGTGGCTGAGAGGAAACTCCTCGACCTGGTTCGCCTTTGAACCGCTCATGTGCCTGAGAACAATGCGCTCCATGTTATCCTCCGTTTCAAAGCCGGCGGCTCAAGGCGTTCGGAACTCGCCTTCCAGCCCGACCGGTTTATCTGAAGTGAACCGTACCTAGTCCAGATGATGACTTTACCTTTGATCTGTCACACCCGCCCGGCTGCTGCGAAGCGAGGACCGCTTGCAGGTCGTTAAAGATGCGCGTCGATTCTATGCCCGGCGGTTTCTTGTGGCAAGCGAAATGTCCTTCGCGTCGCAGGCCTGCTTGACAGCCCTCTCAGGCGATAGTTATCCTACTGGTCTTTTGCAACAGCACCGTCTTCAGAGTAGTTAGGAGAGCATCGACGAATGGCAAATCACAAGTCCGCCGAAAAGCGCGCCAGACAGTCCGAGCGACGCAACGAGATTAACCGCCGCAACCGCAGCCGGCTGCGTACCCAGATCAAAAAACTCCGGGCCGCCATCGAATCCGGCAGCCGGGAAAATGCGTCCGCCCTGCTGCCCGACACGGTGTCCCTCATAGATAAGTCCATTCAAAAAGGCGTTCTCCCCCGCAACACCGCGGCAAGATACAAGGCTCGTCTCACCGGCTCGGTCAACGCGATGACGGCTTGAATCTGAGGCGAAGCCTCAAGTGTGCCTCGCTAACGAATTTGACGCTCCGGAATCTGGACTTCGCTGGGCACTTTCAGACTGAGCCTTCAATACACCGCTTACCCGCCCCGCGCGTCCATCACCAGCTCCGCAACGAGATACTCAACCTGAAGCCACGCCGGCGCCTCAGCGTTCTTGATCGCGTTGTCGACTTCAGCGATGCGGTGAAGTCCGCGAATAATCTCTCCGCGAGACGTACGCGCTAGGTGTCGGGTCATCGCCGCCAGCCTCGGCCCATAGTGAGCGGTTGCCTTCATCAACTCTTGTTGCGGGGCCTTGCGCGCGATCAGTTCCTTCCCCGCCAGCATTCTGCGATACAGCCCGCCGAGCGACCCGATGAGCACGACCGGCTCCTCTCCGTCATCGAGCAGCCGGTGCGTCAGCCGAATTGCCCGCTGGGGATCGCCTTCAACGATTGCGTCCCACAACTCGAGTCCGCTGTGCTCGCGCGCGCGAGGCACCAACCGTTCGACCGCGTCGAGAGTGATCATGCCTTCACCGGTGTAGGTCGCCAGCTTCTCCAGCTCATTCACCAACCGGGAGAGCCGCGTCCCCACCAACCCGAGCAACTTTTCCAGCGTCCGATCTTCGATCGTGCATCCGCGCCGCTTCAAGAAATCGCGAGCGCGTCGCGCCGCTTCGTGCTCATCCAGGAAGTCGAATGTCACGACCGTGCACGCGTTGAGCAGCGCGCCCGTCAGCTTGCGCCGCTGATCGAGTGACGCAGCCTGAAACACTACGGTGGACGTTGGCGATGGCCGCTTGAGGTAGTTGAGGATGATATCGAGCTCGCCCTCCTTGGTTTTGTCGAAATCTCGGATCACGACGATGCGGCGGGCGGACATCATCGGCAACTGATTTGCCGCGTCGATGGCGGCGGCAGCGGTCACTCTCACGCCCGAAGCGCCCACCTCGTCAATCCGGAACGTTGATATGTTGTTGAACATGCGGCCGGCTTCGTCGAGGGTGGCGAAGAGAGTTTGAAGGGCGGTCTCCTGATAGTACTGCTCCGCACCGGCGAACAGGTAGAGCGGTTCGACCTGGCCTTGCTTCACCTGTCGGCGAAACTCCTGGAAGTCGAGTCCGCCTAATCTCTTTTTCGGCCGTCTGCTCACATGCCTTCCATTATCGCCGACACCAGCGACTGGGCGAACTCCCGGGCGATGCGATCGACTGCCGGATTCTCTTCGTTGAAGAACGACTCGGGATCGCTCGACAGTTGATACTCGCCCTCGAACGCGAGGCGTGGGTTCTGAAATAGTATCTTATGTGACTTCACGTGGCGGACGCTGACGCTGACGGTAACCCTCACGTCCCACACTCGTGTGCGGCCCTGATCGTCGAGTATTGTGCCGCTTGCGCGGAAGCCGCGAATGTCGCCGGTGATGATGGCGTCGGCTTCCGCCGGGTTCGTGGTGACGCGGATGCCGCGCGCGCGTTTGAGGATTTCTTCCATCACCGCTTGAGTGAATCGCTGCTCGACGCGGTACTTGAGACTCGAGTTCTGGAAGATGGGAACGGCGATGGTCTTGACGTCGGCAGGCAAGCTCTTCCCCTTGCCGGCGGGCTTGTAGCCGCAGACATCGACGGCGAGTGCGAGGAGACAAGCGAACAGCATGGGCTTCAACATGGCAAGCTGATACTAGCTGTGCGGCTCATATGAGACAACCTCAACGAAGGAAACGCAGGAAACGAACCGCCAATGCGCCAAGGACGCCAAAACATCGCGGAGGTGTATTCTGACTCTTCGTGCGATCTTGGCGTCCTTGGCGCATTGGCGGTTAATTCTCGGTGGCCTGCTCACTTCACGACGACATTGACGAGCTTTCTCGGGACGACGATTACCTTCGCAACATCGCGGCCCGCGGCGGCAGCCTTCACCTTCTCGTCACCGAGCGCGGCTTCACGCAAGTCGGCCTCGCTCGCATTCGCGCTCACGAACACGCGACTGCGCAGCTTGCCGTTGACCTGCACCGCTACCTCGATCGTTTCTTCGCGCGCAAGGTCGGCGTCAAATCCCGGCCAGTCGGTCTTCGAGAGACTAGTCCCGTGGCCGGTGCACTCCCACATCTCTTCCGCAATGTGAGGGGTGAATGGCGCGAGCATCTTGATCAACGCTTCGATTGCGTCCCGCGCAATCTCAAGGTCGGGATAGCTCGGGCCGCCGTTCTTCTCCACTGCCTGGTCGAACGTGTACAGCTCGTTCGTCAGCTCCATCAACGACGAGATGCACGTGTTCAACCGCAACCGCTCCTCGAAGTTCTCGGTTATCGCGCGGATGATCTGATGCATGCGGCGCCGCATCGTCTTTTGATGCTCGGCCAATACGCCGTCGCGAGCCGTAGCCGTTTCGACAGACCCCGCGCGAGAGGTCTGCTCCCAATTCATGTTCGCGATCTCGCGGTGCCACTTGAAGACAATCCGCCAGACCCGCTGCAAGTACCTCGACGCTCCGTCAAACGCCGTGTCGGACCATTCTTTATCCTTCTCCGGAGGCCCGGCGAACAAGACAAACAACCGTAACGCGTCGGCGCCGTGAATCTTGATCATCTCGATCGGGTCGACCGCGTTGTTCTTCGACTTCGACATCTTCTCGACGCGACCGGTCTCGACGGACTTGCCGCAGATCGAACACGTCTTGTCGGCGGTGACCTGCTCCGGATAAAGCCACTCGTGCTCGGGACAGCGATAGGTCTCCTTGCACACCATCCCCTGCGTGAGCAGCCTCGCGACCGGCTCGTCGAGTTTCACAAGCCCGAGATCGCGCATCACCTTCGTCCAGTAGCGCGTGTAGATCAAGTGCAACACCGCGTGCTCGCTCCCGCCGATGTACTGATCGACCGGCAGCCAGTAAGCGACCTTCTCCGAGGCGAACGGCGCGGTGTCATTGTGCGGATCGCAGTAGCGGAAGTAGTACCAGTTAGAATCGACGAACGTGTCCATCGTATCCGTGTCGCGCCGAGCCGGGCCTTTGCACTGCGGACACGCGACGTTGACGAACTGGGGCACGTGATCGAGCGGCGAGCCGCCTTCGACTCTCAGGTTCACTCCCGCGGGCAACACAACGGGGAGCTGGGCATCAGGAACAGGAACGATCCCACAGCCGTCGCAATGAACCATTGGAACCGGCGTGCCCCAGTATCGCTGGCGTGAGATTCCCCAATCGCGCAGCTTGTAAGTGATCGCGGAACGCCCGAAGCCTTGACCCTCTGCGTACGCGGTCATCCGGCGGTTTGCTTCCTCCGAAGGCAGGCCGCTCCACTCACCGGTGTTGACGGTCGTGGTCCGCTCCTCATCGGCGGCTTCCAACTGGTCGGGTGGAATCTCGCGGCCCTCGGCGGTCAGCTTGATCTGGCGGAACGGGAGGTTGTACTTGCGCGAGAACTCGAAGTCGCGCTGATCGCCCGAAGGCACAGCCATGATCGCGCCCGTGCCATACTGAATCAGCACAAAGTTCGCGATCCAGATCGGCAGCCGCTCGGTGTTGAACGGATTGATGGCCCAGCCGCCGGTGAAGATGCCCTCTTTCTCCATCTCTTCAATCACACCGCCGCTGAGTTGTTCCCGCTTGAGCTTCTCGGCGAAAGCGAGCACCTCGTCGCGCTGTGGTTTGCCTTCAACGAGCTTCTCGATGAGCGGGTGCGCGGGCGCAAGGATGATCGCGTTCGCGCCGAAGATCGTGTCTATGCGCGTCGTAAAGACAGTGATCGACTCGTCCGAGTCCGCGACCTGGAACGTGACGTGAGCGCCGTAGCTTCGGCCGATCCAGTTGCGCTGCATGGTGATCACGCGTTCGGCCCAGCCGCCTTCGAGCTTGTCGAGGTCGTCGAGCAACTGGCCGGCGTAATCGGTTATGCGCGCGAACCACTGCATCAATTCTTTCTGGATGACCGGCGTGTCGCAGCGCCAGCACACACCGCCCGAGGCTTGCTCATTCGACAGCGAGATGTTCTCTTTCGGGCACCAGTTGACCGGCGCGAGCTTGCGATAGAGCATCCCTCGCTCGAACATTCGAATGAAGAACCACTGGTTCCACTTGTAGTACTCGGGATCGCAGGAGGCGACTTCGCGGGACCAGTCGTAGCTGAGCCCCATCTTCTGGAACTGCCACTTCATGTAGTCGATCGCATCGCGAGTGAACTTTTCGGGGTCCGTGCCGTCTTTGATGGCCGCAGTCTCAGCGGGCTGGCCGAACGCGTCCCAGCCGAACGGGTGCAGGACGTTGAAGCCGCGCATGCGTTTGTACCAAGCGAGCGCGTCACCGATAGAGAAGTTCGAGACGTGTCCGATGTGCGCGCGGCCTGACGTGTAGGCGAGCATCTCGAGGCAATAGAACTTCGGGCGCGAGGGGTCTTCGGTGACCTCGAAGGCCCTCTCGTCGGCCCAGCGCTTTTGCCACTTTTCTTCGACTTCTTGTGGGAAATATTTTTCTTTCATGGTGGCGTCTATCCTACGTGCGGTTCGCCAGTCCGTGATACTTCGATACGATCTCGACGCAGAGATCCTCAGCCTTCTTGGAATCCGGTTTAGGCGGAAGGGAACTTCTCACGTAAGCTTCCTCAGCCAGCCTGAAGAGGCGTTCAGCCTCCTCCTTGACGCGTTCAAGAGGCCACTCACCGCGCTTGATGGCCAACAACTGTTCAGCATCCGCCCTCTCAACATAGAGGTCGCCCTCTACGAGAAACTCGATTCCCATTCGGAGCAAACGAATCAAGTGGGCAGCATTCTTTGCGTCGTAACCTACCTTCTTGACCAGTTCCTTACGCCTGGCTCCCATGTACCCGCCGGAGTAATACTGCCGTTTCATTCCGTTGTATCTGTCGATCAGAACGCCAAGCCTCTCACCGTTGAGTTTTCCGTCTTGGACGAGGACATTACGCTGCGCCTGTGTAGCGTTCAGATGATCAAGGTCCACGCCGTGATCTTCGAGGATTTGCTCCAGTTCGGCCATTTCTGTTTGCGCCTCTTGATTGAAGTGCGTCATTCGTCTGAACTGGCCGTACGCGTAGCCATTGAAAGAATGATAAGCAGACTTCGTCACGAAGATGTTGCGATTCTCACGCAGAAGGCGGCCCAATTCGTGCTCGAAGATCACATGTTGCGCCGGCAGCCACAGGATACTCAGCACATTGGGATTGCACTTAAGCAACAAGCCGACGAACTTTCTGATCTCGTAGCTGACCGCGTCCCATTCGTTGATGAATTTCTCCCTTACCTCGTCCCGCCCGAACCCCAGATAGTGCTCGACCGGGGCCACGTAGACGCCCATCACGTCTTTGTCGTCGATGCTGTTAGGATCCTCCTGCGGAACGTACATGTTGTGCGCGATACTGCCGCGATAGCCCAATAGTATCAGGTTATCCGGCAGTAACTCGCCCGTCTGCGCCTTTGACAAGTTCTTTAGTTCGATCTGCTGTTGCATATCACCCTAGCCGCCGCTGAGTGCACGAATCCTCGACACGTTCCACTCGTCGTCATGCACCTTGTCGACGGGAGTCTCTAAGATAAAAGGTATGCTCCGAAACTTCAAGTTTCGGGTCAGGCGTCGGAACGCGTCCGCGCCGATGAAACCAAGCCCGATGTGCTGGTGACGATCAACTCGCGAGCCGAGCCGCGCTTTTGAGTCGTTGCAGTGAATCACTTTGATCCGATCGATTCCGAACGACCGCCGGATCGCACGAATCGTCGTCTTCAGTCCCGCCTCGGTTGATATGTCGTAGCCCGACGCGAAAGTGTGCTGCGTATCGAGACACACATCAACCGGCAGATCGTCGAGCGCCGCGATGATGTCGGCAAGCTGCTCGAACGTGCACCCGATCGATGAGCCCTGCCCCGCCGTGTTCTCGACCAAGATCGACAGCGCGTTCTTGCGTCCGGCAAGAGTGACGTTCGGCGCGGCGCCCTTCAGCTTCAAACCGTGGACGGCCTCCCGTACGGACGCGACCGCAGTTGCGATCCCGATGTCGGCCGGCGCTTCCCTTGGATTGCCGGGATGGACTACGAGATAGTCAGCCCCAAGCGCGAGTCCGCGTTCGATCTCTTGCCTGAATGCGGCGCGAGACCTTGCAAGCAGCAGCGGATTTTGCGCGGCGAGGTTGATCAAGTAGACTGAATGAATCACAAGCGGCCAGAGGCCGGCCTTCTCGCGAGCTCCCCTGAATTCGCTAATCTCGTCGCGGGTCAAATCGCGCGCCGCCCAGCCTCGCGGGTTGCGGGCGAAGATCTGAAGGCAATCGCATCCAAGCGCCTGAGCGATCGAGATCGCCTTCGCGAGGCCGCTTGCGATAGACGTGTGGACACCAACGATTAGGTCACGCGATTCAGGCATTCAAGCTCGCATTCGGCAAGATTAGCGCACGGGCCACCACGCGAAGCGGGACGGTGATTCAACTTTCAGTGAGCGCTCAATGAGGTATAATGCGCGCAGAACACTTACGCAAGAGAGGCGGTATGAGCATCGAGTCCGCAGATTACCTTGGCGTGATCGGACACCTTCCGGAAGGCGCGATGCTTCGGCTCGAACAAGTTAGTTGGGACGACTATGAACAACTTCTGGACGACCTGGCCGCCCAATCCGGGGTGCGCGTCACCTTCAACGCGGGGAGCGTGGAGATCATGAGTCCGACGCATGAACACGAGAAGTTCAGAGGGTTCATCACTCGCATGGCCCAGATCTTGAGCGAAGAACTGGGCGTCGTGTTGGAGGCCCTGGGCTCGACGACGTACAAGCTGAAACGGTTGTTGCAAGGCGTCGAGCCCGACGAATGTTTCTACGTGGAACACGCCAGCGACATCATCGGAAAGAAAGGTATCGACCTGAACGTCGACCCGCCGCCGGATATTGTTGTGGAGATCGACATCACCAGCGACTCTCTCAGCAAGTTTCCGATTTATGCCGCGTTGGGTGTGCCGGAAATATGGCGCTACGACGGTGAGCAGACAACGATGCATCAACTGACCGACGCCGGGTATGTCGAAATCCCGGCCAGCCGGTCATTCCCCGTTCTAACCGCCCAAGCGCTGACTGAATTCATCGGACAAAGCAAGACTCAAGGACAAACCGTTGCCCTCGCCGCCTTTCGCCAGTGGGTGCGCGAGCAACCCCGATTCTGAGCTGGCATTCAGGGACTCGTCATCGACGGTCCGTTCGCGGTTCGCCAAGGCCTCACTGCCAACTGATAGCATCGGCGATGCGCACGACTTCCACCATCTCCTTGACGTCGTGAACTCGGACGATGTGCGCACCGCGGAGAATCGCAGCCGCCACCGATGCCGCGGTGCCGAAGATGCGCTCGCCTTCGGGCTTACCGGTTATTCGCCCGATGAAGCTCTTTCGCGAAGTCCCGATCATCAAAGGGACGCCGAATCTCTCCAACCGGTCCAGGTGGTTGATGAGCGCCAGATTCTGGTCGAGCGTTTTTCCGAACCCGATGCCGGGGTCAACTACAATCTGGCGGCGATGCACTCCGCGGCTCTCGGCAACGCGAATCGCCGCCGAAAAGTCTGATTCGATTTCCGCGAAGATGTCATCGCTCGGTTCGATCTTCTGCATCGTCGCGGGCTCCCCCCGCATGTGCATCAGCACGAGCGGTGTTCCTTCGGCGGCGACGACGCCGGCAATCTCCGGGTCGAAGCGGAGTGCGCTGACATCGTTGATGATGCCGGCGCCGGCAACAATCGCTGCGCGGGCCACCTCACTCTTGTAAGTATCGATGGCTATCGGCGCGCGCAGTCGTCCGGCGAGGCCCTCAATAACCGGGATGACCCTCGCCATCTCGTCTTCAGTTCCAATCCGCGCTGCGCCCGGCCGTGTCGATTCGCCGCCGATTTCCACAATGTCGGCGCCTTCGCGCTCCATTTCGATCGCGCGTTCAATGGCTCGCCGGGGGTCCAGGTTTTCTCCGCCGTCCGAGAAGGAATCCGGCGTGACGTTCAATACTCCAACGACGATCGTACGTTCGCCGAGGGCGATGGCGCTGCCGTCCCTGAGCGAGAGGGTGAATCTCTTTCTCACGGATTGAAGGCTAGCGGGTCGTGCGTGTGCGCGGCAAGAGAGCGAACGGGTGATTCACAATCCGGCGTGGTTGACTTCGCCGCGCGGTTGGTATCAACATACGCTTACTTCGGGACCTCGGAGACGGAGTTCAGTCATGAGCCAACGCGATATCGCGGCGCGACAAAGCAAGCTGGCGCACATAATGGAGCGCATCGTTGCGTCCTACGACGAGTCGGCCCCAAAAATCCATCATCTCGGCCGCATGCCGCTTCCATCTCGCGAGGACGCGGCGGCAATAATGGAAGCGCTGGAGGAGGTCATCTACCCGGGTTACTACAATCCCGGGGGCGTCACGCATCAGGGAATAATCTATCGCGTGCAAGAGCGGATCGGCTGGCTGTTCGAGCATCTTCGCGATCAGATAACGAAGGGGCTTCAACATATGGAGAGTCTCGACGCCGAAAGTTCTCTCGCTTCCGACGCCGGCGCCGAAGAGTGCGCCTACGCGTTCCTCGACTCGCTCCTTCGCGTGCGGCGAATGCTGGCGAAAGACATTCAGGCGGCCTACGATGGAGATCCGGCCGCGCGGTGCATCGACGAGGTCATTCTGAGCTATCCGGCCGTTTACGCGATTACCGCTTACCGGGCCGCGCACGAGCTACACGAACTCGGAGTGCCGCTGTTGCCGCGCATGCTCACCGAGTTGGCTCATTCGAGAACCGGCATCGACATCCACCCGGGGGCGCAGATCGGCGAGAGCTTCTTCATCGATCACGGGACCGGCGTGGTGATTGGCGAAACGACCGTCATCGGCAACAACGTCAAGCTCTACCAGGGCGTGACGCTCGGTGCGCTGTCGTTTCCCAAGGACGAAAAGGGTCGGTTGATTCGCGGGCACAAACGCCATCCGACTATCGAAGACAACGTAGTGATCTACGCCGAGGCGACGATCCTTGGAGGCGAGACCGTCATCGGCGAAGGCAGCATCATAGGCGGAAACGTGTGGTTGACCGAGTCAGTGGCCCCTGGGTCGCGCGTCGCGCAAGCCGAGCCCAAGCCGCGCTTTCTTGACGCTAGCGAGCAGCTCCAAGCGGTGTGACCCGCCGTCGCCCTCGCCAACAGGCTGCATAGAACGATGATGGAACCGACCGAGAAGCTCTACTTCACCGACTCGGGAATCCTGGAATTCACGGCGAAAGTGACCGGAGTTATCGCGACCGATTCCGGGGACGAGGTAATCCTTGACCGAACTGCGTTCTATCCAACCGGAGGCGGTCAGCCCAACGACACCGGCCGGCTGAACGACGCCGAGGTCGTCGACGTCATCGAAGACGAGGCAGGGCAGATCGCCCATCTCATCACCCAGCGCAGCGCCGTCGAGCCGGGCCAGATCGTTCGCGGCACGATAGACCGCGCCCGCCGGCTCGATCACCTGCAGCAGCACAGCGGACAGCATATTCTCTCGCAGGCCTTCATTCTCGTTTGCGGCGCGGAGACCAGATCGTTTCACCTGGGGTCCGAGACGTCGACGATCGATGTCGAGCTTCAATCGCCGACCGACTCTACCATGCGTGCGGCGGAAGACGTCGCGAACGCGGTCGTCTTTGAAGATCGCCCGATGCGCGTGCACCTGGTTACCAACGCTGAAGCCGCACGCCTTCCTCTCAGAAAAGACACGGAGATACGCGGCCGGATTCGGGTTATCGAGGTGGAAGACTTCGATTGGTCCCCGTGTGGCGGCACTCATGCGTCGCGCGCGGGACAGATCGGTCTGATAGCGATCAAGTCTTTCGAGAAAGCGAAGAAGATGACGCGGGTCGAGTTCGTATGCGGCTCGCGGGCGCTTGCAGAGTGGAGGCACGCGAACCGTGCGGCGGTGGCGGTCGCCCGGTTGCTCAGCAGCGACAGAGACGCCTCGCCGGAACTGGTCGCGAAGGCGATGGAGCAAATCAAGTCGCTGAAGAAGCGAGTCGGAGAGCTGCTTGAGCTTGCGATGGCGGCCGAAGCGGCGCAGCGGCTCGCGGAAGCGACGGAGGCGGGCAGCTTCAAGATCGTCACGGCTGCTTTTGAAAATCGGGACGTGGAGGAGCTTCGAGTGCTTGCGTGTAAGATAGTCGCGACAGATCCCGCAGTGGTTTTGCTGGGTACAAGGGATGACTCCGGCGCTCGCCTCGTGTATGCGAGGTCCGGCTCGCTTGCTCACAACGTGGCCGAGTTGATGGCCGGTTCTTGCGCGCTGCTTGGAGGCCGTGGCGGCGGGAGACCTGACCTCGCGCAGGGCGGCGGTCCACGCGCGGAGCTCTTGGACGAAGCATTAAGCACCGCGGCGAGGCGGCTGATGTCACCCGCACAGTAATCTCAAGCGAGGCAACTCGCCGGTCTCACACCGAGAAACTCTCAATGAAAAAACGAATCGCGATGTTCTTCACCGGCGGGACGATCTCGATGAAATACGACCCGGTCATCGGCGCCGCCGTGCCGGCTCTGTCGGGGAGGGACATCGTAGAAGATGTGCCGGGACTCCGCGAGATCGCCGATCTCGAGATTCACGACTTCGGGCGATTTCCCGGACCTCACATGACACCGCGGCGGATGATTGAGCTTTCGCTGAGTGTCCGCGCCGCGCTCGAGCGCAGCGACATCGACGGCGTCGTAATCACTCATGGCACGGACACGTTGGAAGAGACCGCGTACCTGCTCGACCTGACGATATCAAGCAGGAAGCCAGCGGTGTTTGTGGGAGCGATGAGGAATCGGTCGGAGATTGACTGGGACGGGCCCGCCAACCTGATAGCGGCTGTGACGGTCGCCGCGTCAGATTCGGCGCGAGAGCATGGCGTACTGGTAGTGATGAATGGAACCGTGCTCGCCGCCGGCGAGGCTACGAAGACGCACACGGAGTCGTTCGACGCCTTCCAGAGCCCCGACTTCGGACCTCTCGGCGTCGTCGACCGAGGAGAAGTGTTCATCACGCGGACACCGACCCGGCGCGTTCATCTCAACACGGTGGAACCGGCCGAGCCGGTCTGGCTGTTGAAAATCACGTCGGGGATGGACTCGACGCTGATCGAGGCCGCGATCGATTCAGGCGCAAGAGGACTGGTAATAGAGGCACTCGGGCGCGGCAATGTTCCGCCCGCGTGTGTTTCCGGAATCAAGCGGGCGATCTCCAGCGGGATCCCAGTGGTGCTTGCGTCCCGTTGTTTGCGCGGCCGGGTGTTCGAGAGCTACGGGTACGAAGGCGGGGGCAAGCAACTCGTCGAACTCGGCGTGATAAAGGCCGGTTTTCTCAACGGTCAAAAGGCGAGGATCAGACTCTCGCTGGCCCTGGGCCTGACCAATAGCCAGAAGGAAATCGCCGCGATGTTCTAGCGAGGCGGGACTCTGCGGGCGAGCCGCGATTAATACAAACGAATGCTGAAGGAGGTTTCTATGTTAAGAAGATGTTTGCTTGCATATTCATTGTTGATGGCTCTCACCTTTAGCACCTCAACAGACGCCCAAGATTGGAGCCATTATGTTCCAGCCAAGGGCAGAGGCGATACTATCAAAAGAGCCAGGCGTAATTCCGGCGCAGGGGCAGCTCTAGCTACGAATCTTGTGATCCTCACTTACTGGGTTACTGACCCGGTAGCAAAGGCTATAGTCTCTGATATGGCTGACAGAGAACGTCTCACTGAAAGCGATGCCAATAAACGATATGAAGTGTATAGAAAGGAAGACAAGTTTGTATTCATAGTTGAGGTGAATGAGGTAGCCGCTGGGTACAGCAGAGGAAGCCTCAAAGAAAGTGCCTCTCCATTGAGTTCACGCGAGATATTCTTGCAGCGGGCCGATAACCACAAGGAGTTTACGAAAGGCAATATAGAGGAAGGCGAAATAGATTTCCAATTGGGAAGTGGGAAACAAACCAACACCTATATTCTCACCTTTCCGAAAAAGACTCGAGGTGGTCAGTCTCTGATACGCCAACTTGACGATCGCGTTGAGATTCAAGTTTCCCTGAAGGCCAAAACAGTCCTTCTTGATTACAAGATTAAAGACCTCGTGACCCGAATCGAGGATTTGTGAGCGCTATGGTCACCCGCAAGATGATGGACCGAGAGGCTTTCAAATGTTGCAACCAAGGCTGACTCATACATCAACATCAACGTGACTGAGTACTAGCCATGCGACGCTGCAGAGATTCACACAGCGGATGTGTTGAGCTTATAGCGAGGCATTAGGAGCGAGTCTCGCATCGGTTAACGACACCGTTAATCCATGCAATCCCAACGACGCGATTGATCTGTGAGGATCATCGTGATAGCCTTCCTCCCGACAAAGGTCCCGGGCATTCGAGCAAGCCATTCTGAAGTATCAGTTGAAGCTGACAGCCTTGACAAGCAGAGCAGTTGCGGATTCTCACTAACGATCTCGGGAGGAAACCATGAGCGCTGATCCAAACACCGAATTAAGTCCACACTTCAAACTCTGGGAGTTCACGGCATCGCAAACGGCCGAGCGAAAGGGCATCGACAACACCCCGACTGATGTAGTTGTTGAGAACCTTCGCACTCTCTGTCAGGAGATACTGGAGCCGGCCCGCGTGGCGATTGGTCCCCTGAGGATATCGTCCGGGTATCGCTCGCCGGCGCTGAATCAGTCAGTGGGGGGCAGCAAGACAAGCGCCCACGTGCTCGGGTACGCGGCGGATGTAATCCCGCTCAGCACGACCAAACTCGCGTTCGCGAAGTGGGTGGAAGCCAACAGCACGTTCGATCAGATCATACTCGAGTTTGGCACTACTGCCGAACCGGCCTGGATCCACGTAAGCTGCGACCCCCGCGCGCGCCGTCAGGTCCTCCGAATCCTGGCGGGTACAGGTTACGTGCCGATCACGTTGTAGCTACCGCGCGTCGTATTTCGCGTCACCGGTGTTTTCCCGAGCGACTAGAGGCGTGACTGGTTTCGACGGACACGACGACGCGACGACTCTCGCCTGCTTGATTTCGAACGCTCGTTCGACTAGTATTCGCGATTGCAGGACTGGACTTTATTCCTGAGCGGAGAGTCATATTGGCCAATTACTCGACGGCGACGATCACCAAGAAGTATCACGATGAGATGGTTAACTGGCAGCGGAAGAACTTTCCCGAGTTGGCGATTCTCGAGAAGCACTGGGACGAGTATTTCAAGGGGCAACCGCCCTTTGAGCTTGTTGCGAAGATCGGTGAACTCAAGAGCGATGTCGTCGAAGTAGGTCAGTATGCCGGCCACAGGCGCTTCGAGAAGGCAAAGGAGATGGTAGGCAATGCCTTCTTCTCGGCGCGCGACATCATTCGCGCACAGTGTTCCACCGAGCTTGGCTCGATTCAGCAACACACGCTGACACTCGACAGGGCCATTAGCGACAAAGGCAGGTTTGCGGTCCTCAGAATCATGGCTGAGGAGCTTCGCCACGCATACCAGATGTTTTGGGTATTGGACCAGGACGCTACGTGGAAGAAGCCTGGCTTGGGTGACGTCGCCCATCAGACTATCGAAGAGCTGCTGGCGATGGACCTTGGCAGCCACGTACTCGATGCTTTCAATATCGACTTCGGCGACTTCCTGGACAACGTCACCTACGCAACGGTGATCGACCTCGTCGGCAAGTACCAGTTGGAGATGCAACAGGTTTTCAGCTACGCACCGATGGCCCGCAGCATGGGCCCGATGCTCCAGGAGGAGGCGTTTCATCTGGGGAGCGGCCGGACTTTGCTGAAAGAGATCGCCCAGATGGCAGCGAGGGGCGAGGGCGACTACAGCATCGAAGACATGCAGCGGGCTCTTAATCTCTGGTACCCGCGTGGGCTCGAGATGTTCGGTGCCGAATCCGGCGGCCAGACGGCGGTGACATTTGGATTCAAGGACCGAACAAACGGCGTCGCCCAACGGGAATACGTTGAGGAGGTTGCCGGCATTGTCAAAAACGTCAATGTGGCAATTGTCCAGCAGCGAGTGCCGGAACTGTCGCGGCCCGACGCCCATGCCCTGGTTGATGAGTTAAACAATACGCGGGAGACGAAGCGTGGAGTCCGGCAGGAAGAAGTACTCTTTCGGCCGGATCATAAGTTTTTCAGAAAACGCGGTGTCGAAGAGTTCGCGTTCCGGCCCTACGGCGTTCGTGGCGAACTGCTCACCGAAAACGGCGTTCCGCTGCCGCCGGAGTCGTACCTGCGCTATCTCTCGACGGTGTTGCCTGCCAACTTCATTGACGGGCGCGAATACCAGAAGTACAGGGACCAACTACTGGCGCACCACGCCACCGCGCCCAACCCCTCTCAGGCATAATCGACTCGACGAGTTGCTTGTGCGCTAGGCAAGCGTGTCCTCAACCCGTGTTGAATACCTGCGTGGACGGGTCAGGCCTCCGACAGTCGGCGAGCACTCTACAATCCCCACATCCCCGACTTGAGGCGGCTGGCATCCGCCTAGTCCCTGATAGACTCCGACGTGCCCTTCACGGCTGAATTTCGACGAACGGATGAGGGCCCCAATTCTGTGAGCGTTGCCAGGCCCGGACGGTTGCTGCTATTTTGTCGCTCCTAATCCGGCGGAGGGACGATGAGCGAGAGCAGGGCCTTTGGGGCCATCTACACAAGCGTGGCGATCAGCTACCTTGGGGTTGGTCTCGTGGCGCCGCTGATCGCGCTCGTGTTGGATGAACGCGGTGCGAACAGCTTCGTAGTCGGACTGGTCGGAACGACGATGTTCGCGGCCTTCACGCTTGCCTCGTTCCCGGCCGGCGCTGCGACTGATCGATACGGACCGCGTCCCGTGTTGACCGCCGGCCTCGTGTTGTATGGAACATCCGTACTTCTATTTGCCTTCATAGAGCACACACTTCTCTTCTTCGCGGTCAGAGTCGTAGAGGGCGTTGGGGGCGCAGCCATCTCGGTTGCGACTGAGACGATGATCAGCAGGCTAAGCGCACCCAACGAGAGAGCCCGGCGGATGAGCTACTATGCATTGTCAGTGGGAATCGGCTGGGCGGCCGGTCCGCTGGCGGGAACGTTGTTGTTCAAGGTCAATCACAAGCTACCTTTCGTCGGGTGCTTCGCGCTCAGTCTTCTCGCGGGAGTACTCGTGAGAATCTGGGTTCCGAGGACGCCGTCGAACCGGCATCGCATTCAGGGGCTACTGAGAGGGCTATCAGTCGGCATGATCATCCCAATCGCCGCGGGTGCGCTTTATGGATACTTGATGTCGTCTCTCGTTACGCTGTTTCCACTTTATCTGAAGACCATGCATGTCGGCGAAACGGCTATGGGGACCATCATAACCGCAGTCATCATCGGTACGATCGGGAGTCAAGTACCAATCGGAAGAGCGGCCGACCGATTCGGGAGGGTCAGGGTTTTGTTGATCTGCTCGATCCTGCTGACTGCGGTATTCCTCATCATGCCGCTTCACACCGACTGGCGCTCATTCGTGATCACCGGGGCGCTAGCGGGCGCGCTCGCCGGGAGCCTCTACCCGATTGGCATCTCGATCATTGGTGGCCTCGTCTCGCGTGACCGATTGGGCGCAGGCACCTCGCTGTTCTCACTGGCGTTCGGAGTGGGCAGCCTTGTGGGGCCGGGGGCATCGGGGCTTGCGATGAACAAGCTGGCTCCCGCCTCGCTCTTCTACCTCCCATGCCTTCTGACCGGTCTTTTTTGCGTCGTCATAATCTCCCTTCAAAAACGTTCCACGGCGGAAACGTCTTAACCACCAAGACCGTGGCAACCTCTATCACCACAGGCTCCTGCTGAGCTGCGAGCAACTGCGGTTCCCTATTTGTTAGTCACCTCACTGACCGAAATATTAGACCGGTGTACTATTAAATTGAAATCGAGCCGTTTTTGGAATGACCACACGGGGGATCATATTGGGAGTTGGCTGGCTTGGGGTGCGTGCGATTGACTGCAGTGGGAATGACGAACATGCTTTCGGGTCGGCCGGGGGAACTTCAGAAAGAGGTGAATGGAGTGATTAACGCAACGAGTGAAACACTAGATGTCGAGGCGCAGGCGCCACCTATAGGGCAACCGGATCAATCGGAGCCCAAGAAGAAGAGGCGAAGGACGAAGGGCCCGAGCGAACGAATTCGCTTGCTCGCGGCGCTTAGCCTGGCGCCGAAGTTGGGCTACCTTAAACTCGCCGACCTCATAGAGCCGGAAGAGATGGACGTTGACTTGTGGGTCAAGGACCGACTCAACAAACGGGTCTTTAAGCAAGGCGAGCCTGTATACCCGCTGGATACGCGAGACCCGATGCTGCTTATGGTTCGATTCGGCGCGGTGAATGTCTTCCGCTCATCGTCGTCCGGGCGACGGCTGATGGTGAAGCGGGTCGAAGCCGGTGCAATGTTCGGCGACATGCCGCTGTTTGGACAGAACATGCTTGGAGCTCATGCTGAGGCGGCCGAAGCAACTGAGATCGCGTACCTCAGCGTTAAGGACATCGATGAGATCGCGAAGAGGGCGCCGAGCATATGGATGAATCTGGTGCGGCATATCGGACCAAGGCTGGTAGACGCCGAGCGCCGGCACGAGCAGGCGGCGTTCCAGCCGGTCACCGCCAGGGTCGCGTCGCTATTGACCAGGATTGCCGGCCACGGCAATCAGGTGAGCGGCTATTCCCACCAGGAGATGGCCGACCTACTGGGCGTCTATCGCGAGACCGTGACCAATGCCATAGCTGAATTGAAGCAAGACGGGCTCATTCAAGTAGGCCGCAAGCGGATCACGCTGCTCGATCCGGCGCGGCTAGCGAAGCTGGATTCGATCTGATCTGATCGTCTGTTTGCCACGAGGCCGACCGCCGAGTAGAATCAACGTTGATCTACTCGGCGGATCGCGTCTATGGATTTCCTTTGGATACTAATCCTGCTTGGCTACACCATCTGCGTCACGCAGTCTCTGATTTCCCTGACAAGCTCGCGTCCGATGCTGCCCCGCGTCGCGCTCGCCTCGCTGATGGTTGCGTTCGGCAGCCAGACAGTCTGGTTGTTGTTGAGGGGACTCCAAACGGGCAGATTCCCGGTCGCCGGGACACAGGAGATGTGCGCTTTTTTGTCCTGGGGACTGGTGATCTCCTACCTTATCGCGGCCCGCTGGTATCGAGCCGATGCGCTGAAAGCCTTTATCTTCCCGATCATTCTCGTATTGAGCACGGTCGCCGCCATCGCGCCGGTCACTCCCGTCACGACGCTCGGCATTGAAAGCCCTTTTCAGAGCATTCTCTTCCCCGTCCACGCCGGCCTGATTCTGCTGGCTTACTGTGCATTCTTCATCGCCTTTGGAGCGGGGTTGATGTACATGATTCAGGAGCGTGAGCTCCGGCACAAACGTCTCGGGAGGGTCTTCTATCGGCTGCCGTCGCTCGAAACATGCGACGCTATAAGCTTCAGGACGACGGCAATCGGCTTCGTGCTTTTGACGCTGGGCATTGCCGCCGGGATCATCTGGCTGCACGCTCAGGATCCGGAGGGCCGATACTTCAAAGGCGAGCCCGATGAAATATTCGCCGTGTTCTCCTGGCTCGTTTACCTGTTCATGATTCAGTCAAGAATCAATGCGAGGTGGGGCGGACGAACCGCGGCTCTGGCGTCTGTGATCAGTTTCATGCTCGTCGTATGCAGCCTGGTGGGCCTGCGTTACTTCGGTACCTTGCACACGTTTGGTTGAGTGATTTCACGCGAGCCGCGTGTACGCAGCTTTCGGCGTAAATCGGCGTGCTGTAGATGAACATCGTACTCATAGGAATCAGTCACAAAACGGCGCCGCTCGAAATGCGTGAGCGCGTCGCCTTCAGCGACGACCGCATGACTGACGCTCTCTCCACGCTGGTCGACCAGGAGAACATCGATGAGGGGTTGATTCTGTCGACGTGCAATCGCGTCGAACTGCTCGCCTCTTCTCCCGATGGCTCCGAGCGCGGTATCGATCTACTTACCGAGTTCCTGTGCGGGTTCCACGGCCTGCCGCGTCAGTCCCTGAAAGGTCATCTGTACGGACTCGCGGGCGATAGGGCTGTTCACCATGTGTTTCGAGTTGCTTCCAGCCTGGATTCGATGGTTGTCGGTGAATCGCAGATACTCGGTCAATTCAAGGATGCATATCAGCACGCGCTCAGGGCGGGCACGGTGGGCCGCGTTCTGAGTCAGGTTGCACACAAGGCAATCTCTGTCGCGAAGCGTGTTCGCACCGAGACCGCGGTTTCGCAGAAGCCGGTTTCGATCAGCTCTGTGGCCGTCGAGCTCGCCTGCAAAGTATTTGGCGATCTGTCGGATAACTCAGTCATGCTCGTCGGCGCCGGTGACATGGGCGAACTCACGGCGAAGAACCTCATGGAAGCCGGCGCCGGCAAGTTGATCGTGACGAACCGCACCGCCGGGCGAGCCGAACAAATAGCCAAACAATATGGCGGAGGCGCGATCAACTTCGAGGCGTTTTATGACGTCCTTCCCTCCGCCGACATCGTTATCTGTTCGACCGGAGCGCCGGAGTACGTGATAAAGACGGCCGAGGCCAAGAAGTCATTGAAGACTCGCAGAAGGGGCCCGCTTCTCTTCATCGACATCTCGGTCCCAAGGAACATCGATCCCACCATCGCGAACCTTGACGATGTGTTCCTGTTCGACGTCGACGACTTCCAGGCCATCGTCGACATGAATCTGCGCGAGCGGGAAAGCGAGGCGCGTTCGGCAGAAGCGATTGTTGAAGCGGAAGTGCACCAATTCATCAGGCACCTGCGCTCGCTCGACATCGGTCCGGACATCGTCGAGGTTAAACAACTGCTCTCGACGATGGCGATGAGCGAATTCAACCGAAATCGAAAGCGCATCGGCGTGCTTACGCCGGAGCAGGAGGCTGCCATCCAGAATGTCTTGATTCCGGCGCTCGTAAACAAGCTCTCTCATCCGGTCATTGTTCACCTCAAGACTGCCGCCCGAAACGGCGACACAAGCGCGGTCCTAGCCGAGTTGCGAAAGATGTTGCGCATCGACTGACGGCCGGCCGGAGGAGCGGCGTGGAGCAGACCTTGATCATAGGCACGCGCGGCAGTCAGCTCGCGCTCTGGCAAGCCAACTGGACGATGGGCCGGCTTGAGGCCCTGAATCCCGGTCTGAAGGTCGAGGTCGTCGTAATCACCACGACCGGTGATCGGGTGCTTGACGTCTCGCTCCCGAAACTCGGGGCGCAGGGCAAGGGCCTGTTCACCAAGGAGCTCGAGGACGCGCTCTTCGCCCAGCGCATCGATCTGGCGGTCCACAGCCTGAAGGACCTTCCAACGGAGCTGCCGCCGGGATTGGGACTTGGGGCGATCTGTGAGCGCGAGGACCTGCGTGATGCACTGGTCGCGCGTCCGGGAATCGCGTCGTTCTCCGATCTTCCGCGCGGCGCCATCGTCGGCACGAGCAGCCTGCGTCGCCAATCCCAACTAATCGCGGCCCGGCCCGATCTGGTAATTCAACCGGTTCGCGGCAATGTCGACACGCGGCTGCGGCGGCTGGACGAAGCGCGCTACGACGCAATCGTTCTCGCCGCGGCGGGGCTTCACCGGCTCGGACACGCGGACCGCATAACTGAATACCTTGATGAGCGGGTCATGCTCCCGGCGCCCGGTCAGGGAGCGCTCGGGATCGAGACGCGGGCCGATGACCCGAAGACAGCGGAAGCAGTGCGAAAGCTGAACCACGAACCAAGCCGAATCGCGTGTCAAACAGAACGCGCAGTGCTGAAGGGACTGGGCGGCGGCTGCCTCGTTCCCATTGGCGCGCTGGCGAGAGTCGACGGCGACACCGTGAGGGTCATGGGATTTGTGGCATCGCCTGACGGGTCGAGGATTGTGCGCGCGCAAGGCAGCGGCGGAATTGACGACCCCGAGGCCATCGGGCAATGCCTTGCCGAAGAGCTGCTTCGTCGCGGCGCGGGCGAACTACTCGCGGCCGTCTGAGATGCTCTCGACACCGCGCGCCCGGCTACCATTGGTCAGTTCCAACAACGGCCTCAGCCTCTTCAGGATTCTGTTCAGAATCGAGCCGACACTTATGGGGGAGATATCGAGGCCCATCACCTGAGTTATCTCGTCGAGCGTTAAGCCTTGGTAGAACCGCAGCTTGAATATCAGCGTGTCGCGCTCGCGGTTCTTTCCGCTCACGCACCGCTTCAAAGCCTGTTCGATATCTTCCATGGTCGGCGCGGTGGCCGCCGGTCCCCAGTAGTGATTGTTGGGTCGCGCCGAGGGGTCTTCCAGGAATGCAACATCTCCGCTTTGTTCGATCAACTCATCCAGCGAGAAGCTGACCTTTGGGCGTTTCTGCGCTCGCGTTTCGCGAAAGTGGTCACGAACTACGTTTATGGAAATAATGCTTAGGTAGTTGTAGATCGAATTCTCGTGTTCGCCTTCAAACCGCTCCAGCGCACGGTTGCTGTCTTCGACAAGCCTCATATAGACGGCCTGAACGAGGTCCTCGACGAGGTCTTCAGGAAACTGGGGTTTGCGATCGACGTCCTCCCTCGCCTTCCGGTGAAACGTCTTCATCACGTTCGCTCGGATGGTCGAGTGATAGCGGCGCACGAATTCGTGCCATGCGGCGTCATCGGCGGGTCGTGCTGCACACCGCTTCAGCAGCTCTGCGACAGTCCACTCACTCGTACTCGAATCCATATCCCCTTTTCTGCGAACGGCGAGCTGCACGCAGAAATCATTCGCCCCGCCTGCCAATTAACGAAGACCTTTGGTTCGTTGTGTCGATGAATGAAAGCCTTAGCCTGCCACTAAGACGCCCGCCAGTATAGCAAATACCTTTCGCCAGGATAAGACGAATTTGGGATGGGAGGGGCCGGCGGCTGCCGGAAACTCGAGGCGACCTGATCGAGAGTTGCTCCGAAGGAAGTTCTGGGGAGACTATTCGCCTTTGCAGCGACGCCTTCAGTCGGGGTTGGGTGGGAAGTCACTGAGCGGCCGGCGCCCGTGTCCGATCGCCGGACCGGTGCCTATGGCCTCGGTCACGTAATTTTTTGCCACCTGAACCGCATTCCGCATCGAGTATCCACGCGCGAGCAAACAGGCCAGCGCCGACGAAAGCGTGCACCCCGTTCCGTGCGTGTTCAACGTGTGGATTCGGCTCGCGGTGAACGCCACCGGCCCGTCTTCGTCGAGCAAAAAATCCGTCACCATATCGCCGTCGGCGTCGCCGCCGGTTATGAGTACCGCGCGAGGCCCCAAGCTCTGGAGCTTTTCCGCGGCACGCTCGCGTGATGCGTCGTCGTGTATTTGAACTCCGCTGATCCTCTCCGCCTCTGCTGAGTTGGGAGTTACGATCTCCGCAAGCGGGAATAACTGGACGATCAGTTCGCCGATGGCGTCCTCATCGATCATGTCATATCCGCTACTGCTCCTTAGGACCGGATCAACCACGAGGTGCTTGACTCCTCTTGACCGGATCGAAGCCGCCACCTCTTCGATTATCGCGCTTGTTGGCAGCATTCCTGTCTTGATGGCGGTGATATCAAAGTCATCAAACAGCGGGGCCAATTGCCTCCGAAGTGTCTCTCGCGATTGATGCCGGACGCCGAATACTCGCTCGGTGTTTTGGAAGGTCAGGCTGGTTATTGCCGCGAGACCATAGCATCGAAACGCGCTGATTGTCTTGACGTCTGCCAGGATTCCGGCGCCCCCGCTTGGATCGAAGCCCGCAATCGCCAGCACGATCGGCGGTCGATTGCTCTCAATCTCAACATTGAAATCTTGTATCGATGCCATCGAGGCGAAATTCCCTGGTATCTCGAAGCAGCATGGCGAAGCGTGATTCAAACCCCGCCCTTTATAGTCCTGACGAGAGCGTGCAAATCCTGTTTGTGGGCGAACAGCGAGATGCCGGCGACGCCGGCGGCTCCCGCGTCAAGGGCTGCCCTGAAGTTGGTCAGACTGATCCCACCCAGTGCCAATACCGGGATCCGCACCCTCGCGGCTACCGCTCGCAGAGCGTCGAGCCCGACGGGCGGTCCATAACCCGCTTTGCTCCTCGTCTCGAACACCGGCCCGAAGACTATGAAATCCGCGAGCCCCTGTTCTGCGGCGGCGGCTTCCTCCATCGAGTGCGTGGACACACCGATGAGCATTGTCGTGCCGAATGACCTTCGGATAACCTCCGGCTTCATGGAGCGCGTCGTGAGGTGAACGCCGGCGCCGACTGCGGCGGCCACGTCCACCCGGTCATTCACCAGCACTTTACTGCCGCACTCGCGGGCGAGGGTTGTCGCCGCTTGTGCCAGCGTCAACTGTTCTCGCGCGCTGAGGTCGGTTTCGCGAAGTTGAACCATATCTACTCCCGCTCCGAGGGCTCTCGCGATCAGGTTCTCCACGGGGCGAACGTGCGGCTCGTCATTCGGACTGGGAAGCACCCGCCGGTCGGTGATCAGATACAGTAGCGGCATCGAGCGCATCAGAGTCAGCTCCTTTACTTCGCCGTTCTATCTGAAGCGTGCGGACGGTCTTCTTGAATTGCCTGATCTCCCACGCGCCGAGCATGATGTTGAGCAAGCCCAATCCACTAACGGCTCCTCGGAAGAATCCGCTGGTCATAATTGACGCGAGCCACGGCCAGTGTAACTTGTCGGCTGCAAGATAGAGCAAGTAGTTCTCGCTCCAGGCGGGGTGAGGAAGCCACGGCAGGATGACGAGCAGCAACCCGATTTCGAAACAGATCAGGATAAAGAAGATGATTGTGAGCTTCGCCGACATAATGCGTGACTCGCAATGTGTGCCGCGTGATTCGCGCCAACCACGCATCACGCCTCACGTTATCACGCATTCTTAAGAGCCTGCAACTCCTTGATCTTTTCGTTCACCCGCCGGTAATTCAGATCGGTCCCATAGACCTCCATGAATGCATCGATGGCCTTGTCGGTTTCGCCCATCGCTTCGTAGCACAAACCAATCTCGTACCTCAGCGCCTGATACTCGTCCTCGGCCCTGTTGGGGATCTTGAGCCCGCGCTGGAACCACATCACCGCTACTTTGTACATTTCCTTTCGCTGGAAACAGACACCCAACATGTGGCAACACTGAATGTAGCTTCCTTCAAGGTCCTCAATCCCCGCCATCCTGAACGCCATTTGGAACTGCTCAATCGCCTCGTCGAGCAGTTCCATGTCTTTATAGGCGAGCCCGAGGCTGTAGTACGTCTCGTAATCACGCAGCGGCGTCAGGTCGCCCGTGTTCTCCTTTAGTTCCTTGAAGATCTGTTGAAGCTCGTCGCCCGGCTCCTTCTCTTCTTCGATTTCGACCGCCTGCATGCCGGCCGATTCGCGCTCGCCGCCCGCACCCCACTCAACGACGACCTCTTGCTGACTGCCGCCAAAGGACGCCTCAGCGTCCTGGGGCATCGACCCGATCAAATCACCTGATGCTTCCGGGACCTGTTCGGGAATGGGCTCGACGCCGTAGCTTCGGAGTAAATCGAATGCTGTGTCGCTCAGCAGCTCGCTGGTGTTGAGTTGGACTATCAGGTCCTTTTGGAGCGGGCCCGATTCCTTGTGTACGAGAAACGGCCGGGCCGTGCGGTCCTGCTCCTCGGATTCGTCGGCCGGAAGCATGACATTGAACCCGCCCGGCTGGGCATTGACGGATTCGCCGGTAACACCAAAATCAATGTCGACGCCTTCCGGACCGGTCTCGCCCGCTGAGTGTTCCTCGGCTGACCCGGTATGATCGAAGCTCAGCCGGACCGGTTCGTTTCTGCTCGCGCCCTGACCGGAACTCGATGGCGACTCGACGGCGACGCCCAAGCGCTTGTACCGGGCCAGAATCTCGGGGTGGTCGCCGTTGTGTGCGCGCAACCGGTCGAGCGTGTCGCGCGCGATCTCCACATATCCTTGTGCGATATAAAAGTCTATGCCTTCAAGTTCGTCGTGCAACTCGGGTGTCATCGTGTCGGACGGCACGTTGCCAACCGATTGGAACAACTTGTCGGCCGCGGTCGGAGGTTCGAATTGACCTAAGCCCTCGTCACTCACGAGTGCGTCACTGAAGCGAAACGAATGTCCTGAACCCTCCTTCGATCTCGCCGATGGCGCAGGTTCTTCTCGTCTGTCGGGCGCGAACGGGGCGCCATCAGGGACCGTGACGAAGCCCGACATGTCGGACAACTGGCCCGTCTGATACCTGCTCAAATCAAGGCCCCCGGTCGCTTCTCGAACTTCGAACCCGCTGTTGTCATCAGCGGCTGCTTGCGAACCGAAGGTGTCTCCGAAGTCAGCCTGAAAACCGAATTGGCTGCCCGAATCCGGGGACCACTGATGAGGGCTCTGATCGGGTGGTGCGACGCGAGGTGGTTCGACCGCGGGGTCCAGTTGACGGGCCTCCGCCAAATAGTCGCTTGAGCGCGCCGTCTCGCCTCTCGCTTCGTGTATGCGCGCCAACTCGACACACTCGACGGCGGCGTTGTCCATCATCCCTGCCCGGAGATAGATGTCCTTCAACTTCAGATGAACCTGTACGTTTTCCGGAGTGTGATTGAGAATCTCCTTCAGCATAGCGACCGCGTGCTCAACCTGTCCGTGTCCGGCCAAAATCTCCGCTTCGGATATTTGTCTGATGACGAACGCGTCATCGAAGGCGGCCGACTCATAATCGAGCGGCCCGGTGGCGCGCACGACATCGGCTGCGTCGGATTCGAGGTCATGCACTCCGAGATTGTAGAGCCTCTGCCGGTGAATGGGTTCGTCGGGCTCGAGCCTTGCAAGTTCTCTCAAGGCTGCGATTGCCTCATCATCATTCCCCTTGCGCATTGCAGCTTCAGCCAGCGAGTTGAGCGTGGCAATCAGATTGTGATCTTCGCGAATGCGGAGGAAGATTTGGGACAATCGCTTAAGCGAGCCCAGGTGGTTCATGTCGCGTTCGAGCACTCGCCGCAGGAAGTCGATGGCCTTGTCTTCTTCGCGCTTGACTATCAGCACCTCGAGGATCCCGTCGATCTGCTCGGCGGCGCGATCGAGCTCGCCCATCTGAAGGAATCGGCGCCCAACCTCCAGCAGGTAATGATATCGGTTGCGATCCAATTCGATCAGGCTGAGAAAAGTTCGTTCGGCGTTGTCCATGAAACCGGCCGACAGATAAGTCCGGCCGAGTATGGTCAGCAACTCGACGTCGCCGGGGTTTTTTTCAAAGGCGTCGCACAGGAGGTTGATGGCGCGGTCAGCCTGCCCTTGCTGAGTGTAGATCGATGCTATCGCGGTGAGTCCCTGACGGCTTTCAGGGTTGATAGCGATGGCCTTCAGATTGGCGTTCAGAGCCTGTTCCGTGTCGCCCTTTCGCAGAAACTCCGTACCGGCCATTATGAATGACTCGTGAGCCTGGTCGACCATGCGCTCGCGCGAGTAAATCTCTCCGAGCTTCATTCGCACCGAGGTGTTCGTGGGATCAAGGTCGGCGATCTTCTGATAGGCGTCGAGGGCCTTGCGGGTCTGGCCCGCGCGAGCGTAAGCGTCGGCGACCTGAAGGTACTGCTGGCGGGCTTCGACGAGAAGTCCTTGCTGGGAATAGAGGTTGGCGAGCTTCATCGCGGTCTCGACGTTGGTGGGGTCGAGCTTGGATATCTTCTTGAGCATCGCGATGGCCTTCAAAGTGAAGCCGCTGTCGCGATAGCTGTCGGCGATGCGCGAGAAATTGTAGATTGCGTCCTGAATCCTTCCCGCGCGCACGTAGAGATCGCCCAGCGTGTTGATTGTCGTCAGGTCGGCCGGATCGGCGTCGACGACCTTCCGGTACTCGTCGATCGCCGCTGGCAACTTGCCCTGAAGCACATACTTCTCCGCCGTGCGCAGGACCTTGGATTTGTTCAACGACATATTGCCTCCCGAAGCCTAAGCCTCGTCGACTCTACGGTGGGGGGCGGCGGCGGGGGTGCCCGTTTCAGGATCGAGAGCGACAACCGGGGGTTTTCATACGGGCGTTACAAATCGAACGCCAGTTGCCGTGACTGCACGCCACGAAAGCTCATTCGGTGAATCGCCGACGGGCCGAGACGCGATATTGCCTCCTGGTGTACCTGTGTGCTGTAACCAACGTGCGAGGCAAAACCGTATCCAGGGTACTCTTCCTCATACTCACTCATCCACCTGTCGCGGGACACCTTTGCAAGGATCGACGCCGCGGCGATGGAAACTGAAAGGCTATCACCTTTAACGATTGACAATTGAGGGCAGTGCAAGCCGGGAATTTCGTTACGCCCGTCTATTAAAACATAGTCCGCAGGCGGTTGCAATCCTTTTACTGACAGGCGCATAGCCAGTAGCGAGGCCTGTAAGATGTTGATCCGGTCGATCTCGTCCGGTTCCACTCGCGAGACCGAGTAGGTGACCGCGCGACGCGCGATCTCATCCGCGAGCCGTTCGCGCTGACGCTTCGTCAGCTTCTTCGAGTCGTCGATGCCCCGGGGAACATCGTTGAGGTTCAAGATAACCGCGGCAGCGACCACCGGCCCGGCGAGCGCTCCGCGCCCGACCTCGTCCGTGCCTGCTATCAACGCGTAGCTACACGCGCGCAGTCGCTTTTCGTACTTCTTGCCGCAGGCCATCCGAAGCAGTCGCCTCAAATGTGACAGGAGCCCCAGCGCGATGGAGGCTTATTCGACCATGCCAACGACGGGACTTGAAGCCGACGCGTAGAGCTTTTTGGGGATCCGTCCCGATAAGTAGGCGAGCCGGCCCGCGCGCACCGCCAGCTTCATCGCCTCGGCCATCCCTACAGGGTCGCGCGCGCCAGCGACGCCGGTATTCATCAACACGCCATCAACGCCGAGTTCCATCGCGAGCGCGGCATCAGACGCCGTTCCTACGCCCGCGTCGACGATCACCGGCACTTCTGATACTTGCTCACGGAGAATCCGAAGATTGGTGAAGTTCTGAATGCCGAGGCCCGATCCTATCGGTGCGGCGAGTGGCATCACTGCCGCGGCCCCGGCGTCGATCAACTTGCGCGCTACGATCAGGTCGTCGTTCATGTAGGGCAAGACAACAAAGCCCTCTCTAACCAGCACTCGTGTTGCCTCGAGCAAGCCCTCGTTGTCGGGAAAGAGCGTCCGTTCATCTCCGAGCACTTCAACCTTGACCCAACTCGTGTCCAGGAGCTCGCGAGCCAGCATTGCTGTCCGAATCGCGTCCTCTGCCGAGTAGCACCCGGCGGTGTTCGGCAACAGGTGATACCTGGTCAGGTCGAGATGATCGAGGAACGATCCTCTCGACCTGTCGCTCAGGTCTATTCTTCGGACGGCGACCGTCACCATCTCGGTGCCCGACCCTTCGAGCGCCTTAACCATCAGGTCCAAGCTTTCGTACTTGCCGGTCCCCAGAATCAAGCGCGAATCAAAAGCGCGGCCGGATATGGTTAGTCGATCATTCATGCGATCACTCAACGCGCGACGCCGTTCCCTTTCTAGAAGGCGCTCAAGCGGCGCCTCCACCGACAAACTGGACGATCTCAATCCTATCGCCTTCGCTAAGGCGCGTGGTGTCCCAGTCGCCTCGGCGCACAATGGTGCGATTGACCTCGACGGCCAGCCGGGAGGTATCGAGTCCGAGAAGGCTCACGAGGCCGGAAACCGCGAGATGATCGTCCACGGTTCTCTGCTCTCCGTTCACCACCAACGTCATGGGAACCCTCTGATGTGCAGAACTCATGCTCTGCGAATCAAGTGTTTCAACTCGCCCCGGCCCTGACCCGACTTGGCATCTATCACGATTGCTGCCGTACCCGCAGTGAATACCGGCAGCGAAATGCTGAAGTTGGCGACCCCGTCGCGCCCCGTCCTGCCGACGAACACCTGCGGCTTGAAAGCCGTGCCGATGACCTTCACTGTCACGACCGCGTCCATTTCCGATTTCGTCCGCAGCGACACGTGGACCCTCAAGCCGACGGTCTTTCCGGCGATGAAGACATTGGGGGTCAGGACCTTCAGGTCCAGCTTTTCAAGCTCGGAACTCCGCCTCAAGTAGTCGGAAATGACCTCATCTAAATTGAGCCCGCCGGTCGTCGCCGGGACCGATGAAGGGCTCGCCGATTTTTGAGCGTTCATTGCGCTCGGCTGACTCACGCGCGGCGCGTCGGGACGCACGCCCAGCGGAGGAACTGGAACGGCCCTTGGCGCGAGTGGTTCGTCCGGGGCGGGCGCGTGGGTAATCTGAGGCGGCTTGAAACCGCTGTCCTTCTTGAGCCCGAGTTCCTTCGATGAGTGACTGATCAAATCCTCGATGCGGCCGGCTTTGATCGCGGCGATTATCACTTGATGCTGGCGTCTTAGGAGCGAGGCAATTACGTCTTCGGTTGCTCCCTGTTGAAGCCGGTCAGAGTAGGGCGTCGCTTTTTTCGCGACAATCGTTCCGCCGATATAAACAAGCGACTCAAGAACGGGGTTCTCCTCGCCGCGGTCCTCCGTCTGGACATGGTAGACGCGTCCCTCATGCTGAACGTCGGTGTTGAAGCCGCTTATCATCCGTGTCGAAAGTAGCATAGCCCATTTTCACAGTCAATCATCGCCTCTTTTCATCATCGCCTCTTTTCACGCCTCAACTCTGCGGCGGTTTGACCAACGCGAATCCCCTCACCTCCGACAGCCGCACAAAAAGCCTGTCGAAACCGGCGTTCGCGAGGTGATTCGAATAGTGCTCAACCGTCACGTCATGAAGCTCGATGACATCGCCTGCGGTGGGCTCGCCTGTCTCGCCGTTCGAGCGGCCAGCCAGTTCCGCGGCCAGCGACAAGCTCGTTCTTCCTCTTACAACGCCGAACGACGTGTACAGCACCAGGTAGCCGAAGGGCTGTCCGCCGTCGGTGTTCAGCGACAATCTAAGCACGGAGATGAGCGCGTCTGCGGGGGATTCGGTTTTGATTTGGGCCATTATGTTGGCGGCGACCTGAGCCGAGCTGCGATTCTGCCGACGGGCGGATGTTACGGCCTGGCGTACATCACGGGATCGGAACGCTGGCCGGTCGTTGGATTGAATACCGTCACCGAAACGGCAATTCCTCGTGGGAACGTCGCCCGCATGCCGTTCTTCCCGAGCTTTGCACGCAACCTTGTGAGAGTCCCATTCGCCAGCGAGTACGAACTGTCATATCTCATGCGCGAAGCGGCAAACCCGTTGATCTCGATGACCGATATACCGCCCAGATAGCCTAACCCATCAACCGTTACCGATCGCTCGCCGGTAATCACTGCACGAATCGCAGGACGAGTTTGGGCCTCAGGGACCGTGCGAGTCAAGGCATTGTAGGCGTTCGCGCGGCCCGAGCTGACAACGCGCGATGCGAGGTCCAACACGGGGTCGGTGGTCGAGAGCACGCGTTGTTTAATCTCGGCCGGCGTGAGGTCCGGCTCGCGGGACCACAGCAGCACGGCGATGCCTACGACATGCGGGGTCGCCATCGATGTCCCCTGTAGAAACCGATAGCCGGCGCCCGGCACCGTGCTGACGATTCCGTTCAAACAATCCGAGCACGAACCACCCGGCGCACCCACGTCAACCGTCGTGTGCCCGAAGTTCGAGTACCGAGCCAGTGTGTCGAACCTGTCCAGAGATGCGACCGAGATCATCGTCGGAAGCGCATCCGTGTAAGCGGCGGGGTATTGGGGAGCTTCATCGAGGTCGTCGCCCGCACCATCGCAGCCGCCGTTGCCCGCGGCGCAGACGAACAGGATTCCCCCATCGCCGGCTGCCGCGATGGCCTTTCGCAACGATTTGGATTTCCCGTTCTCGCCGCACTCCGGACCCCAACTCGCGTTGATGACCCTGACGTTGACGCCCCGGCGGCGCTGATCGATCGCGTAGTTGATCGCGCGTATTGCGTCGGCAACCTCTCCGGTAAGCCGGCCGGTCGCGGCGCCGATGAACTTCAGTGACATCAGCTTCACGCGCCAAGCCACGCCGGTCACTCCGACGCCGTTATTTCCAGTCGCGCCGATCGTTCCCGTGACGTGAGTGCCGTGAAGGTCTACTCCAAGGCTCTCGACCAACTGGTTGGTGTTTCGCTGGAAATTCCACCCGTTGATGTCATCGACGAAACCATTAGCGTCATCATCCAGGCCGTTGCCGGTAATCTCGCCAGGGTTGATCCAGGCATTGGGCCCGAGGTCGGGATGAGAGAAGTCGGCTCCAGTGTCGGTCACGCCGACAACGATGTCATCGCTGCCGGTCGTGAGGTCCCACGCTTTCGTAGCTCCGATGTCGGCGCCCGCCACGCCGCCTTCTCCGGTGTTCATCAGTCCCCACATTCGATCGAAGAACGAATCATCGGGCAGCGTCGCGGCTGGGTACAGATAGTAGTTTGGTTCTGCGTACTCGACGCGAGGGTCGGCTTCGGCTTGTTGAATGGCTTCGCGCACTGAGATCGCCGGGTCGAACTTGACCAGAAACAGTCCAGCCGATTGTGCAGCGGGCGACAATCTCTCGGCGGTTGCGGCTCTTCCCGGGAGAATCTCGCCGGCGATGATCGCAGAGCCGTTCATAACGTCGGCGCCCGCTTTGATCTCGATTAGCATCTCCCCGTCAACGTAGGCGTGCCGCTCTCCAGTGCGCCCCTGTGGATAGGCCGCCTCGTGCGAGGTCAAGCCGGAAGCAAGGAAGAGAAGTGCGAATAGGAGTGACAGGTGCTTCTTCATGATGACATCCGCAGCGGCGCGGGCATCGAGGTTCTTAAGAATCCGGGAGGCAGAAGCTTCGGGATCGATCTTTCGGCCTTGAGACTGAGCTTCACTCCGTTCGGCTGAAGATATGCGAACGACACGTCCGTCACTTGTTCTGCGCCGGTTCGGCCTTTTCCACGGGCTGAGCGGCGGGAGTGCCGCTTGAGACTCGCTTGGCGATGTCGTTGTAGATCACGAATCCCATCAACAGCATCAGCATGACGAGCCCCACCTGCATCATTCTCTCCTTGAGGCGCAAGCTCACGCGACGTCCGAACAACCCGAACACGGCTTCCAGAAAGAGCATGAGGATGAGGCCGCCATCGAGGACCGGGATTGGCAGGAGATTGAAGACCCCGAGGTTGAGCGACAGCATCGCCGTCATCTGCAAGACCGGTCCCGCACCCTCCTTCGCGGCTTGTCCAACGTAGTAGGCGATCCCCACGGGACCCGAGAGGGTGTCCCGCGCCGAACGCTTGCCGGTCAATACCTGTCCGAGGGCGGTCTTCGTCAGCTTCAAATAGCGCAGATTCTCATCGACTGAATGACGAAGTGCATCGAGGGGACCGAGCTTCACCGTGACCAGATCCAAGCCAGGGTAGTCCTTAGTAAATCCGAGAAGCAGCCTTCCTCCCTCTAGACGCGGAGTACCTCGTACCTCTTGCACGTGGCCGTCTCGGCTAACAGTGAGCGAAACGGGGTTGCCGTTGCTGCCCTGAACTGCGGCAACTACTTGATCCCATCCTACGAAACGCTGGTCCACGGGCTCCCCATTGACTCTAATCAACTGGTCTCCAGGTTGAAGGCCCGCCTCGGCCGCAGGGGAGTCGGGATTCACGGAAAGTACGACGAGTTGCGTGGGCGATACTCCTGAATAGCCGATTCTTTCTTGATCGAACGTACGCGATGATAGATGCACGATAGCCTCTATAGTACGTTCCCCTCGTTTGACCGTGAGTGCGACATCCTGATCGTTATGGAGGGCTACATAGTCCTCCACATCTCGCCATAGCGGGTTTTCGCGTCCGTCGATCTTAACGATCAGGTCGCCTGGTTTGAGGCCGGCCCTTTCCGCAGGCGAATCCAGGTCGACAGCTCTTATCAGCGCAGGCTTCTCCGGATAAGATGGCTTTTCGTGAGGAAGCATGAGCATAGTCGCCGGGATCGCAAGCGCGGTCAAAATGTTGGCTCCGGGCCCTGCGATCGCAATACAGAACCGCTGCCATTTCGGCTTCGATAGAAACTCATCCGGCGCGCCTGTCGCTTCACTGTCGAGGTTCTCGCCCGCCATCTTCACGTAGCCGCCGAGCGGGATCAGGCTTATGCGATAATCGGTGTCGCCCTTCTTGATTCCCCAAAGCCGCTTGCCGAACCCGACGCTGAACACCTCGACGCGAACCCCGCACCATTTCGCCACGATGAAGTGTCCGAATTCGTGAATGACTATCATCGCTCCGAGCACGATCGCGAAGGGAATGATGAAGGTTAGAATGAATTGCATCAGCCGTTAATCTCCTTGACTGGTCCGCCGCGCCGCGAAGCACAACGGAGAACTACCTCTCACGTCGCGCTCGCTGGCACCGTCTAAGTCTACCGTAGGGAGTGTGGGGTGTCTACAGAAGTCCCTTCCTTTGTCCCTTCCTTCGATGGAGTGTCGCGAAAGGTAAGCGCAACACTTCTGCTCTGCGAGGCCTACTGCTCGATGCCGAGCACTTCCAAATACAACGCCTCGATGCGGTCGATTATCTGGTCGCGGCCGAAGCGTGTGTAAACGTCTTTCTGTCCTTGAGCTCCAAGCCTGTCGCGCAGCGGCGCGTCCGAGAGCAGCCACAGGAGCTTCTCGGTCAGCGCTTTTGCGTCCCTGGGCGGGAACAGCAACCCGGTCTCGCTGTGCTTGACGATGTCGGGAATCCCACCGGTCTTCGATGCGACGACTGCGCGTCGCGCCGCCAGAGCTTCGAGGGTCACCAGCGAGAAGCCTTCGTCCCACGAGGGCACGACCACGACGTCCGCGGCGGCGAGAAGTTCAGGAATGTGTTCGACGTGCCCCAGGAATCGCAGCCTGGATTTGTGCCCGAAGCCCTGTGCGAGCTTGATCAAGTGTTTGGTGAACGGTTTCTCCTCGCCCTTCTCTTCCCCGACGATCAGGAACTCGACGTCGGTGCGCACTTGATCGACGCGGCCGGCGGCGTGTACGAACTCCTCTTGCCCCTTGGCTTCGCTGATCTGGCCGATGCACGCGACGACCAGATTGGCGCGAACTTGAAACAGCGCTCGGGCTTCTTCGCGATCGAGCGGATGAAACCTTTCGGGGTCGATCCAGTTTGGGATTGTGCGGACGCGGGCGGGCGGCAACGCGAGGCGCTCGATGACCGACAGCCGCACGCTTTCCGACACCGCGATGATCGCGGCGGCGTCTCCTAACAGCCATCGATGGACCGCGTTGCGCCTCAGCGGGAGGTAATGATGGCGGGTCAGAATAAGCTTCGCAGCGGGCGCGCGACGGCGAGCGAGTGCAGCGACCAGATAGTCCCTGCCCATGTGCGCGTGCACGAGATCGATATTGTGTCGCTCGATCAACTCGGCGATGGCCCGCGCCGATTGAACATCGAGCGAGTTTCGCAGCGGGAATTCATGCCACGAGGCGATCACGCCGGCGAGGGGGGCTCGGAGCGGGCTCTCGGGTCTGACGGCCAGGTAGACGGCGTGGCCCCGATCGGCGAGTCCGCGAACGAGGTCGGCGACGTGGACCTCTCCGCCTCCCATTTGGCTGGCCGAGCAGACTTGAAGAATTTTCATCGCCGTCTTTCGAAAGTAGACGCGCGCGCGTGGCCGCTTCACGAGAACGCGCGGCGCTAATCTAATCCAGACAACCCGTATCTGGCCAGTCTTTTTGGTTCAAGCGACGCCGCGAGAACCGAAGCGGCCTCGTTGATGCGGCTTCGTTTAAGTGAGAATGAGGCGGACTCCGGGTTACCTGGGATTCAACTACGCGCGACAGCTCGGGTGAACGCCGCGCACGCCTCAACGACACGGGGAGAGACCATGAGGAAAGGGCGGCTCGAAGCGTTCAGTGATGCCGTGATCGCGATCGTTATCACCATCATGATCCTGGAGCTGCGAGTTCCCCACGGGCAGATCGGGAAGCGCTGCGTAGACGCGGGGTAACGATCCCAGATAGAATTCAAACATTCGTGAGGATTCTGCTTGACACCAGTTCGCTGATTGATCTTATTGAGCGGTCACAACCCTGCAGCCTGGATCATTTTGAGAATGATCTCCGCTCACGCGGCGACAAACTTCTACTGTCTACGAGTAACATTCTGGAGATTTCTGCGCCCTTACTGCATCCTAATCCGCGAACCAATGTAATGGGCGTTCTCACCCGCTTGGACAGATTGCCGATTGAATACATTTCAGGCGCAAGAAATCTAGTATTGGAGTTGGAAGAAGCTGTTAGTGCCCTTGCCGATGGGCGAGAATACGGTCGCGTCCATCCGTACGTGAACCGGTTCGACTTCGCAATGACAGTCTGGGGCGAGCCGGTAACAGCGAACTTTATCGGTTTCGGCCTGCCCGAGGTTGTTTTCACGCTATGGAATGAAACCCCGGAGATTCTCAATCCATATCGCCGCTATGCTAGACCCCTACAGGAGCTATTCGAACGAGATCGCTCACTCAAAAAGAAGCCCAGCCTCCGCGATCACTTCGTCGTCACGATCGAACGAAACTTAGGAACGGCGAGGATTACAGTTGCACCGCAGAACATCGCTCGGCTTGCTCGTTGGATCTACAACGACTGTGCTAGGTGTCCTGGCATCCGCTTGGGCTATGAAGTCTACCACCGACATTTGAAAAACCTTGGCGATAAGCCAAAGGCCGGTGATTTTGCCGACCGTGAACAGATCCAGTGCATACCGTATGCCGATATCGTGACGATCGATCGGCGAATGCGCTCCTATGTGAGTCAGGCCTGCGATGGTGCTGGACTTCCTTATCGTGGCCGGTTGTATGCAAATTTGTCAGAGGCGCTCATCGCGCTGCGAGCCCGAAGATCGAGCGAGGGGGCCGTGTCCCCGCATTGACAGGCGCGGACCCGACTCGGCTTTTGCAGCGCCCCGGGCCAGAGCAACCGAGCTGCTTGCGCGTGAGATCGTCGGAAACGGGGGCCTACCTGCGGTCACTGGGAGCGACCGAGTTCAGTAGGGTGTCGCTGGGTGTAATTACTGGTGGTGCTCACTGGATGACGTGATCTTGACGCCACGATCTACTTGGCTCGGCAAGCGCCCGTCTCATTAACACCTCACTTCAGTGAGGCGCCCCCCAACCGGCAGGTTGGGGTCCTTTCACTCCAGCCTACAACACAGAGGCGAGCGCACTCCGCAGCAATCCCCCAACCTGCCGGTTGGGGGAACCTCGATGAGTCGAGGTGTTAATGAGACGCGGGATCGCCGTAAACGTGCCGCACTTTAATTGCACCCGGTGTCGCTAGTCGAAGCGTCGCCTGACTCAAGGTAGAGTGTCAGGTCTGCGATGTTGCGATTCGCACTGTCAAACAACTCCTGCAAATGAGAACTCCACGTCGCAAGTCTCTCGCGGCTGGCTTTGAAGAAGAATCCTAACCGTCCCAAGTGTCATTTGACCGCACGGCAATTTCACGCCGGTATTGATTCCCACTCCCGTGCGCGAGCAACGAGTTCATCGACCTGGTCGGGCCAATCGTGTAACGTCGCCGGGTCGAAGTCCGCTCCGTTCGGCCATACGAGCGTGTGAACTTCATGATCGACTCTGACTTGACTGAAGACGGAAAGATCACGAAGTGGACCGTACAGATCCCCAGCCAAGACAGGCCGAAAGTCGATCACCTGTTCTGTATCGTCGTTGAAACGGACCCGCAGCGTGTAGGGCGACATGATTTGAAATGATTCAACCCGGTAAATTGGATGCTTCAAGGTTCCGTCACCTCATTTCAGCGGTTCGATCGGCAATGGGAATTGACCCAATACACCCGAATGACAACCCCGTAGAACCGGCTGAGCTCTGGCTTGGGCACATCTTACTTTGGAATGAGTCGTGCCGCAAAGACCCGTCGACACTGCGGGAGGCGGCTTTCACCCTCAAACCCGCTTCGCGATTCATGCCTCGTCATCAGTAGGCTGACCCGAGCCGAACTACAGAACCTTTGACATTGCCGCGCAAAGAGCATAAGGTTGTTGAGAACCGAGCATAGCTCACTCCCTTCTTCAGCTTCTCTGGAATTCTCCAGTCCATCTGAATCCAACAGCTCACCTACGAGAGGAGCTAACCAATGAATACCGGGACTGCAATCGCCCCAGCACGAAACAGACTGTTGCAAAACAGGCTAAACCGCCTTCTCAACGAAACATTCGGACCGTTTGCCACCCAGACACCCGTCAGCGAAGAGCCTGGCGCTTTCACAGCCTGGACACCGCTGTGTGACATATACGAGACGGATAAGAATATCGCCATAAAGATGGAGATACCCGAAGTGAAGAAAGAGGACATCTCCGTCACGTTTGACAACAACGTGCTCACGATCGCCGGGGAGAGAAAACCGGAGGAGGGCGATGGGCACAGCTATCACCGCCAGGAGCGGAGCTATGGCCAGTTCTTGCGCAGCTTCACACTCCCTCCGTTTGTCGACACCAAGAACATCACCGCTGAGTCCAAGGACGGGATGCTCTTAGTAAGTCTTCCAAAAGTGGAGGAAGCCAAGGCCAAGCAAATCGAAGTGAAGGTCGTGTGAGTCTTTGAGAACAGCTTGAGCTAGACACGCATGAATGCGCAAAAGGCGGCTTTGGGCCGCCTTTTGTTTTTCCTGGGACTCAAATTGAGACCGAATCGCCACTACCCGCCGACTTGTGTTAGGCAGGCTCTAAGAGGCAGAATGCTGACTTAATCCAGATGGTCCCTACTCGCAAACGGAATGCGTGAAACGTGATGCAAGACATGCCACCGCTCTTTTGGGGCATCTCAATCTTCGTGTTCGGCTTGATCATCGGGAGCTTTCTCAACGTCGTAATCCACAGGGTGCCGAGGGGCGAGTCCGTCGTCGTTACGAGCTCTCACTGCACGAGCTGCGACGCCGCGATCAAGCCCTATGACAACATTCCGCTCGTAAGCTATCTGATCCTGCGCGGAAGGTGCCGCAATTGTCGCGCGCACATCTCCCCGATTTATCCAACCGTGGAATTCGTGACCGGTGCGCTTTACCTGGTGGTCTTCCTCAAACACGTGAACGACTGGCTTTCACTGTCGCTTGTCGCCGACATAGTTTTCGTTTCGCTGATCGTGCCGCTGGTGTTCATCGACCTGCGCCACAAGCTGCTGCCTGACGCTATCACGCTGCCGGGATTGGCTGTGATGGCCGCTTTGAGGGTAGTCGTTCCTGAACCGATACTCGCAGGGTCGATGCCCATACCGCGTGGCTTCGATGACTGGCCGGGGTGGGCGGCGGCGCTTGTCTGCTCAGCAGTGGGCGCGGTGGCCGGAGGGGGAACACTGTGGTTGGTGAGAGAGGCTTACTATCGGCTGCGCCGCGTGGAAGGCATGGGGCTGGGCGACGTGAAGATGATGATGATGGTCGGCGCGTATCTTGGCTGGCAGCCTACGCTCCTGACGGTTTTCATCGGTTCGATGCTCGGATCGGTGGTCGGGCTGGCGTTGATCTCGCGCGGAAAGGGGACGATGAAGATGGAGATTCCTTTCGGGGTCTTCCTCGGTCCCGCCGCGATCATCGCGATGTTCGCCGGCAGAGCGTTGATCGAGTGGTACGTCGGGTTGTATCGTTAAACCCTGATCGCCCGAAAGGAAGGGGGCCCTCTATGGCTACAGCAAATCTGGTCGACGTTGCAGTATACTCGCCCGACCACAGGCTGCAGCTTGTTGTCGAGGTTCACACCAAGACCAAGGCTACCGTCGAGTGGGTAGCTAATATGCGGAGAAACCTCTTCGCCCACGGGGTCATTTCGACCTCGCCATATTTTCTTCTGGCCTTGCCAGACAAGTTATGTCTTTGGACAAATGCTAGCTCGCCGTTTGACGTCGTGCCGCCTGAATACGAGGTGGACACAGCTCCGCTCTTTGCCAAATACCTTGGTGAACCAGTGGTCGCGCTTGAAGAGTTATCGGAGTTCGGCCTCGCACTTGTCGTGAGGTCCTGGTTGAACGATGTAATCTACTCCAATCTAACGCGGGAGACGGCCCAGCCGGACCAGTTATGGCTGCTTGATTCAGGGCTCTATGAGGCCATCAAGAACGGGTCAGCACGCACTGAAGCTGCATGATTGTTTACGTTGAATCAAACTTCGTCCTAGAGCTGGCATACTTGAGGGACGAGCAGGAAAGCTGTGAGGAGATACTGGCCCTGGCTCAGGCGCAAAAAGTCCAACTGGTTCTGCCTGCCTTCAGCGTTGGCGAGCCATATGAATCCTGGGTTCGGAGATCAAAACAACGCGCGGAGCTCCTCGACAAACTAACCGCCGAGATCAAAGAACTCGCTCGCTCGAAGCCGTACGCCGATTCGGCCCAAGAATTTCATGAGATCACGAACGCCCTGAGAAGAAGCGCAGGCGAAGAAAAGCGAAGGTTGGATGACGCCATGAACAGAGTTCTCGAATCTGCCTTAGTCGCACCCATTGGGCGAGATACTCTCAGATCGGCGATTGATCTTCAGAGGACGCGAAACCTCTCGCCTCAAGATTCTATCGTATACGCGTCCGTGCTCTCACACGTGAAGACCGCGTCGGAGGAACCAAAATGCTTCTTGACGAAGAACTCGAAGGATTTCGCTAACCCGGATGTGTACAACGACCTCACACGTTACGATTGCAAGCTCCTGACCAGCTTCAAGAGCGGCTTGGGATTTGTTCAAGCGCGAATGTGAACTCCCACTCCGGCAAAACCGCTGGTGAGCCGATACCGCGGCTGTGTCACGAGATGGAGAGTGAAAGGACACGCGTAGAAGAAGGATCACTATGACCAAGCGGATCTCCAGCTTTATTCTGTGCTTCGCCCTTGTGGCGACGTTTTCCATCACTCCGCGCGCGGCGTCGCGGGAACCGGTCCGCGCGCGCCACGGGATCGTCGCCTCCACCAGCGAGATCGCCGCTCGCGTCGGCGTAGAAATAATGAAACGCGGCGGCAATGCGATCGACGCCGCGGTCGCGGTTGGCCTCGCGATGGCCGTCACCTGGCCGGCGGCGGGTAACCTCGGCGGCGGCGGCTTCATGATGATCCGCCGCGCCGACGGAACCACCGAGATCATCGACTATCGCGAACGCGCGCCTCTCGCTGCAACGCGCGAGATGTACCTCGACAAAGACGGCAACGTGATAAAGAACGCTTCGACCGTCGGCTACAGAGCGGTCGGTGTTCCGGGAACCGTCGCCGGAATGGCGCTTGCCCTCAAACGTCACGGCAAGCTCAAGTGGGCCGATGTGATCGAGCCCGCGCGCCGCCTCGCAGCCGAAGGTTTCGTGTTGAACTACCACACCGTGCGCGGCCTTCGGGGCAACACCGACCTGCTCGGCAAGTTTCCCGACAGCAAGCGTATTTTTCTGCGCGACGGAAAATACTACGAAGAGGGCGACCGATTCGTGCAGCCGGAGCTCGCGCGCACGCTCGCGCGCCTCAAGCTGCGCGGCCCGCGCGAGTTCTACGAAGGGCAGACCGCTCGAATGATCGTCAGCGACATGAAAGAGAACGGCGGCCTCATCACCGCCGAGGACTTGAAGGAGTACCAGGCGACGATTCGACAGCCGCTCAACGGCACGTACCGAGGCTACGAGATTGTCACGATGCCTCCGCCATCATCGGGCGGCACGGCGCTGATCGAGATGCTGAACGTGCTCGAGAACTTCAACGTCGCCGAACTCTCGCACAACTCCTCCGAAGCGATGCATCTGCTCGTCGAGGTTCAGCGGCGCGCTTTTGCCGACCGTGCCGAATTCATGGGTGACGCCGATTTCGTCAAGGTCCCGGTCGCGGGGCTGATCTCGAAGAAGTACGCTGCCGATCTCGCGAAGTCGATCAACCTCGAACGCGCAACTCCCAGCTCAACGATTCACGCCGGCGATCCTTCCGCGTTCGAGCCCGCCGAGACGACTCATTACACGGTCGTCGATGCGGAAGGAAACGTCGTCGCCAATACCTACACGCTGAATGGCGGCTTCGGCGCCGGCGTGACGGCTCGCGGCACTGGAGTCTTGCTCAACAATGAGATGGATGATTTCACCTCGAAGCCAGGCGTGCCGAACGCCTACGGCTTGATTCAAAGCGAAAACAACGCGATCGCGCCGCGCAAACGCCCGCTGTCGGCGATGACCCCGACGATCATACTCAAAGAGGGCAAGGTCTACTTCACCGTCGGAAGCCCGGGCGGGCCGACGATCATCAACACGGTCTTGCAGGTGATCGTGAACGTGGTTGACTTTGGAATGAACATACAGCAGGCGATCGATGCCCCTCGCGTTCATCATCAGTGGATGCCCGATTTGATAAGATGGGAACCGCTCGGATTGAACCGGGACACGCGGCGAGCGATGGAGAAGCGCGGCCACTTGTTCGCGGAGCGCCCTGGCTACATCGGCGACGCACAGGGCATCATGATCGACCAGAAGACGGGCATGAGGCTTGGGGCATCGGATTCGCGATCGGGCGGCGCCGCGGTTGGTTACTAGAAAAGGACGATGAATGACAGCATTGAATGATGAGTGATGAAGGAGGACGGTCGCATTCATCATTCACCATTCATCGCTCAGCGTTTCCCCTCTACGATGACGATCGAAGAACAAATCACCTACCTGATGAAGGGCGCCGTAGACTGCATCCCGGCGGACGAGCTGCCGCGCAAGCTTGAACGCTCGAAACGAACGGGCGTGCCGCTGAGGGTAAAGGCCGGATTCGACCCGACCGCGCCCGACATCCACATCGGCCACACGGTCCTGATCCGCAAGATGCGGCACTTCCAGCAACTCGGCCATCAAGTGATCTTCCTTATCGGCGACTTCACCGCGATGATCGGCGACCCGTCCGGGCGTTCCGCAACCAGACCGCCGCTCACCCGCGAGCAGATCATCGAGAACGCCGAGACCTACAAAAAACAGATCTTCAAGCTGCTCGATCCCGAGCGAACCGAGTTACGTTTCAACAGCGAGTGGTTCGCGAAGTTTTCCGCCGACGACTTTATCCGCCTGGCAGCCAAAGCAACAGTGGCGCAGTTACTCGAGCGCGACGATTTCAAAAAGCGATTCGAGTCGCAGACGCCTATCAGTCTGCACGAGCTTCTGTACCCGCTCAGCCAGGGCTACGACTCGGTAGCCCTCGAGGCCGACGTCGAGTTGGGAGGCACGGATCAAAAGTTCAACCTGTTGATGGCGCGACAGGTCCAGCGCGAGTACGGCGTGAAGGAGCCGCAGCTCATAATGACCACGCCGCTGCTCGAGGGCATCGACGGGGTTCAGAAGATGTCCAAGAGTCTCGGCAACTACATCGGCATCACCGAATCGCCAGGCGAGATCTTCGGCAAGGTCATGTCGATCAGCGACGAGATGATGTGGCGGTACTACGAGCTGCTGACCGACCTGACGCCGCGCGAGTTGGAAGATATGAAGGCGGCCTGCGAGAAGGGCGCTCGGAACCCGCGTGATCTCAAAGCCGAGCTCGGCCGTCTTATCGCCGCCGACTTTCACTCCGAGCACGAGGCCCAGCAAGCCAGCGACGAATTCGACAAGACGTTTCGCGACCGCCAGATGCCCTCCGACATCCCTGCCATCGAGCGGCCCGCCGAACCAATCAAGCTGGTGAAGCTGCTCGCTGCCGAGGGATTCGCCTCGTCGGTGGCCGACGCTCAGCGACTGATCGCGCAAGGCGGCGTCCGCGTTAACGGCGAGACGGTGAGCGACGCTAAACACGAGATGGGCTCCACGGCGGGAGAAGTAGTAATACAGGCCGGCCGGAGAAGATTCTTGCGCGTAGTGTTCAAATGAGGTAACGTTACGACATCCGAACAAAGGGTATCCGGGCGGATATTCCGACCGAAGTGCTCGACTCAAGAGGCGGTGGCCCGATGGGATTCAACAAGCTCGCAGCAGGATGTAACGCCGACCCTTACGTCTGCTGCTCACGGCCCCGAACCCATCTCAGAAGACAATCTCCCCTCAAGCCGCGCTTGACAGACACTTTGAGGAGCAGGGACGATAGCTCGCGGTAACCGGATTGGATTACAGCCGGGCGGATTCGTCGCTCCTGCTCATGGCAGCTAACGTGGATCGGCGTCCTGGGGTTGCCGACATGCACGCCGGCGATTGCGAACGAGAACGGTTCCTGATCGGAACGAGCGGGCAAACCGGTCACTCATCACATTAAGCCTCGAAAGTTGACGACATTGATCGCCACCGTCTGGAATCAACCGACTTAAGGAGAACATCATGGATTGGATCAACAAGGGAACAGGCGCGCGCGCCAGGTCCGCATCGAAACGCGCCGGCAGCCGAAAACGAAATATCTCCGTCTGGCAACTTGCCGTTCTCGGCATTTGCTTGACCGCTATCATTTCTTGGGCGGTTCTTACGGTCGGTGGTACGCGCCGGGCGCAGGCCGCTCCGGAGCCTGGACAGGGGAACCAGGGTAAGATCGCCGATAGCGCGTTGCGTCAGATTCAAGCGCTGTTGGACGAGAAGGAATCGCGCACCCCGGCGCAGCAGAGAATCGATTCCCAGCTTCTCTACGCGATGAGGCAGCGCCGCGGCGAACGTGTGGCCGACAGCGTCGAGACTCTCAGCGTTGACGTGAACGTCGACGCCGCAGGGAAGACGGTCGTTGACATATCAGGAAGGACCCACGGCCCGCTCGTGGAGGAGATCGAGGCGCTTGGCGGCGAGGTCATCAGCGTCTTCCCTCTTTACGACAGCATGCGCGCGCGGGTGCCGCTCGATCAGCTCGAAACCATCGCCGAATCGCCGCAGGTTCGATTCATCCAACCGAAGCAGGAAGCCATCACGAGCCGTTACGTCGAACCCCACCGCGGCTTGCAGGTCTCGCCTGGTTTCGCAGAGCGCGCAAGCCGGGTTCACTCGGGGCTGATGACGCTGCTGCCGCAGTTCGCACAACCCCAATCCGTCGTTCCAAATACGGGAAGCCGAAACTCGGAGGGAGACGCGACTCATAAGGTCAACACCGCGCGCGCGAACTTTGGGGCCAACGGCGCGGGCGTGAGGATCGGCGTGCTTTCCGACGGCGTCGACAGTCTCAACGTGGCAATGGGCTCGGGAGACCTTCCACCTGTCGTTACGATCCTGTCCGGGCAGGCGGGTGACGGCGACGAAGGAACCGCGATGCTGGAGCTCATCCACGACCTCGCTCCCGGCGCGCAGCTTTTCTTCGCGACCGCCTTTGGGGGGTCGGCAAGCTTCGCACAGAACATCCGCGATCTGAGAGCAGCCGGCTGTGACATCATCGTCGATGACGTCTTCTATTTTGCTGAAAGCCCATTCCAGGATGGGCAGGCTCCGGGTGTCCCGTCCAACACCAACGGGGGCATCATCACACAGGCGGTCGCCGATGTCGTGGCGAACGGCGCGTCCTACTTCTCATCGGCAGGTAATTCGGGAAACAAGAACGACAACCGCTCAGGCACGTATCAGGCTGACTTCCTCGACGGGGGCATGATCGGGATCGTTCCCGGCGGCACGGTGCACAATTTCGGTGGCGGGGTGCAGTTCAACGCCGTGACCTTTACGACGACCGGTCCCTGCAACCTCTTCTGGACTGACCCTCTCGCAGGCTCTGCGAACGACTATGACCTTTTCGTTCTCAACAGCAGCGGGAGCGCGGTGGTGTCGTCGTCTACGAACCTCCAAAACGGCAGTCAGGACCCCTTCGAGCAAGCCGGGGGTCTGGGAACCATTGGCAACCAGGTCGTCGTCCTGAAGAAGACTGGCGCGGCAAACCGGTTCTTTTACCTCAGCGCCAACCGCGGGCGGTTGAACATGAACACCGAGGGACAGATGCGGGGTCACAGTTGTGCGGAGAATGCCTTCGGATGCGCGGCGACGCCGGCCGCCCAGTTTGCCGGACCTCCCAATCCCATGGGACCGTTCCCGGGACCGTTCAACGCAACGAACACGGTCGAGTTGTTCAGTTCGGATGGTCCGCGAAGACTTTTCTTCAACTCCAACGGATCAGCGATTACCCCGGGGAACTTTTCGTCGACCGGCGGACTGTTGAGACAGAAGCCCGACATCACGGCTGCTGACGGCACGACGGTAACAGGGGCGGGAGGCTTCCCGTCCCCGTTTTTCGGAACTTCGGCCGCCGCGCCGCACGCGGGGGCAATCGCCGCCTTGTTGAAGTCGGCAAACCCTTCGCTCACTCGTACCCAGATTCGAAACGCGCTGATCAACACCGCGATCGACATCGAAGGGCCCGGCGTGGACCGCGATTCAGGGGCCGGCATCGTGATGGCGCTCGAGGCGCTGATGTCCATTGGCGCCGTCGCCGGGCCTAACTTTGAACCCGGAACTGTCACGGCTTCCGAATCCGGAGGTGATAGTGACGGGATCATCGACCCGGGTGAATCCGCGAACCTGAACGTCCAGTTGAGGAACACCGGGGTTGCAAACGCCAACAGCGTCAACGCGATGCTGAGCACCTCGACTCCAGGGGTCAACATTATTCAAGGGAACTCCGCCTATCCCAATATCGGATTCCCTGCGGGGTTGGGAGTCAATGTGACTCCATTCAGGTTCTCGTTAAACCCGAACGCGCCCTGCCCTCTGCGGGTAGATTTCCTGCTGACGTTGACCTTCACTGGTGGGGGCAGTCCGAGGGCGGCTGCCTTCAGCGTCCAGACCGGCTCGCCGCCGATGAACATTGTCTCGACGCTCGACACGGTGGCTCCAAACCCAGGTCCGACGTTTACCGCGACGACGGGAATCCAGAACCTCCGCCTCACCCGCGATGGGGATTCGACGTTGTGCGGTCTCTCGGAGCCTTGTCCCGGGCCTTTCGGCGCCGGCACGCGCCGTTATGACGCGTACAGTTTCACGACGTGCCCAAGCCCGACTCCTTATTGCGTCGAAGTGACTCTCACCACGACGTGCCAGGGCACGAATCCCGCGCTGTTTGGAGCGGCTTACCTCGGAAGCTTCGATCCGAACAACATCTGTACGAATTATCTGGGAGACGCCGGTGTCAGCCGGATAGACGGCGGACCTGCGTCGTTCTCGTTTAACGTCCCGGGCGGCGCCACCTTCGTAGTCGTCGTCCATGAAGTGAACCAGGACCTCGGGCTGAATTGCGCTTACACGCTGACCGTCTCCGGACTGTGTCTGCCTTGCGGCGCCGTGACCGGGCCGCTGATCCTCAGCGCTGAGCGTAGCGGGAAGAAGTTGTTCGTCAACGGGATCGGTTTCGACGACGACGCTAAGGTGCTGCTGAACGGATCTCAACAGAAGACCGCCAACGACGAGTTCCAACCAACCATGAGACTGATCGCGAAGAAGGCGGGGAAGAAGATCGACCCGGGCCAGACGGTAGACTTACAGGTCAGGAATTCCAACGGCAACCTCTCGAACATCTTCCGCTTTACGCGGCCCGTTCAGTGATTGGGCGGCTTGAAGGCAGGAAAAAGAACTGAAAACAGGCGACCCGCAGGCGGGTCGCCTGTTTTGTTCCTGGTATGTGCGACGGTCCGAAGAGCAGACTCAAACCCCGTGTGCCCAGCGACGCGCGGGCTTTCAATCCACTTGATAGACCCTATTGTTGAGGACGACTATCACCTTTCGCCCAATCGCGAAGAACTCCGCTAGTCGCGGCTCTCTTGCAATCAACGCGAAGTACTCATCGGAGCCGAACTTCACCTCAACCTTCGACATCCGGCGGTCGTCGCGGTACTCGGTGTCTACCCACACTCCGTCCTTGAGCATGAAGCTCTTCCCGTCGACGAGTTCAATGTTGCCCAGGTAGCGGTCCATTCCTCCGGCCGAGTCGGACTCCTTCATCTCTTTCTCAGCGCGGCTGCGCATGACCGCCCCCTCGCCGCTCGCCAGCCCGATGTTGGACTGGGCCATCCCTTGAATAGCTCGCAGCGGGGCCGCGCCCGGCGCCGCCCTTCCCGCTGCCTGCTTCACGTCTTCGGTCACCAGGAACGACGTGTACGGCGTGACGATCCCATAGCGAGTACCCAGCGCGACAATCTCGTCGATGAGTTCTCGGTTCGCGCCGTTCAGCCTGATCTGTTCGAGCAGGTCTCCGACGCGGCGCGTGGCCCACAGCCTCGGCAGAAACTGGTTGTCGCTTCTTTCGGCGGGGAACCTCTGGCTGGAAAACGAAAACGACGCGGCTCGCGCGCCGACTTTCCCGGTCAGCCTCAGCGTCGCGTCGCTCGCGGCATTCTTGTAGCGGCCGACTATCGTGAGTTGTGAGCCTCGAAACAGATCCGGCAACGACCTGGGATACGACAACTCGGTCTCGACGCCGCCGAAATCCAACCGGAGATCGGACAACACCGGATAGTTCACCTTGGCGAAGAAGTTTGAGAGCTTGACCTCGAGGTCCTCCTTCGGCTCGATGTAATCGCTCGCGCCGCGATTCTCCGCCGAAATCTTGTCCAGCAGACTCGTGTTCACATCGTAGCCTACGCCGAATGAGAATATGCGAACGCGCGCGCGATTCGCGTCGGCGATGTTCTTCAGTATCTGCTTGACGTCGGTCGTGCCCACGGTCGGCAGTCCGTCGGTCATGAAGACGATCAACGCCGTACGGTCCGACTCGTGAAACTGCCGGAGCGCGGCCGCCAGCGAGTCGTTGATGTTGGTCCCGCCTTCGGCGCGGAGGCGATCGATGAAGGTTTGGGCGTCGCGCTTCGCCGCCCGGTCAGCGGCGGCCATACCGGCCTTTAGTAGGTGCTCTTCGCCCGAGAACGAGACGATGTTGAAGCGGTCGCGGTCAGCGAGGGACTCGACGCCGAAACGTAGCGCGGCCTTTGCCTTCTCAATCTTCTCGCCGCTCATCGAGCCGGAGGTGTCGAACACGAAGACGACGTCTTTGGGAATCCGTTCGGCCTCGGCGATCTCCACCTTCGGCGAGATGAGCATCAAAAAGTAGCCGTCCTTGCCGGGCTCGCGATGAGTGAGCAGCGACAAGCCGAAATCTTTCTCCGACAGCGAGTAGTAAAGCTGGAAGTCGCGTTGCGTGTCTTCGCCGGTGCCCTCGAAGCTGAGCCTCGCGCGCCGCTCCCCGTCCCTCGATACCGATATCTTGTGCGAAGGCGAGTAGATGTTCTTCAGGTCGACCGGCGAGTTGATCTCGACCGACGCTGCGATCTGTCCGATGGGATGCGGAAGCAACCGCCGGCCTGAACCAAGGTCGTAGCGATAGGAAACCGTGCCGCCCTCGTTCTTGAGAACCTGGGTGTAGGCGAGGTCGATCTTCTTGGTGCTGCGCGGCTCGATCGGAAAGACGTTGGCCTGAAACAGGTCCTTGCCGGCGTACTCGAGCAAGCCCGGATCAATTATCTTCCGGACCAGCTCATTGTAGATCTGGCGGGCCTTGTTGCGCTCGACTACCTCGCCGGCCATTCGCTTATCGCCGTCGTAGATCGCGAAATCCGAAATGGACCCGGATTCGGGAATCGGGAAGAAGTACGAGCCTTCGAGGCGATAGGGTGTGTCGTTCTCGAAGACCTGTTCGACCTTCGTGGTCGCGACTTGCGAGTCTATCGTCGTGGTGACCTTGACCGATTTGATCTTCAACACGACGGGCACCGGCCGAGGCCGAGGCCAGGGCGGGATTGGAGGGCACTGAAAGCAATCGCGCGGAATTATGATCCCTTGCGCGAACGACGCTCCGGCCAGTAACAGGATGAGGCCGGCCGAAGCCAAAAGTCTGTTTTTCATCTCAAAGATCTCCCCATTCAGAAAGGCGGTCGAAATTGCCGCCGCCATTTTATAAGGCGGAGGTGACTCAACAATAAGTTGCAAAACGCTCCAGCCCGTGCTCTGGATTGAGTACCTCCGCCGTTTATTGAACGCACATCGGCCCGGCCCTTGCCGATCATTTTTCTTTCGGACGACGGCCTCGGATAGGGGAGGTCCTCACGCCAACGCTCAACGCGAGGTCACTGGGGTTGTTCAAGCATCTGCTACCCAATGTGAGAAGGCTCAACGGCAAGAGATCAAGCCAGCCTTCCGCAGCCGATGCCCCCACAAGAGGATGGCCTGTCCTTCAAGGTTGCGGTCAACGAGCACCCTCACGCCGTCGTCTCAACCTTCGCCTTCGACGCTTTGGGTTTGGCGCGAAGTGCTTCGTGACCGGGTTTAGGCGGGAGCGCCGAAATATCTTCGAGCCTCTTTTTGTTCCGCTCTTCCCAAAACCGACGGTTATCTTCCGCTACATACTCGCCGAATCCAACCACGCCGTGTACCACAGATTCGCGAGCATCTGTGACCCAGCGGCCAATCGGCGTGCGACGAACTGCTTCGATTGCGGATTCCTGTTTGTCGCATCCCATCGCGCGGCCTTGTCCATGCTGTAGAGCGTCCTGACCTCGGAGTAAGATCCCATCAGGTACTTCATCGTTTCCGCGAATGGGTCCCTCAGCCGCTGCGCGGGCTTGACCATGCCGCTGAAATCTTCCGGCCGGATCTGTGCCTTGACGTAGTCGTTCTCAAACCGCCAGTGAAGCGGCTCTCGCGTGAAGACTTCAGGGTTCGAACTCGTCGCCCAACCGTTGAAGTGCTCGGTGACGTGAAGCGGCTGTGCTCCGTCAGCAACGTAGTGCCCCAAGACTCCGGCATAGAACACGATGTTCTGCTCGATCTGATCTCGCTCACCCGCCTGGTTCGGATCACGCCACAGCCGGAACAGCACTTGAATCCTCTGGTAGCCCTCAAGAATCGAATACGGCAAATAGCCGATGTCCTTCGGGTCTTTGCCCTTCGCCCGAAGCCACTCGCCATACTTGTACCTGTCGTTCGGCAGCGCTTCGAAGTTCTCCGGCTTGTCGATATCGATGAAGTGGTCCGGCCCGTTGACCTCGCGGAGCGCGCTGAAAAGCTCCTTCGAGTCGCGCCATCGGTCGGGTTCCGGGCCTAAGAACGAAAGTCGCGCCGATGCGTTCCTGAAGAAAGCCGGCATGTCCGACGGAAGCTTCTCTGCCGCGACCCTGTTCACCCATCGGTGCCCCTCATCGCCCCACGCCCCCGCCGGCGGCGCGAGAGCAATTGTCAGTAGCCCTACCATCCCCAAGTACGAAGCAACCATCCGCACGTTTTTCACAGTTGGCCCTCTCCTTATTTCTTCGTGGAACTTCGTGTCCTTCGTGGATCAATCCTCATCGTGCTCGTTGCCGTCGTAGTGCATCACCAACGGCTCGTTGTCCGAGACGGTCTCGAGGTGCACGTCGCGGCCCCAGAGTTTGTAAACGCACTCGAGCGTCTTCCGGGCGTACTTCATGTCCAGTTCGACGCCCTCATACCGATGCATCAGGTAGAGCTCGCGGTTCCCGTCGTAGTCTCCGTCAACCACCTCGATGTAGGGAAACCCGAAATTCGTCATGTTGGCGACGAGCCGGTCGCGCACCGCCTCCCAGCCCTTCTCGGTGACCGTCCATTCCTCGTCGTCAACGAGTTCATAGATGAACAGGTCCATCTCCTCGCAGAGATCTTCGGTCAGGTAGTTCCGGAGGAACGACACGTCGTTCTCGAGCTCGCGGATTTCCATGATCTTCTCACGGCCCGTCCCGGCGGTTCGCCCAAGCTCGTCTCGCTCCTCCTGAGTGGGGTTGTCCCACCGCTTCTCGATATCCTCGAACAGCTTGTATCCCAGGTAGTAGGGATTGAGCTGACCCTTGTGAGGCGACACAACCCCGGCGTGCAGTTCCGCGAACTCGAGGTGCTCGCTCGTCGGCAACTCCAGCTCTCGCATGATCCGCGAGTGCCAGATCGAGGCCCATCCCTCGTTCATGATCTTCGTCTGCATCTGCGGGATGAAATACTCCATCTCCTCGTGAAGCATGGACATTATGTCCTTGTGCCAATCCTCGAGCACGGGCGAGTTCTTCAAGATGAAGTAGACCAGGTCCTTCTCGGGCGCATCGATGCTCGGTTTGTGCTTCCCTTCTTCGTCCGCTGGTCCGCTCTCCGAGGCTCTCCGCTCTTCGAGAGTCAGCAGGTCATCATAAGGCCCGTCGCGTCTCTTCGGCTTTTCCTGTTTCTTGTCGTCCTCAGCGCGCCTTCTCTTTATGAAGAAGTTCGGGTCAACGTGCTCGTCGATCGATAGTACGGCGTCAAGGAATTCCTCCACGACCTTGCGGCCGTACTTGAATTCATACTCCGCCATCCGGCGCGCGTGCAGAGCCGCCTCATCTATCATTCGGCGATTAGTCCTCGCGAAATAGGCGTTGTTCTTGAAGAAGTCGACGTGACCCAACACGTGAGCGATGACCATCTTGTTCTGGGTCGGCGAGTTTGTTTCAAGCAGGAACGCGTAAGAGGGATTCGAGTTGATGACGACTTCGTATATCTTCGAGAGCCCGAAGTCGTACATCATCTTCATGCGGTGATACGCCTTGCCGAACGTCCAGTGCGAATAGCGGCCGGGCAGCGCGTAGGAGCCGACCTCGTACATGACGCTTGCCGGCACGATCTCGAAGCGAACCGGGAACGGGTCGAGGCCGAACGTGCTGGTCGCGACGCTCCAGATCTGGTCTACCGCAGCTTCGAGGTCTCTGACTTCATTGTCGATCATCAGACTTGCTCGCCACGCTTACCGAAGAATTCCTTCAGTGCAGGGTAGACGTCTTCCTTGGCGTCTATGCGCACGCCGACGAATCGTTCCTGAGATTTGAGCCGATCCTTGAAAATGGAGAGCAGCGCTCCCGACGAGCGCCGGTAGCTTGACGCGCCCTCCTCGCCGATTTCGCCATAGCCGAACAGATTGCAGGTGGCGATCAACTCGTCGGCTAGCCTGACCGCCTCGTCGTTGTCGGAATAGTAGTTGTCGCCGTCGGAGAAATGAAACGGGTAGATGTTCCACTCGCTCGCCGGATAGCGGCCGGCGATTATGTCGAGTGCGAGCTTATAGGCCGACGACACAACCGTACCGCCGGACTCCCCCTGGGTGAAGAACTGGTCCTCGGTCACTTCCCGCGCTTCGGTATGGTGGCTGACAAAGACAATCTTCACCTGATCGTACTTGGTCTTGAGGAACCGAACCATCCAGAAGTAAAACGACCGGGCGATGTACTTCTTGAACTCGCCCATGCTGCCCGAGACGTCCATCATCGCGATGACGACGGCGTTGGACTCGTAGGTCATCTGCTCTTCCCACGTCTTGTATCGCAGGTCTTCTTTCCTGAACGGACCGATCTCGGCTTTGCCGGTTTCTTTCGCCTGGCGCTTGATGTTTTCGAGGAGGCTGCGCCGCTTGTCGAGGTTTGAGAGAATGCCGGCGCGGCGAATCTCGGTGAATTTGGTGGTTTTCGACTGGACGGCCTGCTTGGCTTTTTCCTCAAGGTACGGCAGGTGTAGGTCCTCGAAGATCAACTTCGCGATCTCGTCGATATCGACTTCAGCCTCGTAGTACTCCTGGCCGGGCTGATCGCCGGCGCCCGGTCCCATGCCGGAGCCCTGGCCGGGCTGACCTTCGCGCCCGATGACGTCGCCGACCTTGGTCTTTCCATCACCGGTGCCGACGTGTTTCTTCTTGCGGTAATCGAATCGGAACTTGTATTCGTCCAGCGAGCGGATCGGCACTTTGACGACGCGTTTGCCGTCGGAGAGGATGATCGATTCGTTCGACACGATCGAGCCGAGGTTCTTCTTGATAGCCTCGCGGACTCGTTCCTTGTGCCGCTCCTGGTCGATCTGACCCTTGCGTTGCAGCGACCAGTCGTTGCGCTGGACCGACATATCGCACCTTCCTACTCAATCACGTAAATGCGACCCTCTTTGAAGTCAAACTGGAGTCGTTGATTCCGGAAGGCGTTGACTCCGAGCAGCAATTCTATGGGCAACCCTAGGTTCGATACCTCAAATACCGCCGCCTGACATGGTTCGAGCAATGTGCTCGCGAATCCGATCTCTGGAAGTTCAACGACCTTGAGCGTCTCGTGGTTACCCGCCAGTCCTACTATTGTATGTTTGCCTTTCTGTGCCAACCCGAGCCGTAGGGTCAGACCAGGCGCAACCATACTCAAGTCTGCTCCGGTATCTATCAAAGCACGATACCGATCAGGCCCAATCCTCACGCTAACAATCGGGCCGCGATTCAGTTGGAATGGAAGCCAGCTTCTCGGCATCATCCAATAAAAGCAGGCTGAGGTTCCGTGTACACACCTCTAGTAGTGAGATTGACGATCCCGCGCTCGTGATAGGAGCGGCCGATTTCTACAAACTCGATCGGGTCCCGAGCTGTCGCGACCAGCTTCCCCTCATGAACTTCACACTCGTCTTCACGAGTCACCTCAATAAACAACCAAAGATCCGGATACAGCCGTTCCCATTCCGCTATTGGGCGTGACTCCTCAGAGCTGACAATGTGTAACGTCGTCTTCCTGCTCACCAAATCCATCGCCTTCTCTCCGATCCCTTATCTTCAAGTCCGTTAAAGAAGTTGTGCCCGCACCTCCTTCGATGGCTGTGCGGGCGGGAACAACGGAATTCGACTCGGCGCCCGCTCGTCAGCGCGAGAGCAGCGTTCCGACGTAAGTAAGCAACTCATTCGCGCAGACCGTGCAATAGCCGTGCTGGCTCACAAGCCTGTCGATCACCTCATTGATCCGGCGAAGCTGGTCCGCATCGGGCTGCTTCACCGAGGTCGTGATCTTCACAACGTCCTTGAGGTCGGCGAATATCTTCTTCTCGATCGCTTCTTTCAATCGCTCGTGCGACCGGTACTCGAAGGGCTTGCCTTTTCGAGCGTGGCTCGAAATCCTGATGAGTATCTCCTGCCGGAAGGTGTTCTTCGCGTTTTCGCTGATGCCGATCTGTTCTTCGATGGACCGCATCAGCTTCTCGTCGGGCTCGATCTCCTCTTCGGTGATCGGGTCCTTCAGCTTCTCCTTGTTGCAATACGCCTCGACGTTGTCGAGGTAGTTATCGCAGATGCCCTTGGCCATCTCTTCGAACGAGTAAACGAACGCCCGCTGAACTTCGTTCTTCGCGATGTCGTCAAACTCCCGCCGCGCCGTCGAAACAAGGTTGAGGTAGCGCTCGCGTTGCTCGGCGGATATGCCGGTGTGCTGCTCAAAGCCGTCCTTGATCGCGCGCAGCGCGTCAATCGGATTGATGCACGTTACGTTGTCGCGGACCAGCGCGCTCGACAGGCGATTGATGACGTAGCGCGGACTTATACCGTCCATGCCTTCGCGCACGGTTTCTTCCTGAAGCTCCCGCACGTCTTTCGACTTGAACCCTTCGACGTCTTCGCCGTCGTAGAGCTTCATCTTCTTGACGAGGTCGATGTTCGCCTTCTTCGGTTCTTCAAGCCTTGTCATCACCGCGAACACCGCCGCGATCCTGAGCGCGTTCGGCGCAAGGTGGATGTTGCGCAGCGCTTCGGACTGGTTGAGCAGTTTCTGGTAGATGCGCTCTTCCTGCGAAACCTTCAGATTGTAGGGCACACGGATCATGATGATTCGATCCTGAAGCGCCTCGCTCTTTCTGTTTGCGACGAACGCGGTGTATTCGTTCTCGTTCGTGTGAGAGATGATCGCCTCGTCGGCATAGATCATCGCGAAGCGGCCCGTCTTGATGTTCTGCTCCTGGCTCAGCGTCAGCAGGCTGTACAGAAACTTCTCGTCAACCTTCAACATCTCGACGAACTCCATCAATCCACGGTTCGCGATGTTGAGCTCGCCGTCAAACCTATAGGCGCGAGGGTCGGATTCGACGCCGACCTCGCCGATTGTTGACAGATCGATCGAGCCGGTCAGCTCGGTGATGTCTTGGGACTTCGGATCGGACGGAGCGAACGTCCCGATTCCGATTCGCTCTTTCTCCGAGAATACGAGTCGATGGACCAGCACGTCCTCATGCCGGCCTTGATACACGTGCTCGAGGTTGTAACGGCACTGCGGGCACAGCTCGCCCTCGATGTATATCCCGTAATGGCGCTCGACCTCGGGGCGAAGCTCTGGGGGAATGAGATGGAGCGGTTCCTCGTGCATCGGGCAATCTTTGATCGCATACACGGCGCCGTCTTTGGTCCGGCTCCAATTCTCAAGCCCCCGCTTGAGCATCGTGACGATGGTGGATTTGCCGCCGCCCACCGGCCCCATCAAAAGCAGAATTCGCTTGCGGACTTCCAGCCGCTGGCCGGCCGATTTGAAGTACTCGACGATCTTCGAGATCGGACCTTCGATCCCATAGAGTTCGCCGCTGAAGAAATTGTAGCGCGTGATCTCCTCGCGAGTACCCTCGTTGATCTTTTCCACCCCGCCGACGAGGATCATGTCGCAGATGCGCGCGTGAGAGAGCTTGGAGACGTTCGGGTTTTGGGTTATGAGCTCGAAGTAGTCGCGGAAGCTCCCTTCCCACGCCAACCGGTCGCGATCACGGCGATGCGATTCGAGAAGGTCGCTGATGTTAAGCTTGTTGTCCCCCATCATTCACCTCCGATCCCCACGCGGCGCGGGCGCCACTCGGTCCGCTCTCCCGACACTAATACGAACGGACTTTCATCTCAATGGGTTCAACGACGACTTCGCCGCCAAATTCATCGTAAGGTGGTCGGACCCCCGTGCCTGTGCTCCCCCGAGCCCACGGTCATACGAATCAACTGTTGCACTCGTAGCCTCGATGATCTTAAGGAGAAGATTGCCGTCGAACTACATCGAACTTTCCACTCCACTCTCCTGCTGGCGGCATTATAGCACAAGCCGCAAGCCAACTCCTTGGATGCCGTCGAGCCTTCCGTTAGATGTAAGCAGCGCATGTTCACTCCGCGACACGCAACACGACGCGCGGCATCACGACGCCATGCGATGGGATGTACTCGCCCACTGCGACCAGCTCGCAGCGTTTATCGCACAACCGGAGCGGTGACGCGCCGCCTCCGACGACGCCGTCGGCATCCGGCAATTCGACCGCCCGGCCATTCATGACGCCGGCGACCTCCGCGTCATTTAAGCGTATCGCCGGCAAATGGGATAGCAGGTCGGCGGGGCTCAACAGCAACCCCTTTGATTCTCCCGAGCCGGCTTTCGCGTCAACTCCTTCGAGCGTCAGTGCAGATCCCACTTCGAATCGGCCTATCCGCGTTCGCCGAAGCGCAGCAAGGTGAGCGCCCACGCCAAGCCTCGCACCAATGTCATTGCCAAGCGTCCGGATGTAAGTGCCGGAGGAACAGCGGACCCTGATTTTGAAGTCAGCGGTGCCGTCCGGATTGGAACCGATCGCGCAACCGTCGACCTCGATCAACTCGACCGACGAGATGACGACCTCCACGGGTTCGCGCTCGACGTCGCGTCCGGCCCGCGCCGCTTTGTACAACCGCTCACCTTGCACCTTCTTGGCCGAGAACATCGGCGGAATCTGAGTTTGCCTGCCCTCGAACTCACGAAGCACTCGCCGCACTCCATCGCGAGTGACGTTATGAGCCGACACGAGAGGAGTCGACGGCTTGCCGGTCAGGTCCTGAGTGTCCGTCGCAAATCCCAATCGGACGGTCGCGATGTACTCCTTTTCGAGATCGGCAAGGTATCGTATGAGTCTCGTGGCTCTCCCGACACAAACCACGAGCAACCCCGTCGCAAAGGGATCGAGCGTCCCGGCGTGACCCACGCGACGCGTTCCCACTGCCCGCCGAATTCGAGCGACGACATCGTGCGAGGTGATGCCTGCCGGCTTGTCGATTAAGAGTGAACCTACGAAGTCATTCATTGGGTCATTGGGTCATTGACTCATTGGAACAGTGCGTCATTGGAACAATGAATCAACGAAACAATCAGTACATCGGTTTCTTGCCCGGTACGCCCAGCGCGACTTCGAATATGCAACTCTTGCCCGCTGCGTGGGGTGAGAAGAACGAGGTGACGTCATCGTCGTAAAACGTAAGCCCGGTCGCGCCTCGCCTCAACGAATACGCGCCAAGATATAGTCTTCCGCCCAGAATCCCGGCCTCCATCTGAGCCGCTCGATACCCGCGATTGCCCAGTTGACTCAAGACCGGATCGAGATCGCACATGAAGAACAGAGTCGCGCTGGCATCGCCACCAAGGTCCTGGTCCAGAGACAAGTAAGCCGCTTTATCGCTGAACTCGCCCCGCCTCAGCAACTCGAGCGAGCGGTCAGCCGGCCGGAAATAGTACGCTCCCGAATCAAGCCCGTCGACGCGGTTCGAAATCACATACACGTCATTGAGTTGAGACCCGGCTGCAAGAACGTCCGCAGCCGTGCCCCGTGTCGCGCGGTCGATCATTTCTGAAAGCTCCTCAAAGCTGATCGCCTCTCGAGCGAAGCGGCGCGTCGAAGCACGTCGTTGAATTACTTCCTCAAGCGTATCGCCGGGTAGTCGCTCCGCGGAAACCTGGGCGAGCGGAAACAGTTCGCCGGCTGGCTCCGGGCGCGCGGCGACGGAAGCCGACACCCGCCAATCAGCTACGTCGTCCGTCGTCGCCAACCATGAAGCACGATGCATCTCGCGGATCAGAGGATAATCAACCTGTGCGTGGGACAACGGAACCGTCGCGGGGCTCAACGCGGGAATCTCGCCGTCCGCAGCGGAGCCATCCTGATGTTGCGCTGACCGCCCTAGCGTCAGCAGGCTGACAGCAAACTCGTTCTCGCCGTCTACGCCCACCAGCTTGTTGACCTGCGCGTCAACAAACCCCATGACGACTTTCGCGCGGAGTTTGTGCGCCGCCGCCACCGCAAGCGCGTTCGCCACTATGACTCCGTTGTCCCAGAAATGATAGCGGTACGAGCGGTCTCGATACTTCCACGCACTTCGCCACGTGATCGCCGTGTAGACCAGAGTGACCGGCGCGGCGGCGATGTCCGGGCACTCCGACACCGCACGCACGAGCGCCGGGCGAAAGTCGCCCTCGCGCAAGCGGCGCAACGCGAAATCGCCCGGGCTGAAGTGGTAAACCCCCGCTTCGAGCCCCTCAATGTCACCGCAGACGATGTAGACTTCGATCGGATAGAGTGCGCCCGCGCACGCGGCGGCCCGGAAATAAATCTCGCCACCGGGATAGCTTTTCTTCTTCGTTATGCCGGCTGAGTAGTAGAGCAACGACGCAAGCTGATCAAGATTCGGAATGGCTTCGCCACTCGTTTCCGCACCCGAGGCTGCAATAGCATCGAGCGCCGGCGCTCCGGTCTGGATCAAATCTCGAGGAAGCGCTATCGGCTCAATCTCCGGATATATCTTGAAAGGCGACGGCATATTAGCCCAATCGAGATAATGCGCAGTCGTGCGGACGCTGAAGTAGGAATGCTTCGTCGCATCGTGATACTTCCAGGCCAGGTTGATATCGCTATTTGACATGAGCGAAGACGCCTCGATCGCAAGCGGGACCGAGTTCAGGCTAGCACTAAGTACGCGCCGAAGCGAGCAACTTGCGCTCTAGCGCTCTTTGCTTGCGATCGGATCGGCTCGCTGCTAGGATGAGTCACAAGATGCAGTCGGTCAAACAATCAGTGACCGGGTTCGTGACGGTTGTTGTTACCGCAGGATTATTGTACTCCCCGCTGTGCAACCTCAAGTGCGCTTTGTCCGATTGTTCGCTCTCGGCTGCAGCCACGCCAGCCGACAAAAGCCGACAATCAGGTCACTGTCATCACGACACTGGCTCGGAGAATGATCCTTCAGAACCCCAAGAAGACGCTCCGTCGCCACCGCATCACAACGACTCGCACCGGTGCCCGCTGCACGCGGACGTGACGGCGCTGCTACCTTCGTGGGCGGGCTCGGCTGTAGCGACCCATCAGCAAGCTCCGGTGGTCGTCGTCGATTCTAGTATCTTCTCCAACCTCCCGCTTGGTGAGATTGCGGCCGATGTTGGCCGCGGGAGTTCTTTAAGGGCCCCACCGAAGCGCGAATCACTCTCGGTTTACCGGATCTAACATCTCCTTTTTTGCCGGCGTGAGCCTGAGGGGCCTAGTCTGCCCTTCGGGCTGAAGTCTATTCCGTTTAACCCGGTGCCGGACTCAAAAGGAGAGAGATTATGATTGACGATAAGCGACGCGTTGTGTCGTCGTCCTCAAGCTCGCGGAGGAGTGCCAGCGGTGTGATTGCGGCGCTGCTCCTTGTTTTGCCGCTTGCGAACTTCGCCTTCCAGCCAAAGACCCATGCAGCAACCTTCTTGCAGCAAGAAGGAGGCGGCGCGTCTTCGCAGCGGGCGGAGAAGCCGAGCCCTCCTGCCGCGGGCGAACAACAACGGGAACGCACCGTCGGTTCCGCGTTGACGCTGGCTCAGCTTGAGGAGATGGCGCTGCGCAACAATCCGACGCTCGCCCAGGCAGAAGCCGCGATCCGCGCTGCTGAAGGGCGCCGCAAGCAGGCCGGTCTCTACCCCAACCCGATGGTCGGTTACCGCGGTGAAGAGTTCGCCTTCCGCGCGTTCACCGACAAGAGCGAGCACTTCTTCTTCATCGAGCAAAACATCGTTACCGGCGGGAAGCTCTCAAAAGGCAAGGCCGTCTTCGCTCAGGAAAAGGCGCAGGCAGAAGCCGAGGCCGAGGCGCAGAAGATGCGCGTGCTCAACACCGTGCGCCTTCTGTACTACGAAGCCCTGGGCGCTCACGACCTCGTGGAGCTTCGCGGCCAACTCGCCAAGATCGCAAACGAAGCGGTCGATATCTCCGAGGAACTCTTCAACATTGGCCAGGCGGACCGGCCCGACCTTCTCGAAGCTGAGATAGAAGCTCAGCGAGCCGAGCTTGATCTGGTCAACGCCGAGAATGACAGGGACCACGTCTGGCAGTTATTGGCGGCAGTTGTCGGAGACAAATCTCTAAGACCGGGCCCGCTCGCCGGTGATATCGACCGAGGCATCCCGACGCTCGATCAAGAGTCGCTGCTGTCTGGGCTCTTGCAGGCGAGCCCGGAAATGAAGAGAGCCCGCGCAGGGGTCGAGCGCGCCCGAGCAGCAGTTGCCCGCGCCAAAGCCGACCCCATCCCCGACATCTTCGTGCGCGGCGGAGTCGGATACAGCACCGAAGTCCAGGAGCGTCTCAATCGACCCATCTCGGGACGGACCGGGCCCGAAGCATCCGTCGAAATCGGGGTGAGGCTCCCGCTGTTCAACCGCAATCAGGGCAACATCGCCGCGGCAGAAGCCGATTTGACCGTCGCAGAGCGCGAAGTGCAACGGCAGGAGCTTGCGCTTCTCGCGCGATTTGCGTCAGCGTTCAGATCATATTCGAATTCGCTGCGAGTCGCCGAACGCTACAGGGAAACGGTGCTGCCGCGTGCACAGCGCGCCCACGAGGTGTACCTGGCGAGCTTCAAACAGATGGCCGCCGCGTACCCGCAAGTGCTGATCGCCCAGCGCACGATGTTTCAGGTGCGAGCCGACTACGTTACTGCCCTGGTGAACGTTTGGCAAAACGCGGTTCGAATCCAAGGCTACCTCCTGACCGGCGGCCTCGATGCACCAGGCCGCGAAGCCGGTCCGGAGGCGAGCCCGACAGTCCGTGGCGCGGGAGATCAGAACGACCGCTGACGGCCCTGCGCGCCGGCGTGTTAAGCCAGCGGCTGCGTGGCTTTCTTCAAAGTTCATGCGGATCGTTCGCGAGGAAATCTGAGATACGTTGAAGGAGAGACAATGAACAAGAACAGACGTAACTTCCTGCGTGGCTCGGCGCTTCTTGGCGCCGGGTTGCTCGCCGGCACGAAAGTCGCGGCCCAGCACCAACATCATACCCAACAAGACGAAAAGAAGACGGCGGCCGAGCGGCCTGACACCCAATCCACATCACGCGAACCGGTCCTCGTTCACACGCCCGACCTGCCAAAGCTTCCGTGGACGATGGAGAACGGCGTGAAGGTCTTTCATCTCGTCGCCGAGCCCGTCCGCTGCGAGTTCCTTCCCGAATCGGAGATGGGACCGGCAAGGGTCGTTGATGCCTGGGGCTACAACGGCAACGTGCCGGGTCCGACCATCGAAGTCAAGGAAGGCGACCGCGTGCGAATCAACTTTCACAACAAGCTGCCCGAGCCTACGACCGTCCATTGGCACGGGCTCGAAGTCCCGCTGGCAATGGACGGCGTGCCCGGCATAAGCCAGCCGCTGGTGGAACCCGGCGGCAAGTTCACCTACGAGTTCAGCGTGAACCAAAACGGAACTTTCTTCTACCACTCCCATGGCGCGATGCAGGAGATGCTGGGTATGGTGGGCTTCTTCATCATCCATCCGAAGCAATCGCATCAGCCGCGAGTAGACAAAGACTTCGGGGTGATCCTGCAGGAGTGGGCGATATTGCCGAACAACACCGTGCCCAACACGCTGTCGATGGAGTTCAACTGGCTCACGTTGAACGGCAAGGCCGGTCCCGCGACCACGCCGATGATAGTCAAGCTCGGCGAGCGAGTGCGGATTCGATTTGTGAACCTCGGCATGGACCATCACCCCATGCACCTTCACGGCAACCAGTTCTACGTCACGGGCACCGAAGGCGGCCGCATTCCCGAAAGCGCGTGGTATCCGGGCAACACCGTCCTGGTTGGTGTGGCTCAAGCGCGCGATGTCGAGTTCGTAGCCAGACACCCGGGCGACTGGATGCTTCACTGCCATCTGCCTCACCACATGATGAACCAGATGGTCTCGATGGTCGGGCCGATGGCTCACCTCGGCCACGGCATGCACACGGGCATGGGGATGGAAGAAGGGATGGGAGTGGTCCGGCAGGGTCACGCCCTCTCTGAAGATCTCGGCCCCGGCCTTGGACGCGGAATGGGTATGACCACACGGGAGAAATCCGTCTCCAATCTCGTAGGCCAGACATCGAAGCAGGAGGGACCCGGCGTCCCGCCAGCGCAAGCGCAACCGGCCTACGCGTGCCCGATGCATCCGGAGGTACGGTCAGACAAACCCGGAAGCTGCCCCAAGTGCGGGATGACGCTGGTCCTCGAGCAGGCCGGCGCGAAGCGGGTCCCAGGTTATCCGCAGGACATGTGGATGCCTATGGATGAAGCGGTTGTCAAACCGGAAACCTACGGACTGCCGCCGGGTTGGACGGGCGCGATGATGGGGATGATGACGCTGGTTCGAGTTCTTCCGCCGGACAAGTACGAAGAAGTGATGACGAGAGTGAAGGAAGGCAGGACTGAAGCGCCGAAAAAGAAGCCGGAACATAAACACGATGATGAACGGGCGTAACGCCCGCACGAAGGAGTAAGACACGATGACAAAGAAAGTTTCTCTCGCGGTACTGGTGCTATTCGTCGCCGGAGTGATCTACGCGGCGCTTTACGTTCGCAACCATGGTTTCAGCGCCAGGGCGGAGCCGGCCTGGTATGAGAAGTGGCTGGCGGGGCACGCGCGGAGGATCGCAACGCCGGCCGGCGCGAAGGAGTTGAAGAACCCGAATGCGATTACCGATGCCGGCATGTCGGAGGCGCGCGAGCATTTCGTTGAACATTGTTCGACCTGCCACGGGATCGATGGCCGCGGCAAGACCGTATTCGGCCGCAATATGTATCCGAAGGTCCCCGATATGACCGACTCCCAAACGCAGGAGCTCACCGACGGCGAATTGTTTTACATCATCAACAATGGAGTTCGTTTCACGGGCATGCCGGCGTTCGGCTCGGAGGACAGCCCCGAATCGATCTGGGACCTCGTCGCTTTCATTCGGCGTCTGCCGCAGCTCTCTCCCGAGGAGTTGAAACAGCTTCAGACACTCGCCGGCGAGGAGATGGGCCAGGAAGCGGAAGAAGCCGACGGCCAAAAGGGTGAGGCAAAAGCCCATGAGGAAAAAGCTAAACCGGCTCCGTCCAAGCCGAAAAAGACGAAGCCGCATACGCACGAGCATGGGGATCATGCCCATTCGGACTAAGTTCTTTGAGGCGGAGGCGACCGCGACGCTGGTCGCCAATGCCCTGCACTTGATCACATCAAACACGAAGAGAGAAAGGATGATGACAATGAGGAAGGTAGGTGTTGGATTCATGCTTTGTTTGGCGGCCGTGTTGGCCGCTGCGGGAATTCGAGCTCAGAACAACGCCGGTTCGTCCGTCACGCTTGAGGGTCAGGTTGTTTGCTCTTTGTGCTGGTTTGAAGCAGACCGCAAGGTCAAGCCCTACGGCAATGAAGGTGATCTGAAGTGTGCCGTTGACTGCGCCGAGAAGGGCAAGTCACAAGCCCTCGCAGTTGCCGGCGACAGTGGATTCACCTTGTACTTGCTTGAGCCCGGAAAGCTCACGCGAGATCGCAAGGACTGGCTCGACTACATCGCGAAGAGAGTCAAAGCGACGGGTACCGTGCGCGAAGCGGAGGGCAAGCGGTACCTTCAAGTAGACTCCATCGAAGTAGTTTCATCAGATGGGAAATAGCTACCGCGAGTTCACGCTGAGTAATCTGGCGAGGTTGGGTTTACATGCGATTTCGGCGTGCTGCCCGGACGTTAGTCGTACGGTAATCACGGGTCGTCACGACGGCGGCGGCCTAACTTGCTTGAGTGATTTGGCCGCCCGCCGCTGGTTTGAAAAGGAGGTTGCAGTTCCGTCTCAGGGCATTCAGGCATCAGCGAAGCAGATGGGCGACATCAAACCCACGCCGTCCGAGTAGAGCTGCGCGGGCTTATGAGAAGTACAAGCGAATGAAAGTGATTGCAGCGTCGGCCGCGTCAGGTACGTACTGCGCATTCACCGGGCCGAAGCCCTCACCCCCGAGGACTCGGCACACGAGCGGGGTCGCTTATGAAGCAATGTAAGAAATGCCAACTCGATTTCGCTGATTCGTCCGCGGTCTGCAACCAATGCGGCGGAGCGCTGGTCGAGTCGTCTCGACTAACGAATCAGGTCGTCCACTGTACGGAGTGCGGGGCATTGGCTAAGGCCGTATGGAAGTTCTGCAAACGATGCGGCGCCGAGATGGAGGAGATTGAAGAAGCCGTCCGTCCTGCGACATCTCCGTCCCCTCGCCAGCCGTCGCAACCGTCGGGCCACGTATTGATCGAAGGAGAAGACCTAGCGGCCTCAAGTTCACCTGCCCGCGATCCATGGGAGGCCCCTAACATCGAAGTACGGAATGCCTGGGCGGAAGCGCGATGCCCGCGGTGCCAGAGCGCTCTCGGCGCCGAAGCCCGATACTGCGATGTGTGCGGAGCCGGCGTGCGCGACGCGGCCTCCGGCGCACTGGGCGAACCCACCGCGTCCCTTCTCCAGGAGCCTGAGTCTCAACATCCTGAGCTCGTGCCCGTTGTGGCTTCGGGACGATTGGCGTTGACGCTTGGCGGCTACGCCGAGCAACCTCAGTCCCCTGAGGCGGAGCCGCTCAGCCCGGAGCGGAGGAGGAGAGTCAAACGCATCCTAATCGGCGCGGCGGTCCTGGTTGCAATCGTTGTTTTGGCAGTCGCGGTTCTCCTCTCGTTGTCGAGGCGGCCCGCAAGTCGCAGCACAGAACATCTCGCCTCGGCGGCGGCAGCGCCCGAGAAGAAGGCAACGCCCGACAAAAAGGAAACTCCGAAGCTCCTTCCCGCGGAATTCAGCGTCGATGCCATCGAGAAAGAAGACCAGTTCGCCGGAGGCCATGCCCATGTCATCGTGAAACTGGACGAGCAAGCGCTGTTCATCATCCGCGATGAGGGCGAGTATTCCTCACCTGTTGATCGGGCTAGGGCGGTGAGCGATAACCTGCGCCGGGCGATGGCGAACCTCAAACGTGACCCAGGCGCCGAGTTTCGCGTGGTGAACGGAGCCGAAGGGCCAACCATCACCCAGATTATTGCACAGCCAACGGGCGAGAAAGAGATTCCGATCCTAACCGTCACCCAGCACGATGCGAAGGGATACGTTCGCCGTAGTCACCGGAGCGTAACGGCGAGTCAACTGGCCGAGTGGTGGCTGAATCGGCTGAAGGATCGAGTCGCGGTTTTCGTGAAGGGAGAGGCGCCACGTTTGACGGTGACCAATGAAGATGGGCGACTCCTGGGTGAGGTGTATGAGCGGGCGGAAAAGGGGTCCATCGACGGGCGGCCCTCAAGAGAGGCGTTGGATCAAGCCCTGCAGACGCTGACTCCGGAACAGCGCCGCTTTCTGTCATACGAGGGCGTTCGGACGCTTCCAGAGCCGGCTGGCCACCACTCACATTAAAGAATCGAAGGAGACGACATGAAACAAAAAGCTCTGTGGGTTCTTGCTATCGTTCTAGCGCTGTCTCTGGCGGGAATGGCCCGCCAAAGCAGCGAAGGCAAACCATCAACTCAGTTGCCCGGCTTTCAACGAGGGCAGAAAGTTTACATCGCGGCTATCCGCCCGATGGTTTTTCGCAGACAGAAGATTCCGAGCATTCGCCTCTCGGGGCCTTTTTTTGCCAGACAAGTTCAAAGATTCAATCGCGATCCTCGCGCTGAATTGCGAATCAGAAAGGAGTTTGAAGCACTGCAGGCGTTTGAGATAGCAGAGGAGCCCGGCACGGCGGACTTCGTGTTCCTGGTTTACATGCGAGAGGACGGAGCAGGAGCAGTGGCGATCGCTCCTGAAGAATATGCCGAGATCAAAGACACGCTTGACAGAGATTTCGGGCTCGGGGACTACGTCAACCTCAGTGCGCTGGAAACGACTGCCTGGCGCGGACAGAGCGGTCCGTTTAACTTTCCGAGCGTGAATAAGATCTGCAACTGTCTCGTCAAGAACTTTCATAACGACGCAATGAAAGGCGACAAGACGCCGAGCAATAGCCGTCAGCCCCTCTCAGCGGTATTCACAGCCGAGAACTCCGCACGGCAGACGGCCTGCTGCGATTCTCGGACTGGCAACCGTCGGAATCCTATGGGCGTTTTCGCGCAGTCGGCAGCGGAAAGTTGCTGCGTGGCTGACTGAAACGGGCGTGATCAGTTCGTTTAGGGCTCTGGTACGGCGAATGCTGATGCACTCACTTGACGGTGAAGGCGAGGTGATACCCGTCACCGCTTCGTGTGATGTCGGTCATTGCGGTCGTCGCCCAAAGTGATTATTGTTCGTGCTTGTAGTAGGAGAATTGGTGAAGAGGAAGCCAAGAGCAGTAACGGTTATTGGCCGAACCAGCCGGTGGGCGGTGCTAGCTATTTTGCTGTCCGTCCTTTTTGCGCAACAGGCTTGGGGGGCAATAGCTTGCCACTGTGGATCTCACAGCGCGCTCACAGCGAGTTTGAATGAGTGCGGGCCGCGGAGCGAAGAACCTACCGACGCACCTCGCTCAACGTGCCACTCGGATGCCTCCCACAGAGAGGACCCCGCCGATCCAAGTCACTCGGGGGACCATCGCGACGTTGCTGAGATCTCATCTGCCAGGCCGGTCATCGTCGCTGCCAATCCCGGCGACCTAACCCGTCACTCGGCTGTTGTCTCGTGTTGCTGCATGGCTCAGGCTTCGGTTCCCGAGGCTTCGATTGCTTCGGTTTCCACTCAACAACCGATTCCAATCCAAAGTGCTCCAGCCATTGTTCTGCCTGGTGCATCGGTGACGGGAGCATCAGCGCATAATCACGGGCCGCCCAGGTCTGTGTTCTCGCGCCCGCTCTACATCGTCCAATCCTCTCTTCTGATCTAACAGTCCCCTCTCCATCGGCAGCTTCCAAACTCTGCAGCCAAATCAATCTTAAGTCCGCGGTCGTGTACCGCTGTGGGCAACCTTTTTGAAATCCGCGGGAACCTGCGGGCTCCGCGAAGTCTTGTGGAAAAGGAGCAGCGTTGATGAGACTCAAGCGAACTCCAAAACCGGTGCTGTACGTGCTTGTGTCGCTCGCTCTGGGCGGCGGGAATGTGCTCGGGCAACAGGGCGGCGTAGCAGTTCCGGCTGACACACCCGGAAGTGCTGGCCGCGAATCAATCCGGGCGGACTCGCAAAAACAAGAGGGCCCTTCGGCGCCGCTCAAGTATCTAGTCGACCAGGCGCTGGAGCGCAATCCTGAGATTCAGTCAATGGCACGCAGCTTCGACATGATGCGTGCGCGAATTCCGCAGGCCAGAGCACTGCCCGACCCGATGCTCGAAGTCGGCTACCTCGGCAACATCGTCCCCATCCCGCCGTTCGACATCCAGAAGGGCGATCCATCAAGCGCGCGGATGGTCAGCTTCAGTCAAGAAATCCCCTTCCCCGGCAAGCGCCCGCTCAAGGAAAAGATGGCTGCAATGTCCGCAGAGTCCGAGTGGTGGGCCTACGAGCAGGTGCGCCTCAACGTCGTGGCAGAAGTCAAAGACGCATACTTCGACCTCTACTATTTCACGAAAGCGTCAGAGATCGTCAGCAAGAACAAAGACCTGCTCGAGAAGTTCGAGAAGATCGCCGAAGCCCGCTACGCCGTCGGCAGAGGGATTCAGCAGGACGTTCTGAAGGCCCAGGTGGAAATCTCAAAGTTGATCGATCAACTGACGGTCCTCGAACAGCGCAGACAGACGTCGGTCGCGCGCTTGAACAGTCTCCTTAATCGCGACCCGGAATCGCCTCTCGGAAAATCCGAGGAGGTCCAGCCGCAAGGCTTCGCGGTGGGGCTTGCGGAACTGCGAGAACTGGCGCTCGCGAACTATCCGTCTCTCAAGTCTCAGAGGCGTGCCATTGATCGCGAGCGGTACGGCGTCCAGCTTGCGCAGAAGGAGTTCTACCCCGACTTCTCAGTGCGCTTCAGCTACCAGAATCGCCCGGAGATGCCGGACATGTACGGCGTCAGCATCGGTGTGAAGCTCCCGCTCTATTTTTGGCAAAAGCAGCGCCCAGCGGTTGCCGAAGCCGCCGCCAGTGCCGCCGCAGAAGAGAAGCGCCTCGAGAACGCGACGACGTTGCTGTTCTTCAAGTTGAAAGACAAGTACCTGGCAGCGGCGACTGCGCAGCGGCTGGTGAGTTTGTATGGGACGACGATCATCCCTCAATCCTCGTTGTCCCTTGAGTCGGCCATCGCAGGATACGAAGTCGGCAAGGTCGATTTCCTGACGCTGCTCGACAACGTCGTGACCCTGCTCAACTACGAGCTCAGTTATTACGAACAACTCAGCAACGTCGAGAAGGCGGTCGCCGCGATGGAGCCGCTCGTGGGCGTGAAGCTAAGACCCTGACGGACCCTTGTTGGAGGAATGACAAATGAGTGAAGAGATCAGATCGCAAACCGAGATCAACGGACCACCGGGCCCCCTCCTCGAGCAGCAGCCCCCATTCGGAGCAAGCCAGCAGTCATCAACGGTGATCGGATCGCCTCCGGAAGCCGCGAACGCCCGGCCACGAAAGCCGAGAAGGAAGAAGCGTGCCGTGTGGATCGCGCTCGCCGTCATCGTCGTCGTTCTCATAGGCGTCGGCTACATCAAGAGAGACGGACTGATGCGGATCATCTCGGCGCGCGCCGACGATCCCGGTTCGGGTCAGCAGCCAAGCCCAGGAGTCAAAGCCGAATTGAAGGTGCTCTACTGGCAAGACCCGATGCACCCGGCCTACAAGTCCGACAAGCCCGGCAAAGCGCCTGATTGCGGCATGGACCTCGTCCCGGTCTACGAAAACACGGCCGGGGCGGCTTCCAACCTTCCTGAGGGCGCGTTCGAGATCAGCCCTCAGAAGCAGCAACTGATCGGTGTGACATACGGCGAAGCTGCATATAGCCTGGTGTCCAAGACGCTGCGCGCGGTCGCGCGGCTCACCTACGACGAAACAAAGATCGTTCGCATCCACACCAAGACCGAAGGATGGATTGAGAATGTCTACGTCGATTTCACCGGTAAGCAGGTCAACAAGGGGCAGCCGCTTATCAGCATTTACAGCCCCGACTTGGTTCAAACTCAACAGGAATACTTGCTGGCGCTGAAGGGGCGCACTGAACTGAGTGAGAGCCCGTTCCGCGAAGCCGTCACGGCTTCCGAATCACTTTATCAATCGGCACGCCGACGGCTTGAGTTGTGGGACATCAGCGAAGCGCAGATCAAGGACCTCGAACTACGCGGCAAGCCAACAAAGGCCCTGACGCTCTACGCCCCGGCTAACGGATTCGTGCTGGCGCGTAACGCTTATCCGAAGCAGCGCGTCACGCCCGAGACTGAGCTTTACCAGATCGCCGACCTATCGACCATCTGGGCCATAGCCGACATCTACGAATACGAGGCGCCGGAGATCAAGATCGGACAGCCGGCGACGCTGACGCTTTCCTATTATCCAGGCAAACCGCTAAAGGGACAGGTCAGCTACATCTACCCGCAACTCGACAACGCAACCAGAACACTGAAGGTGCGCATTGAGTTTCCCAATGCTGATTTCTCACTCAAGCCTGATATGTACGCCAATGTCGAACTGAAGATCGATTACGGCAAGCGACTAGTAGTGCCTCAAGAGGCAGTCCTCGACTCGGGTTCGGAACAGACGGTCTTTGTGGCTCTCGAAGGCGGATACTTCGAGCCGCGCAAGGTTCAGTTGGGCGCGAAGGTCGAGAACAAGTTCATCGTGCTCGCGGGTCTGAAGCCGGGCGAACGCATCGTGACGTCCGCCAACTTCCTGATCGACTCGGAGAGCAGGCTGAAGTCGGCCGCTGGTGGAATGGGGATGCCGGGAATGAGTCACGGCAGCGGCGGCGAATCAGGCGGACAGAAGGCGCCCGAGGGACAGCTCTCAGGCCAACAGCCTGGCGCGCAACCCTCGCCTCGAGCCAGGCCTGAGGACCACTCGCAGCATCAGCCTACGAAACAGGAGCAGTCCAAGCCGGACGACCACTCGAAGCACCGGAAGCCGTGAGCGACCTGTGGTCACCAGTGCGAGAGGTGAGAGGCAAAGCGGGATCACCAGAGCCGGGAGTCAGAAGATGATCAACAGAATCATTGAAGCATGCGCCCACAACAAGTTCATCGTCTTCCTGTTCATCGGGATGGCGACGTTGTTAGGGCTATGGTCGATCAAGAACATCACGCTGGATGCCATTCCCGATCTCTCGGACACGCAGGTCATCATCTATTCGAGATGGGACCGCAGCCCGGACATCATGGAAGATCAGGTGACTTACCCGATCATCTCGTCGCTGCTGGGTGTGCCCAAGGTGAAAGACATTCGCGGCTTCTCGGACTTCGGCTACTCCTACGTCTACATAATCTTTGAGGACGGGACCGACATCTACTGGGCTCGCTCGCGCACGCTCGAGTATTTGAGCAACATCCTGCCGCGCCTGCCGCAAGGGGTGAACGTCGAGCTTGCGCGCGATGAGACGGCAGTCGGATGGGTCTTTCAGTACGCGCTTGTCGACAAGACCGGCCAGAACAATCTGGCTCAGCTCCGCAGTTTTCAAGATTGGTACATGCGGTACGCGATTCAGGCCGTCCCCGGTGTGGCCGAGGTCGCGCCGCTCGGCGGTTTCGTCAAACAGTATCAGGTAAACATCGACCCGAACGCGCTGCTCGCCTACGACATCCCGATCGATCGTGTAGTCGAGTCCGTACGCGAGGGGAACAAGGACGTGGGAGGAAGGCTGGTTGAGTTTTCAGGCCGCGAATACATGGTCCGCGGACGTGGCTACATCAAGCAGCTTTCGGATGTCGAGAACATCGTCGTCGGAACGAGTAAGAATGGCGGGATTCCCATCCTGGTCAAGAACCTCGCCACAGTCACGCTTGGCCCGGACATCCGGCGCGGCATTGGAGAGCTTGACGGAGAGGGCGAGGTCGTCGGTGCGATAGTCATCATGCGTTACGGCGAGAATGCCTTGAGAGTGATCGAACGAGTGCGCACTAAGCTTGACGAGATGAAGGCTTCCCTGCCGCCCGGCGTCGAGATCGTCACCACCTACGACCGAGCCGAACTGATCGAACGCGCGGTCGAGACCCTCAAGGGCACTCTGATCGAGGAGCTGATCATCGTCAGCATCGTGATAATGATCTTCCTGTGGCACATCCCGTCGGCGTTGGTGCCGATCATCACGATCCCCATCACGATCATCATCTCGTTCATCCCGATGTACGCGATGGGGCTGACCGCGAACATCATGAGCCTGGGCGGTATCGCGGTCGCCATCGGAGCGATGGTCGACGCCGCGATTGTCGTCGTAGAGCAGACGCATAAGAAGCTTGAACACTGGGACGCAGAAGGGCGGCCTGGAAGTTACAAGAACGTGGTCATCAGCGCGGTCAAGGAAGTTGGCGGGCCGAGTTTCTTCGCCTTGCTGGTCATCGCCGTTTCGTTCATACCGGTCTTCACGCTTGAAGGGCAGGAAGGCAGGCTGTTCAAGCCGCTCGCCTACACGAAGAACTTCTCGATGGCGATTGCGGCGTTCCTGGCGATCACCCTTGACCCGGCGATACGGCTGCTGTTCACCCACATGGATCCTTACAAGTTCAAGCCGCGCTTCGTGGCCAGAATCGTCAACGCGGTGCTGGTCGGCAAGATTCATAGCGAAGAGACCCACCCGATCAGCCGCCCGCTGATGAAGATCTATCACCCGATTTGCGAGTTGGTGCTGCGCTTCAAGTGGATCACCGTCGGCGCGGCGGTGCTGGCTGTGGCCTTGACGGTGCCGGTCTTTGAAAAACTCGGCTCGGAGTTCATGCCGCCGCTCGACGAAGGCGTGCTGCTCTATATGCCGAGCACGCTGCCCGGCATCTCGGTGACACAAACCGGGCAGTTGTTGCAGGTCATGGACAAGACGCTCAAGCGCTTTCCCGAAGTCGAGCGCGTCTTCGGCAAGGCGGGCCGCGCGGAGACGGCGACCGACTCGGCTCCGTTCTCGATGATAGAGACGGTGATTGTGCTCAAGCCGCATATGGAGTGGCCGAAGAAGCCGCGCTGGTACTCATCGTGGGCGCCCGGCTGGTTGCAGCGGATACTGCGCAAGGCCTGGCCGGATCACAAGAGCACGGAAGAGCTGATCTACGGGCCCGGCGGACTGAGCGAAGCGATGCAAATCCCCGGCGTAGTCAACGCCTGGACCATGCCGATCAAAGCGCGCGTGGATATGCTTAGCACGGGTGTGCGCACGCCGATCGGCATCAAGGTCATGGGAGCAGACTTGCAGAAGGTGCAGGAGATCGGCGAGCACATTGAGATGGTCTTGCAAAAGGTCCCAGGCTCCGAGGGGGGCGTCTTTGCCGAGCGCGCGGCTGGCGGCTACTTCCTCGACTTCACGCTCAAGCGCGAGGAACTGGCGCGCTACGGCTTGACCATTGACCAGGCGAATGACGTGGTGATGTCGGCCATCGGCGGCGAGAACGTCTCGACGACGGTTGAAGGGCGCGAGCGCTATCCGGTCAACGTGCGTTACCTGCGCGATTATCGCAGCGACCTCGACCGGCTCACGCGCACTCTTGTCATGGCGCCGAACGGCACGCAGATTCCCATTGCGCAGATTGCCGACATCAAGCTGGTGAACGGTCCGGCGATGATCCGTGACGAGAACGGGCGCCTGACGGGTTACGTCACTGTCAGCCTCGACACCTCCAAGCGTGACGTCGGCAGTTACGTGGCCGATGCGAAGAAAGTCATCCGCGAGAACGTCCAGTTGCCGACCGGGTATCAACTGATCTGGAGCGGGCAGTATGAAAACATGGAGCGGGTCAGGGAACGCCTGTTCGTGGTTGTCCCGATCACGATCTTCCTGATCTTCCTGCTGCTCTACTTCAACACGCGGTCGGTGGCAAAGACGATGATCATCTTCCTGGCCGTGCCGTTCTCGGCCATCGGCGCAATCTGGTTCCTCTATTTCCTCGGCTACAACATGAGCATAGCGGTATGGGTCGGACTGATCGCGCTGATGGGAGTCGATGCCGAGACGGGAATGTTCATGCTGCTGTACCTGGAAATCGCTTATCAGGATGCGCGGGCGAAGGGCCTGATGAGGAACAAGGAAGACCTGAAGCAAGCAATCCTGCACGGCGCGGTCAAGCGGCTGCGGCCGAAGGTGATGACTGTCGGCGTGATGTTCATGGGGTTGGTGCCGATCATGTGGTCGACCGGCAGCGGGGCCGACGTGATGAAACGAATCGCCGCGCCGATGATTGGCGGAATCTTCACGTCGTTCATTCTGGAGCTGGCGGTTTACCCGGCCATCTACGAAATCTGGAAGTGGTACTTCGAGGTGAGAAAGCACCCGACCGTTGGTCCGGGAGTACCGGTGACGGCTGGCTGATCAAACTGGGCAAGGAGTTCGAGGGACTGGCGATGCAGATTCAAGTCATAGCAGCGTTAATGATTGGCGCCGCGGCGCTACTGGTTAGCGGGCGGGCAGCAAGACGTCTCAAGCTGCCCGAGGCGGCTGGAATCGGTGTTGCTCTCACTGCAATAGCGATCGGCCTGGCAGTAGTTCCGGGTCAGTGGCGGGAGTGGCTAACGGCGGGCGACGCGGGTGACCGCATCCTCGGGTTCGCGCGAGACATCGGACTCACTGGTCTCTTCTTCGTCGCGGGGACACGCTTCGAGTCTAAGGAAGTCTGGAAGGCGCGGCGCATCTCGCTGGCAGTCGCCGGGGCAGGCTTGTTGCTGCTTGTTCTCCTATCGGTGGCGGCCGCCGCATCTGGCAGCCAGCACCGTTCCGCAGTTCTCGTCCTCGCGGCGGCCATTACGGGAACGAGTCTCTGGCTGCCGGCAGAGCTTTCAGCAGGGGCGGAAGGTCAGTACAAGAATGCCGCGGCGGCAGCGCGAGGCGCGGCGGCTGCGCTGACCGGGCTGGCAATGCTGGCGGTACAACTGTATGCCGCGCTTGGCGAGGTTTCCGGCCGGGCATCTTCAAGTTCGGCTTACGGCATAGTCGCTCTCTATGAACTGGTCAAGATAACGATCTTCTTCTCGCTGGCCTGTTTCGTCGCGACTAGATTCATCGATCGCGCTGCAGGTCGAATCTCGGCGGTTCGAACGACGATCGGCTATTTGCTTATCGCGATCCTGGTCTTCGTGCTTGCTGTCTCGATAATAGGCCAGCTTGGGGCTCTGGGCTGGTCCTTCATTGCGGGCGCGCTGTTTATGAGAAGCGAAGCCGGAAGGACGGTCGGCAAGAAGTCGACGCCCGTTGTCGCGGCTATGTTTCTGTCGCTCACCTTCGTGCCGATGTTTCTCCAGTCACATGGCCGCAGCCTTACTAGTGCGCCTGTCTTGCTGCTAGTAGTGCTCACCGGATTGGCCTGCAAGTTTTCTCTTAGCTGGGGGGGGGCAAGACTGGGAGGCGCTTCGAGCGAACACGCAAGGATTATTGCCGCTCCCGCTCTGGCGTCCGGAGAAGCCGGAGTTATGTTCTTAGCGTTTGGAGTGACGAGATGGGTGATCGAAGGCACGGAGTATTTCGCAGTACTGGCCTTCGCGTTCGTTTCGATGATCGCCGCGCCGCTTCTTTGGCGCTTCGCTGGACCGCGCCAGAGCGCTGTCGAATCGGGCAGGCTGGATTCGCCCGTCAAATCGAATTCAAGCACTCAAGCCAGGAACTCACAGGCGGCGCCAAAGAGGAAAGCAATAACCGGCAAGCGGGCGAGATTGGCAGGCCTGATCATTGTCACGGCATTGCTATCGCTCGAACCAACCGCGCGAGCGCAGTCGAATAGCGGGCCGTCGGGGGACGATCCGGTCTCGCGCGCGCTGAAGAGCATAGAAAGCTCGGTCGACAGGCGCGCTCAGGCGGCCGCGATCGTGCTCGCTGCCTCGAAGTTCATCAATGACAGTAGCACCGCCAGAATCCGAGGAGAACGAGAGCGCGCCAAACAGGCCCTCAAGGACGCGGAACAGATCGCGGCCCAGGCCGGAGAGTTCAATCGGAGCGCTCTCCTGGACGAGCTGACCCAGTTGATCGCCGCTGAGCGAGCGGCCCTCAACCCGAGCAGCGCTGGGCCTGCAGCGCAGTCTTCATCGAGAACTCTCGCGGTCGCGCTTCCTCGGTCTGTGCGCGCGAGATTCGGCGAGTATCGCCAGACACTCGTGCAGGTCCTTGAGGAGGAGCAGGTGCCGGTCGAGCTGCTTGCGGTTGCGCTGGTCGAAAGCGGATTCAACCCTCTTGCTCTGTCGCCTAAGGGAGCACGCGGAATCTGGCAGTTCATGCCGGCGACGGCCCGGCGGTATGGCTTGCAGGTTCAACCTGGCGACGACCACCGGACGAACCCGGAGCACTCGACGCGCGCGGCGGCAAGGTACCTGCGCGATCTCTACAACCAGTTTGGAGACTGGAAGCTGGCGCTTGCTGCATACAACGCGGGAGAAGACCGAGTTCAGCGGATCATCGACAGGACGGGCATTCGCGATTTCGACGAGATGGCTCTGCGCGGTTATCTGCCCGCTGAGACGCGCAAGTACGTGCCCACCGTTCTCGCGCGGTGGGCGCGGCTTGGGGGAACTACCTCCCCCACGACTGCGAACGCGCGTCAGATGGGGCGGACGCGCAGCGGGGCCGTCGAGTCGCTTCCGAAAAGGAAAGCGCCGGCGGCCCCGTCTGAGGCGGAATCAAGACGCTAGGATTGTTGGACGACAACGGAGGTCTTCTTATGCGAACAGCAACATTGAAACGATTGAAATCGGCTGCGTTAGCAGGAGCGTCAATGATGCTTCTTGGAGGTGCTGTGACGGGACAGGACGTCCGCAGACAAGGGCCTGCGGCTGTGCCTGCGTCAATGGGCAAGGGGATGGGGATGATCACGCCGAGCCTCTTGGAGATCGGAATGCAGACGAAGTTCTTCCTGACGATCGGCGACCGAATCAAGATGACCGACGAGCAGCGCACACAAATCACTGAGATTGCTTTTGAGTTCCAGAAACTTGCCGGAGAGAAGAAGGGCGACCTCGGAGTGGCGGATGCGGAACTTCAACGCATGCTCGGCCGCGATCAGATTGACCTGATTCAGGTGAAAGCGAAGCTCAAAGAGATTCAAGCGCTTCAAGCCGACGTCGAGTACTCGGGAATCGAGTCGCTTCTGAAGGCCATCAAGGTCCTCACTCACGAGCAGCACCTGCTGATCATGACGATTGCGACAACCGCTGAGCCGGACAAACAGAATTGGCGGTGAAGCAAGGGAGGCAATCATGACGCACACGATCCTTCGGTTCATTAACGCAGCGGCACTCTCGATCCTGGTGTTTGGGGGAACGGCGGCGCTCGCTCAGGAGTTCAGTTTCCCGGTGCGGCACGATCACGCGATCGGCTCTTGCAGGGGAGAGCTGATGATCAATGCGGAAGGCGTCGAGTACAAAACCAGCAACAAAAAGGACGCGCGAAAGTGGACCTACACCGACGTCAAGATGATCAAGCTGGTCTCGCCCACCGAGGTGGAGGTTTTGAGTTACGAAAGCAGCCGCGCGACGTTTGGACGCGACAAGACGTTCGACTTCAGGGTGCTGAAGGGCGAGGTGTCCAAAGACGTGAGCGATTTCTTGCTCGCGCGCGTTTCGAGGCCGCTGGCGACCAGCTTTGTGAAATCGGAAGAGAAAGAGCAATACGCGATTCCGGTTAGGCATCGCCACAGCTTCGGCGGCGATCAGGGGACACTCAAAATCTACGCGGACGGAGTGACGTACGAATCAATAAGGACCAAGGACTCGCGGCGCTGGCGATGGACGGACATACAGAGCGTCAGCCGCATGGGGCCTTATCAGTTTGCAATAACGACGTATGAGCCAAAGTTTGGAGGTCCGACAAAGACCTACAACTTCGACTTGAAAGAACGGATGGATGACACGGTGTACGACTACTTGTGGGCCCGGCTCTACAAGCCGACTCTTCCGGCTTCGCTGGAGGTGAGACAGGATGAGCAAGCAACTCAGAACAGGAAGGAGAGAAGCCATGAGACTCGGAAGAAGTTCATTCACGGTGACCGCAGTACTCGCTCTTTTGCTGGGACTATCTAGCCTGACAGCGTTAGCCCAGCACGAGGAGACTCGCACAGGCAAGAAGGGGGAGATTACCTTCGGTTCGCCTGTCCGGATAGGCAACGTGTCGCTCAGCGCGGCCAGCTATCAGATTCAGCACGTCGTCGAGGGTTTCGACCATTTCATCGTCTTCAAGAGAATCCTCTCCGGCAGCCCTTATTTTACCGGCGTTTCAGGAAAGGAATCCGCCCGGGTGAAGTGCCGAATTGAGCCGCTGAGCGACAAGGCGAAGTACACCGGGCTTCGCTTCGGAGTCAACTCCGCCGGCGAGACGACCGTGGAGGAGGTTCAGATTAAAGGCGAGAACGTGAAGCACGTTTTCTGAATCGCGGCGCTGTTTACAAACCGGCGTCGTAAACCAAGGACACTAGACCAGTCGGAAAGAAGGAAGGACAGAAGTCATGAGAACGAAAAACAAATCAATCGTAACCAGTGCAATCCTAGTTTTAGTGTTGGGCCTGTTCAGCCTCTCCGCTCTAGCACAGCACGAGGATATGGTTCGTATCGGCAAGAAGGGGATCGTCGCTTTCGACACGCCTGTGCGGGTTGGCGACACCTTGCTTAAGCCGGCCAAATACCAAATCCAGCACGTGGTTGAAGGCGAAGATCACGTCATCGTCTTCAAGAGGATCTCGCAGACGGGGTCCGCGGGATATATCTCCTCTGTTTCGGCAAAGGAGACTATGCGACTGAAGTGCAGATTAGAACCGCTTGGGGAAAAAGCCAGGCACGGGGGAATGCGCTTCGGCACAAACGCGGCAGGCGAGAAGACCCTGGAGGAAGTTCACATACAGGGCGAGAACGTCAAGCATGTGTTCTAAGCCGAGTGTCCTCATTCGGCGGCAAGCGAGGCGGCAGTGGCACAAGGCCGACAGATCAGATTCGTGGGCTACAAGGATGTGTTGCTGCTTATTGCCCGCCGCCGATTGAGGGCAGCCGGCTTCTACATTGGTTCGGGCGCCACCACGCGATGGCGCGCCTGGAAAACAGAACGGTTTACGAAACCGGTCGAATAGTTACGAAGGAGAAAAGATGATTCGCAGAACAGTTCATTTGGTAATCATAGTGGTGAGTATCGCGGTTGCAAGCCTAGCGCTGACGACGATCAACAGCGCATTCGCCCAGCATCAGCACGGCGGGCAGCAGCCCAAAGCCCAAGCCCAACAACCCGAGCATCAGCACGGCGGGATGATGCACGGCAAAGAACAGATGGAGCAGATGATGAGCCACATGGCTAAGGACCCGGAGATGCTCAAGAGCCACCTCAACATGATGCTGACAAACTCGGAGCTTCGCCCGGCGCTGGTGAAACTGCTCAAGAGCGACGATCAGCTCCGCCTGCAGTTCGACAAGCTGCTTGCGGAGGCCAGGGAGTAATCAACGCAGGAAGTAGAACCGGCAGGCAACAACAAGAACGGGTGACGGAGGAGTTCAAACAGGAGGAAGTCATGCCAAATACGGCAAACGTAGTTTTTCTTTCGCCTTCTGACTTCGAGCTCGGCGACGTCGCCTTCAAATCCGGATTGTACTACGTCCAGCAGATTGACGAGGGCGAGGACCTGGTTCTCGTCTTCACCAGAATCGCTGGTACCGGCGCGGAATTCGCGCCGGAACCGTGGCTGGCTGAGGTGACGATGTGGGCCAGAGATGACCCCTCACTCTGCTGAGCAGACGTGATGCCGCGAGAGCGGGTTTTTGACGTGGCTACTTTCGGGGCGAAGGCGAGCTGGCCCCGGCTTTGTGGATGGCTCGAAAGCTATTCCAGGCCGGCGACAGCATGGGCTCGCCTTCAGCCCCGGCCAATGGTGATTTCGCTGGGAGATGATTATGAGAGGAAAGAGACTCGTTTGGGCATTGGTATTTGCCGCGGCTTCGATTGTGTACTCGGGAAACATCGACGCGATTGAAGCCGCACCGGCCAACTCCGCCGCACAGGATAAGCAGGCGGATAAGGCTCACGGGCACGAGAAGCAAAGGGCCGATCGGACTCCGCCCTATTACGAAAACATCGACGATGTGAAAGAGGTCCCGAAAACGCTCTCGCCGGATCGGTTTGATGACCCGGCCACAAAGCTGGCATATCAAGTCGCTCAGGATGACGCAAAGCTTCTGTTGCAACTACCGTGCTTCTGCCCGTGCGACCGGCCGGAGATCGGCCACAGGAGCTTACTCGACTGTTTTGTCGATACGCACGCCGCGGGGTGCGACATATGCAAGTCCGAGGCGCTCAAGGCCGCGAGATTGCGAAAGGAAGGTTGGAGTGTGGAGAAGATCAGAGACAAGCTCGTCGGCGACTACGCGACGGCGCATCGCGGCCACTAGCTTCGCGCGCCAGCCTTATCAGCAGAGCAGCTCGATGATTGGCTGCTCGGAAGTACGGAGGGAACCATGAGATTCAAAGCTATGTTATCGCTCATATTAGTGTTGGGGCTGTGCGGCATTGGCAGCGCTCAACAGCATGAAGGTCACGGCTCAGCGAGGCCGCCTGGCGTTGATCGCGGTCAGACCCGTCAGGCGTCGCCGCGCGCACTATCGGATCTGGTCAAAGACGCGGAGGGCGGGCTTGAACCCATCAAGCACTCTATTACGAGCAACGATGCCGAGTCACTAGACCGGGCAACTAATTCGTACGTCTCCATCTTGAGTGAGATCAGAGACGCGATGAAGCAAGGCGACCCTGACAGCAGGGACTTTGACCGAGACCTTGCGAGAGTTGAAAAGATGTCCAGAACGAATCTGGAAACACTTCGGGATATGAGAAGGAGCGCGCCGGCCAATGCCCTCGGTGGTCTCGACGATGCGGCAGCGGCGACACGGGAGACTTATGTAGCCGCTACCGATCTTCGGGATGAAATCGCGGGCGCAGACGGTTCTCATCACGGCGGACGGGCCGGGCGCGGCTCGTGTGGGTATGGGTACGGCTGTGGGCAGCGCGGCCATCACGGGAGTTGGCTCTCGCGTTGGTGGAGAGGCTGCTGAAGACTTCAGCGAAGGAGGGATCGTTATGGACCTCTTAGAGCTATGGCAGAACATTCATGAGGAGGTCGTTCAACTGGCTGAAGCCGTCGAGAGGTTGCCGGATTCCTGCGAGTGCGGCGACGCGGACGCGCACCTCGAAGGCCGATGCCACTGCTGCCGCGAGCACGAAGCGGCGGGAGGGACTCACGCCGGCGGAGAAGACTGCAATGCCGTGATCGGCCGCCTGCGTGCTGACCTGGCAATGCTGAGCGAGGACTTCGGAGCTGCGGCGGGCCCGATGGAGGGCGCGGCGCTCGAAAGGCATCGCTTCGAGCTGCGGCGGGGCGTGTTCCTCGCCGCCGCCGACCTTCAGCAAGTAGTCACCGCATTCAAACGCGTCACGGAGTCGGTAGCGGGTTTCCGCGTCACTTGCGCAATCGCGGAGATGCGAAGCGTCAAGCGGCATTGCGCGGAGCTGCGAGAGCACTGCGATCGAGTCAACGAGGAGTTAACGGGAACAGGCGGAGGAGAAGTCTGATGTCACAGGAAAGTTCGTGCGCGTCCCTGGAGCGGCTCCGAGGACTGGCCCGTATCCACGAGGTTTGCTACGAAACGTGGCCGGAGTTCTTGATGGTTAGAGGCCAGAGGGTGAAAGTCGGATTCCTGCTTGAGCTCAACGGAGTTCACGGCCCGGGCGCCGACCATATACGGCCTGGATGCGAGCATTGTCGGCGCACGTTCGAGGACTTGCGCGATATCGCCGAGTGGATCATGCCTGAAGAAGAGCGCGCTTCTTACTACGACGTTGAGCCCTTTGATAATGCGCTGCGCGAAACGCCGAAGCGCAAGTTTCGGCTCGAGGTGGTCCTTGGGGTGAGGATCCTCCACCGGCATGGATTTGATCAACCTGTCGATGAATGTGAGGAGCGGTGCCTGAAAGAGATGCGACAGAAGCTGGCGGAGCTCGGGGTGCGCGAAGGTGCTTGGCATCCGGAACGGGTTACGCTTACTCGCTAAAGAGAGAGGGAAGATGCCCGTCATACCTAACATCATTGAGCGGCTTGTGCTGCTAAAACTGAATCAGGGTCCCGGCCTGATGTTGGACTTACTTGGAGCACAAGCCTTCCGGGCAGTCTGCGTCGCCGTGAAGTTTGGCGTCTTCGAGATCATGACCGGGGGGCCTTTGACGGCGGCTGAGATCGCTTGCCGGATCGCGGCGGATGAGCGGGGCACAACTCTGCTGCTCGAAGCTCTTGAAGCTCTTGGCTATGTCAAGAAGAAGGACCGGCGCTACATTAACACGCCGATGACAGTGAAGTGGCTGCTGCGCAGCTCGCCGACAAATCTGGCCGGTGGAATTCCCTTCTTTGAGAGTATGGTCTTCGAACGCTGGGGGAATCTGTACGAATCCATCCGCCGAGGGAAGCCGGCGGGGCCGGGGAACGAGTGGTTAGACCAACACCCGGACGGCTGGCGGGTCTACCAGGAAGGGATGATCGCTGTGGCCAGAATGGCAGCCGATGAGGCCGTTGCCAGAGTGAAGCTGCCGGCCACTGCCCGCCGGCTCCTGGATGTTGGAGGCGGCCACGGACTGTACAGTGTCAAGTTCTGTCGCCGGTATCCGCATTTGTCGGCTACCGTTTTCGACTTGCCGCAAGCGCTGGAGGTAGCGCGAGGAGTGATCGCCGCCGAGGGAATGGCCGGCCGGGTCGCGGTCCGGGAGGGCGATCTATTGATGGACGATCTCGGCACCGGCTACGACGTTGCTTTGTTGTTCAATGTCATTCACATTTACTCGGCGGACGAGAACACCGCGCTGTTGCGCAAAGTGTCTGGCGCGCTGAACCAGGGAGGGCTGATCGTAATCATGGAGCAAATCGCGGGCAAGGTGTTCGGTTCAACCGCAAGAGCCCTCGCGCGGCTCCAGGGACTGAGTTTCTTCAACGATCTGGGTGGACAGACTTACACTTTCGAGGAGATCTCTAGCTGGCTCACGAAAGCCGGCTTCACCAACCCACGCCGGATCAGCTTGAGAAAAACACCGGGCCTGGGCTTATCGATGGCAACGAAGATTGGCTGAGGCAAAGCAAGGAGGTCCGAGATGAGAATTAAGTCTTACTCACACGGGAGGGATCATCATGACCAATAAACACGATTCACACACAACTGATAGTCGCGAGCGCAAGAGAGCGCAGTTCTCAGGACCGGGTCGCCAAAACCGCAAAATGACCTCGGTCCTTTCCATCATTCTCGGCGCGCTCGTTGTCATTGCTGTTTATCTGGTGATGAACGGCCGGGACGACAAGCCTGCATCCACTACCGTCATCGTCGCCAATCCCGGTCCGGCGCAGAGGGCAGACGCGCAGCAATCGGGCGATATCCTGATTCCGATCTCGGACGTCAGCAGCGGCCGCGCGAAGTTCTTCGACTATACCGCCTCCGACGGCAGGTCGATGCGCTTCTTTGTCGTAAAGAGCTCGGATGGCGTCTATCGCGCCGCCCTCGATGCGTGCGATGTCTGTTACGCCGCGAAACTGGGCTATTATCAGGATGGCGACGGTATGGTCTGCAAGAAATGCGGCTTGCGTTTCGCGACTTCGCTTGTCAATGAAGTCTCAGGCGGCTGTAATCCGGTTGGTCTGCCGCGCACCGTCGAAGGCGACCACCTGATAATCAAGGCGACCGAACTGGAAAGCCGAAAAGCGTTCTTTTGAGGCCGGCCTACGGCTCAATCGGGAGGATCGACATGCGAATTAGCACAATAGCTTTCGCGAATCTCAAGCGGCGCAAGGGCAAAGCCCTGTTCCTCGCCGCCGGCATCGCAATCGGAATCGGCGCCGTAGTCGCGCTCTTGAGCTTGAGCGGTTCAATCAAAGAAGAGATCGGCTCGCAGCTTGATCGCTTCGGCGCCAACATCGTCGTCGTGCCTCAATCAAACAGCCTGGCTCTCGATTATGGCGGCATCGCGGTGCAAGGCGTCTCGTTCGACGTCCATCAACTGAAGACAGAAGATGCCAGCGACATTCTGGACATCCCGTATCGAAACCGGCTGAGCGTCATCGCGCCGAAGTTGCTCAGCGCCGTTGAGATCGACGGACGGCAGGTGCTGCTCGCCGGGGTCGACTTCAACAGCGAGCTGAAACTGAAACGATGGTGGCATATCTTGGGGAGCACACCCGAAGGCGAGCAAGAGTTGCTTGCAGGCTATGACGCGGCGCGGGCGCTTTCAATCATCGAGCCGGCTGCGGGATCAACAGGCCAGGACGTTTCGGCCGGCGGCTCTCACCACACGAGCGAAGATCAGAATCAATTCCGAATCGCGCGAGAACGTCTGCAAATCGGCGGAGCCGAACACCGCGTCACAGGCGTCATCGGCCAGACTGGCGGTCCCGAAGACCGGATGATATTCGGATCGCTCGCGCACGTTCAGTCGCTTGTGAATAAGCCGGGGCAGTTGAGCCTGATCGAAGTCAGCGCGCTCTGCAAAGACTGCCCGGTGGGAGACATCGTCGCTCAGATCAACGAGCGGCTCCCGCACGCGAAGGCTTCAGCGATTCAGCAATCGGTGCGCGCGCGCGCAGACACCGTCGAGCGGCTGACTCGTTTCTCGGCGGCCATAGCCGCGGTGGTGCTGATGATCGGCGCGCTGATGATCTTCACGACGATGACGGCCTCGGTCGTCGAGCGCACAAAAGAGATCGGCGTGCTTAGGGCGATCGGCTTTCGCAAGACTCACATCGTTAAGGGGCTGATGATAGAAGTCGCCGTCATTAGCTTCGTGGGTGGAATAGCCGGATGGACGACGGGGATGCTCGCGAGTTGGGCGGCGCTGCCTTACTTCAGCGAGACCGGCGTTGCGCTCGAAATCCATCCCTCCCTCGTGATCTTTGCAGTTGCCGCTGCGCTTTCGATCGGAATACTCAGCAGCGTGTATCCTGCGATTCGCGCGTCGCGGCTCGACCCATCGGAAGCCGTTCGCTACATCTGAAGGAGGACAGAAGAAGTGTCTTTCATAGTCGTTGAAAACATCAGCAAGGTCTACAGGGAGAATGGCTCACCATCAGGTGTGCAGGTGCTTTCGAATGTGAGCGTCGAGATTAGTGAGGGCGAGTTCGTTTGCCTGATGGGCCCGTCGGGGTCGGGCAAGAGCACGCTTCTGACGATAGTCGGCGCGATGAATCGTCCTTCCGCGGGCGTCGTGGCAGTGGACGGGATAAACGTGTACGGGTTATCGGACGAGCGCCGCGCAGATTTTCGCGCAGAGTATCTCGGCTTCGTTTTCCAGCAGCACCACCTGATGCCGTACCTCAGCACACTCGAAAACGCGATGCTGCCGCTCGCGACATCGCGTCGCAGCACAAAAGAGAAACGGGACCGCGCGATGTCTGTGCTGGAAAAAGTCGGGCTTGCGGACAAAGCCCGCAGGCTTCCCGGTCAACTATCGGGCGGCGAGCAGGGCCGATTAGCTATTGCGCGCGCAATAATCAACGAGCCGCCGCTTCTACTGGCCGACGAGCCGACCGGAACGCTCGACACCAGGACCGGCAGCGAGGTGATGGAAGTCTTTCTCAACCTGAACGGCCAGGGGCAGACCATCTTTATGGTGACTCACAACCCTGAGAACGCACTACTGGCTCACCGGACGATTCATATCAGAGACGGGTCCCTCGTTTCCGATTCCGTTCAACCGCGTGAGGCGACGATTCGCCAGGCGACGCCAGTCCCATGTGGGGATCGCCCATTCAATGGCGAGAGGTGAATCAACTGGTAAGAGATTCAGGGTGGAATATACCGTTGTCAAAAAATTCAACCGTGAGTAAACGAGGAAAGAATGGGGATTGAACAAGGAACCTTGAATGCGAAACCCGACATCGGCTACGGCTATGGCCGAACGCTCGATCTGCCTTTCACTCAAGCGGTCAAACGCGTGCGTGAGGCGCTCAAGACCGAAGGCTTTGGCGTGCTCTGTGAAATTGACATCAGCGAGAAGCTGAAGGAGAAGCTCGGAGTCGACTTTCGCGATTACGTGATCCTCGGCGCGTGCAACCCGTCGCTGACCTATCAGACGTTGCAGGAAGATCCAGGCATCGGCCTGCTGCTGCCGTGCAACGCGGTCGTCTACGAACAGGACGGATGCTCGGTGGTGGCCGCCGTTGATGCTGTCAAAATGCTCTTGGTGGCCGGCAATCCAAAGTTGGAAGCGACTGCCGGTCAGGTGAACGAAAAGCTGCGCCGAGTTAATGATAGCCTGTGACCGGACAATGATCGTTTAACGCGCGAGTCTCGGTTGGCCCTGACAAACGCGTGCGCAGACTGGACAGTCCGCGCTACTTTTTCAGAGGAGGCGCTATGAGTCTGTTTCATAAGATCTTCAGGACGTGTACTTCGACGCCATCAGCCTGCGGGAGGAGTTGGACGAAATCCCGGCGCGGTGCCACTGCGAGGATGCTGATGCTCATATCTACGGCGCTGCTGCTGTGCGGGGACTCAAACGCATTCACCAGCGATCGGAGACTGAGCCGTCCGGTTGCCTCGCCCGTGTAAAGAAGCTGGAGGGCGACCTCCGCTCACGCGGCCTTGGACCGAATGGAAAAAGAGCAGCCACGATCTTCGAAGATACACTGCCAATCTTAATGATCTGCTGTCTATTCTGCTGTCTATAAGGACTCACGCCCGCGAAACTTCCGATATAGCCTGCGCAGGGTCTCGCACGGGTTCGTGTAGTATTCACCCGGTTTGATATCGATCCAACTGAAGTCCTCAAACGGTTCGGCGCAATCGACACCCTCGAATCGCTTCACCTCGGCCCGCGCTGGCTTGGCTGAATGGTCGTTTCGCCAGAGACCGAAGTAGCGTTCGTGTGAGGCTTGGTCCAGCGGCGGCCGGCTCCAAAGCCATTCGGCGTAATCACCGTAACACCACAGCATCGCGCCGAGAAATCCGAACCGATGCAAAAGCTGGAGCGAATCGCCTGTGAATATCGCTGCTTCTTCTTCGTCAAGCAGGATGGCTGGCGCCGGAAGCTTCTTGCTGTCTAGTTGATCGATTGCCGGAGCGCCGAATTCTTCAAACAGAACATTGCGGCCGCCAAGCCAGCGAGTGATCAGCCCAAGAAACGGAAGGATCATCGCATCGGTCTTGCTGTCGGCCCAGTCGGCGTAAATCGGATATCCGTGCATACAAAGAAAGTCACAAACTCGCGCGGCTTCCTGAGGCCCAAGCTTGCGGTCTTCTTCGAGGTCTTCCATGTGCAACCCGATCGTGATCGGATGAGACGAATCGATCGAGCGGATCTCTCCGGCGATTCGCTCCAGCCATGCGATTGCTGACTCGCGCGAGGGCGGCACGACGCAGTTCGAGTTCTCGTTGCCCAGGTCGTAAGCCCACAATGCCGGATGAGTACTCAGCGCACTGGCGACCTCGCGCGCGAGCAGACACTGTGCTGACAGCACGCTTGCATCGCTATACCAGTTCTTTGGTCTTGCGCGAACAACTTTGCCGCTCGATACGATTCGGAAGCGCGGAGGCGGGTCGCCAGGTTCCAGAGCCCACTCGGGAATCCAATTGACGCCGCTCATGTGCCCGGTGAAGAGCGTCGGCATAAGTGACAGCTCGCTTTTCGCCGCCAGGTCCGCTACTGCGACCAAGCGCGAGAGCGATTCGTCGGAGACCCCGTGCGGCGACGGTTGGAAGTCTTCCCAGAGCAGAAAAACTCGCACGCAGTCGAATCCGGCCTCGTGAATGCGCGCGAAGTCGCTTTTGACTTCTTCGGCGTCGAAGCGGTCCCACCAGTACATCGCGCTTCCGATAGGCCAGTAGTTGATGCCCAGACGGAACCTCATGTTGAACAAGAAACCACGGGGAGGACTAATTAACAGCGGATAAGCAGAAAGAGGACTCGTGAAAGCCACGCGGAACGCCCGAAGCAGCTTTTGATTCCGCTACCCCGCGACTGAGCCTCAGACCTCAGACGCGGCCCGTTTCCGCAGGGAGTCTGCCGAAGTCATCCTCTAACCGCACGATGTCATCTTCGCCGAGATAGTTTCCGCGTTGGATCTCGATGAAGATCAGGTTCTCCTCCCCAGGATTCTCGATGCGGTGTGCTGTCCCGATTGGCACATCAACTGTCTCGCCCGTGCGCACGATAACCTCGCGGCCGTCGAGCGTGACCTTGCCCGTGCCTTGCACCACCATCCAGTGCTCGGCTCGACGGGAGTGCCTCTGATAACTCAACCGTTTGTGCGGCAGCACCTCGATGCGTTTGACCTTGTAGCCGTCGGCTTCGTCGAGCACTGTGAAGCTACCCCAAGGGCGCTGGTCGAATGTCGGATTGCCAGTTGCGGATTGCGGATTCGTTACTTTAGCTTTTTCCACTCTTAGCACCTCCTCATACACCTTGGTGTAGTTTTCGACCATCAGCTCGCGGCTGAAGTTCTCCGCGACGTGCCGGCGAAGCCGCTCGGGGTCCAGTTGAGAAATCAGGCTCAACGCTTCCACCGCGGCGTCCGTGCCATCAACGATGAAACCTGTTTCGCCGTGTTTGATTATCTCAGGCACAGAGCCGCGCCCGTAGGCAATGACCGGTGTGCCGCAAGCCATCGCTTCAACCATACTAAGTCCAAACGGCTCTTCGAAACTGATCAGGTGAAGCAGCGCATACGCACCGCCCAGCACTTCATCTCGCAACTCGGGTCCGGCCGAGCCGATGTACTGCACGCGGTCGCCATCGATGTGCGGTTCGACTTCATGCTCGAAGTAATCGCGGTCCTGAATGATGCCGGCGATAATGAGCCGGCGTCCAGTGCGGCGCGCGACTTCAATTGCTTCGACGGTCCCCTTCTCCGGATGAATTCGGCCGAAGAAGAGCAAGTAGTCTCCTCGATCGCGTCGCAAGGTGAACTCATCGAGCGGGATGCCGTGATAAACAGTAGCCACGTAGCTAAGCCTTGGGCTACGGTCAGCGTTGCTGATCGCGACGTAATAAGCGCCCTGGTTGTACTTCTCGTAGACCGGCAGTATGCGCTCCGACGAGAAGCCATGAATTGTCGTCACGACGGGCGTTCGAACCAACTCGCTATAGGTCAACGGCAGGAAATCAAAATTATTGTGGATCAGGTCGAACTCGCCGGCGCGCTCGAACACCGACGAGATATGCAACGACTCCCAGACCTTCGGATCGAGGCTCGAGTCCTCAGAGTAAGGGCGCGGGCAGACTGAGACAAGTGGCGCGCGAGTAATCGAATCAGCCGTTGCGAAGAGCGTCACGTCGATACCACGCTCGACAAGCCCTTCGGTCAGCAGCGACACGACTCGCTCCCACGGTCCGTAGTGTCGCGGAGGCACGCGCCACGAGATTGGTGCTAGCATCGCGATTCGCATAGTGTCGGCGAAAAGGAATCACACAGATGAAGATACGGGGCGACTGGGAGACGCGACGACGCGGCGAATGCCCCGTCCCTCGCTCGCCCTGTCTCCCCGCCACCCCTTCTCCTCATTCTTCGTTTCTATCTACGTCACCCGGTGCGCCGAGTTGGACTTAAGCCAGTCGAGCAAGTCGTTGACACTCGCAGTCGCAAGCGCGATTGAAGTATCAGCCGCGCCGTAATACATTCGCAGCTCGCCGGTCGCCACTTCGTGTATCACGCCGCAGGGAAAGACCACATCACTCACATCGCCCGCGCGTTCATAAGGCTCGTCCGGGCCGAAGATCCATTCATCGCCGCGAAGTACGACTCTACAGGGATCCTCCAGATCCAGCAGCGCCAGACCCAGCCTGTAGAGGCATCCGGCAGGCGTCTCGCGCACACCGTGATAGATGATCAACCATCCTTCGGGAGTCTCGATCGGCGGGGGTGAGAGCCCGATCTTGTTGGCATCCCACCATGCACCGCGCCGGGCTTCAAGCAGTACACAGTGATCGCCCCAGTGCTTCAGGTCAGGTGAGTACGTTAACCAGATGTTCGCCTTAGCGGTTGGGTAACTAGCAAACGGGCGATGCAGCAACACCCAGCGGCCGCCAAACCGTCGTGGAAACACCGCCGCATCCTTATCGTCAGGGGGCATAATGGCGCCTTTGCGCTCGAACTCGCAAAAGTCGCGGGTGAGCGCCAGTGACACCAGCGGCCCGCTCGTCGAATACGACGTATAAACAATCACGTAGCGGTCCAGTTCGGGCACCCAGGTGATACGCGGGTCTTCGATGCCCCAAATCTCTTCCGGGCAGTTCTTAGGATCGGGCGGAAACGTAGGCTGCGGGTCGATCCGCCAGTCAGTGACCCCGTCAGCGCTCCGCGCTGCAGTTAGGTGCGAAATCCCTCGCCGGTCTTCAACTCGCACCAGCAACAACGTCTCGCCGCTCGGGAGCTTGGCAGCTCCAGCATTGAACACGCTATTGGCCGGATAGGGCCATTCATCAATCGTTAAAATCGGGTTCTTTTCGTTGCGGCGAAACAACTCTCGAAAATGGTTTCCTCTCATCAATCAGTCTCCTGAGTTCGTGGAAGCGCACTCAGCGGCGGGCCCGTAGACAATGACCCCTGTCACTTAATCACCGCTGCCGATGAAAATTCGGAATCGAAAAGCCGGGTTAGGCACGCTCCGTGTGCGGCGCAGGCTGGGGCGGCTTGCGCGGCGACTCCTGCGAGGGGCGCTAGATCCACGACATAATACCACAGCGTGCAACTCTCAGTCTGAACTCGTTGAGAAACTGCGTGCAAATGTTTTCGCTCCCAGCCCACTTAGATATTTTGCCCTCCTCACCTGGTTGCTATGACCATCCCACTAGTGAATCAGACCGCTGCCTCAGCGCTTAAAACAGCCGGTGCAGGCTGTACTAATACTTTGGCAGCCTCGATGTCCTTTTCTCGCTGTTCAGAAAGCACTAACAGCGTCAGCAAGCCGCAGATCGCCGATTCCGCTCCCTGATTCATGCTCGGACCTTGCGGGTCCAATCCGTCGGCGCAGGCGCCGGTCGTGAAGTCGTACACTATGGCTCCGAGGTGATTCCGCCCAAGCAGCCATTCGGCAGCAGCTTGCGCAAGCTCAAGGTAACGTGGCTCTTCGGTGACCTCGTACGCCGCCAGGCATGCTTCAGCCGTGTAGCCTGCCTCAATCGGTTGCTGACTGAGCACAGCCCGCTCGCCGCCACGCCTGTACCAACCCTGATTGCCAATGAAGTCGAAACGACCATCGCGGTAGGTCTCTGCCAGCAGAAACTCGAGCGACTCCAGTCCAATCCCTTTAAACCTCTCGTCCCCGCTCGCGCGATAGGCGAGCAGCATCGCTTGCGGCAGCTTGGCGTTAGCGTAGCTCATATCCTCGCCGAACCAGCGCCAGTCCTCGGCGCGGCTGCGCTCGAACATCTCCACCAATTGATTGGCCAGCTCGACCAGCTTTCGGCGCACGAGCGCCGCACCATCGTAGTGCTGCAGAAAATTGAACAGCCCGCAGATGGCATAAGCCATCCCTCGCGGGTGCTTGAGGTCAAGCGCCCCGAGCGCTCGCTCGAATAACTCGCGCGCCAACGCCCTCATTTCTTCAGTTGGCCCGTAAGCCACCGCCGACCCGAGCCCCCACAGCGCCCGACCGAGCATGTCCTCGCTCCCTCGCTCGTCGATGAACTCGCGCGCATAACTCATAAAGTTGTGGAAGTGGCCATCCGGGAGTTGGGCGTACTGCAGGAAGCTCAGGTAAGTAGTGGCCAGATCAAGCGAGAGTTCGTCGCCGAACTGCCGGTGGTGCATCAGCGAGACCACCAGCGCGCGCGCCGCGTCGTCCGTCGCGTAGCCGTGGCGCCGGTCGGGAATTCCATAGGTCGCGTGCTGAATGATGCCGGTATCGTCTGTCAGCCGAGCGAGGTGATCGAGCTTGATCTCCGGCAGCGCATACGCGACGCTGGGCAGCTTTTTGACCGGCCGCGCAATCGCTTTGTTGGCATAGGTGACCGCCCGGTCGAAGAATTCAAGATACCGTTTGGCCGCCTCTTGCCATATCATTTGCCGCCCGTACTCATATGCTCGCTTTCGCATCCGATGGCGCGTCGGTCGTTTCTCAATCAGCTTGAACAGTATTTGCGCTAGCGCCTTCGAGTCCCCAAAGTCGACCAGTTGCCCCCGCCCATCCGCCAGTAACTCTTCGGCGTAGAGATAAGGCGTCGAGATAATGGCTTTCCCCATGCCGACTGCGTACGCCAGAGTGCCGCTGACGATCTGGTCCTTCGATTTGTAAGGCGTGACGTAGATGTCGCACGCGCCGATGAACTCAAGTAATTCGCCCAGCTCTACGTAGCGGTCGTAAAACAAAACGTGATCTTCGATTCCCAACTCGCGCACTCGCCGCTTAAGCCAAAGTCTGTACTCTTCGCCCTGGCGGCGTTTCACTTCGGGATGCGTCGCTCCCAGCACCATGTAGATGACTCTGGGGTGAGCCCGGACGACTTCGGGTAGCGCCTCGAGCATCATCTCGATCCCCTTATTGCGGCTTAGCAGGCCGAAGGTTAGGATCACCAGCCGCCCTTCGACGCCGAACTTATCTTTGTAATAATTCGGGTCGACAAAAGGCACGTCCGGGACGCCATGGTGTATGAAGCCAATTCTCTCTTCTGGCAGTCCGTAATACTCGTTCAGGATCGGCATCCCTTTGCTGTTCAACACGACCAGATAATCCGAGAGGGCGGCCACCCGTGTCAGCGAATCGCGAAAACCGGGTTGCGGATCGCGCATCACCGTATGCAGAGTAGTGACAACCGGCTTACGAAGCCCTTCGAGCATCTCGATGACGTAGCGCCCTTCGGTGCCGCCGAACAGGCCGAACTCGTGCTGGAGGCACACAACGTCGACTCCCGAGAGATTGATGTACTCGGCGGCGAGACGATAATCCGCCAGCCGGTTGTGCCGGATTTCAAAGACGACCTCCGGCGGATACTCGTAGCCTTCGGCGGTGTTAGTCATGGCAATCACGCTCGTCTGTACGTCGCTTCGCAGCCCGCAGATCGCGCTACGCAGATCGGACGTGAAAGTTGCCAGGCCACACTCACGGGGCGGATAACTCGAGACAAAGCATATGCGCGAGTCTGTCTTGCGAGCTTGCTTCATTTTCGTCCCCTCCCTCCTCATCCATCCGTTGCTTGACGCTCAAGTCGTCCGACTAGCGCGTCTATAGCGATTCAGGTGTGAGCCTCCACAAGGACTGTCAATGATCTTACCCGCTCTTTCACCTGCGATGCCAACTGAAGTTCCAGCACTGTTGCCTTTGCTGGGTGACAAGGATCCACTCGTTCGAGCACACACCGCTCGCGCGCTTGGGGTCGTGAAATCAGCTCAAGCAGATGATCAGTTGATAAAGCTAATGGCCGACAAAGATGAGCGCGTCGCGGCCAGCGCGATAACCGCGCTCGGAGTCATAGGCGATGCGCGCGCTGTAGATGCTCTGGTCTCACTGGCTACGCTTCGCTAATTGGCGCGCCGTCTCTTACCGCGTCCGGTTGGGCGCGTCGATAGGCGCGCATTTGATTTAGTGACTTCCAATAGCTCTCGCAACGCCACATTCACGGCCTCGTCGTTTGGAAACGCCTTCGGCAAGTCGGGCTCGACTACTACCACGTTTGTTTCGTGCGCGACGCGAGACGCATACTTGCCACGAACCATCTCGCCAAAGTCCGATCGCTTGTAGTCTGGCCTCAACTCGTCATCTTCCCGATTAGCCTTCTTCATGGATCTTCCTCTCCCGACTCGCCGCGAGCACTGATGGGCGCGCGTCACACTTTTGCGCACGCTGTTCTGGTAGCGCTGCGAGGCAACCCCGACAGGGTTGCGGCTCGAAACCCACGGTTGCTGTACTCGACGACCTTGGGAACGGCAGACGACGGGTCACGGAGTTTTGCCACAACCCCAACGGGGTTGCATCCCGCAGCCCAAGGTTGCCGTACTCGGCTACCTTGGGAACGGCAGACGACGGGTCGCGGAGTTTTGCCACAACCCCAACGGGGTTGCGGCTCAGTCCCACACATAACCTTCGTCCCATTCTACATTGTGCCTGCGCAGCAATGAGCGAAGCTCATCTTGAAAACTCAACTTCAGGTGATGCTCTTCCTGGTTGGCGATGTAGTTCTTTACGCGCTCAAGATTCGATTGGCTCACCGAAAAATCCGCATAGCCGCCTTGCCATTTGAAATCACGATAGTCGCCGCCGCGTTCCTTCAACCAGAGGTTCGACACGCGTTTCAATTCCTTGACCCGCTCGGCTTGGGTGATCGAGCGGCCGAATCGGGCGAGTGCGGGCACGTGGTCCTCCATTCCACCGACGATGATGGGCGGGCAATCGAGAGTCTTGGAGATGCCGCCGAGATACGCGTGCAATGCCTCGCGGGCAGCGGGGTCTCGCGGCAATGGGCGGCGCTCTTTCGTGGAGAACACGAGGTGCATGTAAACGGCGGACAGCGATTGAGGCATACTTGTTTCTCCTCTGTCGACGTTGCCGAGGCGAGGGACGACTCCTCGACGCGCGTTGTCTGCGTACGCTGCGCCCTCCCAAGGTAGCCGAGTACAGCCAACCTTGGGCTGTGGGCAGAACCCCGTTGGGGTTGCGCCCCAACCACATAGTGGTTGAATGTTTGTTTGTAGTAATCGCACGGCGGAAGTTGCTCACCCCAGCGGGGTGAAATCCATCGGACTCGTTCCGAACAGCGATCTGACCAAAGCTACATTCAACCCCTAGCGGGGTTGGACGCCTTCCTTGCACCGGCGCCTACATTCCACCTCTCCGAGGTGGTTTCTCACCAACGGTGTTTGTGGGAACTCGTCTCTGGAATGAGCCGGATCCGCACCCGTGACTGCGAGAGGATACTGGAAAACGGTTGCCGCCTCGCTGAATGAAACCCCGTGCTTCCGCGCGTTGCCCGTGGATTTCCTTTCATCCCACGTGAACTTCAGGGGTGTCCTCTACTGCTATGGACTGTTGCACGCGTAACGCTGGCGTCAGCGGGCGCGCGACGTAGCAACGAACAACGATGGGAAACTCGCTTCACGCGCTCCGCTGCACGGCTGAGTTAACCGCGAAGACTCGATGGCGAGCCGCTCAATCGGCGTCGAAGTAGTCCCCATCGACTCGGGGCAAACGGAGGACCCGGTAGTGTGCGACACCCACTCCATGCTCAATCATCAATGACGTCAGGCGTGCGCCGTCAATCAGAACAATGCTCTCGGCGACTTGACTGGCGAAATCCCGCGCCTCCCGGGTGAAGGCTGACGTGGTAATGAAGACACCCTTTCGTGCTCGCCGGCCTGTAAGCGCACCGAAGAACCCCTGGACTTCAGGGCGGCCAACAGAACCTTGCCACCGTTTGGCCTGGACGTAGACCTTCTCAAACCCCAAACGGTCGAGTGAGATGACCCCATCAATCCCGCCGTCTCCGGCGGCGCCGACACGTTCCAGATCGTCTTCGGTCGCGCCATATCCCAGCGCATGCAAAAGATCGAGAACCAATTCCTCAAAGAACACCGGTGGAGAGTCGGATATCCTCTTCAGAAGGTCCTCGGAAACTCCGCGCTGAATCTCCTGCATGGCTGCATCGATTCGTTCATCTGGGGTTTGCTGAAGAGCAGAAGCAACAGACTCGTCGGTATCGTCTTGCACGCCCACAATCCGCGTTGCCGTGCGAGACTCTCGTATGAGCTGGCGTGAGGTTTCGTCGTCGAAGCCATCGGGGTGAAGCGTGAGTAGTTCACGGCCGCGGCTCGTTATTTGCCAGGTTCCAGGAGCCGGATTGTCCACGTAGCCTGCCTTCTTTAGCATACTCAGTCCGAACCCGCTCCGGTGGCGATAGCGCAGATGAGGGAGGTTCGCTAGACGCTCGGTCCGCTGAGCCTGCGTCATCTGCAACAGTTCCGGCATTGCTTCGTGGATGTTCTGCCGCCGGTCACCCTCCGGATGTGCTATCAAATGGCGGAGGATCGCATGATAGAAGGCTGCCTGTGGAGGAAGTGTTGAAGTTCTAGCCACGTTGTACTCCCCTTGTACTCATTGGCATCTCACCGGTCTGGCTAACCATGATTCGCCGGTCGAATCGCCTCGTCAACAGCCATCACGGCAGCTTCAGTCTCTCTTCCAACCCGGCGAGAGATCCGTTGAGCTTCTTGTATAGCGCCTCGATCTGCGCGCGCCGCACCGCAGCCGTCGGCGAGTCGGCTTCATAGCCTGCAATGTAAAGGTCGAGCGCGCGCTTTTCATCCCCCGCTTCTTGAGTCGCAACCGCAAGCCGCCAAACGACGGCGTTGCGCTCCGCGCTCGGCGTGTAAGTTTGCGCCGCAATGCTGAGGTGTTCGATCGCACCCCGTGTATCGCCGCGCTTGAACAGCGCCCACCCAAGCGTGTCGTGGGCGCGGCCCAGGAAGACGGCCTTGCGTCCCTCGCGATCGAGCAGCGGCGCGTCTCGCATAGAGCCGTCGGGTTCAGTTGCCGTCTCCGCAACCCCGATGGCTCGTCTGGCTAATTGCTCAGCAGCTTCGAGCGCGAGGTTGTTGTCAGCCAGCTTTCGCGCGGCCCATATCATCCGAAACGCCTGCCTGCCGTCGTCCAGCGTAGTGAAAGCAGTGATCGCGCGAAGCAGCTCGACCATTCCGGGAAGACCCGCATCGCGACCGGCGGACAATTCCGCGTCGACCGGCGGCGGGGTCGGCCGTGCGCGCCGCGGGCGCGTTGCCTCTTTCAGTTCTTCGTCGAGCGCCCGGCCTTCCGCGCCGCCCGATTTTTTCGGCTGACCCGCACGGCTCTTGCGCGCGGTTGCCGCTTCCAGGGCCTTTCGTCCCGCGAGCGCTGCCTTCAAGTAATGATCGACCTGGCCGAGAGCTTCGGCGAGGCGATACTGCGCGGCGGTCGTAGGCTGAGCGTTCAGGAACAGCGACGCTTGTCGCTCGCGATCGAGTAGGAGGTCCAGCCGCGGCGACCGCGCCTTCATCACCCCGCCGAGCGTCGTCGCGAACTCGCCGTCCTCCGTGAACGTGAAACCGCGGTTCATAACCTCGATCGCCTGGTCGTAGCCGTCCAGCGACATCAGCGCCTTCATCAGCTCGAAGCTCAACGTCGGAAACGCGGCGAGCGTCTGCGTTCCGATCATCGTCGTCAACGCGTCGCCGTACTTGCCCTCGATCGTATCGATGTCGGCCTTCGTCACATGCGCCCACGCGTAGCGCGGATCGATGCGCGCGGCCCGCTCGACCAGGCCGCGTGCAATGACCGTCTTCTTCCGCGTTGTGTAGAAGTAGGCGAGCTGCGTCAGAAACCTGTAGTCCTCGGGGGCCAGCTCGACCGCACGCTTGATCTCAAGCTCGGCCTCTTCATCCCGGCCTTCGGCGAGCAGCACAATCGAAAGGCCGCCATGAGCCTCGGCGTCGTCCGGTTTGGCCTGAAGCTGGTTGCGATAGTATTCGCCCGCGCGCTGATAATCTCCCGACGCGCGCGCAAGGTTGCCGAGGTTCAAGTTCGCGAACTCATCCTTCGGATTCAGCTCGAGGGCCTTCTCGAATTCCGCAGCCGCATCGTCAAGGCGAAGGTTGATCAGGTATGCAGTTCCAAGGCTGTTGTGCGCGCGGTGATTCTGCGGGTCCAACTTGATCGCGCGTTCGAGGATTCTGACGGCCTCGATCGGCGCTTCGATCTGGACGTAGAAGAATCCTATCTGGACGAGCCGGTTCACGTCGTTCGCAAACCGGGGCTCGAACGATTTCATCAATGCGACCGACTCGGCTCGATAGCCGAATGCGTTCATCGCCATCGGCATCGGGAATATGAACTGGCCGAACACGCGGTCGGTGATTACGGGCGGCGCAACACGCATGACGGACTTGAAGTCCTTGATCGCAAGCTGCGTACTCCCCTCTCGGAGCTCCCGCTCGCCCTTCAGTGCGTACTCGCGCATCAGCAAGTCGCGCACTTCGGATTCAAGTGCATCACCGCGGTAAGTCGAAAGGAAGCGCTCGAGCAGCTCTATGCGTTCCTTCTGAGTCGGCGCCGCCCGCGCGCGATCAAGCGCCTCTTTGGGAGGAAGCTCCGGTTCCGGCGGCGGCGCAGGCTTCTTGGCTTGCGCCTTGCCTTGGGATCGGCCGCGGCTTTGGAGTCGGTCCGAACCGCGAACTACATGGACGAACGTGAGCGCGCCGATCAAGACACACGCGACCATCACCCAACAGCGCGCGGTCCGCAAGCGAGCGCCCATCTTATTCTCCCAGGCTCTTGTCATCCCCGGGTTCATAGCTATCGCCGGGCACGAGCCGGCCTATCTTCGATGACCGGCAGGACGTGTCCTACCTGGTTGGAGGGAGGTTCTATTCCGAGCAGCGCCGCAAGCGTGGGCGCGATGTCCGACGGCGAGCAAGGGAAGTAGTACCTTCCCTTTCGCACCCCAGAGCCAAACAAGATCACCGGGACGTGGGTGTCATAGCTGTAGCCCGAGCCATGCGTTGTCGCGAGATTCCCTTCGGTGACGAACGCGAACGGCTTGGTCACAAGCCACACGTCGCCGGACCTGAGGCGGTTGAAACCGTTCATCACCCGATGCGTCAGCGGACCTTGCGGCAGCCGACCTTCGAGAATCTGGGTGCGGGTGAAATAGTTGACTATCCCGGGCAAGCTCAGGGCCGCTTCTCCGGCGATGCGTTCCGCTTCACCCGGATCAACCTTCCGCTCCGCCATCATCTTCCGATCGAGGTGCAACTGATCGTTGACAAACGCCGCCACCCAACGTTCGCCCCCGTAGCGGGCTGCCAGAGCCTCATTCACGGCATCGGTCAGATCACGCCCCGAGATGCGGCCGCCGTCCATCCCGAGCGACCGCACGTACTCGGGCACGGGCGAAGCGCCATGGTCGGCAGTCAACGCAATCACCGTGTTTTGAAGGCCAACGCGCCGGTCGATGTGGCTCAGCAGGTCCGCGATTACACCGTCCAGCCGCAAGTACGTGTCCTCGACCTCCTGGCTGTCCGGGCCGTAAGAGTGGCCGATCAGGTCGGGCGTCGAGAAGCTGATCGAGAGCAAGTCCGGGAATTGGTCGGCGCCCAGTGATTCAGCCTCGACGGCTGCGCGAGCAAAGTTGGCGAGGAACTCGGAAGCGAACGGCGTGAGCTCGAACGCGGCGTAGAACTTGGGGCCGATCTTCTCTTCTCCGCCGGTAATAGTGTAGGGGAATCCGCGGCCGAGCAGCGACTGTTGATTGGGAAGATTGGCTGCTTGCGACCGGGTGTACGCGGCGGCGGGCGCCAACCGGTCCCAGCGCGCGCCGAAGTATTTCTCGGGTCGCTCAGTCTCGTTGAAACGTTTGACCCACGCGGGCAATTCTTTGGTGTAATAATCGCTGGTCACGAACGTCGCGGAAGCCGCGTCGAACCAGTACGCGCCGTTGGGCCGCTGACCTCCGGGAAGCACGGCGGCGCGGTCTTTCAAAGATACCGCGACGACCTTAGACCGGAGATTTGTTGCCAGCCGCATCTGATCGCCGATGGTCGTGCCGACTAATGACCGCGGGCTCGGAGCGCCGGGATCACCGGTTGGACCCGCGCTCTTGACGACGCGCGCCGAGCTGTCGGAGACGATGGCACGCACCCTTCCAGCCTCGCGGTCATACCAGGCATTCCCGACGATCCCATTCTGCGCCGGCACCGATCCGGTGAACACCGCGGCATGTCCCGGCGCGGTGTAGGTCGGAACGTAGTCGAAGTTCGCGTTCGTGAGAAACGCGCCTTCGGTCATCAGCCGGCGGAAGCCTCCGGGTCCAAACAGATCGTTGAACCGCTCGAGGAAATCGTACCGAAACTGGTCAATGACGATAACGACCACGAGTTTCGCGCTAGACGCCGGGGCGGCCTCGGCGCCGTGGCTTATTGCAGCAGCACCCGATTGCCTGCGCGCTTGACCGAGGGCGGCGGCGAACTCGGATAAGACGAGTATGAGGATGAACACTACGGCGAGAAGCCTGCGTTTTCCGTTAGCCATCGTTTGCACCTGGCGGTTTTTGACAGACCGAAACCGTAATTCACTTCAATCAGCGATGTCAACCTAACCAGCCTGCGCTACCTGGAGTGACGTCGTACAGGTTCCTTTGCGTAAACAACGACAGAGCATTTGGTTCGTCACCCGCTTTGTGGTAAATCAGTTTCCTCGCGAACCCGTCATTTGGGAGGAACGATGTCTAAAAGCCTGTTCGTCGCTCTCTTGCTTGTCGCCGCAGCCGCGACGCTAGAATCAGCACCCCGCCGCCTGAAGAACGAACTGAAGGTTGGCGTCTCCGCCATTTCCATTACACCGTTCGGTCCGAATCCCGAATGGGACGGCACCGTCACTCAGTCCGGAGTGTGGGGCGAGAGCTTCACTGACTCGAATCGCAACGGCCGCTGGGACGCCGGCGAGCCGTTTGTCGACGACGACGGCAACACCGCGCTCGACCCGAGCTCTCGGGGCAAGTACGACGGCATCTACCTCGCCGGCTTCGGCAACAATCGCATCGCCACCGGCAAGCACGATGACTACTGGGCTCGTGCGATGGTGCTGGAACACGGCGTCACGAGGATCGCCATCGTCGCGGTCGACGTTATCGGCTATTACTCGAAGGCGAATTACTACGGCTTGGGTGAGATAAAGAAGCTGGTTGATCCGAAGCTCGGCATCGGCGAAATCCTCATCGCGAGCACCCACAATCACGAAGCGCCCGACACGATTGGCCCCTGGGGCGCGAACGCGCTGAGCGACGGCAAATACCCGAAGTATCTTCGATTCATCGACCGCCAGATCGCGAAGGCCATCAATCAAGCGGCTCGCAGCGTCGTCCCAGCGCGAATGAAGCTCGGGCGAACCGACCCGCAGCTTTCGCCTTCGATCGCCGGGATGCAAACTCGCACCGGCGGGCGCCCCCCTCGCTTCTTCGACGAAGAAATGCGCGTGATGCAGTTCTTCGGCACTGGCGCGCGCGACAAAGTCATCGCGACGCTCATCAACTGGAATACGCACCCTGAATCGATGGAAGACAAGAACACCGCGATGACTTCGGATTTCCCGCACGCGGTCCGCGAGACGGTCGAGAAGAAGTATGGCGGAATTGCAGTCTACGTTTCGGGTGACATCGGAGCGGTCGAGATCATCGGCGACACCAACAACAAGCGAGGCGACCGCACGACGTTCGACGGAAAGGAGTTTCCGCTCAAGCCCGAAAACAACAGGCCGGTGTTCACTCACGAACGGACCGAAGCGATCGGGCGCGACGTTGCAAGAGCCGTCTTCGATGCGCTGGACCGCGGCGAGTGGAGCGCAGTGAACGGAATCATTCTGAAGAAGGCTACGCTGCGCGCGCCGATGGACAACGCGGCATACTTGTTCCTTGCAAGCAGGAGCGTGCTCGATACGATGCCGCCTCCCGAGGGAGGCAAGACGCCGGAGATCGAGTCATCCGTTCATGCGATCACGATTGGCGACGCGCAAATCATCACGACTCCCGGCGAGTTGTTCCCTGAGGTCTTCTATGGAGTGGAAAAGAACCGCCGCCGCGATTGCCCCGAAGCCGACACGAAGCGGCCCGCCGAGCCCGGCGTCCGAGACCGGATGAGGGGGAAGTACAAGTTCGTGTTTGGCCTGTGCCCGGATGAATTCGGCTACATTGTGCCCGGGTACGATTTTCTGCCGCCGTCAGCCGATCCCGCGCGCGGACTGCGCCAGGCTCAGGATCCATGCAAAGCGGCCGGGGTGCCGAATCACTATCATGAGACGAACTCGGCGAGTTCTCAGCTTGCGCGGGCGTGGGCTTGCGTGGCGGCGGCGTTGCTTGATGGGAGGACTCCTGACACGGCGGCTTGCAGCGGGGATCAGCGCCGGCGCGGAACGCGATTCGTGCCGCGCGGCTTCCCACGATACGCCTCTGGTTTTTCAAATACGAGGAGGCCCTGACCTCCCTCAAAGAACCCAGCCTCGTGGAAATACTCGCGGGCATCGCTTTCCAAGCCGAGCTTCGCCGCCACGCGGGCGAGGTCAATACGATTCAACACGTCGATGGTAACCGGTCTCTTTGCATCGAAGAACACCAGTGAGTGAAGGAACCGTCTGGCAGGCTCTGAGTTCAGCAGGCGACAGGCAAACGCGGCTTCTTGCTCGGAACGGCAAGGAATGAAGTAACAGGTGTCATCTAAGACCACAGGTTGGTTCCTGTATTCACCGATCACCGAGAACTTGCAGTTCTTGTATAGCCCAGAGATTGCGACCTTCCATGGGGAGAACGTGTAGTCTCCGACGCCGAATACGGAGAACCTTGGCCGCTTCCGATAGATGATGCTGGGCCGCCGATCCAGAACGTGTGCGTGGCTGAGCAGATAAGACCAAGTCTTGGGAGCGATCTTGGAGATAGCCTCCGTATCGTCGCTAGGTTTCTGCTGAGTGATCAGGACATAGCGTTGGGGGGTCAGCCGGCCATTGGCAATGTCGGATGACTTGAGCAGAGGAAACGTGTAGACGGGCTCGAGATCGGCGAATTCACCGAATCCGTTGACGAGCGCGTCACCCTTCTTCCTGAATTCCATAATGGACGCCGCGTCATGCTTCACACCGGATCGCCAGGTGTAATATGCGACGCCATCAAGGTCTCTCACGCGATTGTACTCGTCAACGTCCGCTACTAATTCCGTACCTACCAGGCCGAACGTCGTCACTTTCCGATCGAACGTCAGATCCGAGTACACAGCAGCAGTGTGAAAGGGGTTTGGGACACCCGTATGAACGATGAGTAGGCACGCATTAACCGAAGCGCTGAAGTGCGAACTGGCATCGATCAGATGAATCGTCGCCCGACCGATGCTGAAACCGTTGATCCATCCATGCCGCAAAACCCTGCGTGCAGTCGCGGTCTTGCAGAGCATCGCAAGGCAGCCGTCTCGGCCGTCTATGGACTCGAGGAGTTTGATCAACATCCATTCTGAGATGTCGAAGTTGGCTTTGCCCGTCTTGGCGCCAAAACCAGAGTGGTTTTGGAAGTTGGTTTTCTTGGGAAGGTTATCACTACCGATCGCCCCAAGGGCAGAGTTGGTAACCCAGGGCGGATTCCCGACTACAAGGACTTCTCCCGGCAGGTCGGAGAAGAACTTCTTCCAGTTGAATTTGAAAAAATCCTGTTGTGCCAGGTGAAAACGGACGTCGCTCTTACCGGGAAGCCGCTCGCGCAAGGCGGAGACATAATCTCCGTTGACGTCGTAAGCGAAAACTTGCCGGGCGGAGCGAAACCGGTCGACCGCTGCCAGGACAAAGCTGCCCAAGCCGCACGTCGGTTCGACAATCACAGACGGAGAAACGCCTGCGTCGCGGAGCAGGGCAACGACAGCCTCCGCCAGGACGCGAGGCGTCTGGAAATCTCCGTATTCGATTGTCCCTTTGCTCATCGTCACGCTATACGCTGAACGCCATCGACCTTCCCTGCTTGCTCAATCACTCGGGAGTACTGAAGTCGCCACTGCAGTGCGTTTGAAATCGTGAGGTAACCGACCGCCGGCCGCGACCGAAGGATTTCTTTCGCCAGTCGTTGGGCCTGAACCTCATCCACTGGTAGAAATCGTTCGGTCATGAACGCGACCAGGTCGTCGACGTTTCCGTTGTTGTCCAGGATCTTGAGGATTCCGGTCGTAGTTTGAAAATCCCCAGTCTGTTTGCTTTCAACGAAGATGACATGTTTGATGTCCAAGGTGGCGGTTCGCGTCTTCCGATCGTCCTTCTTATCATAAACGAAGACGAGCAGAGAATAACCAAGACCGTATACCTTTTAGCGCGCGGACTTGAAAGGGCACGACGATTGTGGCTGCCGCTTGCTTGTCACCTTGTATGTCAACGCCGAGCTTGGGGAAGTCTATCCCCCTGGCTGAAGAGCCTCGAGTGTACTTGTACTTCCCTGCGAGCAGTTCCTGAAACTTGTGTTCCAGATAAGTGCCGACCGCTTTGCCGTCGGTCACCCCATTAGAGGGATTTCTCCCGGTGTCCCGACTCCTTTCCCAAAAGCCTTGGCCTCGGTCTTGAGAAGGTGAACTGTAAGTTCCCGCATTTCAATCTCGTATATTCGCGAACTCAGCGGCTGTTACCCGCCTTCTGCCGTGCGGCAGCGGCTTGCTGCACTCCGTCCTTCGCGTCCCAGATCAGAATATCCGGCCAGCGGTTGTCTCGCAGAAAGCCCGCGTACCCCTTCTCGCCCTTCAAGTAGTAACCGAGAAACGCCACGCTGTACGAGTTGATGATCCTGTAGGTCGGCTCCATCGCCGTGAACTCGAACGGCTCATTGGTCGTGCGCCGCTTGCCCTGGCCCACTCCGTCGCCGAACGACTTGTTTATCTTGAACATGTCCGTGAACGAGTAGTGCCCGCCGTTCTTCAACTCGAGCAAGTACGAAGGCCCGGTGTGCGTCGCGTGATGTTCGCGAACCCGCGCGTTGCCGGCCTCGTTAATCGTTCTATCTTCCGTCCCGATCATTCGCAGCGACGGCACGGTGAGATTCGTGTGCGTATCCGGCGCCCCCGACATCGCGATTACAGCCTTGAATCGCGGTTCCTGATCCGCGACCGCGATCGCCGTGTACGACCCGAATGACATTCCGGCAGCGCACGCGCGGTTGGTGTCGATGTGACCGGCGAAACGTTTGTCGGCCCCTTTGTCCCACGCGACCATCTGATCGAGCAGGAACCGCATGTCCAGCGGACGATCTTTCGCAGATTGAGCCCGCTCGGATGCCTGATACAGGATCGGCTTCCCGTCTATGATCGTCAGTCGGGCGTTGCCGGTATGATCTGCCGACACGATGATGTAGCCGTGACTCGCGAGGTAATCGCACCAGAACGTGTTCTGAAACCGCGTGCCCCCGTTGCCATGCGAAAAGACGATCAGCGGGAAGCGGCCCTTGCGCACTTTGGCGTCGCGCACCGCTTCGTTCCAGTACAGCTTGTCGATCTCGCCGATGCTCATCCGGTAGGCCATCTTGATCATGGCATCAAGTTCAGGAGTGACCCTGCCGGGGATGAAATCGGAGTACCTGTTCTTCGCCATGTTCCGGGCGTCGTCAGCAGCGGGATACCAAATCTCGGTCACGAGCGTGCGCGGGCCCTTGGTGACGTTGTCGGTGCGGGACTTGTCGACGAACACCGTTCGCGTGACGCCGACGGCGAACGGCCCGGCCGACAACGGCTCCGGCACTTTTGCCGGTGAAGCCAAACCCCGGGAAGCGAGCGGCGCCAGCATCGCGATAACAATCAAGCCGGGCAAGCTCATTGAAACAAGTCGTCTGTGCATGTTCTTCTCCTGTGGTGTCGGATCTTCCGATACAAGCTGAGACCGGGCGTGCGCTCAACGTTCGGAGTACCGACTTCGGTCGGCAGCCTTGGGTGAAACACTCACTCGCTGCAAAGACCCGACTAAAGTCGGTACTCTGAACCCGCGTTGCTATCGCTCGACGGCCATCGCGACGGCGTTGCCCCCACCAAGACATAACGCGGCAAGGCCGCGCCTCGCGTCACGCCGTTCCATCTCGTGAAGCAACGTGACGAGTATTCGCGCGCCGCTCGCGCCGATCGGATGCCCTAACGCCACGGCCCCGCCGTTGACGTTCAGCCGCTCCGGGTCGACGCCCAGCTCGCGAGTGATCGCGACGGCCTGAACCGAGAACGCTTCGTTGAGTTCGATCAGGTCAACATCGGCCAGGTCCCAGCCGGCGCGCTCGATTGTTTTCCGGATCGCCGTCACCGGGGCCATCATCACGAGTTTGGGCTCGACGCCGCTTGTTGCTTGAGCGACGATTCGAGCCATCGGCTTTCGTTCCAGCCGCCGCGCGGTCTCTGAAGACGTGACCACGAGCGCCGCCGCGCCGTCATTGACGCCCGGCGCATTTCCGGCAGTCACGCTGCCGCCCTCTTTGAACGCCGGCTTGAGTCTTGCGAGCGCCTCAAGCGTCGTGTCCTCGCGCGGGCCTTCGTCTGTGCGAATCCGAAGCGGCGGACCTTTCTTCTGCGGAATCTCGACCGGCGCGATCTCGCGATCGAAGCGGCCTTCGTTGATCGCGGCGATGGCCTTGCGATGAGAGTTCAGCGCGTACTCATCCTGCTCCGCGCGCGTGACGTTGTATCGCTCGGCGACGACTTCGCCGGTGCAGCCCATATGCCAGTCATCGAAGGTGCACCACAAGCCATCACTAATCATCGAGTCGATTAGTTCGCCATTGCCCAGCCGGTAGCCCTGCCGCGCGCCCTTCAGCAAGTACGGCGCATTGGTCATCGACTCCATGCCGCCTGCGACCGCGAGGCCGATCTCGCCGAGCCTGATCCCATTCGCCGCGAGCATCACTGCCTTCAAGCCCGAGCCGCAAACTTTGTTGATCGTCAATGCGCCAACCGTGTTGGGGAGGCCCGCGCGAAGAGCAACCTGGCGAGCGGGGTTCTGTCCGTTACCGGCTTGAGCGACGTTGCCCATTATGACTTCGTCAATGAGTTTGGGGTCGACGCCAGCTCGCTCGATTGCCGCGCGCGCAGCGATCACGCCGAGATCAACCGCGCTCAAGTCTTTGAACTGCCCGAGGAGTTTGCCTACTGAAGTTCTCGCACCAGATAAGATAATTGCATCGTTCATCGTAATTCCTTCCTCCACGTCCTACAATTCGCCGACATTCTATCACGCACCCATCCGCCAGTCATTTACGCCGCGCCACCGTTCTTGAGGAGTTAGCCAGTTTGTCAAAGCCGCCAACCGGGTGCTAGACTCTCCCTCGCTTGTGAGTCCGGTGGAAGAGCAAGTTCGAATGCAAGCACTCATACTGGCCGGCGGGAAGGGCACCCGGCTCCGGCCCCTCACGATGCACACACCCAAGCCCATAATGCCCATCGCGAACCAGCCGTTCTTGCTATACCAAATCGAGTTACTCAGGCGGGCCGCAATTCGCGACGTCATTCTCTCGCTCTCGTACCAGCCGCAGAAAATAGAAGACAAGCTGGGCGACGGGTTCGATCACGGCATCAAGATTCGCTACACGGTTGAGACGACGCCGCTCGGGACCGCCGGCGCGTACCGGAATGCTGCAGGCCTGATCCGCGAGACGACCGTGGTCTTCAACGGCGACGTGCTCACCGACATCGACCTCAACGATGTCATTGCGTTCCATCGCGAGCGCCAGGCTGTTGCGACGATCGTCCTGACTCCGGTGCCGAACCCGACCGCGTACGGGTTGGTTGAAACCGGCTCTGATGGCCGAGTGCAGCGGTTTCTGGAAAAGCCGAAGCCGGAGGAGGTCACCTGCGACACGATCAACGCGGGAATCTACATCCTCGAGCCGAAGGTCCTCGATTACATCCCCGAGAACCAGCCGTTCATGTTCGAGTACGATGTATTCCCGAAGCTGCTTGCCGAGGGCGAGTCGTTCTTCGCCTACACCCATCGAGGATACTGGCGGGACATCGGGACTTCGGCAAGCTATCTCGCGGCGAACCTCGACGTGCTGGCGGGGCGAATCGCGCTGCTTGGGGCGCCCGTGCGAGCGCGCGGCGAGAAGTTCGACGCGACTGCCGAAATCGATGAGTTGTCGGTCGTGGACTCGTCATGCACAATCAAGCCGGGTGTTCAGATCATCAACTCGGTGATAAGCCGAAACTGCCTTATCGAAGATCGCGCGGTAGTCGAGAATTCTATAGTAAGGGGCGGTTCGCGCGTCGGGGCGGGCTCGGAGGTACGCGGCGCGGTTGTTGGCAAGAGCTGTCACATCGGCCGCGCGGTGACGGTCGCGAGCGGCGCGGTGCTCGGCGATAAATCAGTGCTGACGGATTACAGTAGCGTTGCCACTTCGTGACTACAGTGCTCAGCGCGTGCGCGAATCACGTCGTTCCTCGCCGACTACGAGGCGTGCGCCAGGTGACGGCCGCTCAGCTCTCAGCAAGCGGCACGCTTCTCCGGGGTTCGATGAAGTCTCCCGCAACCAGCCATGTGATGATTCGCCTCCCTAACTGGGTCGGCGACGCGGTCATGTCCGTGCCCGCGCTTCATGAGTTGAGGCGCATCTTCATCGACTCTCGCGTCACGTTGGTTGCGCGGCCGTGGGTCGCCGGGTTGTTCGCCGGCGAAGGACTCGCGGACGAGATCATCCACCTCAGCGACGTGCGCGGCCCGTTCGGGTTCGTTCGAGGATTCATGCGCGACGCCCGGCGGCTCAAGCGCGAGCGATTCGACATCGCCGTTCTGCTCCAGAACGCTTTCGGGGCGGCGCTGCTCTCTCGCGCCGCGGGCGTCCGTAAGATCATCGGCTATCCGACCGATGGCCGTCGCGGTCTGCTCGATCAAGTAGTACCGCTCGAACGCGACAACCGGACCAGTCATCAAGTTTTCTACTACCTCAACATCGCCGCCAACATCGAGCGCGCGCTGACGGGCAAGAGCAGCGAACGCTTCGAGGGCACCGCGCCCCACCTCAGCGTTTCCGCCGATCAGAGGGACCACGCGCGGCGTTTTCTGACGGCGGCCGGAGTGACAATCGGCGGGAACGGCCAGGCTGCTTCCGCACCGCTCATCCTCGCGCTCAACCCCGGAGCGACCAACAGCCGCGCCAAGCGATGGCCCGCAGAACGATTCGCTCAGGCGGCAGATCGATTGTCCGAAAAGCATGGATTTCAATCAATCATCATCGGGTCCGCCGGCGACCTTGATGTTGCCTCTGAAGTCGCCGCTCGGATGAATTCACCCGCGGTGGTCCTGGCGGGACAAACCAGCATCGCCGAGTTAAAGGGCGTGCTCTCATCCGCATCGCTGGTGATCTCGAACGACACCGGGACAGCCCACGCATCGGCGGCGCTCGGAGTGCCGACGGTGGTCGTATTCGGTCCGACCGAGCATCTCACTACGCGCCCGCTCTCGGATGCAGCGATGGTCGTGCGCGGCGATGTCGAGTGTTCGCCGTGCATGCTGCGCGACTGCCCGATCGATCATCGGTGCATGACTCAAGTTGAAGTCAGCGACGTTTGCCGTGCGGCCGAGAGCCTTTGGGCCGCCGCGGAAAGAACCCGATTGCCGTCGTTCGACAATCGGGATGACCGGCAATAACCACTTCCACACCCGAACGCCGACCCGCGCGAACGCCTTCCGTCAGGTGAGCTCCCTAGCGTTCAGCGAGAGTTGGAGGAGCTTCCGCGCAAGCAGCGCGGCCAGAAGCGGCTCTACCCCGCACCGCTGAAGGAGTACGTCAACGCCGTCGAATCGTCAGAAGGATGATCTCAGTAAGCCTGGAGAACGTGCGCCATCAGTGGTCCGGTGGGGGCAGAGCCGCGTCATTTGACGTTTACGGCTTTGCTCGCTGAACCACCTGATGTGCTTCTGACGGTGATGTTCTGCGGGTTCGACGACAACCGCAGCCGGACGCTATATGATCCGGCGCCGTCATTCGTCAGCGCGCCGAGCAACTGACCGGTGGAGGTCGCATAGACGCTCAGACTCGCTGCTGCGTTCGTGCTGGTCGCCGACACGCGAAGCTGGCGTTTTGACGTGACCCAGAGCGCCTGCTGGATTGCTACGGTGTCAGCCGGCGGCGGCGGTGTTACATTGAGCGTCGCGCTGCGCGTTGCCGTTCCCAGCGTTGCCGTGATGGTTGCCGAGCTCGGCGATAGGACGGCGCCGCTCGTGACGGTGAACGTCGCGCTGGTCGCGCCCGCGGGCACGGTTACGGTTGCCGGTGTCGTTGCCACCGAGCCATTGCTGCTCGAGAGCGATACGACCGCACCGCCAGATGGAGCTGCGCTCGCCAGCGCGACGGTCGCTTGCGCGGAACCTCCTGCTTGAACGGAGGTTGGATTCAAGGTCAGCGACGAAAGCGACGGCCCGCCGATCGCAGGCGACACTATCAACGTAGCGGTCTTGCTCGCCCCGAGATACGACGCTGCTAGGTTGACGAATTCCATCGCTGAAACCGAACTGGTCGTCACCGAAAACGTCGCGCTGGTCGATCCCGCCGGCACCGTAGCGCTGATCGGCGGGGTCGCCGTAAGCGGGTCGTCGCTCGACAAAGTCACCCTCGCGCCGCCGGCAGGAGCCGGCCCAGTCAGACTGATGGTTCCCAGCGACGAGCTACCGCCGATCACCTCGATCGGGTTCAGCGTCACCGAAGACAAACTGCTAGACGTGGACCCGGCCGCCGTCTGAAGCGCGTATACATAACAGTACTCGTCGGCTTGATTCTGCCCGGGTATTGCCGTGCCGATATATGCCGCGCGGCCATCGGGCGCGAATCGCGGGCGCGAGTACGGAATAATGTTCGCGCCGTTCTCCATCGGCAGATCGACGCGCCACAGAGCGCGGCCGGCGGTGCTCACGGCGAGGAAGAAACCCGGCTGACCGTAATCGACTCTCCCGCCCATCAACACCAGATCATTCAACGGGCTTGCCATCGGGCTGAAGAGGATTCCGGCGTCGGTGTACTTCCATTTCTGCGTTCCGTTCGGGTTCACCGCAAACAGGTTGAAGAGATTCTGCCCGATGTAAACGACGCCGTCCGTGCCCACTCCCGGATCGGTCAGGTCGTTGGTCCCAACGTTGAAGAAGGTCCATCTCTGGGTTCCGCCCGGATCGAACGCCGCAAGCCTCAATCCCCCCGTTGAGATAAAGGTACGCAGATAGACCGTCCCTTCGGATGCCACCGCGGCCTGAGCTTGACTGGTGTCGCCCGCGGGAGTCTGAAAGCGCCTGCGGCCATCGAATCCGAACCCGAATAACGACGTCGGCTGACCTGTGCCTCCCATATCGCAGGAAAAATAGAACTGACCCGGTGCGCCGAACCCGATCTCCTCACCGACCGGACCGCGCTCGTTGAAGCCCGCGACATTCCACTGCAACTGGCCTGCGGCCGACAGGGCGACCGCCCCAAGCCCCGGCATGTCGAACACCGCATAGATCTTTCCGTCCGCGCCTACGTTGGGTCCGGCGATCAGACCCTGATTCGAGGGATCCGAGAACCTCCACTTCTCAGTTCCGTCGGGGTTCACCGCGAAGATCGTGTTTCCCGCGCCCGCTCCGCCCGCGACGTAAACGGTCCCGTCCGCGCCAACCGAAACTTCCGACAGGTAGCCGACGGGGCCGGCTTTGAAGATCCACTTCAATCCACCGTCGGGCGTCAGCGCGTAGAGGTTCGCGAGCGCGTCGTAAACATAGACCGTCCCATCAGGCCCAACCGCAGGCCGATGAAGAATGTAGGGAGCATCCGCCTGGAATCGCCACTTGACCTGTCCGCTCGCGGCCGGCCTCAGCGTGACGTTGAGTGAGAGCTGATTGCTTGCGCCGCCTTCATTGACGATGCGAACCGTTCCACTGCCGACGGGCGTGGCTTCCAGCACGTACGCTACGACGAGCGTGTCTGACCACCACGTGACGGGCGCAGTCAGCCCAGCGATCTCAACGCGGCCTGTGCCTTGCGCTGCTCCGAAGCCGGTGCCATTAATCAACAGCCGCCCGCTGCGCGACAGGGAACCGGCGGACAGCGAACTGATCGTCGGTTGAGCGACGAAGGCATTGGAAGTCGGAATGCCGAATACCGCGATGCCCAGGATTGCGATGGATAGGATAAGTGCTTTCATCCCCGTTTCCCCTCTTCAATAAAGCGTCGAACGGCCACACCACTGGCCGTGCAAGGTCTCTGTCAGAGATTCATCGGGATTCATCGTGGTTCATCGGAGCCAGCCCTGCGCCAGACTCGCGCTGGGGTCTTGCGCGGGCGGTGTCCGCTTCATAGGAGGAGACGCGGGCGAAGAAAATACACGTGGTCAGTATAGAAGATGATGCAGGGAGGAGTATGTGACGGTGGTCACGACTAATCGTGACCACCGCCGCCGGTCCAGTTCCGAGCTTGCAACCAATCGTTCAGGGAATCGGATTGATTTGGCCCGGTGTCAGCTTGTCTCGCCAAACCTGCGGGAGCTTCTGTACCCAGCCATTGTAGACAACCGGAATCGCGAGCACCCCTTGTCCGCCCATCCCGCCGTTGCCGACGATTCGATCGTCCCGTGCGGTGCTCGATCTCGCGGTGAGTAGTATCCGGCCAACGACCATCGCGTCGGCCGGGTCGCCGTCATTGTTCGGGTCACCGTCGACGACGATCAAGCTGTTCGAGAATTTGCTCGACACGTAAGCGTAGTAGCCGCCGCCCTTCTTCGCGCCGAACTGGACGCCATGACAGCCAGCGTCGCACGGCAGCATCTTCACCAGCGTGTCGCCTGCCGTCTCGGTGATCAGAATCGTCGCCGTGAGCGTGTTAGCCGTGACCATGTACCTGCCGTTAGGACTCACCGGAGTCTGAATCGGCAAGCCGCCGACCGGACCGGTTATCGCGCCGCTGATCGGGTCGTAGTTGGCGATCAGGTTGATCGTCCCAAGCGTCGCGCCCGTCGCCGTGTCTATCACGGTGATCGAGTTGCCGAGGAAGTTCGCGACGTAGTATTTGCTGTCGTCGGGCATCATCCCGGTAGCGATCGGATGCGGACCGGCGGGTACGATGTTCTGTATCGCGTCGGCGACGAAATCATAGATAGTCGAATCGGCCGTGAACGCGTTAGGCGTGACCATCGTCTTGCCGTCGTGACCCATCCAGTGCGCATGCGGATTCCCTCGGCCGATGTTGACCCGTCGTTCGACCCCCTCGGCAAGAGGCGACAGCTCGACGACCGATTCAACCTTCGGGTCTCCGTTCAACGCGACGTGAAGCTGATCAGTATCGACGCGGGTCATCACGTGAGATGGCGCTTCGCCCACCGAGATGTCTTTGATGAACCGGCCGGTCGCCCGCTCGAAGACCGTCAGCTTGCTGTCGAACCACTGAGTCTGGTAGATCAGGTTCTGGTCCCGGTCGGTCCACATATTGTGCGGGTTGTTCATATTGATCTGCGGCAGCGCGACCTTTCGTGTCGGAAGCCACGAGGTCGCGTTGACTGCGGTCGCCGTGCCCGGTTTCTCCTTGCGGGCGGTCAGCTCGAACTGAGTATCGACCCACACTTCGCCGACCCCCGGAGTCGCGGGATTGGCGAGCGGCGCAAGCGCGATGTCATTGCCGTACCGGGCATTCAACACCGCCGGCAGATTGACCACCGCCCCGCCCGTTATCCTCACGTCGACGTTTGGATAAGTCACGTGCCAAGGCGCGGCCGATCCGTAGTTCTGCCAGTTCGACGGGTTGGTCGCGATGAAAAACGTCCGCAGCAATCGCGTTGCGAGGTCGCTGCTCGAGGGCACGGTCACCCCGGTCACAAGCGTGACGGTCTCGCCGAGGTCCAGGCCCACCGTAGCCGGGTCGTCGACGATGACGGCCCCGAGCATGTACGGATGAATTTTGCACACGAAGACGTACAGTCCGGGCGTCGTGAGAACCAGCGACCGCGTGCCCTTGCTCGGATTGGTATCGAAGGGCATTCCGGCTGCGCCGGTTGGGAACAACAGGCTGGTCATCGTGTGAACGGTGTGAGACTTTCCGGTGAACTTGACTTCGACGCCGGGCCTTGCGACCGCGAGCGACTGAGTGCCGGCTATGGGACCGGCGGTGTTCTTGAACCAGCGGCCCGGCTCATCGGTCAACTCGAAGATCACCCGGCTGTCATCTGCTTTCGCAGAAGGAATAATTGAAACGGCGGCGCCGATCAGAAACAGAGACACGGCTGCCGCTGTGCATGCGAAACGACGTTTGCGATTCATTCTTCTCCTCCTCTTGACCGCCGCCGGTCCGAGTCGAAGCGTGTGAGGGTGGGACTTGCAGGGCGCCTCGACGCAGAGAGGCGGGTTGGTTCGTTGTTAATCGAAGGGCCTGACATCAGTCAGGCCCCGATTGTGGCTGGTTCCACCCTCCCAGTCTGATGGTCGGAGAGAAGGCCATCAGGCTGAGGAGGTGGCGCCTGGTTCAAACTTCAGAAGCTCCCGGCCAAGACAGTAGCTCCAGCCTGGTCAGTCACCACTACGGTTGCGCCGAGTCCGATTGCCGGCACCACGTCACCGTCGTTGGTGTTGAGCTGGAACCCGCCGCGCAACAGCGCGATGGTGATCTGCTGCGAGAGCGGCTGGCCGTTGACCGCGACGTTGAAGACAGTCCCGTCGGGGAAGTTCATGTTCTCGACTTGCACCGTGAACTGATTGGTGTTGTTTCGGGACCGAAACTCCGCCTTGCCCTTCGGCGTCATGCCATTGATTGTAGCGCCCGCGAGTTGGACTCGGAGCCTCACCTCATTAGCCGCCGCGCGGGTTGTTACTGTTCCAATGGAAGCGATCGCAAGTGCAACCGACACTAACCCCAGTACCCAGATTCGGTTCGATCTCATTCGTCAGATTCCTCCAATTCTTCTCTTTGGTAATGTCCGCTCGAAGTGATCACTCGTGCGACGGGGGTACAGAGCGGGAGAGGATGAGTTAGATACACGAGGCTTGCGTGAAAACGGACTCGCCTAGCCCGCGAGGCTGAGAGCGGTCTCCGCCTGGCGTTCACGATGAACGTGCCGGCCCTGTTTGGCAGTGGGTAACTCCGCCACGGTTTACCTACGTCGCTTGGTCATTCCGTTGATATTCTAGAATGGCCTCCAATTCCGGAAGCGCCGACAGATCTTTGGCGCGGCCCGCAGCGCGTTTTGCCGAGATCAGATGAGGCAGAGAGATGACCGAATAGTGCTTTCCAAACAGCTCGGTAGTTTGGCAGGCCCCGACTATATCCTCGAATGTACCGACACCAGCGACTTCGCCCAGCAGGTCCAGCGTGCCAAGGTCGGTGTTGAAGGTGAAGTTGAGACCGCGTCGGAGTGTTTCGGCATCCGGACGGAACGGCAAATCCGGCGGGGCGTTGCGAAGCGTCGCGTGGATGTCTATTAACGCCAGCCCCAGCCGTTCCAAGTTCCGGGCGTTGCGCGCGTAACAGATGTCGAGGTCGAAGGTCGCCTGAGTTGATCCGTGGATGTTGGCAGCGACACCTCCGATGATAATGAACTCAACGGCACGCGCGGTGAGGAATTCAAGGGTTTCTCGAATCTCGATCATGACGTGCGACTCTTGAGCCCGGCCCGGAGCTTCTCAATGTCGTTGATGTAGCTCTGCAGGTCGCGAATGCGCTGCTCCGGCGTACGGCGCAACCGCTCGATGGTGAGCGTCAGGTCGATGCCAAACTCTCGAGCTGCCGCTGCTTTCGTTCCAGGCTTGGGGTTGCGCAGAAGTTCTTCTTTATCCTTGGTCACTGCCGGAGTCCTTCGCGGTCATTCTACCTCAAGAATCCGCTTGATGCTCCAACTAACTGTCGACGAGGTTGGCGAGCTGACCTCCGCGAGCCCACACGCGGTCTGCCAGCTATCAGGAACTGGTATCGCCTTCCCCTGTCACTCCCCTTCGGTCTCACATCAAGAGGCGGGCCGCACTGATGGCTTCCTGTCTTTCCAGTCATCAACTGCCAGCGCAGACGCAGGCGTCGCCAGACCAATCACACCGACCCGCCAACCTGACAAGGCGGTAACAGGACTTCATCGCAGTTCTCCTCGCCCTCGGTGGTCACCCAAAACCGGCCATACATGATCACCTCAAAACCGGCCATACAGAAGTGAGTCGTCAGGGACGTTGACGCCGACCAGGGGCTTAGTAGCCTCGGTCGGTATGAGCAACGTTTTGAGCGACGAAAAGAAACAACAAATCCTTGCACTGGGACGGCTCGGATGGACCTTGCGGCGCATCGAGCAAGCCACTGGTGTGCGGCGAGAAACAGCGGGTAACTACCTCAAGGCGGCTGGGATCGGAGTGCGGTCACCGGGCGGGTGGGGGCGTCGGGGACCGGCAAAACCGGCCAATGAGGCGACCACCGACTCCGCCCCTTCAAAACCGGCCAACGAGCTGACCACCGACTCCGCCCCTTCAAAACCGGCCAACGAGGTGACCACCGACTCTGACCCTCCACGCAGTCGCAGTAGGTCAGTCAGCGCCTGTGAACCGTACCGCGAAGTCATCGAGCAAGCACTCGATCGCGGTCGGAATGCGATGGCGATCTGGCAGGACCTGGTTACTCAATACGGCTTTGAGCGGGGCTATCAAAGCGTCAAGCGCTTCGCTAACAAGATCCAGCCTTCTCAAGTGCTTCAAGCACGAGCGGTGATCGTCACCGCCCCTGGCGAGGAAGCTCAAGTCGATTACGGCGCCGGCCCGATGGTTCGCGATCCGCAGACCGGCAAGCACCGGCGAACTCGCCTGTTCGTGTTGACACTCGGCTACAGTCGAAAGTCGGTTCGGCTGCTGGTCTTCGGTTCCAACTCGCGCATCTGGGCTGACCTGCACGAGAAAGCGTTTCGCCGTCTTGGTGGTAGCGTGCGCATCGTCGTGCTCGACAATTTGCGCGAAGGCGTGCTCACCCCGGACATCTACGATCCGGCTCTCAATCCGCTCTATCGTGATTTGCTCGCACACTACGGCGCGGTAGCCATGCCCTGTCGAGTCCGCGATCCGGATCGCAAAGGCAAGGTTGAGTCGGGTGTGGGACACGCTCAGCGAACGCCTCTGAAAGGACAGCGCTTCGAGACCCTGGACGAAGCGCAGGCTTACCTTGATCACTGGGAAGAGCACTGGGCGGATACTCGCATTCACGGGACGACTAAACGGCAAGTGGCGGCGATGTTTGCCGAAGAGAAGCCGGCTTTGCTTCCCCTGCCACTCGAGCCTTTCCGCTCTTACCAATACGGGAAGCGCTCGGTGCATCTGGACGGCTGCGTCGAGGTAGAGGCTGCCTACTACAGCGCGCCGCCAGGTTGGATTGGCCGTCAGGTACATGTTCAGTGGGACGGGCTCCAGGTACGTCTGCTGGATCCAAAGACCGGTCAGCTTCTGCGCGAGCACCTGCGCCAGAAACGTGGATGGCATCGGATCAAAGAAGAAGACCGTGCGCCACGGACCCCGCTGTCTACCACGCAGTTGCTGGGGCGAGCCGGCCGCGCCGGGTCTCACATCGGCGCACTGTGCGAGGCCATCCATCAGCGCCAGGGGCAAGTGGGCATCCGCCGTATCCAGGGAGTCCTGTCGCTAGCCAAGAGGTTCGGCGCGGGGGTAGTAGACGATGCCTGCGCGGCCGCCCTTGATATGGGAGTGCACGAGTATCGCTTTGTGCGCCGCTATCTCGAGCGACAGCCGCAACTCCCACTCACGTTGCATCAGGTAGATCCCCTGATCCGCGAACTCGCGCAGTACCGCGATCTAATCCACCAAAGAACAAAGGAGCAAGAGAACAATGAACCTGATTGAGTTGAATCATGCTTTACGGCAACTGAGGCTGGGCGGTATGGCAGCGGTGCTTGAGACGCGCCTGCATCAGG